>OZ246402.1:376383-1193217 GCA_965230975.1 uncultured Candidatus Saccharibacteria bacterium
ACCACCTGGCATAGTATTAATTTAAAAAATAAATATCTAAAAATTATGCTTCTGCTGCGCTTTCCGAATAATATAATTGCCAAAAATCTTTTGTATGTTTTTTTAGTTGATCATAACTAATAAATATATTAATTTTTCTTCCATCGGGTAATGTTATAGATTGCTCAAACTTACATAATTCAGATGTATTCGCAGGATTTACATAAGTATAGGATTCTCCAATATGATCTCTGAAATCAGTATCGCTTGTAAGAATAGCTTTTAAAAGATTTCCCATTTCTGGTGAATTAAGATCAATATTTTTAAACCGAGCTAATTGGTCTGTATTAAGTCTAATTGCTTCGATTCTGGTTTTTATATGGCCCGCCATCTCTTTAAAGTATTTTCCTGCTTGATTATCTAGTTCTTCGTTAAATCTTTGTTGACCACCTGGCATAGTATTAATTTAAAAAATAAATATCTAAAAATTATGCTTCTGCTGCGCTTTCTCTAAAATAAATATCCCAAGTTTCTGGGATAAGATCGTCTACCAAATCATTCTTAACATAAATATCAATAAATCTTCCATCGGGAAGAGGTACTCTTGTTGCTACACATGCAAGTCCAAGAGTTTGAATAAGATGTGTAGAAGAAAGATATGAATGAGTTTCTCCAAAGGGTTCTGTAAACATTCCTCCCGTGTAAGTAAGCATTCTTTTGATGTAATTTATAACAATTAGAGAGTCTAGTGTCGATTGGCTAAATTTATGAAGGTACTCATCACTTAAAGTTACTTCTCTTGCAAATCTTTCGAGTATAATTGAAATTTCAAGATTTGTTTCTTCTACATAATCTACTAAGAAGCCATCGTCATTTAGAGCCCAGTCTGAAGCCTGACGTAAGTCACCATTACTCATAAACTAAAGATAAGAGTTATTGTTAATATTACCCCTTGTGTCTTAAATTACAAATATCCTATAACAGATAATGCAATTTGGTTGCTTTGTGGTTGTCAGTAATTGCGAATATCCTATATACACGCTAAAATTAAACTTGCAACTGAAAACTTATATCTTATAACTAATTTATATGGCTAGCGAGAAATACAACCCAAAAGAATTTGAAAAAAAGTGGCAAGAAAAATGGCTCGCAGACAAGCTGTATAAAACTCCAGAGGTAGATAAATCAAAAGAAAAATACTATTCATTGTATTCTTACCCATATCCATCTGGAGCTGGTTTACATGTAGGCCACGTAGAAGGAATGGTTGCCAACGACATAATGGCAAGATATTACAGATTAAAAGGTAGAAACGTAACATTACCAATGGGTTGGGACGCATTTGGTTTACCGGCAGAAAACTATGCTATTAAAACTGGGGTTCCTCCAAGACAAAATACAGACGATGCAATTAAAACTTTTATAGAACAAATTAATAATATTGGAATTAGTGTAGATTGGGACATGGAAGTTGGTTCACACGAGCCAAGTTACTACAAATGGACTCAATGGATCTTTTTACAACTTTATAAAAAAGGATTGGCATATAAAAAGAAAGCTCCAGTAAATTGGTGCCCTAAAGACGAAACTGTTTTGGCTAATGAACAAGTTGTAGATGGAAAATGCGAAAGATGCGACACACCCGTTGTTCAAAAAGAAATGAGCCAATGGTTTTACAAAATTACAGATTACGCCGACAGATTAATAACAGATTTGGATAAAGTAGACTGGCCAGAGAGTACTAAATCAATGCAAAAAAATTGGATTGGTAAGAGTGAAGGAACAGAAGTTGATTTTGAGGTTAAAAGCACCTCCAATGGAACTACATTAGAAAAATTGAGAATTTTCACAACAAGAATAGATACAATTTTCGGAGCTACTTTTATGGTTATTGCTCCAGAGCATAAATTAATAAAAGAACATAAAGATCAAATATCAAACTTTGAAGAAGTTCAAACTTATTTAAAAGATGCAGAAACTAGAACAGAGTTAGAAAGACAGGTTAATAAAGATAAATCTGGAGTGAAAATAGAGGGCTTGGTAGCTATTAATCCATTTAATAATACAGAGATTCCGATATACGTTGCGGATTATGTATTAATGTCTTATGGAACAGGTGCAATTATGGCGGTTCCTGCACACGATGAACGAGATGGAGAATTTGCAGCTAAATATAATATTGCTGTTGTTGAAGTTTTAAAGCCATTAGAAGATGCAGAAATCACAGATAATGAAAAATTCACTGAATATGGGAAGTTGGTAAACTCAGGTGATTTTACTGGAATGACTTCGCAAGATGCTGCAAATAAAATGCAAGAATGGTTAAAAGAAAAAGGTTTGGGAGAAAAGAAAACAACTTTCAGACTTAGAGACTGGTTGTTATCCAGACAAAGATATTGGGGTGCCCCAATTCCAATTGTTTATGATCCAGAAGGTAATGCTCATCCAATAGATGAAAAAGACTTACCATTACTATTACCTGAAGATGTTGATTTTAAACCAACAGGAGAATCTCCTATTGCAAGGTCTGAATCTTTTAAAAAACAGGCCGAAGAGAAATATGGTAAAGGATGGCACTACGAAGTAGACACAATGGATACATTTGTAGATTCTAGTTGGTACTTTTTAAGATATTTTGATGTAAATGATAGTGAAAAAATCTTTGATTCGGAAAAAGTGAATTATTGGTTACCAACAGACTTGTATTTAATTGGTGCGGAGCATGCAGTTTTGCATTGTTTGTATGCTAGGTTCTTTACAAAATTCTTATTTGATCAGGGAATGATCAACTTTGACGAGCCATTCTACTTTATGAGGCATATGGGAACAATTTTAGGAACAGATAGCAGAAAAATGAGTAAAAGATGGGGAAATGTTTTAAACCCTAACGATGAAATAAACACTTATGGTGCTGATACATTAAGAATGTACGAAATGTTTATGGGCCCGCTAGAAGAAGCAAAACCATGGAACGATAGAGCAGAAAACGGAGTATTTAGATTCTTAAACAAAGTTTGGGACTTACAAGCAAAGGTAACTGAATTTGAAAGTAAAGAACAACAGATAGAGTTAAACAAAACTATTAAAAAGATAGGTGAAGATATAGAATGTTTATCTTTCAATACAGCAGTTGCAAAACTGATGGAATTCAATAACTTCTTACAAAAAGAGGAGAAGATTTCTAAAGATGTTTGGAAAAACTTATTAATAATTTTGGCACCATTTGCTCCATTTATGGCAGAGGAGTTATGGGAATTGTCTGGATGGAAATACTCAATACATCAACAATCTTGGCCACAATTTGACGAGGCTTTAACTAAAGACGCAATAGTCACAGTTGCTGTTCAGGTTAATGGAAAAGTTAGAGGTACAATTGAAGTTGCCGCTGGGTCAGAAGAATCAGATGTTGTAGCAAAAGCTAAAGAAGTTCAAGGAGTTCAAAAGTACTTAACTGCAGAACCTAAAAAAGTGATTTACATTAAAGATAGAATTTTAAGCTTTATTGTTTAATTAGTTTCTAGTACAAATAAACTTAAGTCCTCAGTGTAATAGCTGAGGACTTTTTTAAACCAGTTTGTGCCTAAAGCAGTAAACAGCATGGTCATTCACTAAACCGCATGCTTGCATATGGGCATAAATAATTGTTGAACCTACAAATTTAAAACCTCTCTTTTTCAAGTCTTTACTTAGTGCATCTGACTCTTTGGAAGTTGCGGGAATATCCTGCATAGATTTAATATTGTTTACAATTGGTTTATTACCAACAAAAGACCAAATGTATTTATCAAAACTGCCAAATTCCTTTTGGATTTGAATAAAGCATTTGGCATTGGTAATTACAGAATTTATTTTAAGCTTGTTTCGAATAATCCCAGCATCGTTTAATAGTCTATCTATATCTGTTTGGTCGAAGTTTGCAATTTTATTAACATCAAAATCTGCAAAGGCCTTTTTGTAGCCATCTCTTCTTTTTAAGATTGTTGCCCAGCTTAAGCCAGCTTGTGCCCCTTCTAAAACCAAAAATTCAAAATGTTTTTGATCATCGTGGACCGGGACTCCCCACTCTTTGTCGTGATAGTCTATATATTCTTGAGAGCCTAAAGACCATTCGCATCTATTCATATTTGTAACAAACTAAAGTAATAAACACTCTTAAAATTATAATTCACAAATTTAGTATTGGTAAGGTAGATAATTTTAAACTGTAAGGATCTTGTAAGATTTGAATATTAAAATAGGAGATATAATTATTATGTTTTGGCTATGTTAAAACTAAAGATGGCTATTAAAAATGGAATACAAATAAATGTTGTTTTTCAAGAAGAGCCCGCTGGAGGTTATTCTGTTTATGTCCCTAGCTTGCCAGGGTGTATATCTGAAGGGGAAACTTTTGAAGAAGCTAAATCTAATATAATCGAAGCAATCTCTCTTTTTATTGAAGATTTAAGCAAAGAAGAAATTAAAGAAGTCAGCCTAATAAATAAAAGTGCGGTCTTACACAGGTAGAAGTCCCATTAAATGCTTAATGTATGTCATGATCTGCGATAGAGTATAATATCTTTATGGTAATAACTTCTATAGAACAAGCCAAAAAACGAGAAGAAAGAGTTAATGTTTTTTTGGATGATAACTTTTGGGTGGGTTTAGATAAAAATCAATTAATCCAGTTTGGGCTGCATAAGGGCAAGGTTATCACAGAAGAAGATAAAAGACACATAGAAGAGGAATCGATGTTCTACAAGCTACTTGAGCGCGTTATTAACTATACTTTAATACGACCAAGATCTAAGTTTGAAATATTTCAGTATCTCACACTTAAAAAAGATGTAGATGAACTAACTGCTAATAAAGTTATTGAAAGGGTGGAGGAAAAGGGTTTTTTGTCAGATGAAAAATTTGCTGAATGGTACATACAAACTAGAACAAGTCATGGATTTCATGGTCGTAATAAAATAAGTTCAGAACTGGCTAAAAAGGGAGTAGAAAAATCAATAATTCAAAAATTCTTAAAAGAATCTGAAGAAGAAAATGACAACTCTGATAAAATAAGGCAACTTTACGAAAAGATTAAAGACAAAGTTAAGTTCACCTCTGAATTTGAAAGAAAAAATAAAATTTATCAAAGAATTATGGGTAGAGGATATACTTTTGCAGAAATAGAAAAAGCCTTAAAAGATATAATCTAATAAGGCTTTTTCTTGGGTTATCTATTCAATAAGCCGGATTCTGTTCCTTAATATTGCTATTAAGGTGAGAATTATTTATCTATGCCCCGTTTAAAACGAGTTGCTCCAACCAGGGGTTACAAGCATCCTGATATTGCTATCAGAACCGGTGAGCTCTTACCTCTCCATTTCAACCTTGCTCGCATCTCGACAAGTCGAAACCGTTAGCGGTGTCTTTTCTGTTGCCCTTTTCAGAAATGTGTAAATTTTGCACAAAACTGAATTCATCTCCCTAAGATCACTCCCAGCCAGTGCTTAACAAACTTGCGTTTATTAACTTCGTGGTGGCTATCACGTTGCACTTCGTAATGTATTGCAATTACAGTTTGCGTACGTGACCAAAATGGAGTCCGGACTTTCCTCTCTATAACAAAATGTTAACGAGCAATTCTCTAGAATAGATGTGTAATTATAGCATATTTCGCAAATCCTATAGTACTGGTTGTGAAATTGAAATGCTAATTGGTCTAAGGTTTTATAAATTGTGCAAACTTAAATACAAATTCAAAAGGGTATTCAAAAGGCATTAGGCTAATATCTGCAATTAGAGACTCAATTCTTGCCTCTTCTACTTTATCTAAATCTAATATTTTTTTATTTGTGGTAAAAACTTCTTCTGCAAATGTAGAAACCCTAAAGTAGTTATATATACAAAAAACAAATAAGAATAATTGTAAAACCAAAGATGCGATTAAGTATGTGTTTACAATTAATCCAAAAAATATAGAACCTAAAACCAAAAAGAAGATTTGAACTCCAAAAATAACATTTTGATAAATTTTATAATCTCGAATGTATCTGTTTTTATTTAAAGCTAAATAAAAATAATACAAAAATTTGTAATTTATATATAAAGTATTCTTACTTAGATCTGACTTATTAATTAAAACCAATTGATCTTGCAAAGATGCAACATCATCTAAATTTTCACTAACCTTTATAGTAACTTTACTAAACTTTTTTTCATTTTGACTTAACATTTTTTCGGGAGTTAT
Organism: uncultured Candidatus Saccharibacteria bacterium; assembly: GCA_965230975.1. Classification (GTDB taxonomy): domain Bacteria; phylum Patescibacteriota; class Dojkabacteria; order J137; family J137; genus JBGSZB01. Next base: position 382,583 of record OZ246402.1, read on the forward strand.
TTGAGAACCTAGTGGCTTTGAATATTTCTTTTTTAATTTATCTGTAGCGTTAAAACCTATTAATGCAAGTGAGATTTGCACTATCAAAAGTAGAATTGTAATTATAAATAGAATTATCATGAAGGTTTTATACTAATTAACATGATATATCCTAATACATTTGAAAAAAGTATTAAAGCATTAAATGCCGAGTAGGTTGAATTCTAAAACAGTATTTTCTAAAATTTCAGGTCTAATTTCTTGAATTGTATTAAAATTGCTGTCTTGTATTAGTACAAGGGCCGGTGTTATTGCAACTTTATAATTGCTAGAAAAATTTCTAAAAGTTTCTATATCTGCAATATAAAATTCTATATCTGAATAAGTTTTTGCCATTGTTTTTAATTTTTCCTTCATGCTTGAGCATGCACCACACCAATTTGATGTAAATAAAATTACACTTTTACCATCATCGCTTTTAATTAAGTCAAATGTATCTTTGTTTGAAATTTCTAAGTAGTTTGAAGGGATTTCTAGTATTTGGTTATCTGTTTGAGATTCTACTTGTACTCTAATTATTCTAAAACCGGCTAATGCAGTTATTCCAATTGCAAAAATTATAATAAACGTAATAGTTCTTTTAATATGGTTTTTATCTTTTTTCTTCATTATTTGTTTAAAATACCAAGTTTTATTTTATGCTATTTATTGAGTGATACTATCTTATCACAATTATTATATGTTGCAAGCTATGTCCCTTAACTCAGATGGCATTTCGTTTACCGCTTTAGGGAAAGTTTTAACAATATCTTTAATAATCTCTTCTGTGCTAATTAATAGACCTTCTTCTTTTAGCTTTTGTAGGTAATAATCCTTGCCGTTTTCCCAAAATTCGTTTTCTATTTCAGAAAGTGGCTTTTCAACTTTCTTTCCTAATGCTTCAAAAATGTATTCTAATTCTTGTGCTATCTTCATTTCAGAGTTATCTAATACTAGGTTGTATTTTTGAATAACGGTATTTAAATCTAGCCAGTCAAGCCCGCATAAAGCTTTGTAATGTTGTTGTGCCTTCTTTTCTCTCTCTTCTAGTAATAAAACCTCTTCTGTCCTACCATCCACTTCCAGTCTTTTCTTTCTTGATTCTAATGATGGTGCAAGAAAGATTGAGAAGAAGTTATCATTTAATCCTAGTCTAAAAGCTGCAATATCACTTTCGACAAGATAGTTTTTTTTATTTAGAAGAATATAATCAACATACTTATCGTATACTGGTCCCCAGTATTTATCTAAGTACTCGTCCGCTTTTACTCTTCCTGCTCCATTTAATGAATATCCTAACTTAGTACCTAAAAGCCTATTGGTCTGACTACCTAGAAACAAATTAAACTTTAAATAGTAAGAGATTAAAAGGGCTAATGTAGTTCCTCCTGCTCCTGGCCAACTAGACACAACTATGTTCATATATGTTATATAATCAATTAGATATTTCATTATATACAAGAAATGGCAAAAGTGTTTAATGTTGAAGAAAAAGATGCCGGCAAGCGGGTAGATTTGTTTATGCTTGAAAAGGATTTGACTATGACCAGAACTTCTAGCAAGAAGTTGATTATGGAGGGTTTGATTAAAGTAGATGGTGTACAGGTTAAGCCTAACTACAGGTTAAAGCCAAATGAAAAGGTTGAATACATGGCTAGTGAATCTAAAAAATTTATAGATTCAGGCGAGTTGACTGAGATTTCTGCAACTAAAATGCCTATTGATGTAATTTATGAAGATGAAAATATTATTATTGTGAATAAGCCCGCTGGTCTTGTTGTTCACCCTGTTTATAATCATAAAGATGATACTTTGCTTAATGGTTTGACTTATTATTTTCAGCAAAAAAAAGAAGAGGTTAAGGTTAGGCCTGTGCATAGGTTAGATAAAGAAACTAGTGGTGTTATTTTGTTTACTAAGAATAAAGATGTTAATGAATTTTATTCTAAGCTTTTTGAAGGGCATAATTTAGAGAAGACTTATTATGCTGTTGTTAAGGGCGATTTTGCAGATTTTATGCAGCGGAAAAATCGCCCGGACGTTTTTGAGTATGTGACTTATATTTCTAAGGAAAAGACTGTTGATAGGGCTTATTTTAATACTTCTAAAGAATTGGGTGTTATTGCCAAGACTAAGTTTTTCTTTGCAAATTATTTTAAGCATGCTCATGATGATAGAGTTTATTCTTTAGTTAAGGTTATGCCTTTGACTGGTAGGACTCATCAAATTAGGGTGCATTTATCTTCTTTAGGCTTTCCAATTCTTGGGGACTTGCTTTATTCAAGAAATCCATACAAGCGTATGATGCTTCATGCATATTCGTTAAAGATACCTGTAAGGAGTACGAGTGGGGTGGAGGAGAGAGTATTTGTGGCTAAGTTGCCGAAGGAGTTTAAATAAAATTCTGGTGGTTATTTCCTAAAGTGGTAATATGAATTTAGTTAAATCTTCCAATGAAGAACTTAAGTCCTAAATCATGTATTTTGCTTTTAGGTTTATTGTTCTGTATAGCAGTCTTCTTAGGAAGTCTAAACAATAAAAATTCCTCATATATTGCTTTAGATCAAAATAGCGGACCTACAGTTTCATATCCAGTTAGAAATTGCAGTAATATGATGATTACTAAAAGATGTGATAGTTGTAATATTGCCAAAGCAGTTTACTCAAGAGCAGATTGTTCTGAGTACACAGAATTAATTGAAGATACAAAATGTTCTGATTTATGCCCAAAATGTATTCAAGACGAAGAAGTAAGCAGAACATGTAGTGGTTGTGATACTGCTTCTGTTACTTACAAGAATAAAGATTGTAGTGAGTCTTCTAAAACCATAAGTGATACTTCCTGTAAATCTGCATGTCCTTTGCCTGTAGTTGCTCCTAAACAAGTTACGAATGGATTTGCTTGTAACTGCAGCAAAACTTGCGAGCAAATGACTAGTTGTACAGAAGCATATTATCAATTAAACACATGTGGCTGTTCTAAACGTGACGGAGATCATGATGGAGTTCCTTGTGAGAGTATTTGCAATTAAAAAACAGATTGTCTCAGGCTTGCAGATTTCTCCGGTGGCCTCATCAAGTGTAAAAACACTTTCAATCTGTTTCGAATATTATACCAACCTCATTTTAAGGAGTGCAATAACTTTTTTTCAAATTGTAAGATTTGTGGCAGAATCTAATGCCCGGCTCTATTCAAAGCCAATTCAGACATCCTCTCGTTAATTAATTGGTTCAAAAGATCCTTATTAGAATTATTGGGGTCATCGTTCACCTTAATTCTTAAATCGATTAGAAATGCCCAAAGGGATTGAAAGAGTGTAAATGTAAAGAACTCATAACTTAACTCTATGTTTGAATTTATTCGGGCTCTTAAATTTGTAATAATTTCACCAATTTCATTTAAAATTAGTAGTTCAGCACCAAGCCCTTCTTCTTTTCCGGTTTCTTCCCAGTATTCAAAAATACATTCGAATAATAATCCGAGATTATAAATATATTCACTATCTGTATCAGCCGAATTAAGAATCGATTTTAATACATCGTATCTTTGATTATAAATATGGTTGGTAGGATTAGCCATGTCTAAGACAAATAGTGTGCTCATATTTGAATCTTATCACCAATATCAAAAATTTAATATATTGAAGTGAAAATCGCAGTATTGAAATAAATCAATTAGTCAACATGCTAAAATTAAGCTATGACTAAAGACCAAGCAATTAAAATTCTAGAAACCACTAAAGGTTTATCCAGGGAACTTGTACAGGCCATATCTGTTTACAAAGAAGAACCAGATTGGATGACAGAAATACGTCTCAAGGCATACGATCATTACGTAACACGAGACGTACCACACTGGGGTGCAGATTTAAGCGCATTAAAAGAAGGAGACATAAAATTTTACACAACACCAGAATCTAAAAAAGGCAGAACATGGGAAGAAGTTCCTGCAGAAATAAAAAAGACCTACGAAGACTTAAAAATCCCCGAAGCAGAAAGAAAATACTTGGCGGGAGTAGAAGCCCAGTTTGACTCTAACGTAATATACGGGCGAGTAAAAGAAATATGGGAATCTCAAGGTGTAATCTTTACAGATACTGACACAGGACTAAAAAAATACCCAGAAATTTTCAAAAAATATTTTGGCAAAGCAATACCACTTACAGACAATAAATACGCAGCTTTAAACACCGCATGCTGGAGTGGAGGAAGTTTTGTTTACGTACCAAAAAACGTAAAAGTTACCATACCATTACAAGCTTACTTTTATATTCAAACTAAAAACCTTGGCCAATTTGAAAGAACCTTAATAATTGCAGATGAAGGATCTGAAGTACTTTACGTAGAAGGCTGCAGTGCGCCAAACTATTCCACAGATGTATTGCATTCTGGGGTAATAGAATTAATAGCTTTAAAAGGTTCTCGTATCAGATACACAACAATCCAAAACTGGTCTAAAAATGTTTACAATCTTGTTACGCAAAGAGGGTTGGCCTACGAAGATGCAAAAATCGAGTGGGTAGATTGCAATTTAGGTTCTCACGTCACAATGAAGTACCCAAGCGTTGTTATGGTTGGAGATAATTCAAAAGGTGAGATACTTTCAATAGCATTAGCAGATGGTAAACAGCACTTAGATAGTGGTGCGAAATTGATACATATTGGAAAGAATACAAGTGGTGTGATCACAACAAAATCAATTTGCAAAAATGGCGGAAGAACAAGTTATAGAGGTTTAGTAAAAGTAACAAAAGGTGCTAAGAATGCAAAAGTTAAGGTAGTATGTGACGCGTTAATATTAGATAATGATTCACAAACTGATACGTATCCATACAACGAAATTTACGAAAAAATGGCTAAAATAGAACATGAAGCCAGTGTAAGTCGAGTATCAGAATCTCAGCTTTACTATTTAATGAGCCGTGGAATTTCTGAAGAGGAAGCAGGTGGTTTGATAGTCTCCGGGTTTGTAGAACCAATAGCAAAAGAATTACCCATGGAATATGCAATGGAGATGAATGATTTGATTAAAATGAGCATGAAGGGGAGTGTAGGGTAACTTAAATCTATAGAATCTCCAATTATTGCACTATAGAGCAAGTCGATGCTAAAATATGGCAACAATTATCCGAATGTAATGACTCTTGGAGACGGAATTAGAGAAAATTCATATTATCTAAAATCTATATTTTACGGAAGATCAAGTTTACCTAAGCCAATAGCTGATAATCTTGATGGTTTTGTAAATGATTTTCGTAATACAATAATATCCAGTTCTCCACATTTAATGCATAGATTTTTGCAGTTATTGGCCACACGTCAATCAAAAGAACTTATGAACTTTTATGTGCTATGTGTTGCAATTGGCTTTGAAATTTATACTCTAATTTACGATAAAATTATTAATGAGGTAGATTTAGAAGCTGATCTTTATCCAAAGCTAAAAGAGGTACTATACTCTGAATTTCTAATAATTAATATGTCTAGTTATAACCAGGTTGGTCCAGAGGAATATTTAAAAATGAAAGAAAATTTGATGAGTTTTGTTAAGATGGGGGTAGATATAGGACGTACTAGATATGAGCCATTTTTCCCAGAAGATCCTCTATTATACATAGAAAACTAACTCACTCGTCTTAATACTTCTCCAAATTTAGCAACATAAAGTACAATTGAATACTTTCCCATTATTTCTCCGGCAATTTTTTCTAAGTTTTCGGGATTTTCAAACTCAGCTTGTGTTATTAAAGCTAAATCACTATCACTTGGGATTTTTGAGTTTGTTGTTTTGCAAGCAATCCAAAGCTTATTTGTTACTAATCCAGTTAAAAACAAATTAGAATTAAAGAAAGATTGCATATCTTGCAAAGAAAAGAATGTATAAATATTCTTATTAAATTTTGGATATTGAGTAACGGGGTGTGTGTGAAAATTTGCAATAAATATTGGTTTATAAAGCCCACTTTGAATAAGCTCATTTCTTTTTTTTAAAGAGTCAGAGTTTGGCCATATAACTTTATCTACTTTAAAGTCATCTAGTAGCAAATTATCTACGCATTCCTGGGATTCAAAATTAAAGTCACTTTCTACTTTTAATGAGTGACTGCTACGAACCTCAGTATAGCTTTTAGAGTTCTTAAATTTGCTATAGTAAAATTTATTATGAAAGTAAGCCATTATAAACGAATATTCCCACCCCGTAGATCCATTATATTCTTTATCTTTTTGAAAACTATTTAAAGATGCATCTGTAAACCTTCTTATAGATTTAATATTATCCCAAAATATATTTGAACTACTAAAGAATCCGGAGGTTTTTTCTGAAGGAGCATGTATAAAAGCTGGCCAGTCTGAAGTTTCAAACAATTTAGTTGAATCAAGAATTTTATTTGCAATATTTATTAAATTTACACTTTCTTGTGGCATAAATTAAGTATAGCTATTCTTTAAGTAGAATAGAATAGTTATTGAAATTTGTAGACGTTTTAATAGCAAGTTGTTAATATAACAGTATTAGATTTTAGTAAAATCTTTATGAAATCTCCTTCTGTAGAGCAAATTCGAAATACCTTATTAGCTGTCTGTGTGGCTGTTTCTGCAAGTTTACTTGGATATTTACAAAGAGAACCAAGTGCCTCTGAAATTCGTTCTGAAGAAGATTTGTCTAATGAAATTAAGGGCCGATGTGAATCAGATAATATAAATTTAGCAAGTTACCAAGAAACACTAGATTTCATTAATAAAATAGAAGGTGATTTAAATGCTACCCAACAACTTGTAGTTATAAACGATTCAAGTTTGACTGGGGTAGAGGGGGAGTATGTTATTGTATTAATAGATACCAATAAAGATTTAAGTGTTTTACCACTAGCAGATTTTAATAATCTACCACCAAATACAACTTCATTTTGCATTGAAGGCTAATTAATTAGTTGGTTAATTATATTTTGCACTTCGGTAATAGAATTAGCCGTCATTAGTTTGGTTCTGGCTTCCCTTGCCCCATCAAAACCTTTTATATACCAACCAAAATGTTTTCTCATTTGAACAAATGCTTTTGGGTCTCCATTTTTTTGTATAAACAAGTTTGTGTGCTTAATCATCACTTTTAAGCGCTCGTTTAAGGGGATGTTGTCTAAATTAATATCCTTAAAAACCCAAGGGTTACCAAAACTGCCTCTACCAATAAGCGCCCCAAAAGCACCTGTTTCTTGAATTGCTTTTAAGGCATCTTGCCTATTAAGTAAATCACCATTAATTAAAACTGCTTTAGATGTAGAATTTACTGCTTTTTTAAGTTCATTTCTATCTGCAAACCCGGAGTACATTTGTTTCAGTAGCCTGCCGTGAACTGCTATCCACGAAGGGTTTGCAGAGTCTAATGTGCTTATCCATTGTTCGGTTATTGGTTTGTCATAACCAATTCGTGTTTTTACAGAAACTGGTATTAAAACTCTTTGATGTTTAGTTTTATTATCTTGTGCAAGTAAATTAATTTGCCCGGCCGAATGTTTGCTGTCGGGTTTGTGAATAGTTTCTATCTCCTTAATCTTAACTTTTATTGCTAAATCAACTGCTTTAAAGGTTTTCTCGTTTAAGCCAGTGAGTTGACCATTATCTACCCAATCTGCAACACCTTTTTTTACAGATTCTATAATTTCTAAGGCAAGTTGTGGGGTTTTGATTAAACCTGCACCTGCGCCGGATGATGCAACGTTTTTTGCAGGGCAACCCATATTTATATCTACACCATCAAAACCTAAAGCAGCAATTATTTTGGCGGCGTGGTAAAAATATTCTGGTTCTTTGCCATAAATTTGCCCAATTATAGGTCTTTGAAGTTCTGAATATTCTAACTCTTTTAAAGTATTAAACCCTGCAATACAAAGCCCCATCACATTTACAAATTCTGTATATATTAGATCCGGATTCCCGTATTCTTTTACAATCTCACGCGTAGCGTAATCAGTTATTCCATCCATTGGCGAAAGACCAATTACCGGACTTTGTAAGTTTAATATTGATTTCATTAGGGTATTTTAGCATATCCTATAGAGTAGCATTTTCAGGTTCGATTTCTATTTCTAATATTTCAAAATTTGTTCCAATCCTTAACCTTGTTTCTGATGCTCCCACTCCAGAAGATAAAAGTAGTTTTGTGGTTTTAGAAATTTCATAAATACCTTGTGTTAACCATTTTCTCATTGTTGGCATAGGCAATCTAAATCCTAAAAAGTTTATTTGCCCGCTGTGATTGTGTCCGGAAAGTATTAAATCGATATCATTTAAATCTTCTGTGTAAGAGATTATGTCCGGGTTGTGAGAAATTAGTATTTTATATTGATTATTTTTAGATCCTTTTAAGGCTCTATTAATATCAAAATCAAGAGTGTATAAGTCTTTTATTCCCCCTATAAAGATTTCATTGGTTAATTGATAACCTTCATTTTGTAAAACTTGAATATTGCACTCTTCAAGCTTTTTAATCAATGCTACTTCGGTTTCTTTTGTATATTCTTTAGATATGTAAAGGTGGTCATGGTTGCCTAAAACTGCCAGTTTTGACCCATTGATATTTTTAAGAACAGACACTAACTTGGGTGTAAAGTTATGATTTAAGATATCTCCTCCTATTATTGTTACATTTGGGTTTAATCCGTTAATTATATTAATAATCTTATTTAGTTTGTATTTATTTGTTTCTGTCCAAAAGTAGCCAATGTGTAAATCGCTAACAAATGCTATTTTGACCGGTTGAGTAATTTTGTTGCTTACAAATGTGTATCTTTTTACCTTTATATTATAAAAATTTATTGTTATATAAATAATCCAAAGTAAGCTAAAAAATAGTGCTATAGAGTAGAGGATTGCAAATAGCTCAATTGTTAATGTTAAATAAATATTTAAAATAACTGGAATTATTGGTAGTAGTGCAGGTATAAAATCTATGCAATACCCAATAATTTGGTGATATACTTTGGTAATTATAGACGCCTGAGGAATATTAATAGGTTTGGATTTATAAATTTGGATCATATGCTTGTATAGTTAATCTTAAATTGGTTTAAATTTCAATTGTTTTCATTTAAAGCAACTATAATTGATTCTGTCGTGATATTGGACAGAGTGCAGATCTTGTGGATAACTTCTTGGATCTGCGAAGTAGAGTGCCTAAAACCTTTTTGTGAAATATATGCATCATCTTCTAGTAATGTTCCAAATTCTTGAAGATATGTACCGTTTTGAAAATATGCTTGTACATTTACTATGCTTAAAATTCTAGATTTGAGCTCTTCTTGGGTGGTATTATCAAATATTTCTGGCCTACATAACTTGACTCCTGTTAAAATTGTTTTTGTGGATAAGTCTTGGGCTCTTTTATTTTGTAAAGAGTATTTTGCTATTAATTTAAAGTATTGATCCTCGCCTAACTCATGTTTAATGTTAGAAAAGGTTTTAGGGTAAAAATAAATTGGTTTTAGCCCTAAAGATTCTAAAAATCCAACCTCCTCTATAAAACCTAAAGACGACTGCTCTACTGTTAAATTTACAATTCTAATTATTGATTTAGTTTTTAATTCTTGTGAATAATATTTAATCCATGGATATGAATTGGTCTCCGAACCCGGTGGTATTACTATTAAATCTGAATTATTTATTAAAGAGATGATCTCTTTAGATTTAGTTGCCTTTGAATTTGTTTTTGGGTCAAATGCCTCATAAAATTCAACTTTTACCGGAAACTCTATTGTATCAATATTCCCCTCTCCTTTTTCAATAACCTCTCCCCTTTTGTTTTGAATTAGCAAATCTAATCTTTTGTTATCTATTAAATGAATAAATATATTTTGTGGAAATATTCCTATATTTTGAATGATCTCACAGATTTTTGAGTATGGATTTTCATTAAATATTTTTTTATACGAAAACATTAATGCTGAAAAAAACAAGTTACCAATAGTGTGTTTGTTGTAAAGATTATCTTCTTTTTTTAGTAATGATTCGTATCCATTGATGTATTTTTCTAAATACTCTTCTAAAATATTCTCTGGCAGGTACTTCTCTATTTCATTTCCATTTTTGCAATAGATTTTTACAAGAGATATTAAGGCTTTCAATTCTAACCAAAGCGAATCTTTTAATTGATTTAAATTATTATTAAAGCCTATTCTCTTTTGAATCAATTGCGACATTACGTCATTTTGAATACTATCTGCCCAAATATTTCTTAAATCCCCAAGGGGAATATAATCGACATTAATTTCTTCTGATATAAGTCTTAGTAGTCCACTATGGCCTCCATCATCCACAACTCCAATGCAAAGGTGAGATTCGATTTTTGTGCTATTGTTTGGTTGTTCCCAGGCTAGTTTACAGGCAGTTGTTCCATGCCCACCAGCCACAAAGTATGTTACTATTCTTTTTCTTTTCAAATTTTGAAAATAATGTAGAGCTATTTTACACCATGTTTGTGTATTCACAATAAACTATGGTATTTTAAATTGCTAGATGATAAAATTCATAAGCACACATTGACAAAGGTTCCCAGCCTTTTGAGTGGTTAGAAAACGGTTCTTTACTTTAAGAAAATAATCTAATTTAGTAAGCTTACTAAAGCACAAAATTAAGCAAGCTGTTAAATGCAGCTAACAAGGTTTAAATAGTAATATTTAAACAAAGTAAGGTGGTACCATGAGTTTAAACCTCATCCTTGCAGATAATATTTTGTCTGTAGCGATGAGGTTTTTTTATGACTAGAATAACGTCTACAAATACTGAATATTTTAGGGAAAAGAATTTACAAGTTTGTTTGGAACTTCTTTCTGATAACGGAATGGACAAATCAGAAAAAACCATACTTTTAGTTGGGGCCTCTGCAAAAGAGTTAATCTCAATAAGAATTCTTGCTCTTAGAATGGGATTGTCAAAATACAAATTTGTTGGCATAAATAATAATGATGAACAGGTACAAAGATTCTTTGAATACCAAAATGATTCAATTTACGATACATGGCTTAGCCCTGAATTGCCACTAGAAGTTAATGTATACACTAAATCACAAAACAATCCCGTTGTGGGTGAAAATAGATTAAAATAACTTTATTTAATATTATTTTTAAAACATGAGATATTCAAAATTATTTGGGAAAACAATAAAAGAAGCTCCAGCAGATGCAACAACAGCATCTCATAAACTATTGTTTCAGGCCGGATTTATTAGGGAATCAGTTGCAGGCAGATATTACTTTTTACCTCTTGGAAATTTAGTAAGAAAAAAGATAATGCAAATCGTTAAAGAAGAGATGGATAAAGCTGGTGCAGAAGAGGTTTTAGCTCCAACCTTACACCCTTTAGAACTTTGGCAAGAGACAAATAGAGTTGATTCTTCCAATTTTGAGTTAATGACAATCAAAGATAGAAGAGGTGCAGGCTTTGCATTAGGTGGAACAGCAGAGGAGATGATAGTGGATTTGGTTAGAAAGTTTCAAATTAGTTATAAAGACTTGCCATTTAATATCTACCAATTTTCAACAAAATTTAGGGATGAAATGAGAGCAAAAGGCGGTTTAATGAGAGCAAGAGAATTTACTATGAAAGATGGCTACTCTTTTCATGCCACATCTGAGGATTTTGAAAAAGAGTACAAAAACATGTGGGAAACATACGAAAGAATTTTTGGTAGATTAGGTTTAGATGTAATAGCAGTTGCTGCAGATAACGGCTATTTTGGAGGAGATTATTGTCATGAATTTGATGTATTAACTGATGTTGGAGAAAGTATATTCTTTGTATCTGAAGATGGAAAATATATAGCTCACGAAGATATAGCCACTTTTGTAGTAGATGATAAGAATAGCTCAGAAGAGATGGGCGAATTAAAAGAGGTAGATGCAGTTAGAGGAAACACAATGGAAGATGGAGTTGCATTCCATGGCTTACCTGATTGGCAACAGATGAAAGATGTGATGTTTACAGATTTAAAAGGTAATTTATACTTAGCAATAATAAGAGGTGATCTAGATGTGAATAAATCCAAGTTAGAACATGTAGTTGGAAAGATAGGTCAATTATCTGCTGCAACAGAAGAACAGATTAGATCAATTGGTAGTGAGCCTGGCTTTATTTCTCCACTTGGTTTAGAAACTAAAGTAACAATCATTGCAGATAAATCAATTAGAACTGTAAAGAATTTTTATGGAGGTGCTAATAAGAAAAATAAAGATGTTTTGAATATGAATATTGATAGAGATTTTAAAGCTAAATTTGAAGCGGATATAGCTATGGCGCAAGAAGGTTTTGAGTCTTTAGAAAATCACGGTAAGCTTATCAAGAAAAAAGGGGTAGAAGTTGGAAATATTTTCCAACTAGGTCAACATTACTCTACTTTAATGAAGAATGCTGTATTTACAGATGCCAATGGTAACTCAGAGAAATATTACATGGGTTGTTACGGTATTGGAATTGAAAGAACTTTATCTACAATAGTAGAGGTTCATAATGATGACAAAGGAATTATTTGGCCAGAAGCTGTTGCACCGTTTAAAGTTCATTTAGTTGGTTTAAATTTAGAAGATGAAAGTGTTAGATCTAAAGCAGAAGAGTTGTATAAGCAATTGACTGAACAAGGAGTGGAAGTTTTATTTGATGATAGAATTGAAACTAGACCAGGAGAAAAATTTGCAGATGCAGATTTAATTGGAATACCTTACAGAGTTGTTGTTAGCAAAAAATCTATGGAACATGGCGGGTTTGAATTAAAGAAAAGAAGTGAGTCAAACTCAGAAATAGTTAAAGAGGAATCTTTAATTACTAAGCTTTCAAACTAGACTTTTAAAACGGGGCCCGAAGGGCCCCGTTGCTTAACAACTTTAATTAGCGATTAAACTACTGAATTACATCTCAGCAGGCTGAGATTGCTTTATATTCCAGCTAAATTACATTTCTACACATTGAGATTCTATTCTAGTATTTAATTCATTAAAAAATCTCTTTCGTTCTGATTCGTTTCCTCTAAAACAGTCATGAAAATGTATTAAGGCTCCTTGCATTTCTCTCACTCGTAACTGGAGTTCTTTAAATTTATCAGGAGATATATATTCTAGAATACTAATAAGTTCACCCGTTCGTAAATCTACCAGATTAAAACTAATCTGATTATTAATAATGTCTAATAAACCCTCGTCATCTAAATTAAAGTGATGAATTCGCAAAAAACCATCTTCTTGATGATATGAATTTGAATGTTCTTTAATTAATTTTGCAGCCATTTGAAGCATATATGTAAAAGCATAAAGTTCTGTTGCCTCTTGATGATTTATATACCACCATAAAGAAGTTTTTAAGTCGTATACATCTATTTGATTGCCATATTGACCTCTAGTTTTAATTTCAATATCTGGCCTGCATTTTAAAACTAGATAATAAACTGCTTCGTCCAGGCTAGTTATTGTTTCGTCCTTTTCATCGTAAAACAAAGCAATAGGTTGCCTCTCAGATTGAGACGCTTTTATTATTGCTTTCTTCTTTTTTTCATCACGAATTCCACTTAGCCTAACTTTTGGATTATATGGGTGCATGTATCCATTTGGCGATTTAACTGGCAGTGTATGCACATGAGTTGATTGTTCTATGTTTATTTCTTGAATATCTTGGGTGTAAATATTGTTAAAAAATATTGCAGAGGTTAGTAAGTTTAAAATTAGCTCTCTAAAGTTTAGAATAATTAATAGCCTATATTGCTCGATTTTTTCTTGAAGAAGCGATTCTTTATCTGGGCCATCAATTGGGTCCTCCACTTTCAAATCCATAACTTCTTGCTTGAGTTGTAAAAATAGAATAGTGCTAAAAACTATAAGAGATTTACCAATTGCATCTTTAAATGCTTTGTCTTTGCTGGGGTGTTGTGCAAATTGATTATTTAAAAACTCATTTTGAAGCAACTCAATTGGGAATAATTGCAAATATGCACCATGAGTTTTTTCTAGTAAACTTAAGTCAGATTCCATTACATTTTCAATTCCACTTAAGTAACTTACAAGTCTGCCAACTTGCTCTCCATACTTTATATTCAAGGCCTTTTGAGCCTCTATTTGCACTTCTTGAGAGTGTGTATATCCAATCCACCCTAGGTTTCTACCAAGTTCAAAAGCGAAAGGTGAAACTCCATAGGAAAGTAAATGGTTCATCTCTCCTAAAATCATTGACTCAGTTTTTTCTGTTTCTACCTCTTGAACTTCCCTGACTTCTATACAATTGTTAAAAATCTGATCATTAAATTTCAGAGCATCGTGTGCGCTAAAGGAGGTAGTAAATCCAAGTGGTTTAAATGATTTTATTCTTTCAGTCTGGTTATGATTTTCATCTTTTGGAACTGGCCTTCGTTTTCCCCATACCCAAGTGTCTATATACCCTAGCACTCTCAAAGTCTTAACCTGCTTTTCCTCGATTTCTGGTTCTGGCTCCTCAGGTTTTTCTGAGTGCCTTAAGTTACATTCATGATTTAGTAGTTCGGTAATAAATCTTTGGTAAGGAACGGTTAATTGATTTGGGTGTTCTAAAATCTGGTAAACAATATTTGGTTGTTGTGCAATTTCATAATCTAAATTTAGGGACGATTGGCCTTGAGATGGGTTGAATTTTGGCCTTCCCCAAGGCATTTTACTTAATTGTAGTTAATAGAAGTAATTTCATGGCTAGGGACAGAATATTACTGCTAACTACTTAGGTCAATGAAGTTTTTTACTATGAGATATTTGGTAGTAAATGAAATAATCCTAAAACAGTTTGTTTCTATTAAGGTCTTTGTAGGTGCGTCTTTCTTGATCACGATAACCTTTACTAGCACCCCGAATTTCTGCATGAAGATATGCAGCTGATTTAATAGAATTAATTCTATCAATTTCATACTTCGCATAATTAGCTAATTCACTTGCAGATGATTCACTTTGGAACATAACCCTAAGTTTTCTAATGGCTTCTAATACAGCTTCTCTTATTTGCTTTATTGCGATTTGTTCAAAATTTTGATGACATATGTCATCATTACCTAAGCTATTCGAAGTGAGACTTCTGCTAAACTCATCGGGGAGAGATCTTACAGGAATAGGTGTAATTAACATATTTAATTGGTTTATTGCATCTTCTAATATTTGTTTTTTACTTGGTAGTAAAGTATCTAACTGTATTTTATTTTCAGACATAGTTGATTATATATCAAGTATATAATTATAACATGACGCTGATAAAATTTAGAGTAGTGTGTTAATCTACAAACTTTCTTAACCACATTTCTGTAATGAAAAGTCTCCAAAAGAACATTATGTCGCCTTTCTTCTTGCCATCCAGTGCTTCTTGAAACTCTTTAATCGCAAGTTGTGCGTCCCAGAAAGGTCTATTTTTAAAGCTTTCAGACTCAAAAATTTCCATAAATTTATCTCTCTTTCTTTCAATCCATTCCCACTCAGGATTTGTAAAACCAACTTTAGATCTTCTTAATCTATTCTTTTCTGGAATTAAACCTTTAACAGCGTTTCTGTAAATAAATCTATTCCATCCATGCTTGATTTTTTGATCTATAGGAAGATTGAAAATATATTCAACAACTACATGGTCAAAGAATGGAACTCTGGATTCTAAAGAATTTGCCATAGAGTTTTTATCTTCGTACCTTAAAAGTGATGGAGTAGTAAGCTTTGTTACATCTTCGAATAATCTTTCGTTTAAATTTTTAAATGATTTAAATTGAACTTTATTTTCAGAAACTTTATTAACAATCCCATGAATATCTATTCTAGCCTCGTTTTTAAATTGTTGAACTAATCTATCAAAAAAGAACTTTGAGTATAAATCTTTCCCAGCAAAAATTTCTCGCAAACCATCTAAATACTTTCCATTATCAATTGCAGAATTTAGATAGGTTTGAAAATACGGAATATACCCTGCGAGAAGCTCGTCACCGCCTTGTCCGCTTAGTAAAACCGTTACTTTTTTGCGAGCTTCTCGCATAACAGTATAGTAAGCATAAGGTGCTCCACTAATTACAGGTTCTTCTTGATAGTAAAGCCAATTATCAAAATCTTCCCAAAATTTATCTACTTGGGGGATTATCTTTACTGATGTTGCACCTGTAAAATTAACAACTTCATCTATGTACTCCTCTTCGTTTATAGTTTCTCCTGGGTGAACTGCAGAGAAAGCATAAAATGGTTGCTCTGAATGTTTTTGTTTGTACAATGCAGTTGCAATAGATGTTATTCCACTAGAATCTAATCCTCCAGATAAAGTTACTCCGACTGGTACATCTCCAACTAAATGTAAATCAATTGCATTAACAAAAACCTCTTTAAATTCTGCTGCATACTCTTCATCTGATTTACTAGATGCAAATTGTGTGGTGAAAGTAGGGTCCCAATATTTTTCTATTCTAAAATTGCCCTGGTTGTCTAAAATCATGTTATGGCCGGGCATTAATCTTTTTATATTCTTAAAGAATGTATTCTTGCTGTCATCATGCACTCTATATCTTAAGAACTTTTCTACTTCATGTGCATCTGCACTTCTATCAATTGGAAATTTTAAAATTGCTTTTATTTCAGAAGAAAATAAGATTCTTCCATCAAATTCTGTGTAGTATAGTGGCTTAATTCCAAGTCTATCTCTTGAAATTATTAATACATCTTCTTTTACATCGTAAATAACAGTTACAAACATTCCTCTTAATCTTTTTATAATGTTTAATCCCCATTCTTCATAACCATGAGCTATTACTTCTGTGTCAGATTCAGTTTTAAAGGTGTGTCCAGCTGCAATTAGTTCTCTTTTAATTTCCTGATAGTTATAAATTTCTCCGTTTAAAAATACTTGTACACTTTCATCTTCTGTTTTTACGGGGTAAATATTTTTATGAAGGTCAATAATTGCAAGTCTTCTAAAGCCAACACTAAAATTTTGAGTTTCCAAAAACGCCTCGTCATCTGGGCCTCTATGAATAATTGAATCTGCCATCTTTTTTATCATGACAGAATTTCTGCTCCCACTAAAACCAACTAATCCACACATGTTTAAATTTTAAGATTTAAATTGTACTCGTTTATATTACCACGCAAGGTAATTTGTAGATATAAAAATTTGAATCTGTAAGGACTTTGTAAGAAACGATTTGTAGAATTATTTTATCAGTTGAGGTGCTTTCTGGTAAAAGTCGAACTACTTACTAATATATTTTGGGCGAACTTACTTGCAAAGCACGTCGGCTCGATAAGCGTAGATAATTGTATTTTAAATATGCAAAAGCCAAATAACTATATTAATTCTGCTGTTATTTTTGCGGAGCAATTGCCAAAGTTAAATAGAGTCTTAAAAAGAGCAATAACTGGGATTTTATTCAGATACAAGATTTCATATTTAGAGTGGTTAATTATTTTGAAAACCGTTAACCCCCAAGGTTTAAGTGATATTGCTAACGATTTGGGTATGATTGAAAGTGTTGTGTCTAAGTATGTTGTTCAACTTGAGAAAAAGGGTATTCTAGTTTCTGACTTTGATTTTACTGATAATAAGTTTAAGTTGATTTGTCATAATCCAGATTTTAAGGAATTGTTTCAAACTTTAAATAAAGAGATTGTCACTTATTTTGATAGTGTTTTAGGTATTTTAACCTACTCTGAGATTGAGAAATTAGGTGAATTATTGTTTAAGCTGAATGGAGAGTATATCTCTTATGTAAATCAAATTTTAGGTATACACCAAATGAGTGTACCAGAATGAGCTTTTAGAAATAGAAGATTCTACAAACCATTACCAGTAATTGTATTTCAGAAGTCTTGAAAGTCAATGGATACCAAACCTATATACAAAAGGTGTGTACCTAAATCTTAATAAAAAAAACTATATATGATCATCTATACTTAATGAGTTTCTAAAATTATTCACTCAAACTTTTGTGGTAAATTCCCTTTACTTTTACTAACTCTTAATAGAATTGAAACTAAGTTTACAATTCCAATAAATGCTGCAAGAGCAATTACTACAATCATAAATGTAGACAAATTTTTGTTGGTAGTAAGTTGTGACTGTAATTCTTGGTTGGTGGTATCATTTGAACCAGTGGTGCTGGTTACGGCGTCATTGGAATTATCTGTTGCAACGGAACTGTCTACTAAACATTCAGCCTTAAGATTCCCAATTTTAACTTGCATGGTATCAAAGATTGTTGCTGGGTCTGATCCTGGGCTGTTAGATATTACTAAAGAAGGGTAGAATCCGACATCAGTTGGATATGCGTTTACACTACTTATTAATATTTCTTCTCCTCCTTGAGAGTAATAACCAGAAATTGTACTACCTTTTCTTTCTACAATTAGTTTAAGGTTGTTCAAACTAGTTAACGTCTTAATAGGTTCTGCAACATAGCTTTTACTATTTAAAGTTGGATTGTAAGTTATGTAAGTTCCCTTTGCATTTTTATGTGCAGATATTCTGTAAGAGTAGGGCACAACGTCAGAAGTTAAATTCATAATAAAAACAAAAGATTCGCCTGCGTCGTAAGTTGCAGTGTAAGAATCAATATCTATACTTATTCTAAAATCGCCAGTCATTTCTTCAGATGCACCTGTTCTAACAACACACCTTGCAGAACCTGCTGTGCAAGTTAATGTTGCTTTGCCACCTGTTTCAAAGGTTAAAGTACCATTATCCTGTGCATTTTTTGTCCACAAGCTTTGAGTTAAAGATTGATAGGTTGTGGGAACAGAGCACGTGGTTGCATTTGTAGGATTGGCGCTAAGTGTCGTTGCTTCTTGTGCAATAACTTTTGAGCCTGCTAAGCTAATTAAAATTCCAAATGCTAATACTAATTTTGTTTTAGAATTCATATTATTAATTTAATAAGTTAAATCTGTACTTACTGCAGTTTCTATTCTGCCTGGGCCAGTGCCAAAAATAAACATATACATTTTACCGTTTTCGTAAAGCATATCTGTTGCGCCAAATCCATTGAAATCTAAAGTACCTTCTGTGCCTCTATACAAGTATCCATTTATATTCAATCCATTAGAAAAAGTTTCGTAGTCTAGCATACCATTGTTGTATTTAGTCCAACTCAAGCCGTCTGTGCTTGTGGCATAAGAAATTGACTGCATTCCAGTTTCTGGGGCACTTACATACCACATATGATATTTACCATTTAGTTTAACTACAGCAGGATTTCTCAAATACTTTGAATCTCTTGCTCCAGATAAACCATTACCTAATCTACCATTTGTACTTGTTGTATTTGTTTTGGCAGGGATAGTATTGTCAATTTTTGTCCAAGTTAGGCCATCTGGGCTTGTTGCCATGCCTATGTAGCCTGGGTCTACAGATGAATACCACATTTTGTAAATAGAATCTTCTTCGTCCCAAATCACCTCTGGAGAACATGCATCAATCGCATCAAATCTACCGGATGTTCCATTCCCAACGCGGCCTTTTGTGCTTGTAGTATTAGATACAGTAGGTATTGTATTATCGTATTTTGTCCAAGTTAATCCATCTTTACTAGTAGCATAAAGTACAACCCTGTTAATGGTGTCATACCCACAGTACCACATTTTATATTCACCATCTTTGTATAAAACAGAAGGATTTGCAACAGACTTACTGTCCGCCCTACCTGCGGTTCCAACTGGAATTCTACCATTTGTTGATGTTGTATCTGAGTTTGTTGGTACAGAGTTGTCGTATTTAGTCCAAGTCATTAAATCATCACTTTCTGCATAATAAATTCTTGCAATGCCATTATCATCATCTCCTGTGTACCACATTTTGTATGTGTTCCCTACCTTTAAAACTGTTGGATGTGACGTCCCTTTACTGTCGCCTGTCCCAGTTAGTCCTAAAGAAATTCTACCTGCAGTTGAAGTAGTATTTGTTGGTTCCTCTATTGCATTGTTTATTTTTACGAAGTTTGTAAAGTAATCTGGAGTAGTTTCAGCTTTAGTACTTTGATTAGTATTTTGCGTATTGTTTGCTGTAGGGCTTTGAGTGTTAAGCTGTGTTAAGGCATAAATAATAAACCCTACCAGCGCAATGATAATAATGACTATTATTACTAAAACAACATAAAACTTTGTATCATTGCGCTTAGGTGTAACAGGTTGTACAAAGTTTGACATTGGTGCCACTGGTTGTGTATATGCTGGTGTAGGGGAAGATGGCTGTGTGTAGCCTGGTGTTTGTACAACAGGATTTACGGATGGTACTTCAGGTATTGGATTCATAGGAGTGTTCATATTTTTAGACAAGAATATAATAATATACTATAAATAATTTAGAGTAAGACTTCAACTTATAAAACCTTGTAAAGGTCATAGTCTTTTATTGTTATTGAGCTTGCGCCTTCACCATAGATTTCTGTAAGAATATATGTTCCAAGTAAAGTTATTTTAGATTGTTCTTGTTTTTTTACCCAATCTGCTGATTTAAAGACTTTGCTGATAGGTATTACAATTTCATTATATGAACTTAATTCTATCGGAGTATAGTTACTGAATAAATTCGAAAACTCAAAGCTTTGGGCCATTCCGTTGTAATCGTAATATACTATGTCATATTTATAAAAATCATTTGCAGATCTTCTATCTAAAAACCCTTTAACATCGCACGGCAAATCTACTCCGTCACCACCTAAATTAATATCTGTACATAAATCAAAATTTGTAGTTTTAATCAAATTTAGTTCTAAAAAATATCTTCTTCCATCGCTGTCTTCTGCTCCGAAGGCAAGAAATATTCTATTTTTGTCTGTAGTTTTTAAAGTAGTAAATTCGTTAATTTTTATTTTAAAAGATAGGTATATGTCTTGGTCTAGGGTGATAGGTTGTTTTAAGTACCAATCGTTAAATCCGTAAGCTGTATAATTATTTTTATCTACATTTTGTTCGAAATTGATTTTATCTAGCTTAAAGTTGATTTCGTATTTACTTGGGTTTTCTAAAGTTGGTACAAAAGAATAACTGTATCCACCTATCTTTCCCCAATCAGCTACTGTGCCACCCGTAAAAAGATCGTTTTCTACTGTAGTTGAGAAAATCCATGGTCCATAACTCCCAGCATTAGTGCAGTCTCCTTCTGTTTCTTCAAACCACTTTGGTTGAGGTGCGGTTTTTTTTCTGCAATTTGAAGTAATTCCCGGAGAGAAAGTTAAAGATACCTTTTTTGGTTTATCTTCAATAGGCAACGGAGTTACATTTTCAGAATTATTAGCATTATTAGTCTCAGATTCAAAATTATTCTTATCAATCTGTGCTTTATTTAATTGCAGAACAATTATTATTGCAATAAAAATAAGTATTAAAATTAAGCCCAAAGAACCTATTAGTATTATTTTTTGAGTTTTAGTCATAAGCCATTCTAAATTTATATAGTTTATCAAAATTTAATATAAGTTTGTTTAATTTGAACTCTGCTATTGAAAATTTAACAATCCTTGCTAAAATTACACCAATGAAAAACACAAGATTTTTCACAACTTCAACACTTACAGTGTTAACAACAACTACAACCCCTTAAGGGGGACAAAAAACACATCCACAATTTAGGCCGCATATATAAATTCAACAAAATCAAACGTCAATGACGCAAAACTAATTTATTTTGTAAAAGCAGTAATAAGAGGATAAAATCAATCAGATCAAATAATAAGTAATTTAAAATTTAATTTAAAACAATGAATAATTCCGAATACGAAAATTCGCAAATGTACAAAATCAGACATTCTGCCGAACATGTTTTTGCACAAGCAGTGAAAGAAATCTATGGAGATAAAGTGCAACTTGGCGTGGCTCACATATCTGAAGTAGGTTTTGCAAATGATGCAAAATGGAGTGTAGAACTTAAACCAGAAGATTTTGAAAAAATCGAAAAAAAGATGCAAGAGATAATTGATGCAGATTTACCAATTGTTAGAAAGGAGATAAGCGTAGAAGAAGCAAGAGAGATGTTTAAGAATAATCCATTCAAATTAGAGTGGGTAGAGCAATGGTCTAATGAAGGTAAAGGTTTAACAGTTTACTGGACAGGTGATTCTTATGTAGATTTATGCAAAGGCCCTCATGTAGAAAAGACAGGAGAAATTAAAGCGTTTAAATTAATGAATATTGCGGGTGCATATTGGCGAGGAGACGAGAAAAACGAGATGTTAACAAGAGTTTACGGTGTTGCATTTGAAAATAAAGAAGAGCTAGACAAATATTTATTTATGCTAGAAGAAGCTAAGAAACGAGACCATAAAATCTTAGGTCCAAAATTAGGGTTATTTATGTTCCATGAGTCTTCTCCAGGAATGCCATATTGGTTACCTAATGGTTTAAAACTTTATAATGAGTTAGTAGCTTTTTGGAGAAAAGAGCACGATATCCATAACTATAAAGAGATCTCAAGTCCGTTGTTGAATAAAAAAGAATTATATGAGACTTCTGGACATTGGGAACACTACAAAGATGACATGTTTATTGCAGATATGGGTGAAAATGAAGTTTATGGAGTAAAACCAATGAACTGCCCTAATGCAATGTTGGTTTTCAAATCAATGCAAATTAGCTACAAAGATTTACCGTTAAGATTATCTGATACAGACAGATTACACAGATACGAGAGATCTGGGACTTTAAATGGTTTGTTAAGAGTTAGATCGTTTCAGCAAGATGATTCTCATAACTATATCTCTGAAGATATGATTGAATCTGAATACGAACATGTTTTTGAACTTTGTAAGAAATTCTATTCAATTTTTGGCTTAGAATATTCTTTCAGAATGGGAACTAGACCAGAAGGATTCTTGGGAGATATAGAAACTTGGAATACTGCAGAAGAGGCTTTAAGAAAAGTTTTGTCAAAATCAGGCAAGGATTACTATATAGAAGAAGGTGATGGAGCATTTTATGGTCCAAAGGTAGACATTTTAATGAAGGATTCTTTGGGTAGACAATGGCAAATGGGAACTATTCAACTTGATTTTCAACAACCAAGAAGATTTGAATTAGAATATACAGATAAAGATGGCAGTAAAAAAACTCCTATCGCAATTCATAGAGTTATTTATGGGTCTTTAGAAAGATTTATAGGTATTATTATTGAGCATTTTGCTGGTAGTTTTCCTGTATGGATTTCACCTGTGCATGCAACAATATTGCCAATTTCTACAGATAAACATGGAGATTATGCCAATTCTTTAGCTAAAGAGTTAAAGTCGGCTGGTTTAAGGGTTGAAGTAGATTCAAATGCAGAGACTTTAGGTAATAGAATAAGGAAAGCTCAAGAGCAAAAAATCCCTTATGTAATAGTAATTGGAGATAAAGAGATGCAAAATAATAGTGTTAATGTAAGATTAAGAGGTGGTGAATCTTTAGGAGAAATGAGTTTGGAAGAATTTAAAAACAGAACACTAGAAAAAATATCTTCAAAGGCGTTGGATTTGTGAAATACACTTTGCTGATAAATAAAGAAATAAATGGCGCCGGCTGAGCCGGCGCCTTAATAGCTTTCTTAATTAGGGTGTCCAGCCTTAGCTAGCCTTAATGACGTTTTTAAATGATCCATGTCTTTCTCGGGCATAAATCCATGAATTGCTTCCAATATACTTTCTTCTTCTGCAACTGATAAAACGTTTGCATATACACCAGGTGTATTCTTTGCCAGAGTAAGAATATGTTCTATAAATTGGAGTAAAACTGTATACTTCTGCCTGTTAGTATCATTTATACCAACTTCAGTCAGTAGATCCATGTATATTTGCCCTGTTTTTGGGTAACTGTAGTTCCACCCTGCACTAGTGTCGGAAGTCTTCTCAACCTGATTGTTTTTCAAATAGGTTTCGTTATACCATGTTTTGAATCCTGAATGAGTAGCTAATAACCCCTTAATATATGCTTTTTCTGAAACTTCCGTTCCAATTTCTTGTTGAGGAAGGAAGGGGGAGGTTACAACATTATCTGCCATAATAAAATCTTAATAAGTAATTATTTAATTCTATTAGATTTAGTGAATTATGGCAAATGTAAGCGGAAAAACGTATTCTCTACAAGTAGAATTCTTCTCTATATGCAAAAGTGTCAGTTATAACTGATTGCTTCAGGCAGACATTGGTAAATTTTCTGTGCGATCTGTAACTTGATCCGCAGCTTGTCTAAGATCACCCAGAGTTACAACATCTGGCTTTGCTGGTACTGCAGGTATTGATTCCTCTTGAATAAATGGTGGTTGCTTAAGTTTAAGTATTAATAACTCTATTTCATTGATAACATCTCTGGCGTATTTCTCCATGTTCAAGCTTGCATGCGGACCTAAATTTTTGCAGAAACCTAACTCAAACTCAATGCCTTTCAAAATTGCTTTATTCGAGATAAGGTCAATTCCTTGCCTCTCAATTGCAATTTCTAGAATACTGCATAGAACTTTAAGTTTTAATAATTTAAAAATTGAGTTAGAGTCATCTTCTCTATGCTCTATTGCTAGGCTTAATTCAACATCTAATTTTGAAAATGCCTGCCTGTATTTATCTGCAATTTTAACTAAGGCTAGTTTAATATTATTTACAAACTCTGTGCTTATCTCTAACCTATTGTTTCTTACAATATTAACGAATCCATTCTCGCTCTCATCTACATAATCTGGCCCTATATTATAAATAAACAAAATAGAAGCGATAAATAAAGGACTTAGCTCGTTAAAAATGTTTGATTCATCTATGCCTAAATCCTTAGCTATTTTTCTTATTGTCTGTAATGACATTTGTATATTTAATATCCTTCGCCTTTCTACCTGCCCTTTTGCTTTAGAAAATGGAGACTCTGGATGTTCAATCTCTTCAATAAGTCCGAGAACTCGCATATATGTTTGTTCATCATCTACATTCACGGTTGTAAATGCATTTAAATTCATTATAACGTCTACGTATCTGTAATCGTAATTGAATTCAACCATATTAGTTGTAATATTTTTTGGCTGAATACAACCGCACTGTATTAATATATTTAAGACGGAGACTCTAGTGTTTACACCTTTGTGCTCTTTGCTGGGTACATCTATATAGTAATTTGCTAGTCTCTCTTCTACTTGCTTAGGCAACTCTTTCCTAAATTCAAAATTATTATTCCATATTAGTGCTAGGTCAGCTTCTTCTAGACCTTCAAAAATCCTCTTTAAAGAGTTAGATTCGTCAGGTGCCCTTTCTATTGCATTCAATATATCTGTTTCTGTCGCGTAGAGTTTTGTAATAGTGTAATATCTAATAATTAACTCTTAATGATATTAAAAATCCCCTTTTTTTTCAACCTTATTCCCTTTTGCTACTTGCAGATTTTGCTTGTTTCTAGTATCATTCAAATGCTTAAATTATTCGAAATAAATCATGTCTAAATTTGCAATCGTAAAATTGGGTACAAGCCAATACAATATTGAAGAAGGAAAAACATACGAAGTAACACAATTCAAAGCTGAAAACGGCAAACTAAGCATTGAAAATGTATTAGCAGCAGGAGACGAAAAATCAATCGTAGTTGGCAAACCAACTATCGAAAAGGCAGTTGTAGAAATTGAAGTATTATCTACAGAAAAAGGTGAAAAAGTAACAAGTAGAATATACAAAGCAAAATCAAGATATAGAAGAACAAGAGGCTTTAGAAAACAAGTAGTTAAATTCAAAGTTCTAAGTATTAAATATTAAGCTAATAGCAAATGGCACATTCCGCAAGTACAGGATCCGCAAAACGAACAGTAGACGTAATTGGAAAAAGACTAGGAATCAAAAGATTCGGTGGTCAAATTGTTAATGCTGGTGAAATAATCGTAAGACAAAGAGGTTCAGAATTTTACCCTGGCAAAAATACAGATCAAGGTAGAGACTTTACAATCTTTTCTAAAATTAACGGGATTGTTTCTTTTAGGCAAATGACAGGCTACAAAAGAAATCAAAAATATGTAGACGTTTTACCTGAAGAAGTAAAAGTTGCAAAAAAGGCACCAAAGTCAGAATCTGAAGAAGTTAAAGCAGAAAAGAAACCTGTAGCTAAAAAAACTACAAAAAAAGTAACAAAATAAATTGAAATAAGAATTCTAAAAGCCCCGACTTTGTCGGGGCTTTTTTTATGCTTTTAATATTTTTTACTGCTCTTTAGATTCAATACTCTCTAAAATGTGGTTGCATAAATTAAAGTATACTTTTTCAAATAACCAAGGCATACTTCCAGGTTTAAAAATCTCATCTACATTTGTAGAATACTCAATAATTCCATATTTACGTTTTGCAGCATGCTTTCTAATAGAATTAACCTCTCCAACTTCAATCCTGGCTTTGTACCTAAACTCATGAATAAAATTCACTAGATTTGCATCATCAAAGTAAAATCCGGTTTGATCATATCTATTTAATAAAAAGGTATAAGCATCTTTTCTGTTATATCTTTTGCCCATAATAATATCTGCATCTGGACCAATCAGAACGCTTACAAATTCCCTTAGGTTTTGATCCATTTTCTTTATAAGCATAAAAAGCTGTCCTTTTTCATCTTGAGAGTAATCTTCTGGAGAATCACCAAACCCTACAATAAATGCATCTAGGTCAGGAGTAATATTTCCATCTAAATCATCCATAAACAATATATAAAAAATATTGTTAGGATTATCTTTCTATATTGCTTTTTGAATTTGACAGATTGTGTCTAAATGCTTGTGTATTTAGACATTTGGAGTAGAAATTTAAAAATTAGGGATTAGGAGAATTTATTCAATGGTTCCAAAAGGTGTTTTAGAAAATCAGTAGAGCTTTAAACTAGCTCATTTTGTATTTCATCTATGGTATAGCTACCTGTCCACTTTTTCAAAAGATTACCGTTTTCGTCAACTTGTACAAATGTGTGCTGTACAGTTACACCATATCTTGCTCTCATAGAGTTTTCTTTTTCAAAATCAACCTTGTAAATTGTTATATTTGCTGGAATAGATGCAATATCTTTACTTAAGTTTTCATCTGCAACTGTGCATGTTGAACACCAATTTGCTTTAAAAAACAAAATATTTTTTGAATTTAAAAACTTTGTGCCAGATTGATAATCTATGTAAGTAGATAAATTTACAGGTAACTCAGAAATGCTGGATTTTGTATTTGCACCATTAACTACACTTGCAAAGATAGTTACTACTAGTATAGCCAATCCAACAGCTACAATTTTTATATAATCTTTATTAAATTTCATGTGACTAATTATACCATTTTTAGGCATCTAGCATGATTTTTCATAGATTTTTATTTATATAGAGTCTTCTAAAAAACTTTGTATAATAAAACAACTTTTTATGCGAAAATCTTAACAATTAGAATAAAAATATGAATATATTTAAAAAGTGGGCTTTAAAATCATCAAGAAAAAATGCTGAAAAGTATTTTAATAAAACGCCTAAAGATAGAACATTAGAAGATTATTCAAGAATTTTTGGAGCAGATATATTAAATAACCTTATTAAAAGCTTAACAACAGAATCTGTAGTATTAGATTTAGGTGCAGGCGAGGGTAGAGCTGTTCATCAATTACGACTTTTAGGCTTTAAAACCGTTTTAGGGCTAGATATGTTTGCAACTAATCAACCTTTAATTGTTGGAGACTTTTCAAATTTGCCTTTAAAACCACAAAGTATTGATGCCATAATTTCTTGTAGTGCAATGGGCTTTTATGCAAATACTCGAAAAGAGCTCTTAAAACAGTTTGAAGAGGTTAAGAGGGTTTTAAAACCTGGCGGATTATTGTTAGCTGTATTTTCTGCATCTTTAGATCAATCAACAAAAGATTTGGTTGCGCAAAGAAATGGAAAGCTAGTTTTTAGGGAGCAGTATCAAATTGATATAAATAACAATCCAAATGCTTATAAATTTGAGCTTTGGAAGTACAATGGTTCTCAAGATAAACCAAAGACAGATGATTCTAATACTGTTTTTATAAGGCTTGAAGAGATTGAAAAAGTGGGTTTTAATGTTAAGGCAATTAGTTATAATTATGGGTTGGTGAGTGTGTTGTTTATAGTGAGCTAATATTAACTTTATATTTATTATTATCTAAAAAATTCTTTAATCATATGGATCTACAAGCCAGACCCGAATCAATTAGTTTTAACTTACAAGGTATTCTTGATTATCGAAGAGGCTGGACTATATATCAGCCAAATCAAGATTTAGTAGGATTAGGGAAACTTAAAACTGAAGATCGTGAGCTAGCAGATAGGTTTATAGATAGTACAAAATCTTTTTTACATCCGGATTATGCTTCAGAATCAGATAAAGTACGACAAGTTGAAAGAAGAACTTTTAAAATTCACTTAAAACTACCCTTGGAAAAAAAATCCCAAGTTTTGGAATTGCTAAAATCAAAGGCATTTGAACTAGGTTGTCCCACTTTTAAAGTTTACGAGGACTCTACTGAAATCAAAGATGCGAGATCAAATCCGACTGACCCTATAGCCAGCATGGTCTTTTATTTTGAGGGCGCCGGAGATAAATCTCCATCAGAAATTGCCAAGGCTTCAGTGGAATTTGCCAAGCGTTTGTCAGATGCACTGAAGGATATAACTAAAGATATTTATGCTCAGCCAATCCCAAGATTCAGTTTTTCACTTCCATTTGCTGACCACTATATGAGCTTAACCCAAGGAGATGCGGATTTTAAATTAAGATGTTTTTGGCCTCCGATTTCACAACCAAGTGACACCAATCCTTTTAAGAGTGATTCAAACAATGCTTTCTTTAAAGAGGACAATGAATCTATTTTAAGAATAATTGACAATGCTGTATGAACAATCCAAGAATTTACACAATGACTTTTGCAAGTGTTTACCCTCTTTATATTAAAAAGGTAGAAAAGAAGGGTAGAACTAAAGCCGAAGTAGATCAGGTTATTACATGGCTTACAGGATATAGTGAATCAGAACTTAGAGATCAAATTAATAAACAAAGCACTTTTGAGCAATTTTTTGCCCAAGCTCCTAAAATGAATCCTAATAGATCTTTAATTACAGGTCTTATTTGCGGAATAAGGTTAGAAGATATTCAAGAACCTTTAATGAAAGAGATAAGATATTTAGACAAGCTTATTGATGAATTGGCAAGAGGAAAAGTGATGGAAAAGATTTTGAGAAAATAATTAAGTGTTTATATTTACTTCGGGATAATAGTGGGGTAAAGATAAATCTTGTGTAAAAAGATCACCTACCTCTGAAGGAAAACTCATAAAGTCAGATTTATTATGGATGCTTCTAGTCAATGTTGTACCATTCATATATTTGAAAATAGTATCTTGCACATTAGATTGATCTAAAGGCTCTTGTTCTCGCTGTGTCAAATACCACGTATATATTGCTCTAACACTAAAAAAACTTCTTATCTCGGGTATATCACCTATAAGCTCGTATAGTGATTTTACCTTTTGTATTCTAGATATGGTGATTTTCTGATTGTAACTTTCTCTAAGTGTAAGTATTCTTTTACACGAAGTATCTGTTGCTCCAGCCAAATATATTTTTGTTATAAACTTATGCTTTGCATGCCGTAAGAGTATTCCTAGTTCTGTAGTTAATTGCCCCCCTTTATAAGCACAATCATCAATAACTCTCACCTCTTCATCATTAAATTCTAAAGAGTCTGATTTGCTATATTTTAGAATTTTTACAATTATTCCCCTTTTTCTGGCTTCTTTTAAGACTAATCTAAGCATGTACTGATTGCTATTAAAGGACTTGTTGCTTTGAATGTTAAATTCTTCACCTGATTGCATTGCATCATAAATATAAAATGTAACATGATCACCTTTTTTTAGGCCTTCTAATGCAACTTCAGCTGTTTGCATAAGTGTTTGTTCATCTATAAAGGAGATTTTGCTGATTAAAGCAGATTGCAGTGTTTCGACTGCTTGCATATTTATAGTAGGCTTATCATCTAAAAAATATGTTGATATGAAAGTCTGAATTTCTCTAAGTGTTAGAGGGTTGTTAACTCTTTTGTCTTGCATTATTTCTTGCAAGTTATTATAAATCTCAAGGCATTTATTCACCAACGCTTCGGTCATATTGTCAATATTATGTTCGGGGATTTTAAAATCCAAGGGTTGGTAAATCATAAATCTAATATTTCAGTTATATTAGTATATTACATATTTAAGGAAAAAAAGTGCTTTTTAAGGATTTTAGCTAATGCAGACGACAGGACTCGAACCTGCACCCCATTAACTGGGACTAACACCTCAAGCTAGCGCGTATACCAATTCCGCCACGTCTGCACCTTCAATTGTATAAAAACATCACTTCTTATAATAATTATGCAATTCTCCCGACGTGTCGGGACTAAGATCTTTCAATTCTCGTTACCCTCGAATGAAATCTCTTGAGCGCCACGTCTGCATAAAAATTTGAAGTATGCAATTATACTTTAAAAATTCAATTTATTACTAACAGTAATAGCAAAATTTAAAAATTTACGTTAAAATACATAGCTTCCAAAGAACTGGAGCGGTAGCTCAACTGGTTAGAGCATTCGCCTGTCACGCGAAAGGTTGCGAGTTCGAATCTCGTCCGTTCCGCCAATAAAACAAATTCCTCTTTTCTAATACAAAACTCATGTTAAAATCTTCGCATTTAAATTTAATTACATGGGAGATTTAGAACAAGGATCTAATGAAACAGAAAATACTAGCTATAGGTTCAGGGCATATTTTAATGACAAGCTAGATAATTTTAGGGCACAAGTAGATGGCTTGATAGTAGACTATAACTCCCAAAATTTTGATTTAAACGAAAAGGGTCTAATCTTATTAAGAATAATCGAAATTTTCAGAAAAGACTACTTTCAAATACTTGCAGAAGTTCAAGAAATGTTGCCACAGGTAGAATCAGATAAAGACAGCTTAATCGATCCAGAAATAATAGATGACATTAGAATTTCCCCAAACAACTTTAAAGAAATAGAATTAGAATACTTAGCTAGTAAGTTAAATATTACTCAATCAGACTTTGACACTATTAAAAATCAAATGCTTGGGTATTTAGATTCTGAATTAGCAGATTTAGAGACTAAATTGAATGCTACTCGCAATGCAAAAGCAGCAGCACTCCATTCAGGGGTTAAACTTACCTATAGAGTTTATCAGTATAGCAGAGAAGAGAAAAAAGTCTTTTACGCTACTCAACAAAAACTAAAAAGGCATCGAGATATAATAGAAAGAGCAATTAAGAAAAATACGTTTAAAGAGATTATTGTTGAGCCCAACGAGTTGAATTTTTTTGACAAAAAGAATTTACTAAACATTCTGTTTACACGAACACTTGAAATTTCTAGAAATGATGCAAAATTTCCGAGCATATCAAATTATTTAGCATATATTGCTTTAGTAATAATAATGATAGAGGGTCTTCAAAACCTTAACTTACCAGATATAAATAAAGATGTAGTTTTAATAGATGCTATAGAGACTATTATTTCTGTAATTCTTTTAGAGATTAGCTTTTTAGAAGTTAAACGTTGGGTGGAGTATAGAAAATTTAAAAGAGATTTAAAGAGCAATTTAAATGCACAAATTCAATCTTTAGTTAAAGAAGATGAAAAGCAAAAGATTCAACCTGCTCTGGATGCTATAGATCATTTATTAGATGAATCTACAGAAGATCTGTCTAGAATAGAATTGGATGATGATGGAGAATTGACTGAGGGTGGAAGGGAACAATAATCAAGTTTTATTAAAAAATCACGTTTCTTTCAAGTATTTTTCAATTTTCTCGCAAATACTACCTGTATAATGATAAAGTTGTCTTAAAGTGTAGCCGGTCTCTCGCTCAATAGATAGTAAAGATTTATACCTACCTCTTTGGTCCATTTGTAAAACTTGATTAAAAACAATAATTTCATTTTCAGATAATAAATTTGTAAAACTTGAAGATTCTATAATAGGATTTTCTAGGTTAACAAAAGTATTTACAATAACAGAATGTCTTTCTGTTAATGGCTCATTTTGATCATCTAATAGAGTATCTTGTGAGTACGGATTTTCTATTTTATACAAAATCTTTTTTATTTCTGCAGATAATCTAGACTGCCTAGTTTCTAATATTTGAGCAATTGAAGTTAAAGTTGCATATTCACCATTTTGCATTCTTGATTTCAAAAGCTCATTAACTATACTTTCTTGAAATGGAGTAAGCTGCCAATCTTGTGGAATAGAATTTAAAGAATTAAGTAGTTTTAATAGTTTTTGATGAGGATTATCTGAAATTTCATCTTTTTTAGTAATAGAAAAGTTAAATTTCTTTGCAATACTTTCCAACCATCTTTTAGATGACTGAGGCGTTATTTCTAGCATATTGGCAATTTCGTAATAGCTAGTAAAAGTACCACTTAAATATAAATCTTTAACAAAGAGTAAAAGAAATACTTGATCTATTAGCTCTAAGTTTGTAAATGGAATATTTTTTACTTGTAAAACGTAAGTAGCCAAAAGATAGCTTGGTGTCTGATAACCATTGTATAATTGAACGATTTGCCTAGAATTAGAATAGTTTAATGTTCCAATTTCAAAATTTTCTTTAAACTTTTTTATTATTCTTAGTATCAAAAATTTAATAGCATAAGGATGATACGTTTTTAACCATACAATAATTTCAAGAGTTAAGGGTATTTCAAGTACTAGAATTTCGCGTAGGTTGTATTCCTTAATAGTGTTCTCTCCAAAAGTTTCAAGCAAGAGTCTTTGCTGGTTATTAGCAGTCATTTTTTTATGAATCAGTTTTTAATTGCGTGATTATATTAATAGACTTGATTTTTAGCAACATTAACAAAAACTTAAATGACAAAATGTTTTTTCTATAATAGAATTGATGTATGCCAAGATACAAAAAACTATTTAAAGATATGTTAGAACAAAATTCTGAATTATTTACAGAATTTGAATCTTTACATAATGCCAAACCTAGAGATGTTAAAGAATTTAACAGAGTAGGTGAGCAGGTTATGGATTTAATAAGACAGTACATTGATGATTTGTGCAGAACTTCGGAAGGCTCCGGTTATGGTTCTACTACTCAAAACTTAAGCGACAAATTTATGAACGAAGTACGTTCAAAATTCCCCGATATAGATGATGTAGGTATTGAATAAATATAAAATACTGACAGAAATAAACAATAAGTGTTAGAATCCCCTCAATAAAAAGATTTATATGCAACCTCAACTTGCGATTAATTGGGAAATACCCGAAGACTTTAAAGACACATGTTTAAAATATAATCCAAGTTGGGGTAAGGAAAGAATTGAACTAGAGTTAACTTACCTTGAATTAATAAAAGCATATAAATTAAATTTAGAACTATATAATTCTACGGGAATAGCAAGTTATCAAAGACTTTCAGAAGAAAATCTTACTACAATACTTAACTTATTAGAGAGGTATATAAAAGGTGTAATTGTCAAAAGTCTACCAAAGGGTATTTGTTTAGCGTCGGTTGAAGATGAATTGCTCAGCATAGCAAATACAATAACAGTTAAGTATATTCAGGAAAAATATAAACCTCCAGTCCCATTCACTTCATACATAGCAAAACCTATAAGAGCTTATTTTAACCTATATTTTAGGCAGGTCACTAAAGAGGATATGCATATTTCCTATGAAGATGGCGAATTAGAAATATATTCAATTTTTGAAGATCCAGCATATGTTTATGAGGAAAAAAACACATTTGAGACAATTTTAGAAATTTTTTTAGAAAAATATTCTCCGAATATAACTAGAATATCGGTAATACTAATAGAATTGGGCTATGATTTTGAATTTGTAATGCGAAAGCTTAAAGAAAAGTACTTTGAACTTTTACAAAAGATTGTGGATAGCTCAAAAACTAGTGTAGCAGAAAGAGAGTTGTTAGTTAGTTCACTATTATTTTGTATTCAATCTATTGATAACTATTTACTTTCTTATAACACTTTTAAGCAAGAGATGAATATCAAAGGTATTATTGTTAATAATTTAACCTTCTCAATGCTTGCTGAAATCTTCTCGGAAAATCCTCATAATATTAGATACTATATCCGAAATGGGAAGACCTTTGTTAAATCTTATTTCCAAGATTTAGAACAATCAGAAATTTAAACGTCCTTGACGTACACCTGGGGGGGAGGTATAGTATAGTCATGACAGATCACGAACATCACCAAAATAAACAAAAAGCAGCTATTGCAGTAAAAAAAGCTAGTGGATTAACTACAAAAATAAATACTTTAATAGACCAAGATGAATATTGCCCAAATATAATTCAGCAAATAGATGCAGCTATAGGATTGTTGCAAGCTTCTAAAAAAACTTTGTTAAAAGGACACCTAAACCATTGTTTAGAAGAGAATTTAAAAAAAGATAAAATAAAAGCAGTTGAAGAATTAGTGAAAATTTTTGATTTAAAATAAAAAATATGACTATTAAAAAAAGTACGCTAAAAAATATAGCTTTAGCTACAAGTGCAATTTTTTTTGGAGTAGCACTTTTAGTATTCCTAACATCAAACAAACCTATTTCAGGAGGTGTAAATAACCAAAACTCAACAGCAAATACAAACACTACAACGGCTCAAATAGTAGATGGCAAACAAATTGCAGAAATAACGGCAAATTTTAATGGATACCAACCAGCAGTTTTAGAATTAAAGGCAGGAATACCAACAACCTTAAAAGTAACTTCTGTAAATAATTTTGGATGTGGGTCTGCATTAAGAGTCCCAAAGCTTGGAATATCTGCAAATTTACCAATAAACGGAGTAAATGAAATCGATTTAGGAACACAATCATCTGGAACAACTTTGGATGTAATGTGTTCTATGGGAATGTATAGAATGAAACTTAAATTTGTTTAATAAATAACATGACTTATCAAATAACAGTACCACAAATAAAGTGCAATGGGTGCACATCTTTAATAACATTAACATTAGAAGATACTTTCGAAAATATAGAATCTAGTGTAGAAAACAAAACAGTAAAGTTTGAAAGTGATTTGAGAGAAGAAGATATAAAATTAAAACTAGATAAGCTATTCGAAGAACTTGAAGGTAATCAACATAAATACCATTATACAGATTTAATTGTTTTGAATTCGTAAACAGATAATTACCAAATAATTAACGATAAGTTATTATATTTATTCCATGCAAAAGACAACAATCCCAGTCAAAGGAATGCATTGTGCAAGTTGTGCATTAACAATAGAAAAAACGTTGAAAAAAGTAGATGGGGTTCAGGTTTGCGAGGTAAATTACGGGACAGAAAAGTTAAAAATTGAGTTTGATCCTAAAAAGACAGATTTAAAAACTTTAAATAGCAATATTGAACCCTTAGGATATAGTATTGATTCTGAAGTTGTAAGTCAATCTTCACAATCACTTTCGCATACTATGCCCAATGGAACCGTAATGAAAGCATTGGAGCATGGAGTTCATGGAATGGATCATTCAGAGCATTTAGGTTTAAATCAATTAAAAGAATCAAAGTTAAAAGAGCTTGAAGAACAAAAACAAAAGATTAGACTAATTTTACCAATTACATTGCTAACCTTTATATTAATGATGTGGGAGATTGGTTCAATGAGCTTCAGTTGGGTGCCCATGTTTTTAATTCCAAAAGAGATTTATTCAGCTGGGTCATTTTTGTTAGCAACATTAACTCTTTTTTGGATAGGAAAACCTTTTTTAAAAAGGGTTTTAACTTTTATTAAATATAGGGTTGCAAACATGGATACCTTGGTAGGAATTGGGACTTTAACTGCATATATTTACAGCACAATTATTTACCTGCTTCCATCTGTTAGAAATTTATTAAATATCTCCGATTTTACATATTTTGATGTAACAATTGTTGTTATTGGCTTTATAACATTTGGAAAATATTTAGAAGCTAGATCTAAATTAAAAACCGGCGAAGCAATTGAGAAATTAATTGGTTTGCAAGCAAAAACAGCATTGGTAGAAAGGGATGGAAAAGAATTAGAGGTTGCAATAGAAAATGTTGGAATTAATGAGGTCGTTATAGTAAAACCAGGTGGGAAAATCCCTGTAGATGGAGTAATTATTGAGGGTAAATCTAGTGTAGATGAGTCTATGATTACCGGAGAACCAATCCCCGTAGATAAAAATATTGAAGATACAGTAATTGGCGGAACAATAAATAAACAGGGTGCTTTTAAATTTAGGGCAACAAAAGTAGGCTCAGAAACGTTATTGGCAAACATAATAAAAATGGTAGAGGAGGCGCAAGGGTCACGAGCTCCAATTCAAAGACTAGCAGACCAAATTTCAGGTGTGTTTGTTCCGGTTGTATTGGTTTTAGCGGTTTTAAGTTTGATTGGCTGGGTTTTGATTGGGTCTCAGTATATGCCGTTAAACCAGGCGTTTTCTTTTGGCATAGTTAATTTTGTGGGTGTTTTGGTTATTGCCTGCCCTTGCGCCTTAGGGTTAGCTACTCCTACTGCAATAATTGTTGGGACTGGTAAAGGAGCAGAAAATGGGATTTTAATTAAAGATGCAGAAAGTTTAGAAAAACTGCATAAAGTAAATACTATTGTTACAGATAAAACAGGAACTATTACAAACGGGAAGCCAGTTGTAACAGATATAATCGTAATAAAGTCCGAGAAATCATTCAACGACTCTAAAGCTTTGCAAATTTTAGCTTCGCTAGAAAAGAATTCGGAGCATCCATTGTCACTAGCTATCTTGGATAAAGCTAATGAGAGTGGGCTAGAACTTTCAAAAGTTGAAGACTTTGAAACAATTTCAGGCAAAGGTTTAATGGGTAAGATTGATGGAGAAATTTATTACGCTGGTAACTTAAGGTTATTGGAAGATTTAAAAATTAATTTAAATGTTTCTCAACTGGATACCTTATTAAACTCTGGAAAAACTCCAGTATTATTAGCTACAAAAAAGGAATTATTAGCAATTATTGGAATTGCAGATACATTAAAAGATAACGCAAAAGATACTGTGGCAAAACTTCACAAACTTGGAATTAAAGTGGTAATGCTTACGGGTGACAATCGAAAAACAGCAAATTATATTGCTAAACAAGTTGGAATAGATACTGTAATTGCAGAAGTTTTGCCACAAGAAAAGAGTATAAAAATCAAAGAGCTTCAAAAAGAGGGGCGATTTGTAGCTATGGTTGGGGATGGTGTTAATGATGCGCCCGCCTTGGCACAAGCAGATGTTGGTATTGCAATGGGAACAGGAACAGATGTTGCAATTGAATCTGCATCTATAACATTGTTAAAAGGTGATTTTTCTAAAGTTCTTAAATCAATAAGGTTGTCTAAATTTACTATGAGAGCTATAAAGCAAAATCTATTTTGGGCCTTTATATATAATGTTATTGGAATACCAGTTGCAATGGGTTTACTGTATCCACTCTTGGGAATATTACTAAACCCAGCAGTGGCCGGCGCTGCAATGGGATTTAGTAGCGTGTCGGTTGTTTTAAATTCTTTAAGACTAAAACTAACAAAGATATAAATTCTCAATATTTTTGTTTGAGCCTATGCAATAACCTCATTATCAAAAAAAAAGACTTACAACTTAAAACTAAAAAACATGTCAAACGAGAAATATAATTGCGAATATCAAGTAGAAGGTATGCATTGTGCAGCTTGCGAACTTGTTATAGAAAAGAAATTATCCAAATTTAAAGGGGTAAAAAGTGTAGACGCAGTTTTAAACCAAAATAAAGTATTTGTGCAATTTGAAGATGGAGTAGTGGGTTCAGCAATACGAGAGGAGCTTTCTAAATTAATTGAGCCGGATGGCTATAAACTTGTAGAAAACAGAGATTCAAAAAAACTAAATTATAAAGAATTAGTAATCGGTGCAGTTATTTCAATTGCTCTATTGGCTGTATTCTTGCTAATTCAAAAATCAGGTTTAATTAATATTCAAGGAACTCAAGAGATTACTTTGCCATTTGTCTTTTTTATAGGAATTATTGCATCCATTTCTACCTGTATGGCTGTCGTTGGTGGATTGTGTATCTCTATCTCATCAAGTTATGCAAAAGAGAATAAATTTTTGCCCTTGGCACTTTTTCATATTTCTAGAGTAGTTGGATTTTTTGTTTTAGGTGGTTTAATTGGATTGTTGGGATCGGCTTTTGTTTTAACTCCAGGGTCATCTTTTGGTTTAAACTTAATTCTTTTTGGTGTAATGGTAATAATGGGAATTAACTTATTAGATATTTTCCCGTGGGCAAAAAGACTTCAAATAAGTATGCCCAAATTTATTTCAAGAAAAGCTTTTAAAGTTCAAGATGAAAACTCAAATAAAAAAGGATATTTAATGCCAATATTGTTAGGAGTTATTACCTTCTTTTTGCCCTGTGGATTTACGCAATCTATGCAAATTTATTCTTTGGGTACAGGTAGTTTTATTAATGGGGCTTTAACTATGTTATTTTTTTCTTTAGGAACCTTACCGGTTTTAGGATTAATTAGTTTTGCATCAGTTAAACTATCTAAAACTTTGCAATCAGGAGTATTCTTTAAAACATCAGGTTTTTTAGTTTTACTGTTCGCAATTTATAATTTGCTAAATGCTTTGTCTGCAGTGGGTTTTATAGAACCTATTTTGGGTTTTTGAATTTGAGTTTTACGACTTTGATAACACTTAGCTTTTCAATTTATTCCTAAATCCAACTACATTCTCCCATCTTAAACGTTAATCTTAATTTAGGTATCCGACAAAGTTCATCGCAAGTGGTATACACTCATTTTTAAAACTATTACCTAATAAAAGATTTGGATGTAAATCTCACTAAAAGCCATAGAACAAAGTCGTGTACCAAAGTTATTGAAGGTAAATTTAATGCTCAGTATAGTTTGTAACAATAAACAATAATAGATTAGAAGAGCTATATTAAAAGATATTAATTTTGCCAGTAAATTTATTGTAAAAAGATTTTTCAAGGGCGTCTAAACCTTTGCTAGGTTGATATATTCACATTTAAAGAAAGAAGTGCTTATATTTTAAAAAACTTGCTATAATCAAGTACGCCAAATTTATTTGACGTATCTTAAAATTGAAAGTAAAAGTATATGGATTTATCGTATAGAGGTTACAATTTTAAAACTGTAACTATTAAAAAAAACCGACATTTTTACTTTTCTATATACCCTTACAAATATTCAGAAGAATTAAAGAGATATAAAATAATTTGCCACTCATATTTTGTAGAAAGGTTAAAACCTTACGATATTGAGTTCTTATTAAAAGATTTTCAGCACTTAGAAATTGAAAGTTTTCTGCAAAATAATCCCGAATACAATAAAGACAATACCATCTTTTACACTTTAATGGAGCTAGAAAAAGGGTTAAGCTTTTCACCAGATATTAAAACACAAAAGCTTTTTTATTCTGTAAAGTTTAATTTAGAAGATTCAAAGGGAATTATTTATGGTCAAATTTTAGGGTTGATTCCTCAATTTTATAATAAGCTAATGCACATAATTTCAAATAGTTTTTTTGGGATGAGGCGGGGCGAAGGGTATGATTTTTCAGATAATTACCAAGATGTCTTAAAAAAGATAGATAGTTTTAATACTATTATTTCAAAAGGTAATCTCCCCGATTTTATAAGAAAAGAAGTTCTATAAAATCATTTATCAAAAGTGTTGACAATTAAAGTATAATTATTTTATTAACAGTAATCTTCTTTTTATGGAGTTTTTATATAGTCTTTTGGCAGCTTTTTTAGTTAGTTTGGTTTCGTTTTTAGGTATTGCTTTGTTTATTAAAAAATTGAATACAAAAAAATTATTTTTATCTGCACTTGTTTCTTTTGCTGCAGGTGCATTATTGGGGGATGCGTTTATTCACTTAATTGGTGAGTATATTGAAACAAACGGCTATTCTATAGATTTAATTATTCCAATTTTTGTTGGTATATTATTAATGCTTATTATTGAGGCATATTTTCACTGTAGTCATGATTCAGAAGAAGAGCTTTCTCATCATGTTGCAATGGCAAAAAATAATTTAGTTGGAGATTCTATACATAATCTTTTGGACGGGATTGCAATCGCATCAAGTTTTATTGTTAACCCGGTTGTTGGAATTAGTTCAACTATTGCAATAATTATTCACGAGATCCCACAAGAGTTTGCAGATGCCGGAATTCTTTTATATTCAGGTTGGAGTAAGAAAAAAGTATTCTTAGCTAATTTTATTACAGCTTTAACTGCGGTTTTTGGAGTAGTTTTAGTTTTTATTCTTCAGTCACAAATAGAGGGTATTGAGAACTTTTTAATTCCACTAGCTGCGGGTCAATTTATTTATATTGCCCTGGCAGATTTGGTTCCAGAAATTCATAGAAGAAAGGGAGCTTTAAAATATATTGTGGAAATTACTACATTCGTTTTAGGCTTTGTGGCCATGTACGCTTTAATTCTATTAGAAGCATAAAAAGTCTACCTATCAAATTCACTTAACAATGGGGAGTATTTTTTATAGTCTCCTTAATTTTGAGATATTTTTTCAAACTGTAAGTTTTTTGTAAGATTACTTTACTAGAATATTAATAGTCTCTTTACATTTTACTATTAATATTATGGACTTTTTACCCAGAGAAAAGCTTTTAAAATATGGCCCTGATAAACTTTCAGATTCGGAGCTTTTGGCATTATTACTTAGAACTGGCAAAAAGGGCCAAAGTGTAACTATTTTTTCTAAGATTATTTTAAAAGATCTGTTAAAGATTGGAGTAAGTAATTTAACTTTAAAATCGTTAATGAATATACAGGGGTTGGGTCTTGCCAAATCTTGTGAGATTTTGGCAGCTTTGGAGCTTTCAAAACGTTTATTGCAAGGCAAAAAAAACACAATTATTATGTCTCCTAAAGATGTTATGCTTGCCATGCAAGACATTGTTTTATCTAAAAAAGAGCACTTTGTTGTGTTTTATTTAGATAGTCGTAATCAAGAAATTATTAGGGATATTATATCTATAGGTTCACTAAATAATAGTTTTGCCCACCCAAGAGAGATTTTTGAGAATGCTATAAAAAACAATGCGGCGTCTATCATTATTGCGCATAATCACCCTTCTCAAGACCCAACCCCGTCAAATGCTGATATTGAAATTACTAAACGAATTTTAGAAGCAGGTAAAATTTTAGGCATAGAAATGCTAGACCATGTAATAGTTTCAAAAAATAAATGGTGGAGCTGGAAAGAGGGTTAATCGTTATTCAATATGAGATTAATCAACTTTAGGCTCAACGTAGGGTTTTGATACTCTTTTATTTGTTCCAATAAGTGTGATAAGGCTGTTAATAAATCTCTTAGCATTTGTGCAAATGCACTGTCTTGTTCGAATGTAAATCCGGCAAGTATTGCTAACTCAACAAGAGCGTAATATATATCGCCTGAACTTGCAGTATTATTGATTAATGACTTATTAACTTTTGCTGATTGGCCATCCAAAATTAATACTAGTAACTTTTTTAGCATTTTTATCTGTTCCTCAGTTGCAACTTGGTATATTTGCGCAAATTGGTTATTAAACAGAGCAGTATAATATGCAATTACTTCATTTGCTCTTCCTCCGTTCAGTCGTTTTTGACTGCTTTTTGAAGCGTAATTTTCTATAAGTATTTGATTCTCGTTGATAAGTTGGCTAATTCTTGCATTAGCATCTCTTTTTTTTGTTTGAGTATTTAGCTCATTTTCAAGTTGAGTAATTCTTTTTTGTGATTCCACTTTAGCTTTTTCTGCATTTAGTTTGTTAATCTCTACATCCTTCTTTCTTAACTCCTCTGCTAGATTTGCTTTAGCTTCAGCATTTAGTCTTGCTTCATTGGCTTCTGATATATATTTTGCACTATCTGCAATCAATCCAGCATTTTGATCTCTAATTTTTCTTTCTTCTTGGATTGATTCTCTTCGTTCCTGATCTACAGCATCCATCTGCTCCCTAAGACCTTCTATTTCAGCATTTAATCTAGTTACTAAGTTTCGAAGTTCTGTTATTAAATTCTCATTAGCTTGAGTGTTGGCTTGATTCATTGCATCCATGCGTTCTAATAGTTGAGTTG
The DNA here is from genome assembly GCA_965230975.1 of uncultured Candidatus Saccharibacteria bacterium. Taxonomy (GTDB): domain Bacteria; phylum Patescibacteriota; class Dojkabacteria; order J137; family J137; genus JBGSZB01. The sequence continues at coordinate 424,723 of OZ246402.1, forward strand.
TGATTTGATCGTGCTGATCTATTATAGCTTGTCTATCTTGAGCGTTAGCAACTCTATTTCTTTGAGCCTCTTCAGCTTGGTGGGCTAATAAAGCATTTATAGTATTAAAAGTACCTTCATTAATTGCACTAATAATTTCTGCTACATTTTGTTGTGGTGCTACTGGAGCAGGGTTACTAGGCAGTGGATTTGGTATTTGTGGTCCTGCAGGTGCTGGTGGGGTAGGATCATCTGGTGTTGGTCTAATATCATTCAGATTGTCGTCTTGGGTTACAGGCCTATCAAAGTATTTTTGGATTTCAGTTAATAATCCATCATAATTATTATATAGTTCATTAATTCTATTTTGTATATTCCTCATGCCATCTTGTGTAGGATTTTGAATAAATTCTCTAACTTCTTTAATCAGTTCCCTAATCCTTACATCTAGGGTTTTTAGTCGAGTTTCAAATTCTCGTCGAATTTCTGGTGATAATTCTCTAATATAATCAACTTCACCTAATAATCTTCTTAAATCGTCAATTACTGAATTTGCATTATCAATCGCATTTAACGCATCTCTTAAATTTTGCAACTCAGTATTAATTTCGGACAAGTCTCCAATGATAGCTTGTCTATTCTGGTTAGCCTCTACAACTAATCCTAAAGATATATTGTCTTTAACATTACTATTAGCCCTTTGGTTTACAATGTTTTCATTTTTAGGGCTTAGTCTGTTAATAAATTCTCTTAAAAACCTCCCAATTTTAGTATTTGGCCTGTCCCAGAAATTATTTATTAAGAAATTGATTAAACTTGCATATTGATTAGGTAGCTTTTGAATAGTAGCTTGCTCATCTGTCTGTGTAGTATTATTTAATAATTGTTGTAGCCTTATAAGTTCTCCTATAAATTTATTTAACTCAGCCCTATTGATATTAGGGATTCTATTTGCATCAATAGGTTGTAATTGTGGCGGGATGTGAGTTTGGTTTCTAATTACTTGGAACTGTTGTATACCATTTGGATCTAAATTCAATATATCTTGTGGTTGCACATTTTGTAGTCCTTGATCTTGGCTTACAACTGCTGGTCTAACTGGTGTTGGTACCTGATCTGCTACTGGGGCTGGTGGTACAACTGGTTGAGGTCGCACTCGGTTTGGATCAGCAACCGCTGGTTGACCTTGTCTTCGAGCAACTTGTGCCCTTTGTTGTTGATTGGCATCTGCGCCTGGATCTCGTGCAGGAAAAAATCCTAAATCTCGTTGTAATTCAGCAATCCTTCGATCAAATTCATCGATCTGATCTTGATCCGCGACAAGATCGTCGTCATCGTCGAAATTGAGGTCATCAAATTGATCATCGTTATCAAAATTAAAATCTGGTAAGTGATCAGGTTGATCAACTTGTGCTACATCCCTTTGATTTGGATGGGCACCTACATCTACAGCAGGATCATTTACTTGATTTTGTGCAACTTGCCTAAGCCCAGGATCTCTTATATTTGCATTGTTGTAAGCTAGTACTATATTTGCTAAAAACTGGTTTATTTCCTCAATTTCCTGCGGATTTGCTCTATTAATACCTCTTCTATTTATAACTTGTAACAATCTTCTTGCTTGGAATTGTAATATTCTCCATTCCGCTAAATTTCCAGCAAACTCCTGTGGAATAGCAAGCACAGCATATGCTAAGTCTCTTAATTGATTCACTCTTTGAGTGTTAAGTCTTTGCCCATTAGGAGTATTTAAATTTGCAGTTATTCTGCCTAAATCAGGAACCCCAGGAATAATTAAATTATAGTTATTGTTATTTCTGTTGCCAAAATTATCGTGAATAGGTTGTTGTTGGACAACAGCCTGTTGAACTACTTGAGCTTGAGGTAATACTGGATTCACTCCAGCCGGAGGATAAGCCAAAAAGTATTGTCTTAATACATCATCTATGGCAGCATTTATAGCTTGAGGGTTAGGTCTTCTGGCATTTAAAAGAACATTTAAATTAAAGAGTGCTTGTAAAATTGGTATATTTTGGTTAGCGTTATTAGGAAATATTCCTCTTAAATTGTTTACTAGGTTCCTTAAATCTGTTCTTAGCTGTCTATTTCTACGCCATGTTAAAACATTTGCTGGCCATCTCAAGTTTGGATTTAGCAACATCACTCGTATTTGATATGGCAAAACAATAAACTGTTCAGGTGTTAATATGAATGGTTGTCCAAATAAATTATTTATTGCATAGTTAGGATTTTGAGGGTTTCCTGGTCGCTGAACATTTATAGGTGGATAAGCAAGTGGAGCATTAGCGCCGTTACCCAGTGCATTGTTTTGTGCATATTGTTGATTCCCTGCATTATTTCTTCTTCGTAAGGCCAAAAAACCTAATATCCCTGTAGTAATAATTCCTACTCCTGCTGCAACTTCTCTGCTAACTCCGAGCTGATTAAAAAGAAAATCACTTGGCCCTGCTCCAAAATCTACAGGTCCTATAACAATTCCAGGTCCACCGGGCGGTAATAATCCTCCCAATGCCGGTGTTGCACCAATACTAGGTGTGCCTATAAATCTTAAAACCCCAGGGTAAGCAAATCCATGAGTAATTGGATTGTTTTGAAATATCTCTGGTCTTGCAGCTATCGCTCTTTGTGCTGCAGCAACTGCAATACCATGATCAGGGTGATTTACATTTAACATAGCATTAATATCAATCCCTGCAAAGCCAGATGTCCTAGCATTTGAAAGTATTGCTCCAATTCTTGCAATATCCTCAGCTGTAATGTCAGCAGTTGTATTTCCATGTCCTAATATTTCATGAATAGCTCTTTCTGCTCCTGCCGGGTCAAATCCTGCACCTGGTGCTCTAAAGTAGTTTTGAATGTCTTGAATAGCATTTACTAATTGAACTCTATCAGCAACTGGGTTTCCCCATTCATTAGCCCAAGCATTTGCTGCATTTTCATCTATTAATTGTGTTGTGGTAGCACCTGGAAGTATTCTCTCCATAGTCCTCCCAGCAGAATTTTTGGCATCTTCCAAAACTTGATTCCCAGCATTCCCATTTGGTGTATTTGCATCACCATCTAAGACAGGTTTGCCACCTACGTTATTATTTAAAAGCTCGTTTTCTTGATTTAAATTACCACCTTTAATATTCAAATCTTTATTTCTAGCTTCGTCTATTTCATTAAAGATAGCACCTTTAACCGGAATGTTTTTTGCTCTTAACTCGTCTTCTAAAGCCTGCTTAACTTCTCCAATATTCTTTTTCCCATCTAACAGTCTATTTAATTCAGGATCATTTTCTTTTGCTAACTCAAAATGCTTAACAGCTTCTTCATGAGAGATATTGAATGTTTCTCTTAAAGATCTAATTATAGGATTGTTTATTGCATTCAAAATACCGCTCATATCTCCGTAAAATCTCATCATACCCTGACTTTGTTTAGCATATTTTTCCCTAATTGCTAGTTCCTCTCTTTCTGTTGCACCTTCTAAAGCTTCAATTTCTGCCTGTGCCATTTGATCTGCTACTTTGTTCATTACACCAGCTGTTATTACTCCTACAATTGCACCAGCGCCTGATCTGAAAATTGGATTTTCAATGTTACCTGTTCCCGCTTTAGCAATTAGAGCCATGGTAGTAACTATTCCAAGATTTTTTCGTACTTCAGGATCTATCTTATCTAACTCTTTCACTCCAAATCTTGCTAAATCAAAACCACTCCTTACAGCATCTGTAAGAATATACAGAGGACTGTTTGTGACTCGGGCTGCAACATAAAGACCAGACATAGCACCTCTTGTTCCTGCTTCTACAACCATTCTAGAATTAACTCTATCAAAAGATAAATTCTTATCAAACTTATTAATCATTGAATAGATTTTGTGCTCGTCACTTAAATCTAGTCTTAAAATCTCAGGATCTAGTATGTATTTAATTAATCTTGTAAATTGCTCATTACCTTCTTCAGTATGATTTTTTATTAAGTTAAGATCTTTTTTTGTTAAATCTAATTTTTGCTTTAGAAAGTCAAAGGCATGATTACTACGTGGATTACCAGATCGAATAAGCATTAATTGTCTTAGTAGGAATACTCGGGGGTTTGCTTGCATTGCTTCATCTGATAAATCAATTGCAATAGGAATACCAGTCTCTTCATCTACGTACCCATCTATTACATTAATTCCCCATGTTCCTGAATGTTGACCAGGAATTACTACGTTTTGGTTGTATTTGTAAAAGCCAGTATCTTCTAAAGAAGTCATTTTTTGCTTGATATCTTTTAGCCCAGGAATTATTTGAGTTGCTGAAACTGCCGTTCTTAAACCAAATTTCCCAAGCCTATTTAAAAGTGAGACCTCTTTTCTGTTAGTTTGAACCGGTTCTGTATTTTGTTCTGATTCCCGCTCAACACCCATAAAGTAATCTAGATCAGCTTGACTTAGTTCTGACTGGTTGCTTTTAACCAAGTACTCGGTTGGAGCCACTACTAGATTCTCCATTCGGAATTTTGATGCAAATATTTCAAAATCTTGGGTAGGTTGACCATCTTTTGTTTGGTACTCGCATAAAACAAAAGAACCTCTATTGGTTTTAAATACTAGAATGTTTTGAGCTAGTAATAATTGAGCAACTTCTTGATTAATTTGAACATCTTTAATTACAACTGGGAATTTAAGTCCTAATAATCTAGTGACAAATGTTTGTATATTGGGATTTGCTGGTCTTTCAAATCCATCGGGTAACGGTGGAAGAGTATCTCTAATTTGCGAGTTGTAAAGTTTAGCTACAGGTCTCTCGCCAGTCACTTGTCTAGCTCGCATATCTTCAAACGTAAACCCTTCTTTTTGGGCTTCTGCTCTTAGTTCATCTGTAGGTCTGCCAAATAACTTCATATTAATTTGTTACCTCTTTATAAATTTGTTCTAAATCCACAGTTTCATCAGTATCTTTCTTATGCTTTTGAATAACATCAGTTGCTTTGTTTAAACTTTCTATAAAATTATTTAAAAATTCATTAATAAAATCGTCTACTTTTTTACCAGTTTTTTTTTCAAAAGAAATAGTTAACATTCTTGCTATTTTTAATTCATCTGTAATGTTTTTTAGATCAATATATGCCTTAAACTTGCTAATTTCGGATTGGTTGTGAGCATTTAAAACTAGTCTAGAAACATAAGCAGATAGTAACGCTTCTAGCTCTGCGTAAAACTGTACAGCCAATTCTTTTGGCATGTTTAAATCTTTAAAAAACTCTAAAACCTTAGAGTGGGTATCAAATGTAATATGTTGTAATGAATTCATTATTTAAACAGTTTGAAAAGCCTTATACAATAACTTATTTGCGAATTGCTAAAAAAGATATTTTTACATATCAGCTCATTCTATACATTCTAATTTAAGGTTTCAATACTAATTGCAATAAACCCTAAATTAATCTAACATTAAATAGTATTTAATTATAACAATATGGACCAAAAAGATATACTGGACTACGATTTGGAGGATTTACTATTTCTTGAACTAGACGACCTTCAATACGAAACAACCATTCAACAAATAAACCTAGAAGGCTGGTTAGATTTCTTACTGAACGGATTTAGAACACTCACAACACAAGAAGCCTATCAAGAATCGCTAATATTCTTATCTACATATTCAGATAAACTTAAAACATTGCAAGACATAGAAAATATACTTGAAGAATTATCAAAAAAAGCGAAAGTAACAAAAGATACAATACTTGAAAATTTAAGGCTAGCAATATCATTGGCAACAAAAAAATACATAATGTCATATTTAAATGCTCTAGAAACAAACCTTGGAGAAGACTACAAAACACAGTTTGATGAAATATATTCAACTCTAGAATCTAATGATTTTGAAAAATACTTAGAACAAATGGAATCTTTAGTTAAAAGTACAAACCAAGATCAAGAATCTCAAGAATAAAAATTAAAAAACTAAATGGAACCGCACCCAGTACCACAAAACATAATAGATGTAGAATTCAAATTATTTGGCTCATTCAGCTTAAGACAATTTGGCCAAATATTAATAGGGTGCATGGTTGCAGTTATTGTGTACTTTATACCAATTGTTCCAATAATAATAAAAATCCCTGTAATTATAATTGCAGTTATTTCAGGGCTTTTATCTGCGGTTATTCCAAACTTTGGAACCTGGATGATTGGTTTTGCAAAAGCTTTAATAGTAGATCCTAGATACGTTTGGGTAAAAGAACCTGCCAGAAGTGATATTTTAGAACAAACCAAAACACAGCCAACAACAAAAGCTGTATCAAAAACTGATGAAACTAAAGCAGATAAACTTGAATCTTTAATGATTGCAGATGCTATAGATGAAAAAGATGATGTGATGGAAGACTTTTTAATGAATGGTAAAGCACCTCAAAAGGATGGATTTAATAATTTATACGATAGAGTTTTTGTAGATGCAACTCCTAAGCCCATTGCCTCACAACAAGTTGATGATTCAAAATCAACTAATGAACCGGGCTTTCAAAACATTCAACAAACACAATTAGAGCAGGTTAAAGAAAAACCTTTAGATATAACAGATAATGCGAATCTGAAAGAAGTTAAGCCTTTAACAAAAGAAGATATTCTTAAGCAAATGGAACAGTTGAGATTGCAGTTAAGGCAATACAGCAAAGAATCTAATAAGGAAAAGGAGATGGAGGTTATGAGTCAAATTAATGATTTGTATAATCAATACAAGTTAATGCAAAAAGAAGAACCAAAAGTAGTTGTAGCTGGTTCTAAAGAAGTACAAAACTTTGCAAAAAATGTTGATCAAGGCAAAATTATATTTGGAATTGTTGTTACAAAGTCTGATAAACCTGTAGCAGACGCAGAAATTACATTAACTAATTTTGAAACCAAGGAGTCATTTACAGGTAAAAGTAATTCTGATGGTAAATTTTCTACTGCTAAAAAGCTTCCTTTTGGAAAGTATGATGTTCAAATATTTCACCCAAACTTAACTTTTCATACTTATAGGGTAGAAGTTGTAGATTCTTTATTACCTGCTTTTAAGTTTAGAGAGAAGTAGTTAAATTATAGGTGGGTAGCTAAATTCAATGCCTTTAATCTCTTCTTCTGTAACTGTTGCGACCTCAACCCACTTTGTTAAAGAAGGTATTCTATCATCAGGGTAGCCAGTAAATTTTTCTTTAGTGCACCGAACTATAGAAGGAGTTCTATTAGCAGTCAACTGGTTATAAAATCCTATAGAATCTCCCTCAAAAGAAACTCTTGCATATGTCCACGGTATTTCATTTATTGTTTTTTCATCATGATAACTGTTATTGTATCTATACTTTACTACACCTTTTTTATCAGCAATATCTTTTAACCTTTCGAATGCTTCTTCTTTAGAAATTATTGGGGTTTCTGGTAATTGTTCAGGAAATGGATTATTTGACATTTTTATTTATTAATTATTGAATATCATACATCAAATAGTTTTTATTGCCAATTTGTTAAGGTTGAGAAACTTAATCTATATTGAAGTATAATACCGGGGGAGGGACTCGAACCCTCACGCCCTTAAGGGCAACGGATTTTAAGTCCGTCGTGTCTACCATTCCACCACCTCGGCATTTAAATAACTTGCTTTGAAGAGCATTGAATTATAACCTCTGCCTTAAAATTTTTAAATAGATAATTTCTTAAATATGTTCTGACTGTTTTAAAATTTCGATTTGTGGGCTAATTTAAAAAATCCTCAAGTACAAATTTTGAAATTGTTAGCCAATTCTTCAAATTGTGAGCCAATTTTTTCAAATTGTAAGAAGTTTGCAAACTTTAGAAAGTATAATCCTCTATACTACAGAAACAGTGTCAAAAGAGTGCTAATTTGTTAGTAAAATTAGCAAGATTTAGTGCTAAGTTTAGCACTGTTTATGTAGTGACTCAAAACTCTTAAGTAAAAAATTCAAGATTAAGAGGCCTTATAAACTTATCAATAAAAAAATGTATAAAATAAATAGACATACAATAAGAAGAAATATTTACCTAACACCCCAAATCTATGAACAGTCAAAAATCATAGCCAATAAACTAGGTGTTAAATACAACGAATACATAAGATATTTAATATCACAAGATATCTCTAGGTATGAGCTAAACGAGATTGACTTTATAACTCAAAAAGAAAAGATAGAACTAAGGCGAATAATAATTGAAATAAGAAATCATAGACATGTTGCTTCAAAAGACATCGAAAAAGTACTAAGAAGATTGATAGATTGAAACTACTTATTACACAAGCTTTTTGCTATAATTATGGGTAATTCTAACAAAAACAAAATGCTAAAAATATTGCAATATGGCAGTCCAATTTTGGAAAAGCCAACAAATAAAGTTGAAAACGTAAAAGATCCTAAAATATTAAAACTAATAGACGAAATGCTAAAAGTTTTAGAAAAAGAAGAGGATCATTCTGCAGGCCTATCTGCACCACAAGTGGGGCAAAGTCTAAAAATCGCAATTTGTAGAAGATTAGATTTAGAAGATGAGCTACAAGATAAAAACAAACAACAAAATATTGTAAAAAAAACAGAAGCAATTTGGGAAGTAATGATAAATCCGCAAATAACATATAAATCTAACGACAAATCTACAAAATGGGAAGGTTGCTTAAGTGTAAACCAGGGTGAATTATTTGGTGAAGTAACAAGGCCTAGAATAGTAAAGGTTAAATATACAACTATTGAAGGTAAAGAAGTTGAAATTATTGCAGATGGATACTTTTCTCATGTTGTGCAACACGAATTAGATCACTTAGACGGCGTTTTATTTTTAAAATATATAAACGACCCAACAAAACTGTACACTCCGGACGAAATAGAAGATCTATAAAAATCATTGATAGCAACCAATATTAAGATTACAATAGATTCATGATTAAATTATCTGCAGAAGAATTCTTAAAATTCATACCTGGATATATTATTGATATATCTGAAAAGCTACAAGAGTCCGGTTATCACGCCTATCTTGTTGGCGGATCTATTAGAGACATACTTTTAGAAAAACAACCAGACGACTTTGACATTGCAACAAACGCTTACCCTGAAGAAATAATGAAAATATTTCCCAAAAGCATTCCAACAGGAGCTAAATTTGGAACAATCACAGTAATCGCAGAAGATGAGAACGGAGAGAAATTTGAAGTCCAAATAACCACATATAGATCAGAGGCAGATTACATAGGTGGCAGATGGCCATCTAAAGTTGAGTTTAGTAGAGAGATTGAAGATGACTTATCCCGAAGAGATTTTACAATTAATGCTCTAGCTCTTAACTTACAAAGATTTGATGAAAAAGATATTGCAGTAGATCAGTTGATAATAGATCTATTTGGTGGCTTAAATGATTTAAAGGCTAAAAGAATTAGGGCGGTTCGAGACCCTTTCGAAAGATTTTCAGAAGATGGCTTAAGATCAGTAAGAGCTTGCAGACTAGCCTCACAATTAAATTTTAAGATAGAGCCAAAAACTTTTAATGCAATAAAACAAGCGTTGCACATTACAAAAATGGTATCTGTTGAAAGGTTTAGAGATGAACTAATGAAGATTTTATTAAAATCATCTCAACCTTCTAAAGGATTACTTTTATTAAAAGAGAGTGGAATATTAAATATTTTTTTACCTGAGTTATTAGAAGGTATTGGAGTAAATCAGCCACAATTTCATGCAGATGATGTGTTTATCCATTTATTAAAAACTGTAGATGCTGCTGAAGATAGCATTAAACTTGCTGCACTTTTTCATGATATTGCAAAACCTAGAACAATGACGGTAGATGATAAAGGCGTTCATTTTTATGGACACGATGTTATGGGAGCTCAAATGACTAAAGATATTATGAAGAGACTGAAGTTTTCTAATTCAGAGATAGAAAAAACATCTAATTTAGTAAGATGGCATATGTTTTACTACCCTTCGGCCGATTGGAGAAAAACAGAAGAAAGTAAAAGATCTGCAGATTTAGGCTGGACAGATGCAGCAATAAGAAGGTTTATTCAAAATGTTGGTGGAGAAGATGCAGTAGATGACCTTATGAAATTGAGAATTGCAGATGCAGCTGGTAACCCAAAAAGTGAATTTGATGCTAAAGAGTTAGATGCCCTATCTCAAAGAATAGCAGAGGTTAGGGCAAAAGAGATGGCTTTAAAAATTACAGATTTAGATATTACTGGTCACGATTTAAAAGATAATTTTGAAATTGATGGCAAACAACTAGGCGATGTTTTAAGGTATTTACTTGATAAAGTAATAGAGGAGCCCGCATTAAATAAAAAGATAGATTTACTTAGATTGGCAGAGGAGTATATAGATAAAGAGTAGTTTTGAATATTATTTACTAAAATATATTCAGCTTAAGTTACTATGGAGCAAAACCAGCAAACTAAAAGAAAAAAGATAATTGTTATAGCACTATTAGTATTAACAATCCTTTTAGGTGCGGTTGCTGTCTTCATCTCTTATTATATTCAGCAAAACCAAAGCCCAGAAAGTAGTAGTGCAGATGCTGCTTGTGATACCGCAGATCAATGTTTTACATTTGAACTGGCAAATAGTATTCAATGTCAAAAGTCTGGAGCTACAAAAAATTGCTGCCCTGCAGGGACTCAAATAGATAATTCCATTAGAGCTTGTATATCTGCTTGTAATGTTAAAAATAATAACTGTACTCCAGTTACTACTCCCCTATCTGGTTCTACGAGGTGTTATTTTGCAGATCAGATTTATAATTGTTGCCCCGGAACTCAAATTGCTCAAAATGGAACATGTGTAGATGGCAGTTCTTCCTCTGCGACTTGCCCATTCGGTACAAGTATAAATTCATCAAAAACTTTATGTGTTTGCGACAATAATAGTACCTTTACTTATCCTATTGGAACAGTAAGTGCAAATTGTCCAAAATCTTGTAGTGATGCGGGAGGATCATGCCAAACAAGTGCTTGTAAAACAGGCCAAACTACAGTAACAAACGGCGTTTGTAATGGGGGAGGTTTTTGTTGTAGTGGTACAGCAACTAGTACGGATACTCAAAACCCCGATACCCAGACCCCTGGTGGCCAAGTTAGCGGCTCTTGTGGAAACGGTGGTTCATGTTTTTTACAGGGTGGAAGTTTTAATGGGGTTACTGTAAATAACTGTGGAAGTGTGGGTAGGGTTGACTCATCACCAAATAGTTGTGGGGCGGGATATTTATGTTGTAGTTTAACGAACAGTGGAAGCTCTTCGTCTGGCAACTCAAATAACGGAGCAACAACTACAACAAAATCTCAATGTGGAGGTACTTGCAATACAAGTTCTGACTGTGCTGCTTCTGCAACTGGTGTTACTGTAACATGTAGAAATGGTGTTTGTGAAAATGCATCTTGTACCGTTGGTAAAACAGTTCCAGGAGCAAATTGCGAGTGTAGTACTTTGAATGCTTGTGGACAAGCATGTAGCGCAAGCTTAGGTCTTTGTCAGTCCGGATCAGAGTGTGGGTTTATTGGATCTCCAACTTCTTGTGTTCAAAACGAGGGTTTAAATAATGGAACCCAATTTTGCCTTCCGCAAAACCCATCTAAAGGCTATACACTTACTTCTTGCACAGGTTTATCTGCTCTTAATTTAAGAAGCCCTTTGGGTACAAATGTAACAAGTCAAGCACAAGTTTTAGAAGCGTGTAACTTGATAACTCAATCAAGTGGAGTAGGAAGTTCAGGGCAGTCAAGTGCGTCAGTTTGTGGAGATAGTGTTTGTTCTGCTAATGAAAGTAGCTTCACTTGTCCTGGAGATTGTACTTTGCCGGATACCGCAATAGTATCAGATAGATTTGATAGGGTTATAATAGGAATTTTTGTAATAATCTTGGGTATAAGCTTAGCAGGCGGGTTTGATAAACTAAGAAGAGTAGTCAAATAAAACCAAAATTTGTAACTTTACTATTAATGAACTATAATCTACCAAGAAGTTTTAGGAGATTTATCGCTTCCAAAACCAAATTCAAAACAAAATTATATTAAAATGTAATTTCGTTTTGGGTTTGGAACCCTTTCTCCTTATTAAACTTTCCTTAATATTGGCATAAGTCATAATAGACTTTTTGCATATTTTGAATATATTTATTAATTTTGCATTCATGCAAGAAATTAAAAAGACATATAGTCTTAATGGTGTTGAAATTGAAATTTCAACCGGCAAGTTGGCCACACTTTCAAGTGGTTCAGTTTTAATTAAAATGGGTGGCACAGTAGTTTTAGCTACTGCAAGCATAGATAAAAAAGATGCTCAGCAAGACTTCTTCCCACTATCTGTAGAATACATTGAAAAAATGTATGCAAGAGGAGCAATCTCTGGCGCTAGATTCGAAAAAAGAGAAGGTTTCCCATCAGAAGAAGCAATCGTAAAAGCAAGACAAATTGACCACTCAATTAGATCTCTATTCCCAAAGAGTTATAGAAAACCAGTAATGGTAATAATAACTGTAATGGCATATGATCAAGAAAACGACCCAGAAATCTTAGCAGTATTTGGTTCAAGCTTGGCGTTGTTATTGTCAGGTGCTCCATTTTATGGACCAAGTTCTAGTGCTGTAACTGGCATTTTAGAAGATGGATCAATTGTTACAAACCCTAAAGTTTCTCAACACGAAGGTTTGATGGCAGAATTGTTAATCTCAGGTTTAGATGATAGATTACTTAACATTGAAGGATGGGCAAAAGAAATTACAGAAGATGTAATGGGCAAGGCTTTAGATTCTGCAAATGAAGTAATAAAGCAAATGAATCAAATTCAATTAGACTTTGTTAAAGAATGTGGCGTAACTTTAAATAACCAAATTGTTAAAGAAGCAGACGTTCCAGTTTCTGTAGAATTAATCGAAAGAATTAAACACGACAAACACGATGATATTGTAAAAGCTTTGTTTGTAGAAAAAGATAAAGATACAAGCAGAGGAGAAAACTTAGGTGCTATTAAAAATGCTTTATGGGAAGAGATTTCTAAAGAGCAATCAGCAAATGCAGAGCTATCAGAAGATCAGAAAGTTACAGAATATCAAATTGACCTTGGCGTAGAATACGTTGCTAGAAAAGTTTTGAGATCTGCAGTTATGGAAGAAGGTAAAAGAGTTACAAAAAGAGGATTAGAAGATATTAGAGATTTAAAAGCAGAAGTTGATTTATTACCAACAGTTCATGGATCTGCATTGTTCTGTAGAGGTTTAACACAATCATTATCAATTGTGACTTTAGGTTCTCAAGGTAAAGAACAAATCTTAGATGAAATGGAAGGTGAAACTTATAATAGATTCTTTCACCATTACAACATGCCTCCATTCTCAACAGGAGAAGCTGGTAGATACAGTTACAAACCAGGTAGAAGAGAAATTGGGCATGGTGCAATAGGTTTAAATGCATTAAAAAACATGCTTCCATCTCAAGAAGAATTCCCATACACAATAAGAGTTGTATCAGAAATCTTAACTTCAAATGGATCTACATCAATGGCTGCAACTTGTGCATCTAGCATGGCATTAATGGCTGCAGGTGTCCCTTTAAAAGAAGCAGTAGCAGGTATCGGAGTTGGTTTGGTGACAAACGATCAAAATGAAGATGACTACAGATTACTTTTAGACATTGAAGGAATAGAAGACTTTTATGGAGATATGGACTTTAAAGTTACAGGTACAAAGAATGGTGTAACAGCAATTCAATACGAAAATAAATTAAGAGGTGTAAAAATTGAAGTTTTGAAAAAAGCATTTGCATTGGCTCAAAAGGGTAGGATGCAAGTATTAGAAGTTATGAATAAAGCAATTACTGAACCAAGAAAAGAGCTTTCCCCAACTGCACCAATTGTTGGATCTATTACTATTAAGCAGGACAGCATTGGAATGTTGATTGGCCCAGGAGGCAAAAATATTAAAGAGCTTGTAGCAAGATCTTCAGAAGATTATGCTGCACCAGCGGACATTAATATTGATGATTCTGGAAAAGTTACTATTACTGCATCAAATAAAGCTCAATTAGACTTTGTAATAGGCCTAATTAGTGACATGCTAGGAGAAGCAGAAGTAGGTAAAGTTTATACAGGAATTGTTGATAGAATAATGCCATACGGCGTATTTGTAGATGTAACCTCAAATATTTCTGGGTTATTACATGTAAGTGAGATCTTTGAAAAACAAGGTAACTTTGATGTTTCTAAAGTTTTTACAGAAGGTGAAAAGGTTAAAGTTAAAGTTACAAAGATAGAAGATGGCAAGGTTAGTTTTAGTGTAAAAGGTGTTGAACAAGATTCGGATCTTTTAGCTAGAATCGAAGCTGCTCCAATTGCAGAAAGAACTTTTGACAGGCCACAAGGTGACAGAGGAGGAAATAGAAGGGGCGGTTTTAATGGTGGCGACAGAAGAAACAACGGTGGTGGAGATTTTAGAAGATCAAGATACTAATCTATATTCTAGACTAGTAAGTTAAAGACCAAGCCCGGTATTAGAGAAATCTTTTACCGGGTTTTTATATGGTTATATGATTATCCCTTTTAACTCGGTAAATATGAATATTTGCAACTTTTTATGTGCAAACTATGGGAGGTTTATCTAACTCTTTTTTTAGACTTGATAAATTGGTATACACCTTTGGAGTGTACGAATATACTTTAGTCTTTTGCAGTTGCTTTACAGTTAAGAGATAATAGCTTTATAGTATACCTAACCCATATGCAAAAGGCGTATACCAAAATCTTGGTTTGTTAGAAAGGTAAGCGGGTATTGGTGGCAGTAGATATTAAATAGGGTAAGTTTCTTTTTCACTTTACATGCGTATTCCCTTTTGTTTAAATAGAATATCTAAATCCAATTTATGAAACTATCAGAAACTAATTTTGCAAAAATAGTAAGCATAATTTTTAATCCTTTCTTGGTTTTAACTCTGGCTTTAGTTTTAGGAAATTTGATTTGGGTTCAACTGCATACGGGCCCAGTGATATTTGTTATATCGGTACTGATTTTTTTACCATTTATTGTTTATACTGCCAAGATTTCTACTAAAAAAGCAGGATTTTGGCATCCGCACAATCTTTTAAGAAAAGAAAGGGACAGTGTTTATATTTTTGGAATGTTTGCCTCTTTAATTTCAATCCTAGCTTTTAGTTATATTGGTATAAACTATTGGCTGGGAAACAGTTTTATAGCATTCTTGCTTATAGCATTGTTATTTTTAGTAAATAAATATATTGATAAAGCAAGCGTTCACACTGCAGTATTTTGCTTTTCAGTTTTTTACCTTACAGATAAATTTGATACAAGCATAGGCTTGTTTTTAATAGCCTTACCTATTATTATGTGGGCCAGAGTTAAATTGCACCAACATACGTGGGTTCAGCTGTTTCTTGGGATTATTGTAGGAATGTTGGTTGGTCTACTAAGTTGGACTATTTAATGTTGCATTTTTGCATAACTAGGTAGAAAATAGACCTTTGTATCGTATTCTTTATTAACAACACTTGATTAAACGACGTATAGATAAAATTCGAAATCTTTTAAGTAAAGAGCAGACAGAGATATTAGAAACAGCCTTGCTATTAATGCTCCCATCTTTGTTAACCAAGCTATCTGGTTTGTTTTTTAACCTTATAGCAGCATCTTATTTTGGAACAAGGCAAGAGGGTTGGAATCAATTCTTAATTGCAAGTGCTATTCCGGAAATGTTAACAAATATTTTTTTGATTGGAACACTTGGATCTGTTGTTGTCCCAACTTTAATCTCTTGCAAAAAGAAAGAGGGTATAGAAGAATTTAAGAAGGTTTATAACTCAGTCGTAAACTTATCAATTTTAATCTTTTCAATTATCGCCTTAATATTAATATTTACAGCAAGGCAATCGTTCCCATTTATTTTAAGTTTAGTAGAGCCAAATATAGTTATCTCTCCTCAAGATTATAATTCAATTATCAATATGATGAGGGTATTGTTTATACCTCAAGTAGTATTAGGGGCTAGCATATTTATTTCTAGTGCATTAAATGTTTATAACAGGTATTTGGTACCACAACTCGCGCCACTTTTTTATAATGTGGGAAGGATTTTAATGTTGTTCATTTTAGTTCCGCTAATGAACTACAGCCCTTGGGCTATAGTAATAGGTGTTTTTGTAGCATCATTCTTGCACCTTTTTGTTCAATTACCTTTAGTAGCACAGTTAAATTTGAGCTATATACCTGTTATTTCTTTTACAAATAAATATGTTAAAGAAATTTTAGTAGTTGGTTTGCCAAGAATTTTCGCTATCGCTTCAGAACACATAGCATTTACTTTTAACAAATTCTTGGCATTTGGAATTACCGGTAATTTAGCGGCATTAACATATGCGAATTCATTATCTTTAGTTATTCCATCTCTATTTGGCTACACATTTGCTGTGCCAGCATTTACAGTTTTATCAGAATTTTTTGAAGAAAAAAATCATGAAAAAGCACATTCTGTAATTATAAAAACTTTAAATGAAATGTTGTTTTTGTCTTTGCCGTTTATTATTAGCTTTTTGGTTTTAAGAGTTCCAATTGTCAGATTAGTATTTGGTATTATTCCAAAAACTAACTTTGCTTTAGAAGATACTACTTTAACCGCCTGGATCTTACTTTGGTTTACTGTAGGTCATATTTTTGTGTGTGGCAGATGGTTTATGTACAGAGTATTTTATGCTGCAAAAGATACTAGAATTCCATTCTTGGTTTCTTTTGTAAGTCTATTCTTAACTATATTCTTATCTATAATATTTTCAAATTTATTTAGTCATAATAAAGATTTCGCAATAAGTGCAACAGTAGTGACTTTAGAAAATTTATTGACAAGAGATACCAGTGTTGCGGCACTTGGAGGTATAGCTTTGGCCATGAGTATTGCTTATAGCATAGAGTTTTTTGCTTTAATGATTTTGTTTAGCAAAACCAAAATTAAAATTAAGTGGAGTGAATTAATTAAAACCACTTTGCCTAAGTTTATTGCCGGTGGAGTAATGATTTTAGTAATGTACTTTATGTATAAAATTTGGAATTTTGTTGCATATGCATTACCTGTATCTGCAACAGAAGGTTATTTAGGTTCCACTACAATCAACTTGATATTCTTAACGGTAGTAACAATGGTTACTTCCTTTATGGTTTACTACTTAGTTTCTTTGCTTTTAAGGGTAGAGGAATTAAAAATATTAAGACGATATTTAAACCCAATCTTTAGGATTGGTGGTTTAAGAATTTAATTTTTCATAAAGTACCTCCCATTGCTCAGAACTTACTTCCGAAGCTCGAGCTTTCTCTGATAGACCTATACTATTAATTATGCTTAAAATATCTTTGGTTTCCCACTTTCTAGAGCTTTTTAAATTGTTGTATAAAGTTTTTCTTGGAGATATATAAGATATTTTTAATAATTGTTCTAGTTCTGAAATATTAATGGGCAATTTATTCTTTGGTTCTATAACTAAAATACCTCCATTAACTTGTGGAACCGGAAAAAACTGGGATTTGGGAATAGACTCCATCTTTTTAACGCTTGCGTAAAGGTTTGTTAAGTTTGCTAATAAACTTGATTTAGGTGGTTTAGATGCGTAATCTATGGCAACTTCTTCTTGAACAATAAAAGCCATTTTTTTTACCTTATATTTTGTTTGTTCAAAATTAAATTTTAAAATTTTTAAGATTATTTTTTTTGATATGTTGTAAGGTAGGGAGCCGGTAAACTTTACATCTTGTTTAGAATTATATTTATCTAAAACTTGAGTTAAGTCTAGCTGTAAAAAATCTTCATTAACTAAATTAAAGTTTTCTTTTTCAGAAAACCTTTTTATTAACTTTGGAAGCAACGTATAGTCAACCTCTACAGATATGGTTTTACAATCTTTTTGAGTTAGTAAATTTGTAACTACCCCTTCTCCTGGGCCAATCTCTATTACAGTATCGGTTTGACTAATTGAAAGATAGCCAACCATTTTTTCTGGGAACCGATTGCTTCTTAAAAAATTTTGTCCAAAATGCTTTTTAAATTTATGCATATGCTGTTTTATGATATCTTTAGTTTGCGCTTATAAAAATAATGATCTAATTTTAACAATTATATTGTAATAATGCGATTGGTAATAGCAAGTGTGGTTTTAATATTAATATCTTTATTATTTGGTATAAAAACCAAAGCAATATCTACAGAATTAGATAGTTCAACTCTAAGTGTTCAAATAGGGTCTCCATCTAGGCTTACATATAACTTTAACTATTCATCTTATACCTCTCAACAAGTAATAGAAAAAATCAGTTATAAATTCCCTTTTCAAGATATTTCAAACCTAACGGTAAGATCTAACGGTAAGGATATTAAGTACGAGTATGTAGATGATGGCAATCAAAAAGTTTTAACTTTAATATTGAGCGCTGCTGGTAAAGAGTTTCAAATAGATCCCAAAATTGAGTTGTCTTTTACAACAAATATGGTTTTAAAAAAATATCCAAAAGGAGAGTATTTTTATTTGCCTCCATTTGTAAGTGATTACACCTTTCAAAAAATGGATTTTGATATTGATTTTTCTTATATTAAATATTCACCCAAAGAGGTTTTTACAAATAACTATGCTGTTCAAGATACAAAAATTATAGGAAGTACAGATGGAGGTATTCTAGCTTTTTGGGAAGAGATGCAAAGCTTTAATATAATATTTCCAAATCTTACATCACAAGTTCAAGATCCTTTATTATTAAATTTACCTGTAGAAGATGATTATGAAATATATTACATACAAAACCCAATATTTGAATTTGGTTTAGTAGATCAAATGGGAAATAGATATGGCCTAGTAAACGACGGTACAGATTTGACAACAAGTTTTTTTGCCAAAAAAAGAGATAGTGTTATTAACCCAAACCTAAACTTTAATGAATTTCAGAGTATTCAACTGGATTCTGAAATAGAAAGTATGTCTCAACTTAGTCAAATAGATTTGCTTAAATCGTTAAACCTATATGTTATAGATAAACTATCGCCATTGCTTGTAGAAGAAACAGATTTAAATCTTTTAAAAGACTTGAATACAAGAATTGAGGGCAATAGCAAATTAACATCATTTGAATATTGTTATTATTTATCTTCGTTGGCCAGTAGTAAAGGTATCAAATCAAGAATAGTTTATGGGTATAGTTTTTTTAACTCTACAGAAAGTTTGGTATCACCACACACATGGTGTGAATTTTATATAGATTCTAATATTGTTATTGCGGACCCATGGGCCGAAGATGTTTATAAGGTGCATATTTTGAATACAAATGGGTCCGATAGATTTAAATACGGTTATTGGAATTCAAACGTTGGTGAAAATAATTTACTTGGAATAACTAATCACAACTCAGACAATATTGTTGTAGAGGTTAAAAGTGGAAGCTTTGATTTTGATTCTACCAATTATTTATTTAGCGCAGAATTTCCACAATCTGTAAAATCAGGTGAGTTAAATACATTTACTCTTAAGTTTAAAAAAGAGTTTTTATTTGAAGAGATAAAATCTTTAAATGTGAATGGAATAAATATTAATTATTCGTCGGACAAATTTAAACTTGCATTAGCTCCTAATTCAGAAAATAAATTAAAGCTAAAATTTGACCCTGGGGTATTTATATTTATAACGCCACTATATTATTTATCTGCAAATTTACAAACTTCAACCTTAAATATATCTGCCTCGGGCAATGCAAATATTTTGCCCAATACAAGCTTAACAATACTTTTAATTTGCATTGCCCTGGCAACATTTGTATTTATAAGCTTTGGCTATAAATATAGACAATTAACCATAATTAAGTTTCAAGGGATGGCATTAAGACTTAAAAGCAAGTATACTAGGAGAGCATAAAGTTGATTCAAAAATAAAAAAACTTAGCAAATATTAATAGTTCTTAAAATTAAGCAGTGGTTGAATTTAATCATGTAACAAAAATTTACGACGGTAATATTATTTCTGTAGATGATGTTAGTTTTAAAATAGATAAAGGTGAGTTTGTTTTTTTGATTGGTCCATCCGGTAGTGGTAAAACTACAATCATAAAAACATTAATTAGAGATGAACTCCCTACAGAAGGAAAGATTTTTTTTGATGATGTAGATATTACTAAGATTAACAGAAGAAAGGTCTATAAATTAAGACGAGAGATTGGTGTAATATTTCAAGATTTTAAATTAGTTCCAGATAAAACTGCATTTGAAAATGTAGCTTTCGCAATGGAAGCTGCGGGTAAAACAACCAAAGAGATTAAAGAAACCGTACCTTATGTTTTAGATATTGTAGGGCTTGCTAATAGAATGGATTCTTTCCCAAGACAATTATCTGGTGGTGAGCAACAAAGAGTTGCTATTGCAAGGGCTATTGCAAATAACCCAAAAATATTAATTGCAGATGAACCAACTGGCAACTTAGACCCGGCAAGCGCTTGGGATATTGTTCAAGTTTTAACAAAAATTAATAATTGGGGCACAACAGTAATTATGTCTACTCATGGCACAGATATTGTTAACTCTTTAAATAAAAGGGTTATTCAAATGGAAAAAGGTAAAATTATTAGAGATGACAATAAAGGCCAGTACGAAATGATCAGTGTTTTTGAAAATGGTGTTTTAGAATCTGAGAAAACAGACAAATCTGAAAAGAAAGAGAAAAAGAAGTCTAAAAAAACATACCAGGTAAAATTAGAAGATCCACAAGAAGTTATTACCCAAATAGATGAAGAGGTTCAGCCAAAAGGTAGATTTTTTGGAATATTTAATAGATTTAAAAAGAAACATGAATCTAACGAGCCAATTACAGAGATTTTAGATAAACCAGCCACAGAGCTATATACAGAAATAGAGAATCCAGAAATTGAAAAGTTAAAAGACAAGTCAGAAGAAATTGAAACTAGTTTACCGCAAACATCTGAAGATTTGACAGTTAAAGAAATGCTAGAAACTACTCCAACTTTGCCAGAACAAACAGAGAATTCAAATGAGCAATTAGAAAGTAAAGATGAAAAAAAAGACAAATCTCACAAAAAGGAAGAACAGTCTGAAATAAAGCAATCTGTGATAAAAGAATCAAATCAATCTGAAGAATCAATTATCCCTTCAGATAAAGATTTAACTTGGTCAGATGAACAGGTTGAATCTTTTTTAGAAACTTCAAAATCTATAAAAGTAGATTCCCTAGATTTGCCAAAGGCTGTAATTAAAGATTTAAAAGCAGCAGGTTATAAAGAGGTTAAAAGCATTATTGAAGCGGGTCCAAACAAATTAGCACAAAGTTTATTAATTGACCCAGAAGAGATAGTAATGGTATCTAAGGCAATTAAAGAATTGCTATCAAAATCAAAATAAAGTTTTAATAATTAAAATTTAATTTAAGAATATGTTCACAAGAATTTTAAGTAACACTCGAAAACAAATTGCTAGAAGTGGCTGGGTAGGTTGGGCATCTGTAAGTGTAATGACTTTAGCATTCTTGGTCGCAATAATTTTTGGAGGGCTAGCTTATATTTCTAATTTGTATATTCAATTTATAGAAACAAAAAGCAATTTGCTTGTTTTTTTTGAAGAGGGAATGGATAGAGATATTATTGATAGACTAAGGGAAACCTGGAGGCAAAACCCTAGAGTTAAAGACATTGCATATACAACTGAAGAGCAAGCTTATATAGATTATAGCGATTATACATCTAGGGTTTTGCCCGAAACGTACGCTATTTTAAAAACTAAAGAAAATAAAGTTTTACCTTCAAGTTTAGATATTCAAATTTGGTCATTGGACGATATTGAAACTTTAAAAGCTGATATTCAAAAAGATATAGATAAAGAATTAGCTAATTTGAAAATCATTAAAAATGTAAGTAGTGAGCAACAAAGTACAGAAACCGTTTTACAAACAGAAGAATCAACTCCGGTTTCTTACGTTAAAGATGCATCAGAAGATGTAGTATATAAATATCAAACTGACCCTGCAAGGGCTCCAATAGATTTAAGGGTGGATGATAAAAATTTAGATCAATTAAGAGAGGTGCTAACAGCACTTAGAGTTGCAGGGATTTTTGTAATAACTCTTTTGTTTATTGTAATATTCTTTTTCACATTCATGACTGTAGAATTTAGGTTATACAATCAAATGGAAGAGATAGGCGTTATGCAATTAGTAGGTGGAAGCCTGTTCTTTATTAGGGCTCCTTATATTTTAGAAGGAGGATTTTATGGGATTGTTGGTTCCTTACTTGCCTCTACAATTATTGGTTCAATAATAATTGGAGTATTTGTTTTAGACCCAAATTCAGTTTTGGCAAAGTTCTTTTTTGAAAACTTTAGTAAATTGCCGTGGCCTTATATAACATCTTTAGGTTGGGTTGGTATAGTTGCCTTATTAGCTTTAATTGGTTTACTGCTTGGTTGTGTTAGTAGTATGTTGTCTATAAAAAGATATATTAGATAATTTTAAAAACTAATATTGTTGACTTTGAATTAAAAATTAACTAATTTATAAGTAACAATTATTAAAAAAACTACAATGAAAGATATTTATTTAGCAGTTAGAAATACAATATTGTTTTATTTTATAGCCTTACTGCTTGGATCTTCTATAGCAATGCCTCAAAGTTTTTCTGAAAAGTTTTTTGTGGGTTTGTTTTTTGGGATAGCAATCACTTTAATTCCTCATATACTTAAGTTTTTCAAATTACCTGTAAACACCGGCTCAGTTTTATTACTTTGTATTATTATAAGTTTTATATTTTTTGTAACAGCTTCTTACATGCTTTCTTTAATAGATTTTACAAGCAAATTACCAGATTTGTTTACCTTTATGGGTTTAACGGCATCTGCAGATAATTTAATGAGTATAGTTTACGCAACAATTATTGCATCACTAGTTGTGGTTGGGTTTGATACCTTAGAAAAAAACGCGTAGCAATTAATTGTCTTTGTGGATCTTGTAACATCTGCTAAAATTAGATCATTTTAATAATATAAATTATGGATATAGTATCAATCTTAAAATACCTACTTATTGTAGTTGCAGTTCTGTTATCTGTAAGTGTTGCTTTGCAAAATAGATCAGGTGGGTTAGGTACTGTCTTTGGAGGTTTTAGTGGTGGTGAATTTTACAGATCAAAAAGAGGTTTAGAAGGACTTCTATACAATTCTACAATAGTACTTGGTATACTGTTAGCAGTAATATCTATTGCAATTGCTATAGCTGTATCAAATGCTTAACCCAATAATCCTAATAGAAAAACTACTGTATTTTATAAGAGATGCTTTTTGGAATTATCCAGACCTTATTCTAGAAGATTCTCCTACTAGAAGAAAGATAATTAGGTCTTATACTTTATCAATTCCATATTCGCACTTTGCATTATCTGCGTTTGTTTGTTTAATTTGCATTGTTATCTTTTTTACTCCGTTTAGATTGCCGGTTTTTGGTTCTGTTCAAAATAAAATAATAGAAGGGGTTATTATGGGTAGTGATAATTTGAATAGACCTCAAAAGTTATCAAAAATAAATCCATTATTACCTACAAATATTCAATTAGAAAAGGATATTGTAGATTTAATTTATGAACCACTCATTAAATATGAATTTATTCAAAAAGATGATGGTACTTACGCAACTCAAATTAGAGATCAGTTAGCTGAAAGAGTAACATTAATTCAGCAAGGTGCAGACTATCAATTTGACTTAAAGCAAGTAGTTAAGTGGCATGATGGTAGATCTTTTACAGCTGAAGATGTTATTGCAACATTTGATTTACTTTCGTCAATGCCAGAAACAAATGCTTATGTAAGAACATTAAAACAATTAAATTGGCAAAAGGTAGATGACTATACTGTAAGAATATGCACAAAGTCAGAAACCAGCGAGCTTGAAAATTGTGATAAAACAAAAAATAAAAGAAAAATATCTAATTTACTAGAGCTTATTAGTTTTAAGATAGTACCAAAACACAGAATTCAAGATATTACACAAGCGAATTTTGAGACTAGTCAGCCTCAAATTTATAGATCTCCAGTAGGCACGGGTAAATTTAAATATTTCAACTCAGATGACTATACAATTACACTTACAAGAAATCTAGATTATTACGAAAGATCTTCTAAAGGCCAAATTAATACAATCATATTTAAATATTACAAAGCTTTAGAAGATGGAGTTAGGGCAATTCAAAATGGAGAGGTGCACACATTATCTTCAAGTTCGATAGAGTATTTAAAACAGATGGAGGATTATAATAATATTAATATAAATTTAAGCCCTGTTTTATTTAATCAATATTGGTCTTTATATTTTAATCTTGCAAAAAACCCGGACGGAAATCCAAAGGCCCAAAGCTTCTTAACAGATGTAAAAGTGCGACAAGCAATCTCTTCTGCTATAAATAGAGAAGAGATAATAAAAGCTGCACTACTAAGTGTAGGGGAGGAAGCTTTGGGCCCAATTAACAAAGAGTCTGATTTTTTTAGTGATTCGGCAAAATGGTATAGATATAATTTAGAAGTTGCCAAATCATTATTAGATGAGGCTGGGTGGACTTTGAAAAGTGGTTCTAAGTACAGAACTGATTCTACGGGTACAGAAATGTCTTTCTCTTTGTACTTTGTGAATTCTTTTGATAGAAGTGCAGTTGCTAGAGTAATTAAACAAAATTTAGAAAGTATTGGAATAAATGTAATTATAGATAGAAAAGAGCAACCAGGTCAGTCTACAGTAAATCCGGACGTAGATGGTTGGAGTCTTTCAGAGTTGAGTACCGAAATTCTAGCTCCAAAATCGTTTGATGTAATTTTGTATGGAATAAATACATTTATTGATCCAGATAGGTATGAGCTATTTCATAGTTCTCAATGCGATTTTCCTAAACTTAATTTCTCTTGTTATATAGGTAGTGCTATTACTGTAAAACCAAATCCAAATAGGCAATCTGCGAGTGATCCTTCTACAGTTACTCTTCCAAAGGTAGATGAACTTTTAGAGCGGGGTAGGGCTAGAGATCCACTATTAGAAAACGATAAGCGTTTGTTAGATTATAAAGAGATGCAAGATTTATTGGCAGAAGATGCGCCGGTAATTTTTTTGTATCACCCTAAATTTATATACTACTCAAATTCTTCAATTAAAAATATAAACCTGCAAAATGTTTCTAGCTTAGAAGAGAGATTTAGAAATATTGATGAGTGGAGTATTTAGGCTTCTTGGTTTTTTCTATGAGCACTCCCTTTAATAACTAGAGGGTATTTAGAAATCCTCTTGTTAAATGCTGTAAAATTAAAATTAACTCTGTTTAAACCATCTTTACTAATTTGCTCGGAAAATTCATCGTCCTTTAACTTTTCATTTATTGCATGGAAAAACCTTAGCAGTATTGTATCTAAATCGCGCATTAGGTTTGTATGTAAAAGTGCTTTTATATCAGGGTCATTTAGTATTTTCCCTATTTCCAAAAAATTGTTAAGTAAGTTTATTATCGGAAATAGTTGTTCAAAATATTTAGGCGTAATTCCAGAAAAAAGAGTATTTTTAAAAAGATTTATAAACTCTTTAATTAATTCCTCTATGGTCTCAAGGTTTACTACATCGGGGGTTTTTAAGTGACTAAAATCAACTTGGCTAATTTCTTGGCACCCAAATGCGTTAAGGGTATAAATCATTTTTTCGTAAGGAACATGCTCAATGTCAATTTGGATAATATTTCCTTTAGAAAGTAAGTACCCTGTTGTGCCCTTTATTCCAACAAATTCCCAGCTATGAATATTCCCTCCTTGGTCTGTGAATGTCGTTTTTTTATTCAACAACATTCTATAGGCATCGATCCTATCTTGAACGTTGGTGTAGTAAGAATCTTCTTGTAGCATATCCATTGTGTGATTTTAACTTACTAATCGCTATGATTCAACCTGTACAATGCTTGTGCTCGTCGGTAATATGAAAGTTATTTCGGGTGCGTTTTTACATTTGTAGTGTATAATCCCTTCATTTATTAGTGTGTATATGGTTGATATCCTTGAATCTCAAAATATTAAGCAAGGTTTAGATTATCCTAAGGTAATCTTTGAGAATGCTATGAATATTTCCAGGACTGGAAGTCAGTTAAGAATGTTACACCAGCTCTCAAAGGATGAGCGTTTGTTTGATTTATGTAGAAGGGTTTTTGACGTTTATTTTGATAATATCCAAGAATTTAGAAATTTACGCTACGAAAGGCAGGTTGCAAGTATTGATTTTTTAAAATTAGAATTAGCAAAAGACTCTGATCCATCTTTATTTGAAAATTCCCAGCTTGCGTTTACCGAAGATTGGTACTTTCTTATGGAGAAATATGAGGATTTGTTATACCAATCAGGTCTCAAAAAAGAGGACTTTGCTTATCTTCGTGAGTGTGGTTTTATAACCTTAATAGGCACACCACGAGGCGTATTTGAAGCTTTATCTTTTATGTATTTAAGTACTATCTTCTATCATATTAGAGATTTTAAAAGGTTTAGTGTTTTATGTAGAAGTTATCTAGAGAATTTGCATTCACAAGATAGATATTTGGCTTTGAGCAACCAGTTTCCTATAGAAGAATAATCTCGATTATCTGTTTTTAAAATTTAACCACAACATCTTGTATATCTCTAAAAACTATACCCAATTTATGTAATTTTCATATTTTCTTTTGTATTTTCCCTTGACTATAAAAACATACATCTTTATTATAGTGGTAGAAAGTGGTGATAAGTGGAAATTACTCAAGAAATGGTAGTATAATCAAATTAATAACTACTAAGTTGTTAAATAAAAGATTGCACTTTTAACTGTTTTACTATTTTTCTTGATGAGTATTAATTATCTACTTACCCCTTATTCTAATTTACTAATATGTTAGTTGGTGAATATAGCACTCAAGTAGGTGAAAAGAATCGCGTAGCTATTCCTAAAAAGCTAAGAGATCAATTAAACGGACAAATAATCATAACCAGAGGTTATGAAAGATGTTTAATAATCGTAGATACCAAAAGGTGGGACGCCTTGATATCAGAAGTGAATTCAAGGCCTTTGCTATCTTTAAATGTAAGAGATACAAAAAGATACCTAATTGGTGGTGCCGTGGAGGTAGAATACGATTCTCAAGGTAGATTTGTATTACCCGAATCTCTAAAAGATTTTGGGAGCATAGAAGATAAAGTAGTTTTCTTAGGCGTAGGAGAATGGATTGAGCTTTGGAATGAAGATAGATGGAAAACAAAATTAGAAGATTTAAGTAAAAATGTTAGTGACATTGCAGAAAGGCTTGTACAAAAATGAGAATACACAAAAGCGTACTGAAACAAGAGGTGATAGATAATTTGCTCTTTAAAAAAGATGGTGTTTATGTAGACTGCACACTGGGTAGTGGTGGTCATTCCCTAGAAATACTAAATCGAATACAATCCGGTACTTTAATCTGTATAGACTCAGATGCGCAATCTATAAGTGACTTTGCAACAAAACTTAAAGAACTTGAATATAAATTTGAGAATGGCATTTACCATAAATCAAATAACAAAGTAGTTTTGGTACAAAATAACTTTTCAAATTTAAACCAAATTTTAAGTGAACAAGGTTATAACAAAGTAGATGCAATATTTGCAGATTTAGGGTGGTCTACGGATCAACTTAAAGGAATAGAAGGCCTTTCTTATGAAAATATAGAAGGGAATTTAGACATGAGATTAAGTGATACCCTAGCTGTCAAAGCGAGCGATTTGTTAAATGGATTAGGTGCAAAGGCATTGAGCACTATGTTTCTTAAATATGCAGATATTTACGGCAAAGATAATGCATTTTTAGTAGAAAGAATTTTAGCAGAAAGAAAAGTAAAACCGTTTAATAAAGTGAAAGACTTACTGCCAATTTTAGATAAAACAGCTCGTTCGGCCAACGCAAAAAGCTTTTATGCAAAAGTTTTTCAGGCATTAAGAATCGCAGTTAATAGCGAATATAAAAATCTTGAAGATCTTTTGAATGCAAGTTTGCAAAATCTAAATACGGGTGGTCGAATGTTAGTAATAACATTTCATTCTGGTGAATCTAGTATTGTAGAGGAATTTATTAAAAAAAATAACTTAGACTCACTATTTAAGAAAAATGGTGAAATTTATTTGGTGCCATCTGTAGAAGAACTAACAGAAAATTTAAGTGCACGAAGTGCAAAACTTTATGGTTTTACAAAATGAACAATAATAATTTTTTACAAAAACAAAATAGCATAAGCTTTAAAAGGCTTAACAGCAGATTACTCGCTTTAAATGCTATTTTAGTTCTAGCCTTTTTTGGGATGCAGGTATTTGTAACATCTTTTGTAGGTACAAAAACACAAGAAATTGATTTTACAAGAAATGCGAAAACAGAAATAAGGCAAGAAAACAGTTTTCTAGAAGCAGAAATCGCAAAAGAAAAATCTGTCTCACAAGCACAAGATGTTATTACAAAATACAATCTTCAAGAAAAGGAGGTCAACTTTTTGCAAGAAGCTAACTTGCAAGGTGTTGCGTTAAAATATCCTTAATGAAAAAGAAAAATTTAGAATCTACAATTTCTAAAAGAATAAAAGTTATTCACTTGTTTTTTACAATATTTGCAGTTGTTGCAATAGTTTTTGTTTTTAGATGGACAGTTGTTCAAGGTGCAAAATTTGATTTACTTGCAAAAAATAGATTTCAAAACCAAACATTAACCTCCATGAGAGGATCTATTTTTGCAAAAGATGGCACTACCCTAGCTTATACAGAACCCAGAGTTAGCATAAGTGTTTGGCTTAAAAACTTATATGATTATGAACAATGGCATACACAAACAGTAGATGAGCTTGTGACAAAAGTAGCCCCTATAATTAGTTTAACGAAAGAAGAGATTTATAAAAAGTTTGATGATGCAAAAGCAAGTGTAAATGGTAGTGATAAGGTTACAGTAATTCTTGCTACAGACTTAAATTTAGAGCAGTGGAATCAAATTAAGTCATTAGACAGAGACAATGCTCCAACATACCCATTACTTGGAATTCAAAGCAAAGTTACTCCAAAAAGAATATACCCGGAAGGTAGACTAGCCTCACACTTGCTAGGACTAACAAATACATATAAAGAGGAATTAATTGGAGAGGCGGGGATTGAAAGAAGATTTAGCGATGTCTTAAAACCTGTAGATGGTTTAATTTCTCAAGAGACAGATGCGAGGGGGTTAACCATAACATCTACTTTATTACAAACAATAGAGCCAAAAAACGGTAGTGACGTTTACATAACTATAAATAAAAAATTACAAGCTGTTGTAGAAGAACAATTAAAGATTGGAGTAGAAAAATATGATGCAAAATCCGGAACAATAATAATTCAAGATCCAAAAACTGGCGAAGTTATGGCTTTGGCAAATTACCCTGACTATGACCCAAATACCCGTTCAGAGACAGACATAAATGCATACGGAAATTTGGCCATAACTTCGCCATACGAAACAGGTTCTATTGGTAAAATATTAACAATCGCTACAGCTATAGATAAAGAATTAATAACACCCGATACCATAATTATGCCCGAGGGTCACCAGGGTTGTGAAAAAATTCATAACGATTTAAACCCAGTTTGTACTTGGGATAGAAAACCTCAGCCTCCAATGCCTGCTAGGGATTGCTTCCAAAAATCAGATAACCTTTGTTTTTATCATATGGCTACTTTAATAAATAGGAAAGATTTTTATGACCATTTGATTGATTTTGGAGTTGGTAGCGAGAGTGGTATAGACTTAAAAGAAGAATCAATTGGATATCTGAAATCGTATGATAGTTGGACGGTTGGAGATGTTTCTGCATTCTCTTATGGTCACGGTTATTTAGTAAATGCAGTTCAAGCTATTAATGAAACTTCTACTATTGCAAATTACGGTGTAAGAATGCAACCTTTGATAGTAGATAAAATTGTAAGCGCCGAAGGAGAAATTACTGAGTATAACCCTATAGTAAAGTCTAGGGCTGTAACAAAAGAAACTGCTGAAACTGTTGTAGATATGATGAGATACAACTTTAGTAAAAGTATTCCAGAGTGGTACTATGGGTACATGAAAAACTACGACATTGGTGTTAAATCAGGAACAGCTTTAATAGCAAATTCAACAGGGTATTCTAATAATATTAACGCTACCTTTGTTGGTTTTGATGCTTCAGAAGAAAGAAGTTTTGTAATGCTTATTAGACTAGAAGATCCAAAAATCCCATCTTATGATAGATTGGCTTTCTATAATGTAAGACCTATGTGGTTAGATACATTTGGAGCAATTAGAGATATTATTGGTGTACCAACTAAATAATTATTTCCATAATATATTTTCCCAAGGGCTTTTGTAAAACAGTAAGTGAGATGAAATATATTCATCTAAAAGAGTTTAATTTAAAATTGATTTCATTTTAGCTTAAAGGCAGGGTCTAGGCTGGCAGTTGGTTGGACAATATCTTTTTCTAATTTAGTAATTAAGGTATACGCCTTAGGAGTGTACCAATTCAATAAACAGAAGCTTAAAATCTTTAACTGTATTGATTTTAAAAATCAAAGTATACCAAAGTCAAAGCACTTTGGTGTATACCTTAAATTTAATATCTAAATAGGATAGTAATAGGTCACCCAAAAATTAAAAATTTAAACTTCTAAGATTAATGAATGTGCTAAATTTACTAAAGACTTGCAACAGTTGAAATCATAAATAAAGTAAAATTAAGAAAAGTATAAATATAAAAAATATTATTGAAATATCAAAGTTAAGTCTTAACACTACTAAATTATTAAAAATAGATGCTAAGTACCAGTCTTATAAAGTATAATAGACAGTCGTTATAATGAATTTATGAACAAATATAAAATACTTTTATATTACAAATTTACACAAATTGAAGATCCTCAGGCTTTTAAAGAAAGACAAGTTAAATTTTGCCAAGAGCATAATATTAAAGGTCGAATTCTTATCTCAAAAGAAGGCTTAAATGGAACTTGTGCTGGGCTTGAAGAAGATATAAATCAATACATGCAACTTGTTGAATCTGAGCCAGGTTTTCAAGATATTGAATGGAAGATCTCATATGCTAATGAGCAAGTATTCCCTAGGTTAAGAGTAGTTGTAAGAGAAGAGGTTGTAACCTTTAAAACTAAGGTGGATATGTCTAAAACTGGTAAATATATAGAGCCAAAAGAACTAGCAAAGCTTTACGATACTAACCAAGATTTTGTAATTATTGATGGTAGAAATGAATATGAGGGAAGAGTTGGTAAATTTAAAAATGCAATTGTGCCAGATATTAATAATTTTAGAGAATTCCCAGAATGGTTTGAAAAGAATAAAGATAAAATTGTTGGCAAAAAGGTTGTTACATATTGTACTGGTGGAATCAGGTGTGAAAAACTATCTGCATATTTAGTACAACAAGGTTTAGAAGATGTTAGTCAGCTTCATGGTGGCATTTTTAAATATGGCCAAGAAGCAGGAGGTAAGAATTTTGAAGGCCAGATGTATGTATTTGACAATAGAATCCTTGTTCCGGTAAATACAGTTAACCCGGAGATTATTAGCGAATGTGAACATTGCGGCAAAAAAGTTGCTAGATTTATAAATTGTTGCAATGCAGCTTGTAACAAGCAATTTATTTGTTGCGAAGAGTGCGAAAAGGAGTTTGAAGGTGGATGCTCAAAAGAGTGTCAGTCTAAGAGTAGGTATAAAATTAATAACTAAGAATTTAGTATAAGAATGGGTAATGATTTTATAGAAATTAGTTTGCCACAAAAGATTAAACTTGATTATCAAATTTTAGGTGAGGGTAAACCCATACTATTTCTTCATGGAGGGGGTACTGATTATCGATTTTATACTCAATTTTTAAAAGTTCTTTCTGCAAAATATAAAGTTTACACATTTGCATACCCTGGATTTGGAAAATCTTCTAATATAAAAAGTTATACTCTTGAAAATTTTAATCAAATAATCAACGAATTTCTTAGTTTGAATGATTTAAGCGAGGTATATATAGTTGCGCATTCTATGGGTGCAGGTTTAGCAGTTAATTATTTGTCATCAAAAAATAAAGTAGCAAAGGTAGTTGGTTTGTGTTTAATTTCTCCATGGCTTTTTCCTGTAAATAAATCTCTAGTTAAAATGATTAAAGATTTAAGCATTCAAAATAATATAACTCTCAGGGAGGTACGAGAATCTAATCAAACTCAAAGTCTTGTCAGCTATCTTAAAAAGTTTATAAAAATAAAGTACACAATAAACTCACTAAAGCTTTTCTTATTAATAAAAAAAGAGGATATAAGACCATTCCTTTCTAAAATAAATATACCGGTACTTGGATTTTATGGAACAAGTGATATTGTTTTACCATCAGAAGATCAAAAGAATGCATTAGCTGAAATCAAAGACTGCATGATTTTTAAATGTGATGGTGGTGGGCATCATTTAATTCATTTACAAAAAGATCTTATTCTCCAAGAGATCATAAAAATCTACTGATTAATTTATATATACAGGTATACAAATGCTATATTGTATTTATGAGTAACCTTATACGCGATTCTTGGAAATATTACAAACTATGGATGAAGTCTGATACATTCTCTAAAGCATTAAACTCTAAAATCTTAGTTACAAGACTGGCATGGGATCATGTAGTTAGAGGCAATAAATCTTCACCTAGATCTTTTAAAGATAAGGCTAGAAGGTTATTAATAATGAAAGAGTCAAGGTATGTTTTGATAAATGCTAAGGATTTTGTTAAGACATCAAAAGATGGGTATATTTACTATGAATTAAAAATGAAATTAAAAAAGCAAGATATAAAAGTTATTGTAAGAGAAGATCGTAAAGGTAGCAAAGTTCTTTACTCTTGGATGAAAAAATAGGTATAAAAAAAGTAGATTGCCTCGGGTTTGGGAATTCCTTAACCCCATTTCAGAGTAATAACTCTGCCAATCTACTTAAATAATTATCACCTATATACTGAAAAGTGTCAATATATAGGTGATTCAACCTTAGAATTGTACTTTTACGTTTTCTCTCTCTTCTGCATTAACAACTTCAAAGAACTTTCTTGACGCAATGTTAAACATTCCAGCAATAACATTTACTGGGAAAGTTACAATTTTTGCGTTTAAATCTCTAACAGTACCGTTGTAATATCTTCTTGCACTTTCAAGGTCACCTTCAATTTGAGTTAATGAGTTTTGCAAGCTCATAAAGTTTTCGTTAGATTTTAATTCTGGGTAACTTTCTGCAACTGCAAATAATGTTTTTAAAGTACCTCTTAACTCTCCTTCCATTTTACCTAGTTGTTCTGGGTCTTGAGTGTTCATCATTCCACTTCTTAAAGCAGCAACCTTTTCAAAAACGCCACTTTCCTGTTTTGCATAACCTTTAACTGTTTCAACTAGATTAGGAATTAAATCAAATCTCTTTTTTAATTGAACATCAATTCCGCTCCAAGCTTCGTCTACTAATACATTTTGAGTTCTTAACCCGTTATAAATTGATATTACATAAACTACAATTACAGCAACAACACCTAACAATACAAGTAATATTTCCATAAGTAATTTTTAAAAAATATATTTAAATTATATTTGAATATTAACCAATATACAATAATAGCAACAAACTATTAATACTTAAACTTCTCTTCTTCTGGGTTGTCTTGATAAACAGTTACAACCTCAGCTTTTACAATACTTTCCTCTTCTTCTTTTAGCTTTTGATTTAAAGATTCCTCTTCTTGTACTTTCTTTTCATTTTTTCTTTTTAAGAAATTTACAATAGCAAATATTACAAATATTGCAATTAAGCCTATTGCAAATGTGCTTACATCATCTCTAATATTACTAAAGTAAATAGCGATAGAGCATAGTACCAGCATTATTGCGACCTCTATAATTAATACGGTTTTTCTAGAATATCCTGCACCAATAAGTCTATGGTGCAAATGGGAATTGTCTCCAATTTGCAGTATTTCCCATGGTCTTTTTAATAATTGTGGGTTTGCTTTAATTCTCATGTACACCACAAAAAGTCCGTCTATAATAGGCATGCCTAATAAAATTAAGGTAGCTGTCCACCTTGTGCCAGCTAAAATTGCAAAGATTGCAAGTAGGTACCCATTAATGTAGTCTCCAACTCCATAATAAATTTTTGCCGGATTATAGTTGTAAGGGAACACACCTTGAATGGAACCTATGTGTATTGCAATAATTACTGCTAAGGGTATGTTTCCTGCAGCAATAACAAATAGAAGCATTGTTAAAGATGCTATAGTGCTAACCGATCCAGTAAGGCCATCTACACCTCCAACCCAGTTAATTACATTCATTAAACCTAAAATCCAAATTAAGGTAATCAAATCTGCTGGAAATATAAAATTATAGACATAACCTAAAATATCTATAGTTGCTGAAAATAAATTGAAAGATAAAGTATGTCCCAATAAATTAATTTCTGTAATAGATGTTCCGGTAAAAATTACAGCCAGAGCTGCTAAAGCTTGCCCTAGCAATTGAACTTTACCATCTAGTTCAAAAATATCGTCTAAAATCCCTACAATCAAAATAATAATCGCTCCTAAAATAACTCCTTTGGGTAAAAATGCTAGGTTACCTGTTACTAATAATCCAACAACTATGCCAATAAACATGGCTACCCCTCCAAGTCTAGGTACTGCAGTTTTGTTTCCAAGTCTGGTATTAACGCTTCTTTCAGTTTTTGATCGTAAACTTTGTGGCAAGTCTATTGCCCCAACTGCCCAAGCTAATCTACCTATTAATGGTGTTAGTAAGAAGGAAACTATAAATGCTATAAGTCCAGCTACTAATAAAGAAGTTAAATTTTGTATTAAGTACTGATTTTGAAAAATATCCATTTAAACAATGATTGTGTAAAACTGGCCAATTCCAGCCAAAATTAAAATGTTCAAGAAAAAAAGAATCCAACACATTACAATGCTTAATCTTGTATCGGTTTTTGCAATAAGCATAACAAATCTTAAAGTTATTAACTCTAAAATACCTGTCGCTACTCCAGAAATAAATATAAAGATTTTATCTGTAGGAATAAACTGTTTACTAATGCTATCGTAAAACAGTGGAATTGTAGGCCCAATAGCATTAAATTTTAAAAGACCTCCGATTATTAATATAGCTAGTATTGTAATTAATGAGATTATAGCTAGTGCTGGAGCAGGAGATTTCCAAAGTTGTGAAATTTCTAAAATCTCTTCTTGTCTTTTTAAATACATTTTAACTCCCGAAAGCGTCCCTTCAATTCTTTCACTTGTAGTTTCTACATCAAAAGATAGTTGATCTTTTAGATAAAGCTCTTGCTCTATATTATCTTCTGTCTCATTTTTTACAAAATCCTCTTCAGTTGGATTTCTAAGTGTACTAGAATTCATATCAAAAATTTTATCATAATTATCCTGTAAGAAATACGCTAAAAGGAGTTATATTTAGACTTAAATTAAAAGTTGAATCATCTATACCTTCTAAATACACTTTAACTTCTTATATTAATTAAATAGTCTGTATTTACTTGATTTTTAGTCACTACATAAACAGTGCTAAACCAAGCACTAAAACATAGCCTTTAATAGTTGATTTTAGCACTATAATGGCACTGTTTCTGTATTGTTTAGTTAGGTCTAGCTGAGAAAAACAAGTTAATTTTTCCAAAACAATTGTTTAGAAATTCAAAATTTGAATTCGATTTTAAATTTAATTATATTCGACTGAATCAAAAATTCTACAACTATTAAAACTCCTAATATAATATGCTATAATTTACTTACATTTGAAGCTGTAAGCTTTTCTGTGTAATAACAGATTCGCGATTTCAGCTTTTTTTTGGCATTTACTGGCAACTATTAATTTAATGCCAATTTAATTTTTATTTAGAACAATATGTCACAATACGATATTTTGTCTGCAATTAGACAAATTGCTGTAGAACGAAAAGTAGACCCAGAAGATGTAATAAGGGTTTTAAGAGATGGTATTAAACAAATTTATATAAACGAAAAAGGCTTTGAAGATAAAGACGTTATTGAAGTTCAAGTAGACCCTGAAAAAAGTTTTATAGGTGTTTTTATTAAAAAAACTGTTGTAGAAAAAGTAGAAGATGATGAATTAGAAATTACTTTATCAGATGCAAAAAAGATTAATGCAAAAGCAAAATTAGGCGGAACTGTCTTGTTTGACATTACACCAGAAGGTGATTTTGGTAGAATCGCTGCTCAAGCTGCAAGACAAGTTATTATGCAAGGTTTAAGAGAAGTAGAAAAAGAAGCTGTAATGAAACAGTTTCAAGATAAGGTCGGTTCTATTATTAGTGTTGTTGTTCAAAGAGTATTACCAGATGGAGATGTTATTTGTGAAGTTAATAAAGCTAGAGCTGTAATGCCAAAGAATGAGAGAATTCCTTTTGAATTTTATAAATTAGGATCTTCAATTAAAGTTTTACTAAAAGCTTTAGAAGAAGACACAAGAGGCCGATTTATGCTTGTTTCTAGAGCAGATAACGATTTCTTAGAGGAATTATTCAAATTAGAAGTACCAGAAATCGAATCAGGTTCTGTAGAAATTATGAGCATTGCAAGAGACCCTGGATCAAGATCTAAAGTTGCAGTAAGATCAAACTCTCAAGGAGTAGACCCAATTGGTGCTTGCGTTGGTCAAAAAGGGGTTAGAATTAACTCTATTTCTAACGAATTAAGAAGTGGTGAAAGAGAAGAGAAGATTGATATTATTTTGTGGGATGATAGCATTGAAAGATTCTTAATGAATTCTATTAGCCCTGCAGAAGCTATTAAAATTGATATTCAAGATAAAAAGAATAAAAGGGCTGTAATTACAGTTCCAGATGAAAAACTATCTTTAGCAATTGGTAGAGAAGGACAAAACACAAAACTTGCTAGCAGATTAACTGGTTGGGAATTAGATATTCAAGGAGAAACTTTAAATAGAGGAGATGGTAGAGAATTAGCTAACGCAGATGAATCTACAGATGCTTTAGATACAGAAGCAACTGCATAAGTAGAAAATACTATTACAAAGGCCCCCGATAAATCGGGGGCCTTTTCTATGTTTATACCTATGTCAGTTGTTTTTAGTTAACTGGAACAATGCTATTTAGCACAGCGTCTAGCGTATTTAGAGTCGTTTCGTCTGATATTGCAGGGTTTATTCTGAAATCATAAGGTGCAGATTGATTTGGATTATTAGAGTTGTTAATACTAAATTGAAATTGTGTTGTAGAAAGTATTTTCCTAGAAATTCCGCATCCTGCATTGAAGTACATTGGATTTGTACTCATGTTTACAAAAAGATTATTGCCTATTCTTCTAAATTCTTTGCCTGCAAATGAAATTTCAGTATAATCTTCAGATGAGTAATCTGTAACAACAGTTGCGTCCATCCCTACTTCTAATGTTTCGTTTTGTATATTTGTTATGTAACTAGCTTGTGTATCTGCAAATTGTGCTAATTCTGTGCATCCTCCACTTCCACCAATTCCATCTACTCCTTTAAAACTAAATATAACTGAATTGTTTTCATTTAATATTTCATATCCGGTTAACCCTGTATATGTAATTGATGGATCGTTTACGGCATATTTCATTCCGGTTACGTCTGTGTATTCTACTAGGGACCACTCTAAAGGTAGTATTGCATTAATATATTCTCCTTGATATTGAAAAGTAAGAGGTTCGTCTGTTTTATTGTTAACGTAGCTTACAGGTACGGAAATTTGATCTTGGCTTGAGCTGTTATTCGAGAGTTTTATGTTGGAGTTACTTAGTATGTAAACTATTATTATCCCAATAATTAATAATACTACTGTAGATATTACTACAGATACTATTAGTGCTGTTTTTTCTTGTTTTGGACCCTTTTGAACTTGAGGTTCTGTTTGTGTTGGCTCGACTGTATCCATGTTTTTTTAATAACATATATAAAAACAGTATAAGCTAAATTAAATCATAGTTACAGTGGTTATATTTGTTATCAGCTTAGTGGTTTGGTATAATTCTGTGCTTCAATAAAGCGAGTAGATTTATAAATGCTAAGTTACGTGGCCCTATCGTCTAACGGTTAGGACAGCAGATTCTCAATCTGTAAATCGGAGTTCGATTCTCCGTAGGGTCATATTTTTAATAAAATAATTACTACATTGTGATTTTCTCCAAACCTAGAAATTATACCAATCCTAGACGCTCGACATCCATCCTCGTAGGGTCAAAAGTTAATTGATTAAAGAAAAAGTATTTGATAACATTGATTTTATTATTTATTAAATACCTGTATATATGGAACAACCTGGCTGGATACTAAATGAAAATGAAGATACAAAATATCTTCGAGAAAATAACTCTTCAAATGGTGACACTATGGAATCTCCATATGAAGGATTCCCTGATATTTACAGAACATTACCAGCAGTAAGAATGATATCTGCGATAGATCAAAAGCCTAAGTATTTTAAATTTCAAGATATTGTAATAGAGGTAACACATGCGGATGAAACTTTTAGTATTGTTAAAGGTGGTCCTAGAGATGATCTTGCCCCAATATTAGCAGAATTAGCAAATAGAAATGGTTTAAGATTAATAAAAAACTAGATCTCGAATAGTTTTCTAATGAAATTAAGGTTCGATATCCTCCTCGTAGGGTCAAATACAACATTCTAATCTTTCTTGACATAATTAGAATTTAAACATAATAATAACTTATATTATTTAATAAGATTTTATGTCTTTTGATACTCACTTTGACGATTGGAAAAATCCAGAATTAAAAATCCAGGATGCCATAAGAAGCTTGGAGCATATGACTTTTAACGGAACGGTGCTATATTTTTGGCAAATGGGCTTAACAGATATAGAGGTAATAGATTTGATAGTTAAAAGTGAGGACACTAAAAATGAAACGGAACTTACTGAACTTTTATCAGATATGAAGTTTGGCGATGAACACTATAAATCTACACTACTAACAGCATACTTTCATGTATTAATTAGAACTCTAAAAAAAGAAGGAAAAACAAATTTAATTCAAAAAATTAGATCTGCAATATTAGATTCCATTTCTTGGCAAAAAGGGTATATCGGTAGAGCTGAACAGGATACTTTGGTTAACACTGTAGCAAGTTTATTAAGTGGATTCAAAGACCCTATGTTTAGACAAAGACATTCTGCATTATATTCTAACTTATCTATTTTTCGTGCTGAGAGCCAGTTAGAGGCTTTTACTCAATTGTTATTACGTTTAAACAAACAAGAAGTAGAGCAATTACAATTTGAAATTGAAACCAGATTAGAGTTATAGAGTTAGGAAAAAATAGATGTGCCTATATCTGTCTAGTGTTGTTTCGACTCCAAAATCTTTTTATTCAGTTTTGATAATCTATCCATTCTAGTTTCTATCTTTTTTGCATCTGTTATCCATCTTACATACTCCTTTTTATGAGAATACGCCATTTTTTCAAATAACTCTTTGGCTTTAGGGTCCTTGTTCAATTCTGCTTGCATATCTTCAGGAACTTCTACCTCTCTGGGTTTATCATCATAAACAACTTCAATTTCCACCTCATCACCAACTTTTAGATTAGCCTTTTCCCTGTTTTCAATACTAACACCAACTGCAGATTTACCATCGTAAGTAGTAATAGTATTTCTATAACTATAACCATTAATTGTCACAACAACAGGAACTCGCTTACCTTTATTAAATGATTCTACAACTTCATTTGGAACCCAAAATCCTGCTGTATTACCACCACCAGTAAAAATTTTTGCTTTAAATTTCATAAAGTTATTATACTAAAATAAAAATCAGAATCATTTAATTTTAAGTCGATTACAGGTCAATATTCAAAAAATGGTATAATTATGTCATGAAAAGAAATAATTTATACACAATTAATTCAATAACAAATATAAGCATACCAATCCTTAAAAAATATAATGTAATAAGGGCTGGTATATTTGGTTCGTATGCTAAAGAATCAGCAAAAAAAAATAGCGACATAGATTTTTTGGTAGAAGTACCAAGAGGTACGGGGCTATTTAAATTTGCAGCATTAAGATCTGAGTTAAAAGAAGCATTGAATAAGGAAGTTGATCTAGTCTCGTATAATTCAATAAAACCTCAAATTAGAGACGAAATTATATCAAGTGAACGAAAAATCTTATGAAGAGAGATTTAAATCTATATTTAAATGATATATTGGAATCGATTGATTTGATTCAGGCGAGAGTTAGTGGAATGTCAGAGGTAGAGTTTAGAAATGACGAGGAAAAATATGAATCTGTAGTATATAGATTCGCCATTATTGGTGAAGCGGTAAATAAAATCCCCAAAGAATATTTAAAAAGATTCCCGAATATAAATTGGTCTGCAATCATATCAATGAGAAATATACTTATACACGAATATCATGAAGCGGATTTAGATATTGTTTGGGATACTATAAAAACTGATTTAACTGATCTGAAGATTGCAATCTCTTCAATGAAAATATAATCTATTCCGAAGCTTGTAGCCACTCCTCACTTTTCTCTTCTAATTCTTGATTAATCTCTCGTATTTGAAGTGCAATTTTACTCAGTTCTTCCATACTAATATTAATCGTGTTCAACTTTTCGGTTAATTCTTTCTTTTTTCTTTCTAACAGATTAATTCTCTTTAATAACTCGCGTTCTTTTTCAGAATCTTTAGTAGATTTAACTGGTTGATTAGCTTTTTGAGGTAAATCATCTGACCCGGAAATAATACTGCCATCATTAGTATCATCTTCATCTTCCGCAACATCTCTATAGGTTGAATAATTCCCTGGAAAGTCTTTAATAACTGCATTTCCTTTAAAGACGAATAGATGATCTACAATCTTATCCATAAAATATCTATCATGAGAAATGATAATCAAACAACCTTTAAACTCTTTTAAAAATTCCTCTAAAACATTCAAAGTCAAAATATCAAAGTCATTCGTTGGCTCATCCAAAATCAAAAAATTGGGATTCGCCATCAAAATCTTTAACAAGTTAAGCCTTTTCTTTTCACCACCACTTAATTTAGCAACTAAGTTTTGCTGAACAATTGGAGTAAACAAAAAACGTTCAAGCATTTTTGAAGCAGTAACTTCTGATCCATCAGAAAGCTTAATAAAGTTAGCAATTGCTTTTACAGAATCAATAACCTTTTCGTTATTATTAAATTCAAGCCCAGATTGAGAATAGTAACCAAAACTTACTGATTCTCCTTTAACAATTTTGCCAGAATCGGCTTGTTCTTTATCCATTATTAAGTTCAAGAATGTGGTTTTGCCAACACCATTCTTGCCAATAATTCCAACTTTTTCACCTTTATTAAAACTATAAGTAAATTTATCTAAAATCTTTTTACTACTAAAAGACTTAGTTAAATTATGAATTTCTAAAATCTTTCCACCCATATATTTTGTTTGCACATCAAGTTTTACCTTTTCTGTTACATTTTTTTGTTTAACACTATTTTTTAATATGTTGTAATCTCTAACTCTTGCGTAACCCTTACTTGTTCTACCTCTTGGTTGTTTTTTTACCCATTCAAGTTCTTTTTTTAACAAAGCGTTTGTTCTATCTATATTTGTATTTTCATTTTGCTCACGTTCTGCTTTCTTTTCTAGAAAATACGAATAGTTACCTTGATATGTAAAGACTTTGCCGTTAACCAATTCTATAATTTCGTTACAAACTCTTTCTAAAAAGTATCTGTCATGAGTAACCATTAAAAGGGTAATATCGTTTTCTTGCAAATATTCTTCAAGCCAATCAATCATTTCTAAGTCTAGATGGTTCGTAGGTTCATCCATTACAAGAAGGTCTGGTGTGTCTATTAATATTTTTGCTAAGGCAACTCTTTTCTTTTGCCCTCCCGAAAATGTGGAGATTTTTTCGTTTAAGTTGTGCAGGTTTAAGTTTGTTAATACCTCTTTGATTCTTTCTTCGTATTCCCATGCGTTGGTGTTTGTCATTGCTTCAAAGGCTTCTTGCATTTTATCAGAGTCCTCGGGGGTTAATAGGCTTTGTTCGTATAGTTTTACGGCTTTGATTATTGGTGAATCACTAGAAAAAATCTCTTGATCTACTGTTTTGTTCAAATCAAGTTGTGGTTCTTGTTCTAAGAATGCTGTTTTTACCCCTTTTTGTTTTGTTATTCTGCCACTGTCGTATGTTTCTGTTCCGGCTAATATTTTTAGTAGGGTAGATTTACCTGTTCCGTTTTGAGCGACTAGTGCAATTTTGTCACCTTTATCTACAGAAAAAGAGATATTATTTAAAATAACTCTATCGTTAAAGGTTTTTATTAGGTTTTCTACTAAAATGTAACTCATAGCTTGATTGATTTATGTGCTGAGCATTTTAGCATTAAAGAAGCTTTATCGGGACTTTCGTCTAGCAACAAATAAGTCTTCAAAT
This sequence comes from uncultured Candidatus Saccharibacteria bacterium, assembly GCA_965230975.1. Lineage (GTDB taxonomy): Bacteria > Patescibacteriota > Dojkabacteria > J137 > J137 > JBGSZB01. The sequence goes on from OZ246402.1 coordinate 467,273, forward strand.
GTCAGTAGTTTTCTATGAAGGTGAACTAACTATCCTGGACTATTTTCACAAAAATCTGAAGCTTTTAGGGTAGTGTTAAGTTCAATTTTTTGAAACATTAAAAAACTTGTATGTTTATAGACAATTCCATGCATGATACTTGGGCTTTTAGGATCTACTGCCTCATTGACATAAACTGCCTTTAAGTTATCAATAGTTTTGCCACAACCTTGGGTTATGTACATTGAGTCATACAGAAAAACACTTGCAAATATATCAGCAATAAATAGAATCGGTGTAATAAATATTATTAAAATTATTAATTGAGATTTAGTACCTACTGTTTTCTGCCTAAAGTTATACTTAAATAAAAAAATAATTAGCATGAGAACTATTAACTGCACTGCTAAACCAATTAAAAGATCTTTGTTATTAATAATAAAATAATAAGTTTGCCGAGTATCTACCCAATAACTTATTGCATAAATAGTAATAATACTTATAAAGTAAAGAACCTTGTAAATTGGATTATTTATCTTTGAAAGAGAAATATAAATACATGGAATTAGTAATATTGTACTTATGAAATATCCTGCATATCCGAACAGGAGGATAACCAGTACTGTTAAAGGAATAATTATTAATAATATGTCTGTCTTCACTTTGTAAAATTCTCTAATTGATTTGAATATGTTCATACCTATTATGTTTGTGAAGGTGTACGATAACTATATATTTTTAGAAAGTAAATTCATTCGATCCTGTGCTTGATGTTATTGAATTTACAATTTATTATGATCTAAATAAGTAATAATTAAAGAATAAATATGAAAGCAATAATTCTTCATGGGGTAGGTGGTTATGCGGGTAAACATTGGATGCAATCTATTCACGATTTCTTAATATCCAAAAATATAGAAGTGATTATGCCAACTTTACAAAATTCTGAAAATCCGGCTTATTCTGATTGGATGCCAGTTGTACAAAATATATTTCAAGGTCTTTCTGAAAATGATTTAAAGGAACTAATTGTTATAGGCCATTCTATGGGAATACCCGCAGCATTAGAAGTTATTCAAAATCTTAAAGCTCCTATTAGGGGTTTGTTTTCAGCTGGAGGGTTTTATCAAGATTATGGTTCCCCAATTAATACAAAATTTATGAGTGCTTGCAATGTAGATATTCAAAAAGCTAAGTCAAATATAAAGAATGCATATGTTTTTTATGGAGATAATGATCCCTATGTGCCTCAAGCAGTACTTTCAAATCTTGCAAAAGGTTTAGGAGTAGATCCAATAATTATTCATAAAGGAGGTCATTTAAATACAGAAGCTGGATTTACTGTATTTAAAGAAATGGAAGTTTATCTTCAGAATTTATTAGATTGAGTATCCAATTCATACTTAAGAATTCTGCTATAATTTCTTTTATAGATATTAATCCAATTTTATGAAAGCTAAATCATTCGCAGCGCAATCTGCAACATCCCCTTTAAGTTATTACGAATTTGAAAGAAGAGAACCAACGGATTTTGATGTACAGGTTGAAATCAAGTACTCTGGAATTTGCCATAGTGACATTCATACGGCAAATGGTGATTGGGGAGAAGTAGAATACCCATGTATTCCAGGACACGAAATTATAGGTGTAGTAACAAGAGTTGGGAGTAAAGTAACACAATTTAAAGCTGGAGATAATGTAGGCGTAGGTGTAATAGTTAATAGTTGTAACGAATGTGCAGCTTGCAAGTCTGATTATGAACAATATTGCGAAAACGGCCCTGTTTATACATACAGCTCGAAAGACCCAGTAGATGGAACAGATACCAAAGGTGGATATTCTAACCTAATAGTAACTCCAGAAAAATTTGTAGTTCACATGCCAGAAAACTTAGATTTATCAAAAGCAGCGCCATTACTTTGTGCAGGAATAACAATGTATTCTCCATTAAAGCATTGGCAAGCAGGACCAGGTAAAAGAGTTGGTATTATCGGTTTGGGCGGACTTGGCCACATGGGTGTAAAGTATGCAAAAGCAATGGGATCTGAAGTTTGGGTAATAACATCATCACCAGAAAAAGCAGAAGATGCTAAATCCTTTGGTGCAGATGGAGTAATTGTTTCATCAAACCCAGATGATTTATTAAAGTTTAAACGAAAGTTTGATTTATTAATAGATACAATTCCAGTAGAACATAATATAGATAAATATATTGAATTATTAAGCGTAAATGCGACAATTTGCTTGGTTGGTCCAATAAACCCTATGCCTGGCTATCATGGAGGAGATTTAATTAATGGTAGAAAAGCAATTGCAGGTAGTGGAATTGGTAGTATGAAAGAGGTTAGAGAGATGCTTGAATTTAGTGCAAAACACAATATTTTGCCAGAAGTACAATTTATTAAAATGGAAGATGTAAACAAAGCTTGGGATACAATGAAGACAAGAGGAATATCTCATAGATTTGTAATAGATGTAGAGAATTCGTTTCAAAGTTAATAATCGCTCTGAAAATTGATATAATTTTTTGTATTTATTATTACTCTATATGGAATTATATATATTAATTGTATTGTTGGTTTCGTTAGTAGCTCTAATTACAGGTTTAACTTATAAGCAAACAAAAGAATTAGGTGATTATTTAAAATCACAAGGAGCTGTTTCAGAAGATAGTGCAGTACAACTTTCAACCCAAATAAAGAATAAATATAGATTAGCTGTTCCAATATTCTCTGGTACAAAACTTAAAGTAACAAAAGATAAGAAGTATTGGGCTGCTAACTGAATTAGATATGATGGATAAAATTTACAATTTTGCCAACTAAGTATACCCCTGCTAAACTTAAGGATTACTTTTTAATTTGCCAGCAAAATGACAAATTTAAACCCTTACATTAACTTCAAGGACACAGCAAAACAAGCAATGGAATTCTACCAAACAGTATTAGGCGGAGAACTAGTAATGGATACCTTTAAAGAGGGTGGAATGTCTAATGACCCAGCAATAGATAACTTAATAATGCACGCTCAATTAAACACATCTAAAGGCTTTATTTTAATGGCATCTGACGCCCCTCCAGGCATGGATGCAAGTCTAAGAGGTGGTATGAGCATCTCTTTAAGTGGAGATGAATCAGAAGAATTAAAAGTATACTGGAACAAACTTTCAGAAGGCGCTAATATAACAGTTCCAATGGCTAAATCTCCATGGGGAGATGAATTTGGAATGCTAACAGATAAATTTGGTGTAGATTGGTTAGTTAATATCTCTCCAAAAAAGGCATAATTAAACTAATAATTATTATTTTATTAAGTATGGTAATCGAGCCTGAAATAGAAACTTATCTGACAAGTTTTGATTATATTGAGGGTAAAAGACCAGATTCGTTAATAGGAAAGCCATTTGATAGTGATACTTTTTTAGAAAAATTTTGGCAAGAATATGGTAACGGTATGGAAAAATCCATTGATATGAGACGATGGACAGCTAAGAACCTCTATACGGTTATTCAATACTTTGCTGCATCAACAAATTCTAATATATCAGAATTGTTGCAACTGTTTTACGAAGTATTTCCAACAGAACGAGAGTCAATGGAATATTATATTCAATCTCAAGCAATAGCCTAATACTTATATAAATTAATTTAAATACTATGACTAATAAAACAGAAGGTGTATTTTCTGAAGATGAAAAAGCTGCAATGCGAGAAAGATCAAAAGAACTAGCTCTTCAAGCAAAGATGGCAAAAAATAAAGAAGCAGGTGAAAAGGCTATATTAGAAGCGATAGAAAAAATGCCAGAACCAGATAAATCTATGGCAATGCAAGTTCATAATATTGTTAAAGCAACTGCTCCAGATTTATGGCCAAAAACATGGTATGGGATGCCTGCATATGCAACCAAAGAAGGTAAAGTAGTTTGTTTTTTTCAAGTTGCAAGCAAATTTAAATACAGATATTCAACATTAGGCTTTCAAGAAGATGCTCATTTAGATGATGGAAATATGTGGCCTGCATCTTTTGCTTTAATAAAAATAACAGATGCAGAAAAATCAAAGATAATTGAATTGGTTAAAAAAGCAATTGCTTAATATGGAAATTCAACTGGGCCAAATATATTGTTTAAAAACAGAAAGTGAGATTGCCCATCCTCATATTGTTGTGGATGTTAAAGAATCTATAGCTACCGTACTTGGGATAACAACAAATATGAAGAAGTTAAGTATGCCGGGGATTTTCGTACTTGAAGCAGGGGAGGGTGGTTTAGAAAAACAAAGCATTGTAGAAACCTACAAAAGTTTTGTTGTAAAACAATCTGATTTAACAGAATATATAGGTAAAATTGATCTAGAAAAGCTAAACTCGATAATTAATTCTAAAATTGCCCAATAATCTTGTTTTTAAATAAACATATTAATGTTTGCACTGTCTGCTTCTCCTAAATAACTTGCAACACCACCAAGTTCTACACCATCTATAAATTCTTCGGCTTTTATTCCCATTACATCCATAGACATTGTACAAGCTACTAGTCTTACTCTATTTTTTTGAGCATCACTCATAATCTCCTCTATACTTTTAACATTCTTTTTCTTCATTATATATTTAATCATTAATGGACCCATTCCAAACATTTGCATTTTAGAAAGACCTAATCTTGATGCACCTCGTGGCATCATCATTCCAAACATTTTTTCTATTAAATTCTTTTTCACTTTTGCACCTTCCGGTTTTCTTAAAATATTAAGCCCCCAGAATGTAAAGAACATTACAACTTCTTTACCAAAAGCTGCTGCGCCATTAGCAATAATAAAAGACGCAATTGCTTTATCTAAATCACCATCAAATACAATCATTGTAAGTTTATTATCTCCAAAATGTTTAACTCTCATACCTTCGGCTTGATTCTCCATTTTTTGGATAACTACAAAGTATTGGCTCCCTTCTTGGTACTTTTTAAGTAGAGTATTTCCTGTTCTTTCGCACCACTTTTCTATATCAATATGAAAGGCAGGGTCTGTAGCTACTACTTTTAGTATTTGACCATCTTGCAAGTTCTTCATTGCTTCGTAAATCATTTGTAATGGGCCTGGGCATTGTAAACCACTTGCATCTATAAATTGATTTTCGTTCATATTTTGATTGTTTAAAGTTACATTTAGTTCTTTTGAAATACCTGTATCTTCTGCTTCAACTTTAGATTTTGAAGGTACAAAAACATTACTGTATGTTTTGTAACCACCATCAAGGTTTAAAACTTTAAATCCGTGTTGAGACAAAAATCGGGAAATCACATAACCTCTTAAACCAACCTGACAGTAAACTACCAAGGTCTTCTCTTTATCAATTTTAAAAGTGTTATTTAAAATTTCTTCCCTTAAGTTGCTTAAGGGGTTATTAATAGCTCCTTTTATACTACCTAATTCAAATTCTCCAGGTTCTCTAACATCTATAATTTGGTATTTGTTTGCATCTAGCTTTTCAATTTCATTCCATTGAATTGTTTTTACATCATTATCAATAATGCTTTGTGCAGTGTAACCAAGCATATTTACAGGGTCTTTTGCAGAGGAATACATAGGTGCATACGCAAGTTCTAAATCTTGTAAATCTTTTACTTTCAAATGACCTTTAATTGCTGATGCTATAACATCAATTCGCTTATCTACTCCATCTCTGCCAACTCCTTGAGCACCAAAAATCTTGCCTTCATTATTAAAAGTTAGTTTTAAAGATATTGCACTTGACCCTGGATAATAACCCGCATGCGAACCAGGGTGAATGTGTACTTGTAAATATTCTTTGTTTAATTTTTGTAATCTTTTCTCGTTAACGCCTGTAACTGCAACTGTTAAATCAAAGACCTTAACAATTGCTGTACCCAATGTGCCTTTATATTTTTCTTTTTTACCACAAATATTATCGGCAACCATTCTGCCTTGTCTGTTTGCAGGCCATGCTAATGGAACTTGAGTTGGTTCACCTAAAATATAATCGTTAACTTGAATCGCATCACCAATTGCATAAATATCTTTAACTGATGTTTCTAAATATTCATTTACAATAATTCCACCTTTTTCATTTAGCTTTAAGCCCGCATCTAAAGCAAGTTTACTTTCTGGTTTTACACCAATTGCTAAAATTGTAATATCAGAATTAAGTTTTTTGCCACTTTGTAACTCAACATATTTACCATTTTCTAGAAAAGATTTAACACCATCTTCTAAAACTAAGTTAATACCTTTTTCGATTAAATGATTATGAACTATGCATGCCATTTCATAATCTAATGGTGATAACACCTGATTGCCCATTTCCATAATGTTTACTTTCAAACCTAAGTTGTGTAAATTTTCTGCCATTTCTACACCTATAAATCCACCACCAATAATTACTGCTTCTTTTAACTGGTTTTTTGTTACATGCTCTTTAATTCTATCTGTGTCTTTAAGGTTTCTCAAAGTAAATACATTATTTGCTGTTTCAAGACCAGAAATGGGTGGTTTTATTGGTTCTGCACCAGGTGACAAAATTAGATAATCATAACTCTCGGAATAAATCTTATTATTAGAAATATCTTTAATTTCAACCTTTTTTTCTTTGGTGTTAATCTTAGTTACTTCGCTTAATGTCCTGACATCCAAGTTATATCTTTTTTTTAAACCTTCTGGTGTTTGAACTAAAAGGCTTTCTCGTTTTGAAATTACATCTCCAATGTAGTAGGGGAGTCCACAATTTGCAAAAGAGACGTGTTCACCTTTTTCAAACATGATAATTTCAAGCTCTTCATCTAAACGTCTCAAACGGGCGGCCGCAGTTGCACCTCCGGCAACACCTCCGACTATTAAAACCTTCTTTTTCATATTAAAAATTTAAGATGTAGTGTGATAGCCTTTAGAAATCCATTCGTTCATTCCACCAACTACGTTTGTTGCATCTATGCCCTTAGTTTTTAATAATACTTGTGCCACACTGCTGCGGCCGCCCGATGCACAAATTACGTAAGTAGGTTTATTTGGATTTATTGAATTACTATTAAATAATAGTTCATTTATGTCAAGATTTACAACTTTATCGTTATTAATGTGACCCATATTCCACTCATCTTTACTTCTAACATCTAAAACTTGAATGTCTGAATTATTATCTAAAAGCTCTTTTAAATCTTTAACATTAACGTTCTTCATATATTATTTCCTTCTAAAAATTTAAGTAGTTCTTTTGCTATTTTTATTGTAGATATGTTTCTGACTTTGTAAATTTGCTCTCTGCCACTTTTTTTACTTTCTATTAATCCAGCATCTTTGAGTTTTTTTAAGTGTTGAGATACAGCAGATTGAGATAAATCGCATTTATCTATTAATTGAGTTACATTCTTTTCAGATTCAGAAAGACATAGTAAGAGTTTTAACCTTGTTGTATTTGAAAGCGCTTCAAGTGTTTTTTGCATGTAGATATATTAGCAGTTGCTAATACAAACTTGCAAGATAATTTGTAAAGTTATTTTACAATGGGTTGTCTTAAAATGGTTCTAAGTTTTTCAGGTGCTGTTTTTCTTGGATCACCTAAATATATTTCATGATGTTTTCCTTTCAATTTATAACCTTGAGATGTCGCAAAGTCGTGCATTTTAATAATATTGCTATGTTCTTCTGAATAAGGTCCAATATGCATTAATTGTACAGCCAAACCTTCGTTATATTCTTCAAGTTTTAATAAATCTAAAGAAGTATTAGGTTTTTTCTTTCTAGCACTCTCTAGTGCTAGATTAAAGACTTCTAAAGTTACAAATTCTGGTTGCATAATCATCATCTTCCACTGCCAATTATCTTTATTTTCAAGAACAAAGTCAGAGTTGTTTTCCATCCACCACAAACCTTCTAAAGGACCTACTTTGTATTCAAAAAAATTTGAAATAGAAACTCCTTTTTTTGGCATAAATTTTATTGTGTAAGAAACGGAATATAAAGCTTCTACTGCCTTTTTATATTCTTCAGATGTATTTGGGTTGCCTTTGCCATCAATTGTTAGAAATTTGAAAATAGGTACGTTTATTATTGATGGTTCTGAACTTGAAGGTGCATATAAATCTTTATGCTCTTTAATAAAATCAACTTGAGACATATGTTTAGATATAAAAATAATAATCTAATTCTACACCTAAACTTCAATTTAACTATGAATTTGCGGATAATTCAGCATATCTATTTGAAAGTAGCTTATAGTATTTCCCCCTCCATGCAATAAGTGTTGCTATAAGTCCAATTACGCCAGCAATGGTGAATACAAGTGCTATTCCTCTCCCGTCCCCTGTTCCAAACCACGAACCAATAAGATTAGCTCCATTACCACCATCTCTCATAAAAGGAATAAATATTAGCTGAGTGATTGGTCCAATAGCAAATGCCATTAAAGGTGAAGCCGCTTGTTCAATACTTTGAGAAAACCCAAAAACTCTACCTAATCTATCTTGAGGCACTACTTTTTGAATAATTGTATGCTCAGATGCTTCAATGAAGGGCACTATAGTTAAATAAACAAAAGCGCCAATTGCAAAAAGAATAATAGATGGTTGAAGTGTAAATATAGCACTCACAAACCAAATAACTGAGTTTGCAAGAAATAGAGTTTTTACAGGATTTTTACCTAAGCCTCTTGTTGCAATTAATGTACCACCAACCATAAAGGCTAAACTCAAAAATCCCCAAAGCAAACCCCAAACCCTAACATCTACCAAAGATAATCCGTAAGCGTCCATTAAAGACATAAAAACCCCTCCCAAAAAGTTATTAAAAGTTGTAAAAAATATTAAAGGAAAAAGTCCAGGTGTTTGTTTAATTATTTTAATTGTACCTTTAATATCTAGACTTTTTAAATTTGCATCAGTTGAATTTGCCTCTGGTTCAGAATTGTTATTTTGTTCTTTAACAGGTTCGGGTAGTTTTAAAAATTGTAGGTGTAAAATTGTTCCCAAAGTTATAATTATTGGTATTAATAATGCCCAAAACATTCCGTTAATTGAAACTAGAAAGCCACTAATAACTGATACAACTAAAAAAGCAATACCTGAAGATGTTCCTACTAACCCGTTAGCTTTATCTAATTTATCTTTAGGGACTAGCATTGGAACTATTGTTGGAATAGCAATACCTCTTAAATTACCTGCCAAAACTCCAAATAATATTAAAATTATAAAGACCCAAAAGATTGGGTTGTTAATGTTTTTAAAAGATTCTGCAGGAGCTAAAACATAAATAATAAATCCAAGTATAAAAATAACTAAAGATATGCAACTTGAAATAATCATTATTAATTTTTTGTTGTATTTATCTACCAATCCACCAAACCAAATACTAGTAAATGCAACAGTTATTAAATAAACTCCGGACATAACAGACGTAGCGATAACGGAATTTGTTTGCAAATATGCAAAGAAGGTTAGGGCAAACCAAACGGTCATGTTTGCTAGAGCACCAATAACATTGTTAATAAGTAGCTGATAAAAATTACGCATAGTTTTTTGTTTAAGAAAATATAAATATAATTTACGTATACCATTGGTAGCAAGCAAAACTAGATTTTATAGTAAGTTTTAAACTATTACTATGCTTTACAAATAATTTACATATCTAAAAATGATATTTTTCTAGGGAAATTAAACAAAATGAGAGGGGCCAAAGACTTTGTCTTTGGCCCCTTGGTGTACGTTTTCAAATATTTAAGCGCTTTAATTTAACCTTCAAGTTGATCTGCTTGACCCGCCGCTTTTAAAATTCCATTAATAACCCCTGGGTTTGCATCTAAAACAATATATTCCAAATACTTCTTGTATATCTTTTGCATAAATGCGATATATTCAGGTGAGGTTGAATCTTCTAATACTAAACCAATAAGATCTGAAATTTCTAAAAGTAAGTTAAAAGAAAGAGTAGAGGGTAAATTAGATTTACTTACATTTGTCAAAAGATCAGTAATTTCATTGTCGATTCTTTCAAGTCCAGACAAACCATAAGTTCTATAAATTTCACCAGCATTTATTAAGCTTGCCCAAATTAATTGAAAATCTTCTGTGAATTGACTACTGCAATCTATAAAGCTTAATTTACCATTATAAATAGTAAATTCTGAGTTATCGCTATCCTCTGGACTACCTTTCAGGTTTCTCCAGTTTTTATGCACTTCAAGTAAAAATGCAGTAACTTGAGAATATTCTTTTGATTGTAAAATTCTTAATAATTCTTTAATTCTACTGGCATTTTTTACTTCAAATATCTGCCCTCTTAAATTTGCTAATAACCAAACTTGGTTAAAATTAAGAGAATTACTGTTTATGTCAGCTGCACTAATTCCACAATGCCTCATAACTAGTTGTGCATTCTTTGCCCAAGCAGTATTAGAATTTAAACCATTAGTAGCAATATCTCTAAACCACGGCTCAAATAAATCATTTGGTAATTGATGTAAATAAGACACGTCTATTTTTATAAGTTCTGAAGTTAAGTCATCTTGCAAAACTTTAATAAACTCCTCTTTGGTAAGTGTATCTAAATGACTTGCAACATACAGAACAGTTTTAAATGGCATTATCCAAGGGTGCCCTAGCATCTCACCTTTAAACCCTAATTCTGCGCCAACTTTTTGACGTTGAGGATAAGGTACTGATGGTACTGTTGCATTTAATTTACTTATAAGCCATGTATTATGTCCTTCTGCAGGTAATGCAAGGTCAATCTTTTTTTTACCCGCTTCTTCTTGCATACTTACAATCATCCTGTTATAAGAATCTATCTCTTTGTATCCTGTTGTATTCATATAATATATTAAAAATTAATACTTGGATTATCTATCAGTATAGCTTTTGAAGATTGACAAACAATGTCTAAATTGTGTTGAATTTAGACATTTAAGGCTAATTTACAATAAAAAATGGTAAAATGCTGAAAATCATTCTACAAAAGGCTTAAATTGCAAATGAATATTTTAAAAGAAGAAGTTATAAATTTATTGTACCAGGGAATCAGCCCTTTGGTAATTGGCTTTCAAGATGATGGTTTATATTACCTATTTGATAAACTTTTACAAGGTAGACCAAAATCAACAGGTTACGACCCAACAACTACTTTTGTCCACATTACTTTAAACTATCTTTCAAACATCAATGTTAACTCTATAGAAAATGAAATTAACAAAGAGCTTTTAGAAGATAATTTTGAGGGAGATAATATTCCTGAAACCTTATTAAATGTAGATTTTGTAACATGTGTTGTAGATGACTTAGCATCATGTGAAAATGTTCCTTTGGCAATAGAGTCTTGTGATAATTTAATTAAAAGGTATAGAAACAGAGTTCGATTTGTTTACATAGCAGAAGACCCGCTTATTATAGAAAAAAATCTTCATAAAATATCTGCTCACTCCTCGTTTTTTGAAGCAGAATTGTATCAAAGAATTGGTGTCAGTTGGGATATTGAAAACTTAAAATCAATAATGCTTAACGATTATAAAGTTTCTTTAAACGAATCTGAAATTCAAGAAATTACTAAACTTAGTAACAATCATTTTGGAACTTTTAAAAGACTATATAAAGATAAATCTTTAAATCTGATTACGGCCAATAGATACATCTCTTTATTAGCAGAAACTTTCAAACCGGAAGAACTAAATGCTTTAAAAAAGTTACAAAAGAACTTGCCATTAGAAGATACAGAGCAAAATATAATAAGTGCCTTTACAAAGGTTAACTTGGTACAAAGCAATAAAATAACTATTCCATTGTTAAACGATTACATTCAGGGCAACGTTGTTGTCAATAAAATCCAGCTACAAGAACAAAGATTGGTAGGGTTAGATTTAAATCTACTAACACAAACAGAAAGAAGCTTAATTCAAGAAATGTTAACAACAGAAGAACCTGTTTCTAAAGAAAGAGTTGGTGAAATTATTTGGAAAGACAAAGTTAATGATAAGTTTTCCATTTGGGCCGTAGATCAAAGAATTGCTAGATTAAGAAGAAAACTTATGGATTTAAGTTTTGATATTGATATTCAATCAATTTATGGAAAAGGTTTTAAAATTGTTAAAATACCAAAATTATGAATAATTATGTAGATTACAAACAAGAAATTAAAGTTGCGGTTGATTCAGTTTGCATTGCAACTGTTAACAACGAAAATTTTGTACTAATGATTAAAAGGGTTTACCCACCTTTCAAAGATAGTTGGGCTTTGCCAGGTGGTTTTTTGTTAAACACAGAGGAGTTAGAAGAGGGGGTATTAAGAGAATTAAATGAAGAGACTAATCTAGATACAAGTGATTTAAATCCAATAAAAATTGATGTGTTTGGTAAAGTTGGCAGAGACCCAAGAAGGCGAATAATCTCAGTTGCTTATTTAATTAAATTAAAAGAGTTAAAAGATATTTCATTATCTAACGAAACAACTGAAGTTAAATGGGTGCCTTTAAAAGAAATTGAAAATTATCCATTGGCTTTTGATCATAAAGAGATCTTACAAAAAGCGTTAGAAATTTTATAAAACCCATTCTTTAAGCAAATTCTCAGATAAACTTTCTGGAATTTACACTTTATTTACACTTCCTTTACGGCATTTAACAAAAAAAAGTTAAAATATAACCATATTTAAAATAATCTATGATTCCAAAAATAATAGTGATAGAAGATGATGCCGATCTTCTTCAATACCTTCAAGATACATTAAAAAACAAGGGGGAATATGATGTAACTGGCTTTCAATCAGGAACGGAGGCAATAACATACTTTAAAAAAAATAGACCAAATTTGGTAACGCTGGACCTTAACCTTATAGACGTAAGGGGCGAAACAGTTTTAAAAGCTATAAGAGAAATGTATTCTGATTTACCCGTAATTATCCTTACAGGGGAACAGGCCCCTGAAACGCTAGTCGCAAACTTTAATTTAGGGGCAGATGATTATGTTGTAAAGCCTTTTAACGCAGATGAGCTTTTAGCTAGAATCTCTGCAAGGTTAAGGTCCAGTCAAAACGGAATTGCAAGCAATGTTTTAACTGCAAAAAACATATCTTTAAATCTTGAGACCTTTGACCTTCAAAAGAATGAAAACAAAATCCCATTGACCGGAAAAGAATTTGAATTACTTAAGTATTTGCTTATTAACAAAAATAGAGTATGTACAAGAGAAAAAATCCTATTTTCTGTATGGGGTTATAACTCTGAAGTAGATACAAGGGTTGTAGATGTGTTTGTAGGTAAACTTAGAAAAAAACTTAAAGAAATAAATGAGAGAGAAGATTATATTATTGAATCTGTTTGGGGCTATGGTTATAAAATCGAAGATTAGTTGTAAAGTCTAATTCAGTAAATTAATACTACAAAGGCTTATTACTTAAAATTTAATATAGAGTATAATTAGAAACCCTCTATTTTTTAAAACTTGTTTCATTAGAAAGAGTTTATTAAAACAATCGATACAAGTTTTTGTAAGCTTATTGCGATCTTTTATAAGTCCTTTTCTTACAACAATTATTTTTGTAATTTCAAGATCGCTAATCCCTTTACCAGAAAATACAAGTATTTATTTAGGGTTAACACTTTTAATATTTCTGCATTCCTGGTTTGGGGGTTTTTATTCTGGAGTATTAGCTACTGTTCTTACAGTATTTGCTACAAACTTTTTCTTTTCAAGCAATTTAACTAATATTTCCGGTGTTTCATTGTCGTGGGTCTTAACAACATTAGTTTTTATAGCACAATCGATAGTACTATCTTTTTTAACCTCATTATTTGCTAAAAGAATTAAAAGAGAGATCTTTTTTAAAAAAAACCTGGAGTATAAAGAGTCAATGTTAAAAAACATTATAGATTCTGTTTATGGATTTATAGTTGTGACAGATGAGAAAGGAAACATTATTGAAAGTAATAACTCATATTTACAATTTCAAAAATATAGTGATACCTTACTGGGCTTGAGTATTTTTGATACATACCCATGGAAAAATAATATCAGATTAGGAAGCGATCTTAGAGAGTGGTTTGACTATGCAACTATTTATGGAGAGTTTAAATCAGATCAAGAATTTAGATTTGGGTCGCAAAAGAAATATTATCACATTAACATAGCAACCATCATCTCAGATTATAAGGGTAAATCAAGAAAGTTATACATACTATCTGGTATAGATATAACCGATAGAAAGGTTTATGAGCAAGAGCTATTAGTTGCAAAAGAAAGTTATAGAAAATTAGTTGATTCGAATGTAGTAGGTATGACAATAGAAGATTCGAATGGAGTTGTCTTAGAGGCAAACGATGCTTTTTTAAAGCTTGTAGGATACACTTTAGCCGATTTTACAAAGAATAAGATTACTAGAAGGTCAATTACACCAACGGATTACTATAGACATATTGAGCAAGCTAATAATTCACTAAAACAAAAAGGTTTTTCTACTCCTTTTCAAAAGGAGTACATAAAATCAAATGGAGAAAGAGTACCTGTACTAGTGTCTAGTGTGTTAATTGATGAAAAAAACATGAAGTCATTAAGTCTCACAGTAGACTTAACTGCACAACAAAAGGTAATGAATTTAAAAGATGAGTTTATAGGAGTAATTACTCACGAACTAAAAACTCCTTTAATGACTTTACAAGGTTACGTAGATATTTTATCTAAAAATTTAGAAACATCTGACCCTAAAGATTTAAAAAAATTTATTGATATTATTGGAAGGCAAACTGAAAGGTTAAATAAATTAGTTTTTGATTTAATTGATTTTATAAAATTATCCAAAGACAAGTTAGTTTTAAATATTGAAAATTTTGATATTGTAGAGTTTTCTAAAAGAATTGCTGATGAAATAGATTTGCTTAATACCACTCATAAAATAACTTTAAAGTCTGAAAGCACATCATTATTTGTTTCTGCGGACCCTTATAGAGTTGAACAGGTTATTACAAATCTTTTAACAAATGCTATAAAATTTTCCCCACAAGATAAAGAGATAATCGTAATTATAGAAGATCTTGAAAAGAAGGTGAAAATTTCTGTAACAGATTTTGGAGTAGGTATTTCTAAAGAAGATATGCCGCTTGTCTTTAATAAATTCTTTCAATCAAAATCGCAACCTTTACCAAGACAATTAAATAAAAGTATGGGTCTTGGCTTGTATATATCATCTGAAATAATAAAAAAACATAAAGGTAAAATAGGTGTCACAAGTGAACTAACTAAAGGTACAACTTTTTACTTCACGCTTCCTAAATCTGCACATCAATAAAAACAACTAAATCATTAATGCTTTACCCATTATTTACAGTTAGTTAATTAAACTTTTTATTAATAAAGGTATTCTAACTCTAGTTAAGAAAAAGTTATGCAAATGTCTTTGCAAGATATAAACTTAGTACTTTCAATAATTTTGCAATTAATACTAATAGTAGGGTTATTTGTTTTATTTGCTTCTTTAATTAGTTTTATTAATAAACTTAATAAAACTGTTAAGTCTGTTAGTAATGCTAGTAAGCAAGCTACTACATTTTTGGAATCTAAATCATTAAAACAGGATTATATGGATTATTTTAAGAATTCTATTAAGTATTTTGCAGGTAAATCTATATTAAACATGATTTATAAGTATAAAGATAAGTACGTATAAAAATTATAGTTCTGATAGTTATTAATTATTTTTTAATATTTTTTATGAGAGATAACAATTCAAATAGCGTAGGTGGTTTATTTATGGGATTTGTTGTTGGTTTAGTAGTCGGTGCTTTATTTGGATCTTCAGATGAATATAAAGGCAAGTTTAAAGAGGCAAAAAATAGAGTTTCTTCAATTGCATCAGATCTTGCAAGAAATACAGAGGATGTTGCAGATAAAGTAGCATCAAAAGTAGAGGAGTTTAAAGATGATGCAGAAGAGAAGAAGGATGAGGCGAAAAGTAGAATTAGTAATAAAGTTAATGAAGTAACTCAAAAGTAATAGTAAATTTCTAGAGGGAAGCATTAATCTTCCCTCTAGAAGTAAATAAGATTATCTTCTACTTGATTCATCTCTCTTTTCATTGTCTGGTTCTCTTTCGACTTATCTTGGTTGTTTATTACTAGCTTTTTTCTTTCTGAATTTTCATTTCCTGCCATATTGGTTACCTACTTTCTTTATGGTTAAAGCTTTCTAAAATAGAGATATTAAGATGGAATTGTAAAAATAATAGCAAAATTATGTTTATCACCTGTGCAGTAGGTGATATAATCTGCATGCAATTCTTGTCAAGGTAAATGCTATTTTACATTGCGGGTTCGTCTAATGGTAGGACAGCGGCCTTTGGAGCCGCTGATTGGGGTTCGAGTCCCTGACCCGCAAATTATATTTCCCAGTCTCTATAAGTTAGATCTTCCCTGTAAATATCGTTACCATTCTTTAATGAACTGATCCTAGTTTGAAGTCTTTGACTAGTAATGGGTAGGTTATTTAGATAGTCTATTGAATAACCGTAACTTTCCACTAACTGAATAAATGCAATACCCCAATCAGGGCTACCAATAATTTTTTTTATGCATAAATAGTCGTATACTGTTTGGCTCAGAAGATTTTCAAGATTTCGCAGATTCCCAAAAAAGTTGAAAAAGTTTGAGATATTTCCGAAATCAGGGTCGAAATCTATAAAATGAATCTGCACACTATCAGTTATGTCAAGTTGATCAAGTTTCATATCACACAAACTATCAGTTATGACAAGTTGATCAAGTTTCATATCACACAAACATGGAATATTTAGGTGAAATGAGTTTAAAAAATAATCAAACAATGAGAGGTACAACGCTTCAAGTGTTTTAGTTAAGCAATCGAGTTGTGATTGAGCTTCTATCTTTTTTAAACCAGTGGAGTTATTAACTAAATTAATCAAATTGCTTAGTTTTTCTAAAATCCCAGATCCCTCAATTTTTTCAGATAAATAAGTTAGATCACCTTCGTTATCAACAAAGTATGTTTTGGGTAGCTCTAGACCAGTATAATAATGAAACCGCTTTAATATCGATTCGTGAAGTTCACGTAATCGATACGCTTCTTCTTCACTTCCAAACAGCAATTTATTTCGTAAAACCCAGATCTTAGAGTCGTTATCTTGCATCAAAGTCAGCCCATTAGATTCGTCAAATTCCCACTGTTCTTGGGTATTCTTTAGCTGTTTTAATTTGTCTAATTCAATATCTATAATCATGCGTGGATTTTAGCATAGTAGTTTAGTCCATACACCTACTGGTACCAATTTCGTAGCATTTGAATCACTTTTAGTATCAAAACTTAACATTCTGGTACCACAAGGTAAGGGTGTCGTTTTGTAGTCCTCTATCTATCTCAAGTTAACTCTTAATTAAACAACAGATACCTTAAAAAAATGCATCATTCACTAAACAAATTTACCCAAGTTTTAAGATATAATTACCTTATGAACCTTTTAGATATTCCAGATAAAAACCTTAAAACAACACTACTTGGTGGACAGGCTTTTAATTGGGATCTAATAGGAGATTCTTTTTATGGTTTCTTTAAAGATTTTGTAATTAAAATCTCAATTATAGATGGAAAGTATTATTGGCAAACATTCCCAGAACCCAACAGGTTAGATTTAATAGAAGAGTATTTTGATTTAAATACAGATTATTTTGGTCTTAAAAGTCTTATTAATAAAGATGTTCATATTGTTAATGCTTTGAATCATGTGCAAGATGTTAGAATCTTAAATCAAGATTTTGAGCAAACTTTACTTTCTTTTATTTTAACTTCTCATAAAAACATTAAGGCAGTTAGAAAACTTGTTAGAGACTTATCTAAATATTTTGGAAATTCAATTAAAGTTGATGGTATTACTTTTTATACATTCCCATCTGCTGTAAAAATTTCAAATTCTTCTGAGCAAAAATTAAGGGAGTTGGGGGCAGGTTTTAGATCTAGATATTTATTAGAAGCTTCTTTAAAGTTAACTTCAGAGTTGCCTAAGTTTCAAGATCTGTCAGAAAATGAGATTAGAGCTTTTTTAACTTCGTTTAAAGGGGTAGGTGATAAAATTGCAGATTGCGTTATGGTGTTTTCTTTAAAACAACGTGGTGTGACCCCTTTAGATATTTGGGCAAAACGTGTTTTGGTAGATTTGTATGGTGTAGATTCAAAAATGAATTACGAAAGAATGAGAGGTTGGTATAAAGATTATTTTGGGGATTATACTGCTTTTGCAGGTCAGTACTTGTTTGAATATTATAGAGAGACTTATTCTTCTAGCGTTAAAAATTAAAAGTAGTGAATATATTTATAAGAGCACAAAACTTTTTAGTTTAGCATATTTTTTTATTTCTCCAAAAATTGAAATTTTTTCTAATAAAAACAGTCTATAGGGTGTTACCAATTTTTAAGAACGAGTTAAAATACTGGCATTACTTCAGCATAATAATTTTATGAGTGATAATTCCCGAAATATGGGCGTACCCTCAACTTTACGTGAACACTTTACACCAGAAATGGATTGCATAGTTCCTATGGCAAATTGTACTTTTGATTCTATTTCCGGTTTACCACTAACTTTGGGTAATTTAAAGGTGCACCAAGATGAGTGGGGTAATTTAATGGTATTTAAAGATAATAACTGGCATTTAATCTCTGTACTTACACCTGGAATTTCATATATTATTAGTGATTCAGTAGTAAATTTCTATGAATTAGGAAGACTTGGCAACCCTGAGATTTATCAATGTAATTTTGTACCAGACGAAGTTAAGGCAAAAAGAAAACCACAATCTGAAGCATAATTACATTTATTACGTTAATATTTTATATGAAGAATAGATTTAAAGACAGAACTCGTCTTGCAACTGCCGATGAAGAAGAATATGTTGAACAACCAGTCAAACACATTTCGAATAAGAAAAAACTTAGAAATTTAGGATTAGGCGGAATTTGGTCAGCGATACGAGCAGAAGATGGCAATATATGGGTAAACTACTATGGAGAACCTTGTATTGTTGAACAAAATCCTGTTTACATGATAACTCCACTCGGACAGCCACCAGTGCCTATAGAAATCCATTTCACGCTAGTTGATGATGAACCGTGGGGATTTGGACCTATAGAACTCTAATCACAAATTTTGCCGTTCTCAAACTTTATTTTTCTTGTGGCAATCTCTTGAATTCTTTGATCGTGGCTAACAATTACAACACTTTTACCCTGTTCAAAAGCAATCTCTTTTAATAAATTCATAACCTCTTCACCATTTCCCGAATCTAAATTAGCTGTAGGTTCATCTGCAAGAATAATTTCTGGGTTGTTAATCAATGCCCTGGCAATAGCAACTCTTTGTTTCTCTCCTCCACTTAAATTCTTTGGTAAATGATTAATTCTTTTATCAAGTTTTAATCTTTTTAAAATAGACCTTGCTTCTTGTTCTGCGTCAGCTTTGGAAATACCTTTAATAAGTAAAGGTGTAATTACATTCTCTAAAACATTTAAAGATGAAAACAAATTGAAAGATTGAAAAATAAAGCCAACATTGTTTAATCTGTAATAAGTAAGTTGGTTCTCACTTAGCTTTGCAATATTCTTTCCCTCAAAATCTATAGTCCCAAATGAAGGTCTTAATAAGCCACCCAACATACTAATTAAGGTTGTTTTACCACTGCCAGATGGGCCAATAATCAACAAAATTTCTTCTTTGTAAACTTCCAAAGATACATTATCAACTGCTTTAACCAAGGTATGCCCTTTCCCAAAAGTCTTTTTTAAATTTTTTGCAGTTAATACAGTTTGCTTCATATTTAAGATTTAAAAACCACAGCTGGGTCAATGTTTGCAATCCGTTTTGCAGGAATCAAAACACTTAATGCGCTCATAAATAAAGATGTCGCAATAATGAATATTAAAATATTTGCATCAATTTTTACTTCTAGAAACGGAATGGATATTTTCAAAATCTCTCTGACAATAAAAGAACATAGTATCCCAAAGAAAATTCCAAATGCAGAAAACATAAGGGATTGTTGCAGTAGCAATTTGTAAAACTTAAAGTTATTCATTCCAATAGCTTTTAAAACTCCAAATTCTGTTTGTTTATCTAGTGTTGCGGTATAGATTGTTAATCCAATAATTGCTGTGCCAACTAAAAATCCAATAACTACAATTGCCATAACAATTGGTAAAAAGGTTTCTTCTAAAACATTTAAATTTAAATTAATAAATTCTGATTTTTTAATTACATTTATGTTAGAACTTAGTTTTTCAATCTCAGCCATAGCAACATCCACATCTGATTTATCACTTATACTAATAAATAGATAGTTTGTAATATTAGGAACTTTAATTAACTCTTTGCCTTTAGATTTAGTGATAAACCCGTAGTAAGCATTAATAAAACTAGATCTTTCGATAGTTCCGGCTATAGTAAAGTCTGTATCGTAAATTTGGATAGTATCATTTAGTTTTAGATTATTCTTTTTTAAAAAATCTTCTCCAAGAATTATTTGGTTATCTGTAATTTTTAAGGTTCCACTAACTAAATCCCATGGCTTTCCAATTTGAGAATCGTCCTCGTAAGTTGTTAGTGTTAGTACACTTCTAACTCCATGCTTTTCAAAAGAGGCTTTAATTTGAATAATGCCGGCAACCTCTTCTACACCTTTTATATTTTTTATCTTCTCTTGGATATTATCTTGAATTATTGATGTTCCAATGAACATATCTTTAACACCTTCTTGGGTTACAACCAAATCTGCAGGTGTTTTTTGTACATATCTTACAAATTGGTCTGACATACCAAAGTAAATCCCAAGCAATGTGACCATTAGCATTATGGAAAAAGAAACACCAGCTATGCTAATTACAAATTTTAACTTCTCTTGAAAAAGGTTCTTTCTTGCAAGCAAAAACATATTTTTAAGTTGAATATCTTATTCTCCTATATTTCTAAAAGGGTAGCAATTAAAAATTTAGCCTAGAATAGATACAAAAAGGGCCGACTTTCGTCGGCCCTTTTAAATGAAAATTCCTTTATTTTGATTCTGCTTTAGTTGAAATATAACTTAGGCTTGAATCAGATTCTATAATATCTCTAAATACTAATCCGCTAAATCTTGGGTAAAAGAAAAAGCTGTAATATGTTGAAATAACTGTAGAAACATAATTTACAACAAACATTGCAAATGTAAACAATATAGGGCTTACTAAAGAGAAGACTCCAGCTATTGCACCTCCAACACCACCAAGTATTCCAACAACAAATCCAGTAGCAATACTTACCAAAAGTAATCCTAACAATTCTGGTTTATGTCTCATAGCTAAATCCCAATTGTCTTTTAATTTAAATGCCTCTGAGAATGTATTTGTTGCAACCAATCTTAATAAGCCTGGCGTAACAATAAAGTATGAAAGAACTGCTAGAACAGCAAGAATTGCCAAGAAAAGAATCCCAAAAAAGCAAACAAGTAATAAATAAATGCCATTAAGATTATTTAGGCTAGATAGCCCGTTTGTAGAAAACGCACCTCCGCTTAAAAGCATTATTGCAATAAGAAATACGCCTGCTATTAATGCAACAATAGTACCAATAACCAAACCGTAAATTGTAGATGCTAGTAAATATTTTAAAGATCTTTTTAATTTGTCTGCAAAATTGGCACCCCAAAGAGTTGTAGTTGCTCTTTTTTGAATTCCAGACTGAGTAGATTCATAGGTATGCCAGCTACCAACAATAAGTGTTGGAATGACAAGTAAGCATACTATACAAGAGACTATTGCACTAAATAATGCTGTAGCAGAGTTTGTATTGTAAGAACTTCGTAAATATCCATTGCTGTTAAAGCTTAATGTAGAGTTATCTGTAAATATTGATGGTAACGAGATTAAAAGTGTAAGAGCAAATGGTAATAGCATTTTAAGTGCCCAGTTCTTTTCTTTAAACAAAAATGTTAAAGAATCTTTTATTTTATCCATAAAGAAATATAAAATTTAAATATAAGTAAGTATATCACCAATGGTTATAGCTTTCGAGAAAAATTTTAGTGAAGTTTTAGTCTTATAAAAAGTTAGTAATAGTAGAGAGTTCTAGCTTTTTATTTTTAAGATAATCGGAATATCCAATAAGTTGACCAGGTCTAAACTGATCTTTGAGATTGTTTATTTGAGATTTATCCATCCAGTGAATACTTTGTATCTCGTCTGTAGGCATAAATTGATCTTCTTTAATATATTTTGCTTTTATTCCAATTCCTAAAGCTCCAGGTATTAAGTAAAACCCTATAATATATTCGACTTCAATTTGGGCATTGGTTTCTTCTAAGACTTCTCTAATAGAAGCACTTTCGATGCTTTCGTTATTCATAACATGACCACCAGGAAAGCTATATTGTCCGCTTGACTCTTTCACTACAAGAAATTTATTATCCTTTTCTACAATAACTCCAACCCCAACAAATATTTGATCCATGTTATAAATCCCTTTTAATCATATAATCTGCAATGCCTTCTAAAAAAGCTCTGCCTTCTGGTTTCCAGTGAATGTGGTTTGTTGCAAGGCAACTTTCTGCAGATTTTACATAATTTAATGCTTTTTCTTTGCAGTAATCTAATGCCCCGCATTCTCTGATTATTTTTCTTGCCTCTTCTAGCTCTGTTTTTGTTATGTTTGGATTTCCTAGCAATTCTAAAAACCTCTTTTTAGTTTTGCCATGAGTCATTTTGATAGTTCTTACAGTTAGTAAGTTTTGCTTACCTTCTTTTAAATCTGAATCCTCTGGTTTGCCTAGTTTTTCAGCATCACCAAACATTCCTAAAATATCGTCCTGTATTTGATACGCTATTCCAGCAGGTATTGCATATTCAGAAAGGGCTTTTAAGTCTTTTTCACTAGCACCTGCTAAAATTGCTCCAACGTAAAGTGGATTTTCGTAAGTGTACTTGGCTGTTTTTAATAAATTAATTTGAATTGCTTCGTATTCAGTAACTGTATCTTTTACCTCTGCTAAAACATCTAAAGCTTCTCCATAACCTGTGTATGCTAATCCTAAATTGAATTCACTCATAGCTTTAACAATTCTATCTGAATCCAAGCCGGAGTGGAGTAGTATATTTTCGGCAATATGGTTTAAAATTATACCTGCGCAAATTGCCATAGATTCCCCAAAGTGTCTACTATCTTTCTTTTTAAAGTGTTTAGCGTGGTAGTCCTGATAAATCTTGTGCACAGTTTCTTTTTTGTGTCTAATGTCATCTTGGTCAATAATATCATCCATAATCAGTATATAGATGTGTATTAGTTCTACAAATGCAGATGCTTTTAAAATTTTATCTTTTTCTGTCCCACCAAACATTAAGTAGCTATAGTAGGTAAGTGCTCCCCTAAGTCTTTTCCCGCCATGGGCTAGTGGAATAATATTTTGTACCATCTCTTTAATGAAGGGGGAGACATGTTTGGAGTGCTTAAACTCGTACTGTAGGTTTTCTTCAACAATTTTGTCTATTATTGGCGCCAATTCTGCTAAAGCTTTTTTTGCTTCCATATTGACTTGCTGCTATCAATATACATTCAGTTGTTAAATAAAATAATTTACCAAATATAATTGACAACACGACTGTCGTAAATTTTAACATTTGCGAATGCATAAGTCTAGCGGTTTTATCCGCTTTTTAAATATCATTTAGTCTGTCAAGCCTGACAAGATTAAATTTGCCATTTTACAATCAAGGTGTAGTTTTTTAGGTAGTTATCTAGTTCGGTGTTTGCACAATAAAATCTAAATGGCAGAGCATTTGTAGGGTATTTTTTTATTGTGTAATAATCCAGTTTGATTTGTTGAGTAATATTTTGTGAAATTAAATTTTCAGGTGCTTTTTTAATTATCCAATTTAAATACTGGTTAATATTGCTATATGTTTTGCCTTTTCTGTAGTCTTTGAGTTGATTTTGGTTTGTATAGTATATGTACATTTCGTTTTGTTTAAATATGGTTTGATTTTAAAAAATGAAGAGTTTTTTGTCTTTGTATTCAAAAACAATGTGTTTTACGCCTAAATTTGCGTTATGGCACAATGTGACTTCTTTTTAATTTTGATACAATTCGTAATTAATATTAAAACCAATGTGCAATCTTGAATTTCAGATACATTTAATTACGCATTTAGAATCTTTGCTTGGGCAAAGTATTGTTGATAGTTCAACTCCACCTCAAGGTATGGGTAGTCACGTCTTTTTTGTAAAGACTGAGACTGGTAAGGAGTATGCAGTCAAGTACGGTGTAGATGCTGGTAAAGATGTTCCTGCTTTAAAGCTTATAAAAGATAAAGATTTAAAAATCCCGGTACCAAACTTAATTGCTTATTTTGAGTTTGATTCTGTGCCAGTTGTTATTCTGGAAAAGATCGATTTCCCATTATTAGAAAAGGTTCCTGTAGAAAGGTTATCTGAATATATTCCGTCAATGGTTAATTGCTTAAGAAGTTTGCATGAATTGAAGAGTCCAAAGCCTGGGCGAGTTGCAGAACAGAATTTTAGTATAAGCTGGAAGTCAATGATTAAATCAATTTTTGATGGTTCTCAATTTGATTGGAAAGAAGTTTCAGAAAGGAGTGGAGTAGATGGAATCTTAATATTAAAGTCAGTAGAAAATATCTTAGCCAAGATTGAAAGTATTAATTTGCCAGATAATAATTTTTCACTTTTGCATACAGATTTTAATCAAAGAAATTTATTTGTAGATTTAAGTAGTAATAAAATAACCGGGGTGATTGATTGGGAAGATGCAATGTATGGAGACCCGATTTTTGATTTTGCCAGAGTTAGAATGTTTATTTGGCATTTTGGTTTATCTGAAAATGTTGTGAAAGATTATTATGATTTAATGGATTACACTTCTGATGAAAGGGCTAGGGAGGATTTTTATTGGTTGGTTAGGGTTATTCAATATTTAGCATGGTATTCAGAAGATTTAAACGAGTTTTCAATTTCACGAATTAAACTTCATCAAGAGTTTTTAAGAGATTATAATTGGGATAACTTTTAAATTTGCGTTGCGACACAATGCAAGTCCTTGTATTTCTTGCTAATATCTTCAAGTCATATTTGTCAACAACTGTTGGAATAAGTTAAAATCCTTAATTGAAAATTTGTATGGATAATTCAAAAACCACATTGGGTCAAAAGATTCGAAAGTATAGGTTGCGATCTGGCAAGAGTCAGCTTGAGCTGGAACTTGAAACGGGTCTATCTACTGGGACTATTAGTAGAATTGAGAATGATAGTATTAATCCAACTAAAGAGACACTGGGTAAATTAATAGAGGTTTTGAATCTAAGTGGTATTGAGTCTGCAAACCTATTTGATATTGAGTTACCAGCTGTACCAAGATTAATTTCCCTAACTAATGATATTAATAATGCAACAGATTTAAAGAAAATACTTCAAATTTCTGTGGATGAAATCGCTAAAGATTTAAACTTACATGGTGCACTGATAGCTTTAAAAGATGGGGACTTGTTAAAAGCAATGACTGTTACAAATTCATGGTTTGCTATATTAATGACTAATTTAATAGGTAAATCTGTGAATGAACTGTGTTTAGTTATAAGTAATACTCCTCAAAATTTGTTTGTTAAAGCAATGGAAACACATAAGTCATATACCAGTAATGATCTTTATGACTTTAGTGCTGGTACATTTCCTAAATCTTTGACTCCCATTGTGCAAAAAGCTACTAAACACGGTTCTGGTATTGTTTTCCCATTGCTAGACGGCGATGTATCTATCGGTGGTATTATGTTTACAAAAAGTTATTTTGATAATTTTGATTATGAATTTGAAATATTAGAGGCATTTGCAGAAGCTGTTTCTAAAGCAATTGTTAAAGTAAGGAGTTTGTGAGTAATTTGCGAGAAATATACATAAGAATTAGGGCATCAATTGCTAAATCAAAAAATTGCTGAGATACTTATACAAAGATTTGTATAGCTTAAAACTTAATTTATTAGACTTAAGGAATAATGGTAATAAAATTTATACTAAACCAATTATAATCTTAAACATAGAATAACTCTTATATATTACTTATTTAATATAACTATTTCTGATTTGAGTTTTGAAAGTTTAATAAATTTATCAATTGAACTTTCAAAGAAGTACTCAATGCCAATACAAAAAGCCGACTTAGATGCTATGGTAGTTAGTGACTGGAAATTTCTATTAAAAAGTTTCCCCAGATTCATTACTTTCTATCTAGAAATGAACAAAAATCTTAAAGACTTATCTATAGACAGTAATAGAAATGAATATCTATTTGGATGGATGTTTTATGCAACTAAGGCAACATCTTTATTTTCAATTCAATACCATAAAGAATTATTTGAAATAGATGGTGTTAAAGTAAATATAGCGGAGGCAAGTAGTTATGTTAAATCGATAAGTTTAATATTAGATATTTTAGTAGATGATATTGGTGATAAGTATCAGGGAATTAATTCAATCCTAATTTTAGATTGCATAAAAAATATAATAAAACAGCAATCTCAAAAAAACATTCAAGTTTTAAATGCTAAAGAAGTGTCATATATTAATTTTTTTGAGAAAGTTTATAATTATTTACTAAGTTTAATTAGTTTCAATAACGACAAAGACTTGATTTTGATACTTACTCAATCTTATCTAGATTTAATCGATGCTTGCAAATTAAGTCATCAAATAAATTATTCGATCAATAACAACGATTACGCTCAAGCCAAGAAATATTCAGATAGAGCATTTAAAACAAAATCTTTAGATAATAAAATGCATGTAAAAATAAATACTGTAATAGATTTATTTTTTGTAAAGAAAACTTTTACCCTAGATAAAGATATTTCCAGATTTTCGAAAGTTGCATTTTATCTTCAGAGGGTTTCAAGACTATCAAATGATTTAAGCACTTGGGAAAGAGAAGTCTGGTCAAATGATTTTACAAGTACAATAGCAAGATTATTAATTTTCAAATATGGAGTTAGAAATTTTTCTCAAGAGATTGATGAAAAATTGTACTTGAAAGTTAAAGAGGATTTTTCTAAAACATACAAAACTAACCTTAAAAATTTGATAAACTTAAAAAGTACTTTTTATAAAGAATATCCTTGGTTTAATTTTGATGAGTTAATTGAACGTTATATAGCAGGCTTAGTCTTACATATCCAAGCAATAGGTAAAATATAGATATGTTTATACAAAATATAATTCAAAAAATAATGTATCCGAATTCTCACACGGATTACTTCAAGGTAAGAGCCACTAATCCCTCCGGTTACCAAACCTCTCGAGAGAAAAGATATCAAACAATACAAAATATTACCAAGCTGTTAGTTGCAACTTTAGAGTTTGAAGTTATATCGCAAAGAGTTGTGGACATTATGGTTGAGCAGATGGATTACTTGGGAGGTATATTATTCATCCCAGATAAGAATACTCAAAAACTTATTCCATGGACTACATCTGATTCGCCTGTAGTTAATCAAATATTGAAGATTCTCCCCAAAAAATTAAGAGAATATAATCAAAGCTATGAAGATGTGAGTACCAATAATCTAGTAGCTAAGACCTTCATAGAGAAAAAAGTATATCAGTCAAGTTATTATCCTGAGTTTATTTCCCCAGCAGTGCCTGAGTCTCAAGCTAAACTTATACAAAAACTTACAGGTACTAAGGAAAGTATTTCCTATCCTATTATTTATAAAGATACAGTTTTGGGGGTGGCTCTATTTGTATCGAATAAGGAAACTTTATCGGAAGAAGAGAAGGAAATGTTGCAGACATTTACAGAGTTAGTAGGAGTCACTTTAAACACTGCAAAGCTATTTGAAGAGATTAATAATCAAATCTTTCAGTTAACAAAAAAAAACGAAGACTTATCTTCTTTATACAACCTGACTGCTAATGTATCTCGTTCTTTGGACCCTTTTAAAGTAGCTCAAGCTGCAGTTAATTCCATTCCTCAAGATAAGATGCTGGTTGGGTCAGTGCTAACCAGATATTACCCGGACAAAAACTACGTAGCACCATTAGTAACAAGTGAAAACCAACTATCTTACGCAGTAAGAAAATTAATTGGTGACTTTACACAATACGGACTAAAACTAGATGACCCAGAAGCACAAGTAAACCTGGTTGTAAGAGTCGTAAAAACAGAAACACCAATGTTTACAAACAACATATCTGAATTCTTTGTACCCGCACTAGGATCTCAATTCTTAGACCCAATAGCAAAAATCATAAACATAAAATGCGTAGCAACATACCCATTAATAATACGTGGAAGAACAATCGGAGCACTATCATTCATGATAAAAGAAAAAAACGCAGAAGAGATAGATGCAAACGAAAAACAATTACTACAAACATACACAAACCAAATCGCAATCGCATTAGAAAATGCTAATCTATTTGCACAATCACAAGAAATACAAGCCAAACTAGAAAAAACACTAAAAGAACTAGAGGCAGCAAGAAAACACGAAAGAGACATGATAGACATAATGGGTCACGAACTAAGAACCCCAATGTCTATAGTCAGAAACGCACTAATAATGATGGATACACAAATCAAAGCTAACCCTGCAGACCTAATGGACAAAATAAAAAGATATGTGGATATAGGGGTAGAATCTGCTAGACGAGAAGTATCTTTAATAGAAACATTATTATCTGCAACAAAAACAGATGGTAAAGGATTTCAACTATTACTTGAAAAAGTAGATTTAAACGACATAATAAACAACTCCCTAATAGCATTTAAAAGAGAGGCAGAAAGAAAAGGTTTGACACTAACATTCGAACCACCGCAAACACCAGTGCTTGTTTATGCAGATAAAACTAGAATTCAGGAAATAGCAGACAACTTTATTAATAACGCAATTAAATACACCATGAGGGGTAACATAAATATAAAAGTTTGGGACCAAGAAGGATATGGTTATGTATCAGTTAAAGATAGCGGAATTGGAATATCTGAAGAGGATCTAAAAAAATTAGGACAAAAATTCTTTAGAGCAAGACAATATATAGATGATGTAGATCCAAATACTTTATCACCAGAAAAACTAGAAGTTGTAAGACCAGGTGGAACCGGATTGGGATTATTCGTGACATTTAACTTAATAAAAATAATGGATGGAAAGTTAGATGTTCAAAGTAAAGTTAAAGAAGGTAGTACTTTCACTTTTGCAATGCCAATATTTTCTGGTCAGCAAACTAAGCAAATTGAACGAAAAGTTGAACCATCAGAGTAGTATAAATGTTGCCCGCCAAGGTTTTGAATTTAACTCATGACTAATTGGTATATATCAATTCTACCGGCACCATATAAATCTCTATTTATAATTCCGTTGTTAATTTTACCTGAAATTGATATGATCTATGTAGATCTTTTTAAACAGTTTCAGTAAGTCATTACAAAGTCAGATAATGGTTTTGTAGTGTGTACGCGAACCGATCCGAGATTGTTTAAAAAAACTCAAGGGCCCTGAGCTAAGATCTAAAAGGTAAGTTTAAATGTACTTTCTTTTTAAAAGAACTCTTCTTTGCAAGCTCAAAAGAGCTTTTTTTATACTAAAATTATGCTATCATTTACCCGTGATTAAACACTTCATTTTCACAAATTCAGATAATGATTCTGCGCAAGCAGAATAAAACCCATACCCCACAACTTAATTGCGCTAGAAACTAATAAAAAGTGATATTTTTTATCTAAAATTAAGTATAATCAACATATTCACTATAAAAACACTTATTATTTAAAACTTATGGAACGTACACTAATAAAACAAACACCAGAAATGGTAGGTACAACAGTAAAACTACAAGGTTGGGCAGAAACAGTTAGAGACATGGGAAAGCTTACATTTATAGACCTAAGAGATAGAACCGGCAAAATACAGATAGTTGGCTATCAATTAATGAAAGATGTAACAACAGAATCTGTAATTGAGATTGTAGGAGAAGTAAAAAAAAGACCAGAGAAAATGATAAACCCAGACATGATTACCGGAACAGTAGAAATTGACGTAAAAGAATACAAAATCTTAAGTAAATCAGAACCTTTGCCAATACCAGTAATTATAGAACAAGGCACAAACGAAACAGAATCTGAAAAAAGAATGGACTACAGATGGATAGACTTAAGAAAAGAAAAGAACAACTTAATCTTTAAAGTTTGGACAACATTTGAAAACGCTGCAAGAGAATACTTTATTCAAAACGAGTACATGCAAATGCACTCTCCAAAATTAATTGGAGCCCCGAGCGAAAGCGGAGCAGAAGTATTTGAAGTTAAATACTTTGAAGGTAAAGCTTATTTAGCTCAATCTCCACAGTTTTACAAACAAATGGCAATGGCGGCAGGTTACGAGAAAGTATTTGAATTTGGTCCAGTTTTTAGAGCGGAAAACTCTTACACAATAAGACATGCAACGGAGTTCACAGGAATGGACCTAGAGATCTCTTACATTGAATCATATAAAGATGTAATGGCAGAAGAAGAAAAATTAATTGCACACATTATTACAAGAATAAAAGAAAAACATGGGGAAGAAATAAAAAAGATTTTGGGAGTAGAAATTGTAGTTCCAACAATCCCCTTCCCTAAAATGACAATTGCAGAAGCAAAAGTTATTTTGGGCAAATTAGGATTACCAAGTGAAAAAGAAGGAGACTTGTCATCGGAAGAAGAAAAAGCTTTAGGTAAATATGCATTAGAGGAACTTGGTCACGAATTTATATTTTTAACAGAATATCCACAAGAGTTTAGAGCGTTTTACCACATGAGATCTGAAGATGGTAAGTTTTCACAAAGTGCAGACTTGATTCATAAAGGCTTAGAAATTACTACATTGGCTCAAAGGGAACATAGATATGAAGTTTTAAAAGCACAGGCATTAGAAAGGGGAATTTCACAAGAATCAATTCAATTCTACTTAGATTTCTTTAGATATGGTTGTCCTCCACATGGTGGATTAGGTTTTGGCCCTGCCAGATTTATTATGAAGTTGTTAGATCAACCAAGTATTAGAGAAACAACATATTTGTTTAGAAACCCTAAGAGATTAAATCCGTAACTCATTACGCCCTAAGAAATTAGGGCGTTTTAATAATATGAAATCTATTAAAGTCTTTTACCCAGTTGGGATAGAAAATATTTGGCATCATAATGCTGATAATACAAACAGGTATAGATTAGATGGTATTGAAAAATTAGTTAGATTAAAAAGTCGAATAGATAAAGACCGGAAATTTAAATTAATAAATGTCTCGAATGTAGATATTGAAACATTAAAAAGTATTCATAGTATAGACTACATTGAGTCTTTAAAGACCGGTTCTCCTTTAAACCTTGCACAAACATCTGGTTTGATTTGGCAAGAATCACTAGCACAAGCATTTGCTAATTGTGCAAAATCTGTAACTCTGGCTTGTAAAGATGCTCTATTAAATAGAGCTTCTGTAGCCTTATCAAGCGGAGGTCATCATGCAATTAAATCGAGAGGATACGGTTTGAATCCAATTAGTGAAGTCGCTATTGCTATCGAGAATCTTCATAAAGAAAATCCAGACCTTAAAATAGTGGTTCTAGATTTAGATATTCATGCAGGGAACGGTTTTCAAAACTTATTACAGAACAAGAAAAATATCATAGTATATGATCTTTGGAGTAAAAGCATTTCTGAATGGGATATCCCTTTATATGCAACAAATATAAAATCATATAAAGTAGACACACTTGATGAGTATAAAATTTGTCTTGAGAATACTTTAAATGAGATTAAAGATTTGAACCCCGATTTGGTTATATATCACAGCGGAGCAGATGTAGTACAGACGGATAGATTAGGTGGAATTAGCGGGTTTACTAAAGATGATTTTGAGCAAAGGGAATTAAAAGTGATTTCAACGATTCTACATTTAGAAATACCAATAGCTGTAGTATTGGGTGGTGGTTATGTTAAGTATACAGATGCTAATCAGGTTGAATCTTTAAGGGAAAAGTTAGTAGATTTGCATTACTATACTTTTAAGTTATTAACTGAATGAGCCAATTAATCGTAGATAAAATTGTTAATTTGTTAGATTCATTTGGGGTTCCCTACGAACTTCAGGATCACGAACCAACGCCTACAAGTGAAGATTCTGCTAAAGTTCGTGGCACGCCTATGGAGCAAGGTAGAAAGGCTATGATCTTAAAAGGTAGAAAATCTGGCAAACGTATAATGATTGTTATTCAATCTAGTGAAAGAATTGATATGAAGAAGGTTAAGGCGTATTTTCAAGAAGACTTTGAATTTGAAAAACCTGAAATAATATTACAAGATTTTGGGATAGAAATTGGCGGAATACCACCATTAGGAAATGTTTTAGGATTAGAAACATATTTTGACAAGCAAAATTTAAAGGAAAAAACAGCAGCTTTTAATTGCGGTCTTAAGACAAAATCGATTATCATGTCTGTAGAGGATTTAATTAAAGTTGTTAAACCAACTATTGTAGATTTTAAAAAAGATTTATGACAGAAGAACACCAAGCAGCTAATAAATTTGCTTATGTAGATGCAAAATCTAGAAGAAGGATATTTGTAGATAACTTAGTTGGTGGAATTGCGTGGGGTGTAGGTAGTATTATTGGCGCAACTATTATTATCGGAGCTTTCGGGTTATTAGTAAGTAGATCTAGATATATTCCTTTGGTTGGTGATGTTGTTCAAGTAATTTTAGAAGAGATTCAACAAGGTAGAAACATAGACCTGTTTATTGAGGGAGAGACTACAAATAATTAGTTATGTGATCCAAGTATAGACTGCACTTTATTAAAGAAATCCTCTAGATCTGATTCAATTTGCATTTGATCTTTACCTTCTCTTTTTTCTGGCCAAAATTCAGTTGTGTCAAAAACTAAAATCCATGGATCTTGATCAATAATAAAGAAATCTAGGTCAATTAAGTTTGGCTTGATTTTTGCTAATAAATGCTTAATCCTATCCATAAATAAAGCTCTGTTAGCAATTATTCCTTGCAAAACATTAATTGGCAAAGTTCTCAATTCAGAACCTCTTAGAATTAACTTATATTGATTTAATGCGTTATGTATAAAGGGCTGTATATTTGCGTATTCAATTTCATTTAGGTATTCTAACTCAAAATATATAGTTGTTAATATAAAGTTAGTTCCTTCAAAAATTTGAGATACAAGTTGATGTTCTCTTTGGTGCTTTTCAAAAGTCAATTTTGTTAATAATTGATTATTTGCAGCCTTTCTTTTTAATATTTTAACTAAATATCTTATACCATCTTTTTCGATAAGAAATGTGTTGTAGCATTTCCCTTCTAGCGGTGGTGTGTATGGATTCAGAAGGCCAGGAACTTCAGACACTGTGTTACCTAAAAGTGGAGTTAATTGAATCATTTTCGGAGTATATCACTCAGTACTTTTCTTTGACAAATCTCAACGTAAAAGATTGATATTTAGTGATTTATTCTAATATTGCTGATATAATCTAAACAAATGTTCACAAAATTAAATAATAACAATAATAATTACTAACTCACTCGGAGTTTATTGTTATATATAAACTCCCAAAAGGGAGTTTTTGTTTATTTGGTGGATATTAATAATGAGTAGTAGCTTAATGGTAAAGCCGACCGCTGTTAACGGTAAGACTCTAGGTTCGAGTCCTAGCTACTCAGTAATTTAACAAGCTGTTAACGGGGCGAAAAGCAAGCTACTACTTGCTTTTTGAGGTTCGAGTCCTACCGTCTCAGTATTTAAAATAAAATAAATAACATCTATGACAAACTTACTACCAGAATCAGACAAAACATATATTTCCCAATTCAAAGATAAAGTTGGGCAAGAAGTTAGCGTAAACGGATGGATGTACAACAAGCGATCGTCCGGGAAGATCGCATTCTTACAAATAAGAGATGGAAGCGGATTTGTACAAGCAATAGTCGAACAAGCAAAGGTATCAGAATCGATCTGGAAAGCTGCAGAAGACGCAACAATAGAATCATCGGTCGTTATTACCGGAACAGTATCAAAACACCCAAAACAAGAAGGAGTGTTTGAACTACAAACAACAAACTTTGAAATAGTAAACCTAGCACCAGAATTCCCAATCGGCAAAAAAGAACATGGTCCAGAATTCTTATTTGAAAATAGAGACCTATACTTAAGAAGCAAAACCCCATGGGCAGTATTAAGAATTAGAGACCAAGTATTTAGAAGCATTACAGACTTCTTTTACCAAGAAGGCTTTATTAGATTTGACACACCAGTATTACAGCCAACATCTTGCGAAGATACAACACAACTATTTGGCTTAAAATACTACGAAGACATGATGTATTTAACTCAATCTGGACAACTATATTCAGAAGCGGGAATAATGTCTTTTGGAAAAGTTTATGACTTTGGACCAGTATTTAGAGCAGAGAAGAGCAAAACAAGAAATCACCTTTCAGAATTTTGGATGATGGATGCAGAAATGGCATTCTACGACCAATCTATGAACGAAGACTTACAAGAGAGAATGGTAAAAAAGATTTTGAAAGACGCATTAGAAAATTGTGCACAAGAATTAAAAATTTTAGAAAGAGACACAACTGTAATGCAAGACATAGTAAGCAAACCATTTATAAGAATGAAACATTACGAAGCAAAAAAGCTATTAGAAGAGAAGGGATTTACAGTAGATTACAACGATGACATGACAACAGAAGAAGAAATTGAAATTGGGAACATTTATAAAGTCCCAGTATTTATTGAAGACTATCCATTTGCAGTAAAGTCTTTTTATATGAAGAAATACACAGATGAAAGAGGAATTGAAAGAGCCAGAAATGCAGACTTGATAGCACCTGAAGAAGCAAGAGAAATTATTGGTGGGTCTCAAAGAGAAGATGACTACGAAAAATTATTAGCAGAACTAATTGCTAGAAACTATCCAAAAGAAGAGTACGATTGGTATTTAAATGTTAGAAAATACGGATCTGTACCACATGCAGGATTTGGAATAGGATTAGAAAGAACTGTAAGATGGATTAGTGGAGTACATCACATTAGAGAAACAATACCATTCCCAAGAACAACAGTTTTAAGTAGACCATAAAGCTTTTAAAACAAGTAACTTCAAACAGGGGTAGGCTTCGCCTACCCCCTGTTTTTCTTTTTTATTTTGCATATAGCTTATAGAAATTTTCATTTTAGAAATATTGGGTGAATATGTTAAATTAATTCGTTGTAAGTTATTAAACATGAATTCAGAACCTACAGAATCATATACTTTGCCAGAGTCTAATCTTTTCCCGTTTTTTACAAATCAACTATATACAATAAGAGATTTTCTTTATTCACAGACAAAAAGTGCTAATGCTAAAATTTCATTGCAAGATTTAACCTCAGCATTAAATTTCGCCAATATTTACTGGGAAGAGTTTACAAACACAGTTTTCCCTAGTGAGATTAATCCTAATTTCCCCAGTGCAACTGATGCTGTAAAACTATCAGAAATTATTAATCATTTATTAGAAAATTTTACAGATCAGGATTCAAATGTACATAAATTATTAGTTAGTTTAAAGGATAAAATAAATAGTAGGTATACTTTTGAACATCCAATGATTTTACGTGAGGTACAAGAAATCTGAAGACTCCTAAGAAATTGGGAGTTTTTTTTAATTATTATTTAATATTTATGTCAGATGCTCAAAATCAAAGATTAGATCAGGTTACTAAGAGATTTGTTGACTCTACTAATCTTTCTGTAAGAATTAGAGGAATAGCATTTCGAATTGATAATTCGAGTAATTTAAAACTATATCAAGCAATGCATATATTAAGTGATAGTATTTATTTGATTCCTCATGCTAATGTTTTAACATCTAAAATCCAACCTGTATTAGACTTTTTTGCAGTAAGAGAAGGTCCTGATGAGGATAATGAAGGTTTTAAAGAATATTTAAATTTAAGTGAGGACCTTAGATCAGAATTAGTTGATATATTATCTGAGTGCGAAGCCATACTTCAACCATTCAAGAGTGATAGTCCAGAAGACATGTTGGCTTGGGTGAAAATAAAGGCACTAATCAATTATTTAGACCCAACTTCGCTTAATTATGCAATTTACCAAAGACAAGAAAAACTCTTAGGTAATACAGTTGAAGGTTAAGTTATTTTTTAATTATTAAACATGGATACCTACCCCATTGTTAATTTGCCAAATCCTTTTGATGAGCCAGCGACAAATAATCATTTAAGGCATTTATATTTATATAATTTAGTTACTACTGCAGAGTCTTTAATTGAGTATAGGGTGGAAAGAGACCCGAATTTAGCACTTAGAATCTTTGATGAGTTATCTGTAAACTTAAATAATTTATTAGGAATGTCGAATTACCTAACTATTTTTGAGCCAGATTTGATACCTAGATACAGGGATTTACTAACTCAACTTTCAGAATTTTTGCAAAATGAAATAAATAAACAAGACCAAGTTATTCACGATGCTATTGCTCAAAGAGAAAAATTTCAACATGTATTGACCGGCACTCGAAACTTAGTTGATACTATGGATTCACAATTTAACTTAGGTGTTCAAGAAACGGCTCCAGAAGCTTAGTTAATTAGACTTTTAGGATACATCTGACATTAAAAAACTCCCGGTTGCCCGGGAGTTTAAAATCAATTGTTAAAATTGAATGTCTAAAACTTACACAACTTCACCTTCTTCTGGTTCGTTTTTCTTTTCTTCAGTTGATTCTGTAGTGTTGCTAGAATCTTCTGAAGCTGTACCGGCACTTTCAGTACCAGCTGCAGGTTGTTGTTGCTCGTAAACCTTTGACCCTGCTTCTTGAAGTTTGTTCATTAATTCGTCAGATTCTTTTTTAACTTCCTCTGCATTAAAGTCTTCAACTTTAATTAAAGCTTCAACTTTTTCAATTTGAGCTTTAATGCCAGATTTCATATCTTCTGGAATTTTATCTGCTGTATCTTTATCTTCTATTAATTTAGTAGCTTGGTAAACTAAAGTTTCAGCTTCGTTTTTTGTTTTAAGCTTAGACAAAATTTCGTCATCCTTGCTTCTATTTTCTTCTGCCTCTTTAACTCTTCTATCAATCTCTTCCTGGTCTAGGTTTGTAGAAGCAGTTATAGTAATTTGCTGCTCTTTGCCTGTACCTAAATCTTTGGCTTTAACATTCAAAATACCATTTGCATCTAATTTAAATGTAATGGCAAACCTTGGAACGCTTCTTGGTGCAGGAGCAATTCCATCTAACCTAAATGTGCCAAGTAGTTTGTTATCTTTAGCTAAAGGTCTCTCTCCTTGTAAAACTTTTACATCAATTGCAGGTTGATTATCTACTGCTGTAGTAAAGTTTTCTTCGGTTTTTTCTGTAGGTATAGTTGTATTTCTTGGAATCAAGATATGCATTTCACCTGCATTTACCTCTAAACCTAAAGATAATGGAGTAACGTCTAATAATGTAATGTCTTGAACGTTGCTATCTCCAGCCAAAACAGCTGCTTGTAAAGATGCTCCAACTGCAACAACTTCGTCTGGGTTAACAGATAAATTTGGTTTTTTGCCAAAGTATTCTTCTACTTTTCTTAAAACTAAAGGCATTCTTGTCATACCACCAACCATAATTACTTCATGAATATCAGATTTTGAAAGCCCGGCATCTTTAATAGCTTTATCAACAGAATTGAAAGTTCTTTCTACCAAAGACATAACCATCTTTTCAAGATCGGCTCTGGTTAAAGTCATTCTGAAATGTTTTGGTCCTTTTGCGTCTGCTGTAATGTATGGCAAATTTACATCTGTACTTTCAGAACTTGAAAGTGTGATTTTTGCTTTTTCTGCAGCTTCTTTAAGTCTTTGTAATGCAGCTGGGTCTTCTTTTAAGTCAATACCTTGCTCTTGTTTAAATACAGTTACAAAGTGGTCAATTAAAACTTGGTCAAAGTCGTCTCCACCAAGGTGGGTATCACCAGATGTAGATCTTACTTCGTAAACATTATCTCCAATGTCTAAAACAGATACATCAAATGTTCCTCCACCAAGGTCGTAAACGATAATTGTTTCATCTTGTTTTTTATCTAGACCGTAAGCAATAGCAGCTGCTGTAGGTTCGTTAATAATTCTTTGAACATTAAACCCTGCAATTTTACCTGCGTTTTTTGTTGCTTGTCTTTGAGAATCATCAAAGTAAGCTGGTACTGTAATTACTGCGTCTGTAATTTTTTCTCCTAAATATGCCTCTGCATCTGCTTTGATTTTTGCTAAAACTTTTGCGGATATAACTTCAGGTGATACCCATTCTTCTCCAAATTGGATTTCAACTCCACCTTTGTCAGATTTTCTTAAGTTAAATGGTAAAAGTTTTATATCTTTTTGAACTTCTGCATCGTCAAACCTTCTACCAATAAGCCTTTTGATGGAGTAGAATGTTTGTTCAGGGTTTGTTACCATTTGATTTTTTGCAGTTATTCCAACAATTTCTGATTTGTTGTCTAATGCTACAACAGAAGGGATTAATCTTGACCCCTCTTTGCTTGTTATTACTTCAGGTTTTCCTGCTTGTACAAAGGCTACAACTGAGTTTGTAGTTCCTAAGTCTATTCCGACTGCTTTTGCCATAAATTTACTAGTAATAATTATTAATTTTAAAGTTGTAAGTTAAATAGATTTTTTATGTTAATTTACAACTATGATTGTTTAAATCTAGCTAATCTAAGAAATTAGCAGTCTAATTCTATAACTGCTAACGTGTTGGTGTCAAGCCCAACACTTAAAAATATTAAGGTTTTATAAAATGCTATAATCCCTGCACAATATAAGTTTTAGATAATATTACTTTTGATTTATGAAATTAAATAAGTATTGTTCTGAAGATAGATTAAAAAATATTATTGCAAGATCAATTATATTAGAATCATTAGATCCAAAGCTGGTTAACTCTATTAAAGAATACCGTACGGGTCTTATAGATTTTGAGACTTTTTTAGACAAAATTAGATATCACTATTACATTCTTAAGTCAAAAATCAACATCCCCTTTTATAACAAATCAGAGACTGACTTAGAGCCATATACGTTGTTGATTTACATAATAAGTGAATATTTAGATAGGCAATCTTTTAGAAAATTATTAGAGATAGATACTAATCTTTCGGCACTAACTCAATTAGAATTAACAGAGCAATGTTTTGAAATATTTAGATTGCTAGTAAATACATATTTAACAGGTTCTTTTGTAACTGCTGAACAATTAAGTACATATTTTGGTTGTACACCTTCTAATGTTTACCACTTTTTAAGGCACATTAAAGAACAATTAGATTTAAATGGGTCAAATTTAAGATTGTATTTGGTTAGGGGAAAGGGTTACTCTTTAATTGACTTAAATAGTACAAAAAATGAGTTGCTTGATTTAGAAAACTAATATGCTATTAGATTTAAAACTCTAATAATTACTTTCCAACAACAACTTTGGCTGCTTTTAAAACATGTTCTTTGTTTGAGTATTTATAAGCACTGCTAATTACAGCAATTACTTTTCCTTTTTGAGATTCATCTTGAACAGCTACTACAGATACTGCCTCCATTTTTTCTTTGTCAAAAACATCTCCTATTTTAACTTCAACTTTCTCTATTCCATTTCTTTTAGCAGAATCAACCAATTTATCTTGCGCACTTGTCATTGCAGACTTTGCATGTTCTAAACTTAGGTTTTCATCTTGTAGTGCTAATTCAATATCATCGTGAATTTCTAAAATATCTTTAATTAAAGACATATTGGACATTGCACCCCAGTTGGATTTTTCGTTTTCAATTCTTCTTTGATAATTTTGAAAATCGGCCATTAAGCTAATTCTTTTTTGTTTTTCTAAATCTAGATCTGCCTTAAGTTTAGAAAGTTCATCTGGTTGTGTTTCAGTTTCTTTTTGAGGTTTAAAATAGAATTCAGATTCAAAAATGTCAGAGATCATAATATTCCCATTTTCTAACTTTACCTCTAAAAGCTTCCACCCTTCGCCTTCTATTAGTTTGGCATTAGGATATGCTTTTTTAGCTTCTTCAAAATTATTAGTTTGTACAGAAACGTATTTCTGTTCACCAGGTTTAACTAGCCTAGCAAATTTAATATCTGCAACTGGCTCTTTAAACTTAACTAAAATGCCGTGTTCATCTTCTACATGTTTTTCGGCGATCTTTAAAATATCTTCTGCAACCTGATCATATTCCTTTGAATCTGCTACAGAAATTCCAACAGAATCAATGGAGTAGTCTTTAATTTGAATTTGCTCTAGCAACGCCAAAGCTATTTTTATTTCTTGATGTATGTTCTTCATATTAAAAAATTTACCAGTTTTGAACTAAATATTTCATGGTTTGTGAAAGATATTTAATAGCTGCAAGTACTTGATTATATCTCATTCTATTAGGACCAATTACTGCAATATACCCTCGCTTTTTATCATGAAGTCTTATTTCTGTAAATACGACTGTAAAGTCTTTGTAACCGTCAAAGTCAGTTTCCTCTCCAAACAAAATTGAAAGTTCGTCTTCCGCTTTACCATCATTCATGATTTCTGAAAGAGAGTAGTAATCTTCTAAAACCTCAAGCATTTTTTGAAGGTTTGAGGAATTTCTGAATTCGGGAATTTCTACCATGTGAGATAAACCTGCATAAAATATCTCTCCGTCTACTAACGCAATTGCGGGGTTGTTAGCTAGTGTGGAAAGAAACCCTATGGTTTTTCTTAAAAGCTGGTATTTATCATATTTGATTTTTGCCAACTCGCTTTTTATAGATTCTTGAGTAATAACATCAATATCTTCTATACCTTTCTCTTGCAAATCTTGCAAAAAGTATTTCCAGCCTTTTAATGTTGGAACTCTACCACCACTTGAATTTCTATTTAATAAATATCCGCTAGATACAAGCTCTGCCATTTCGTTTCTGATTGTTGCAGGGCTTACTTTAAATCCGTACTTGCTTTGCAAATTTAAAGACCCTACAGCTTCTGCGGTATCAATAAATTCGTTTATTATTGTTAGTAAAAGTAGCCTTTGTCTTTCAGAAATATCCATCTTGTTATTTTTAAAACTTAAAGAAGTTTATCATAATTTAGCATGTCTTGTTAAGAAGTGATAAATTTAAAGTAGAGAAGTGATACAAAATATTTACATTTTAAAATATTTTAAAATGCTAAAATTACTTAAGAGTGAAGATGAAAGTTAATGAGTTTTCTTTGTAATTGACATGCAGTATTGAATAATTTTCTATTTTGCAAAAAAATTACAATTTATTAAAACTCATTTAAATAAATTGTTATATTCTAATAATGGTTATACAGTACGAAACCGATTTTGGGAAATCGTACAATAACTTATAACATTTGCTCATAGTTTTTTTGTTATTAAAGCAACATTGAAAAAGCAAAGAATAAAAACCATTTATGATCCAAAGTACGAATACATTATTAGCCGTCTAAAGCGTGCTAGAAAAGAAGCGGGTTTTAAACAAGAGTATGTTGCAGATAAAATTGGTAAATATGCTTCTTATCTTTCTAAAATTGAAAATGGAGATAGAAGAATTGATATTTTAGAATTAATTGAATTGGCAAAACTTTACAACAAAGATATTAATTACTTTGTGCCTTAATTAGTTAGGATTTTAAGACTCTCCTTTTAAGTCAGGGTATGTAATTCCCATTTTATCCATGACTGATACTAGTTTTTTTGCAAGTTTAATTCTATATTCTTCAGTTGTCTTTTTACTTTCTAGTGCCCATAAATAAGCATCTCTAAGCATTTCAAAATCTTCAACAGTATATATTCGATTGGGACCATCTATATTAATAAATTTACTTAGAGCTTCTTCACCTTTGGATATTGGCATATGTTGCTGATAATTAGTAACCGTGGATTTTATCACTGAATTTATATAATGCAATACTGTTAATGTATATATTGAGAAAAGTGATTTCGAATAGAGTTTCCCGATCTATTCTAATACGTGGTCTTTGAATTTGACTATATAAAATCGTTCGTTCGTAGAACGAACGATTATGAAGTGCCTTTAAAAAATGGGAAGTCAATTTTCTTATAGAGTTAAATTGAATTCTTGTTAGGACTAGATTAACCCAAGTTGCTCCGGGTGAATTCGTTTTGGCTTAGAAGGCTTTTTGCTTATGGAGTTTGATTTTCTGTTGGTTTTAGCGTCTGTTTCTGCGTTAACTTCAGATAGAGAGCTTTTTTGATTTTCTGTTTGCTCATTATGGTTTGTACCTTCAAATGATTTTAAAATATCATCTGCTTTTTTAATAACATCTGCTGGAAGACCTGCAAGTTTTGCAACATGTATCCCGTAACTTCGATTTGTACCGCCAGCAATAATCTTGTGCTTAAATACAATCTCTCCGTTATTTTCGCTTACCTGTACATTAAAGTTTTTAATATTAGAATACTGATCTGCCAAGGCAATAAGTTCGTGATAATGAGTTGCAAACAAAGTGAACGATTTTAAAGTAGAGTTTATATATTCAATAATGGACCATGCGATTGCAACTCCGTCATATGTACTTGTACCTCGGCCGACCTCATCTAAAATAATTAAAGAGTCGGCCGTTGCATTGTTTAAGATATTAGCTGTTTCTGTCATTTCTACCATGAAAGTCGATTCTCCTTTAGAAAGATTGTCAGATGCTCCAACTCTTGTAAATATTCTATCAAACGGTTTAAATTCAAAGTTTTGGGCTGGTACGAAAGAACCAATCTGTGCCATAAGTGCGATTACAGCAACTTGTCGAATGTAGGTCGATTTACCAGACATATTTGGTCCGGTTAGTATATGAATATTGCTGTTCGTATCAAATTCAGAGTCGTTTGGTGTAAATTTGCCGACGATTGATTCGATTATAGGGTGCCGGCCGGAAGATATTTTTAAGCGCTTAGTTGTGCTAATGGCCGGCACCGAGTATTCGTTTTGCCTTGCCAAAAAACCAAATGAGTTAAAAATATCTATTTGTGCAATTAAATTTGAAAGCTCTAATAAATCCGGAATAAATTGCGAAATTTGCTGACGAATACCATCAAATAAAGTAAATTCTAGCTTTACAATTTTATCTTCGGCAGTCAAAATTTTATCTTCAAGCTCTTTAAGTTCTGGAGTTATAAATCTTTCTGCATTTGCTAATGTTTGTTTTCTAATGTAATCGGTAGGTGCTTTTGCTAAGTGAGATTTTGTAATTTCTATGTAATATCCAAAAACGCTATTGAAAGAGATTTTTAAAGTAGAAATACCAGTTCTTTCAACCTCTCTCCTTTGAATCTCGGCCAAAATTCCACGACTATTATTTTTGATGCCTCTAAGCTCGTCTAGCTCTGAATTAAATCCATCTTTAAAAATATTACCCTCATTTACAATTGCAGGAGCTTCTTCTCCAATCGAATTTTCAATAATTTGAATTGCGTTTTGAATGTTTTGTAAGTTTGCAGAATTTTTGTCTAAAAAATTGAGTAATTCTTGATTAA
The DNA here is from genome assembly GCA_965230975.1 of uncultured Candidatus Saccharibacteria bacterium. GTDB lineage: Bacteria > Patescibacteriota > Dojkabacteria > J137 > J137 > JBGSZB01. The sequence goes on from OZ246402.1 coordinate 510,830, forward strand.
TGGAAGTAGCAGATTGTTTTAAAGTGTCAATAATCTGCAAGCAATTTGTAAGGCTATATTTTAAGCCTAACAAATCTTTAGGATGGGCAGTGTTAACCCCAATCCTTCCACAAATCCTTTGGATATCTGAAATTTGGTTTAAAAGTTCTGAAACTTCAGCACTGATTCTTGGGTTATTATAAAAATTTTCTACTAGTTTTAATCTCTCTTGGATTAAATTTGCATTTAGTAATGGGTGCAAAATGAAAGTTTGCAAAAGACGCTTCCCCATAGATGTTTTGCATTCGTTTAGTTTAGAGTAGAGCGTATTGTGAGTTGATCCGTTTGCTGAATAAATAAGCTCTAAATTGCGTACCGTTTCTGGGTCTAGTGTCATGTATTCGCTTACATTCAAGACGTTTATGTTCAAAAAGTGTTTTAAAGATGTTCTTTGGGTTTTTTCTATGTAATTTAATAACATGCCTAAAACATTTACATGACTTTTATTTTCCTCGTCTATCCCAAAGCTTTTTAAGTTTTGAACTTTAAAGTGCTCTTTTAGTTTTAAAAGATTTTTTGAGTAATCTAAATCTAATTTTTCTAAGATTTCAAAATGGGTATTTAAAAATGATAGTTTTGTCTTCATTTCAGATTCTGCTACTAAAACCTCTTTAGCCCAAATCTTGTTAAGTTCGTTTTTGAAAGTTTTTTCGTTTAAATTACAAACAAAGTTTAGTTCCCCTGTTGTTACATCTGCATAGGCAAAATTGTAAACGCCCTTGTCGTTTAGCACTGCAGCTATAAAATTGTTTTTGGAATTATCCAGTGAATTTTCATCCATTACCGTTCCGGGGGTAATAACCTTTGTTATTTGTCTTTCTACAATTTTGCCGGGAGTAGCTTCTTCCATTTGGTCTGCAATTGCTACTTTTATGCCTTCTGCAATCAATTTTGGAAGATATGTTTTTAAAGCATGATACGGAATCCCAGCCATTGGTTTTCTATTATCATCTTTGCCTCGGCCTGTTAAAGTTATTCCTAAAACTTTAGAAAGTGTTACTGCGTCATCGTCAAAAGCTTCGTAAAAGTCTCCAAGTCTAAACAAGATTACAAAGTCTTTGTATTCCTCTTTGATTTTGTAATATTGCTCTTGCATTGGAGTCATGGGAATTGAGCTCTATACTTAATAATATGGGCGAAATGCCGATACATTAACATAAAAGTTATTAACGGATTTAGAGAAGTAAATAACTTAATATGTTAAGTAATCGGTATATTTTAGCACTTGAATGCCTAGGTTAAAGCTGTTTTAGAAGATAATTTATATTTCCCCTTTTCTTGATGTTTTAAAACAAGTTCTCTCCAAGTTTGTTATTTTGTAAATTAACTTTCTGGGCTACTAGATTCTGAGGCAGGGAGCATGGATTCTATTCTCTGTCTTCTAATAAAATCCTTAATAGATTTGATAACTTGCAAACCTTCACCCACATCTATTCCTACCTCAACTAAGTGATCGAGCAAGGGCTTAATTGTTAACCTGAAATAAGTAGAAGAGTTGGGAGAGTGTTCAGAATAATATAAATCTTTTAATTCTGCTTTAACTCCATGTAGAAATTCTGTCCTAACAATACTACTATCTTGTTTATCTAAAATATAAACAAGAGCTTGAAAAACAAAGTTCTTAGCTACTTCGCTTAATGTAAGTGCATTTATATAGTTCTCGATTTTTTGTCTAAGATCTTTTTGATCATCTGTTAAATCAATCTGATTATCGAAGGTGTTTTGAAGCATGTTTTTTAATTTAATAATAGGATTATTTATAAAAGATTATATCTCATAGTTATGCATAGTCAATATATCTATCCCCTGTAGCTAGTTTGAGGCTATAGTGAATAATTTATAAGTAAAGTGATAACTTGGTGTGATTTTACAATTATGGAAAACTCTTAATTGTTTGGAATATTTTGATGATAGTATTTATTATAAAGTCTACGGACAGTATCTATAATGAATAAAGTTTCGGATTTTGTTAATCCATGAATTTCCCAAAATACTTGAGCAATAGTGTTAAACTCTTCGGTTGGGTCATACCTATTTAAACAAACTCTAAATTCCTTATCCCAAAAGTGTAGGGTTTGAAAAGTTCTATCTCCTAAATCAACTTGCCTACCATGGTCTTTTATATATAAATAGTCTAATATTTTTGCCATTATTAATCCTTGAGATAGATCGCAATTTAAATTAGTGATTTCTGAACGTAAGAATTGGATAAACTCCTTATATCCAAATCTTGTGATTACGCGATCTTGTGAGCAAAAAGCTACTATAAGATTGTCTGTCATAAGTTTTAAGTTAAATTTCCTGAATTATAAGCACCAAGTGCAAATTTAACAATTGGTTTAATGTATAATATTAAAATGCTAACTCATATTAAACAAAACAAAGGTATAATTTTATGGAGCATGTTCGTGCTTGGAGTTTTTGCATTCATCCAATTTAGATTAGATCAATACCTTCAATACAGCATAGATGGGCAAAGCTTGGCTTTAAGGCTTCAAGAGCTTTTAACATTATTCTTAAGCATTATTGCAGAAGCATTTCCGTTTGTAATTTTAGGAACAATAATATCTGTAATTGTCGCACTATTTATTAAATCGGAGTGGATATTAAAATACCTTCCAAAGAATGTAATTTTAAGCAATTTAATAATCTCTTTGTTTGGCGTTTTTATGCCGGTATGCGAATGTGGAAACGTACCTGTAACAAGAAGGTTGCTTTCTAAAAATTTTACAGTTTCTCAATCAATAGTATTTTTACTTGCGGCGCCGATAATTAACCCTATAACACTTTGGAGCACAATAGAAGCATTTAGCCCGGATACATCAATAGTAATAATAAGACTTATCGGCGCCTTGGTAATAGCCAATTTAGCCGGATTTATAATCTCATTTAAAAAGAATCAATACGAACTTTTGCAAGATGACTTTTATAACAATTATTGCAAAGTGAATTTAGACAACCATGATCATAACCATGACCAGCACTCTCATCATGATCACTTGCATCATCATCATAATTCAAAAATAGAAGAGGCCTTTGAAATTTTTAGAACAGAGTTTTGGGAGGTTACAAAGTTACTTTGCTTAGGAGCTTTTTTTGCAGCTTTGTCTCAAATATTTATTCCAAGAGATGTAATAACTTCAATTGGGCAAAGCCCGATCTTATCTATTGTTGCCATGATGTTGTTTGCATTTGTTATTTCAATTTGCTCTAACGTAGATGCATTTGTAGCCTTACCTTACGTTAGCACTTTCTCTTTGGGTTCAATTATGTCATTTCTTTTGTTTGGACCAATGATAGATATGAAAATTTTAACAATGCTTAAAAGTAGTTTTAAATTAAAGTTAATTATTTTCTTAGTTGTGTTTGTTGGTTTAAGTTCGTTTTTAGCTGGTTTAATTATTAATCTACTTGTTTAAATGGATCTTTTTAAGTTAATAATAATCTTCTTTTTTAGTTTATATAACTTGTATTTATATCTGTCTGGTAATATAGATAACTACATTAGTTCTAGATTCTTTTCATTTAGTTTAATTGCAAGTTTGTGTGGAATAGTAATTTCATTAGGTGCAATAATTTATATATTTTTAAAAGAAAAAAATAAAAGAGAGTTGTTTGATTTTATAACCCCAATTCTTACCATTGGATTTGTATTAATAGCAGGCTTAATAGTCAACTCTTTATTACTTTTAATAACTATCCCTCTGTTTATATATTTTAAAAAAGATATTAAATTAAAACTAGATTTAGGTATTTTGATAGTTTTAGTAATAATTTTAGGCTTTGCAATACCCTCAACCAGTCTCACTTCTGTAACAGCATCACAAAGATCTGGAGATTTAAATTCTGTAACATTGGAAAATAGACTCAGCACACTTTCAAGATTTGCAAATTCAAGTAATTACGATATTGCAGATTGGATTGCATCCATTAATTACAATCCGGATTTATCTAGTTATGTGGGCAAGTCAGTTAATGTAACCGGGTTTGTATTTGCACCAAATTATTACCCAAAAGATATGTTTTTGGCAGCACGATTTGTTGTAACTTGTTGTGCTGTAGATGCAAGACCGGTTGGCTTGAATGTTAAGCTAGATGGCTGGCAGGGGCAATACAAGTTAGATGAATGGGTTAATATTAAAGGCAAGTTTGCAATTGGTGAAGTTAACGGAGTTACTCAATTGATTATTGAACCTGAAAGTATTGAGTTAACTAAAGAGCCGGATAGACCATATATTTATTAAAAAACGAATTTGAGCAATAAACAATTAAATTTAAAAAATATATTAAAAGACAGGTTTAATCTTGCTGCTGCGTTGACTTTTACTATACTAACTTTATTAATTATTGCCTTTTGGCTTTTAAGTGTAATTTCTCAACCACATGTTAGGTTTTTTGAATTAGAGGGACAAATAAATTCTGCAGATTTTTCTAATCAAAGAGTAAAAGTGTTCTTTAGTTCTCCAATGAACAAAGACTCTACTCAAAACTATATTACAATTGAGCCAAGTATAGATTTCAAAACTGCATGGTCTGGCAATAATTTATTTATAATTTTTGATACAAATTTAAGATCTACTACAAGCTATACAATAAAATTTTCACCAGATTTTAAGGATTTATACAATAAAGCATTATCAACACAAAGTATTACTTTTAAAACAAAGAAACAAGAGTTTTTGTATGTTGATTCTTCTAATAATACCAAGAAGATTGTAAAGTCAGATTTAGATTTTAATAAAGTCGTTTTATACGAAAATGAAAATATTGAAACTTTTGATGCAGGAAAGTCTTATTTAGCTGTAATTACTAAAAACCCAAACCAAACAAATTCTTTAAATATTATAAATATTGATAATAAAAGTGTAACTACTTTAAATGTAGGAACTAAAATAATACCCAGCATTTCATTTTCACCAAAGCTCAATGAAATTGCATATGTTACACAATCTGTTATTTTAAGATCTACTTATGCTCAACCATTAGAAGATACATCTATAAATTTTTATAATATAGATACAAAAGAAACTAAAACTATAAATTATTCTGCACCGGGCGAGGGTGTTACGAATATAAAGTACGCACCAGATGGAAATTCAATTTTGTATAAAACAAGCCAATCTTATTATCAAATTATGGATGTAAGTAATGCAGAAAACAGTATTATTTTGGGTAGATTTTTGGCAGATGGTGGTTTTAATTTTGATGGCTCTAAGTTAGCCTTTGTTGAATTTGATCCAGTTCAAGCTTTTAGCAAAAACCAATATATTGCAGAAATTAATGTTGAAAGAGATTCCAGATTAATAACTAATGGTGATGTTCCAGTTTTAGACCCAGAATATTTTAATAACTCTGCAGGTATTATTTATTCTCAAAGGTACAAAGATTTAGATGAAAGAACAAAAGGTCAGTATAGAATAGTTAAAGATTTGGGTAACAATAATTTTCAAGTATTGGTAGAAGATGAAAAAAGAAGCTTAGAGATTCCAAAGTTAAGCTTTGATGATAGATATATTTTAATAGAAGGTTATAAAGAAACAGATTTATTAAGTTTTGAAAATAGTAGAAGTTTTGGTTTTCAAACTAAACCTCAGACTTCTGATCTAATGCTGTTTGATTTAGAAAATAATAAACTTATAGACCTTAATGTTAGAGGGTATGATGCAATGTGGTTAAGATGATTTAACCTCTCTAAATTCCGCATCTTCAAAGTTTGCTGGTTTGAAATTTTGGTTATCTTTTTGGCTTTTTGAATTAGATTTCTTTTTAGAGTTAGCTACACTAGTCTGTTTTAAAACCGGTAAATTTAACCACTTTCTAATTAAGTTGAACAAGCCTTTAAATAAGGATTGTATTTGAGGTGACATTTTATCGTAGCCAAAGAATAAAATAACCAGTAAAAGTATTGGTATAAATATTATAGAGCAAACAAAAATCGCTAATAATGATAATGCTGCACTGAAAATCTCCATATAGTTATAAAAAATTTAATTAAACATGATAATATTATACATTTAAATTTTAAATCTTTATTATGGAAACTTTCCTATTTGTATTACTTTGTGGAGGGGGTCTATTTGTTTTAGTATTGTTTTTCTCTTGGTTCTTTACAGTAGAACAACAAACAGTTGTAATTATAGAAAGATTTGGTAAATATGTAAGAACTTCAACTGCCGGTTTGAATTTTAAATTGCCATTAATAGAAAGAGTAGCAGGTAGAGTATCTTTAAGAGTTAGGCAATTAGATGTAAGGGCAGAAACCAAAACTAAAGATAATGTTTTTGTTCATGTAATTGTATCTGTTCAATATTATGTTTTACCGGACAGGGTTTATGATGCATTTTATAAGCTTAACGACCCATCTCAACAAATTAACGCATATGTTTTTGATGTTGTAAGAGCAAGAGTGCCACAAATTAACCTAGATGACTTATTTGAAAAGAAAGATGAAATTGCAGTTGCAGTTAAGAATGAACTTAACGAAACAATGACAAGTTTTGGGTTTGAAATATTAAATGCACTTGTAACAGATATAGAACCTGATCAAAAAGTTAAAGATTCTATGAATGAAATTAACGCTGCATTAAGAATGAGAGTAGCCGCTAGTGAAAAGGGAGAAGCAGAAAGAATTTTAAAAGTTAAAGCTGCAGAGGCAGAAGCGCAATCAAAAGCATTACAAGGTAAAGGTATTGCAGATCAAAGAAGAGCTATTATAGATGGTTTGAAAGAATCTGTAGAAGATTTTCAAACAACAATCAAAGGTTCTACCTCTCAAGAAATTATGAACTTGGTTTTAATGACCCAATATTTTGATACATTAAAAGAGATTGGCCAAAATTCCAATACAATTTTAATCCCACACTCACCTGGAGGAATTACAGACATCTCTAGCGAGATTAGAAATGCTATGATTCAAGCCAATGAAGTCGCTAGATTTGAAAACAAATAGTTAAAATGAACTCCAGGAATTTTGGCCCAAGGCGAAACAATTTAGTGCTAATTTTTGTGTCTATTCTTGTTTTAGCAGGAATAGCAATTTATTTGCTAACTAATAAATCTAATTCCTCATTTGAGATAGATAATTTAACAAATAAAAGCCAATCAAAGAGCACGGAGCCTGTATTAGAGCAAGAATCTGAATTAATAGATTTAACTAACTTAAAAATTTATTTATCTATAGCAGATAATGCTAGCGATAAGGTAATTAGAAAAACATATTCTGGTGTTAATTATGTAAACGCAAAGATCAATGTTGATAATGCACCTAATGCAGTTGGAGATTGTTCGATTGAGGTTTATAAAATTGAAGGAGTTTCTGCCAATGCAATTTATACTGCAAGTTTTCAGGTTAATCAAAGTATAAAGCAAATAGATAGAAATCTAAATTTAAATGGGGGAATGTTTAGGGTAGATATTAACTGTGATTTTGGAGGTAAGAGTTATTCTCAGGTTTATACTTTAGATTTAAAGCTAACTAATCAAACACCAATGCCATCAAGTTATTCAATTTAATTCCATTTCAAAAATCAGGGTATCTACAAATTCGTTATCTATAAGTAATTCGTTTGAAAGTTTTCCATTTTGTACAAATCCATTCTTTTTATACATAGATATTGCTGCCTCTTGTTTTGAGTTTACAAACAAGGTTATTTTTTTCATTCCATTAGTTTTTATATCTTCGATTGCAGTTTTTAGTAAAGCAATACCTGTACCATAACCTCTATATTCTTTCAAAATATAAAACCACACTATTGTCGCAATGTGGGATCTTCGGTTTTTGTAATCATACAGAACTCCAATCATTCCAACTGGTTTTTCATTATCAAAGGCCAAAAACATTTTATCTTTAAGGCTGAATATGTATGGGCTAATGTAAGAATTCCACCATTCTTTTGAATTTTGGCTATATTCTTCAAAGTCTACACTAAATGCTTTGGGATCATCTTTTAAACCTGTAAGCATAAGGTTTCTTATGTTTTCAAAATCTATAGGAGATGCACGTTTTATTATAATTTGATTATTCATTAACAAATTTCGTTACTAAATTAGATACATCATTTTCATAACCTAAATAAATATGTCCACAACCAGGTAATATGCTTAAGTCTAGATTTTTAATATTTTTCCTTAATATGGATTCAACACTATCTAATGTATTGTATTCTGGCATATACAAAAAATCATCTTTATCACCAACAATTATTTTGACAGGAATGTTTATATTATTTAGAACAGGAAATTTATAGTTGCTTCCTTTGTAAAAATCAAACATACAACTTAAATCATCTTGAATATACCAAGATTTATAAGTGTTATAACTAATTGGATAATCTTCATATTCGTTTGGAACAATATCTTTACCTTTTCCTTTCTTGACCATCTCAATAACATTTGTCAATCGTTCTTGAAAATTATCTCCTGAGTGCCTAATTATGTATCCATTTTTATCAAATGGGGCTAATAAAATAAGTTTGTTTATTAAGTTTTTGAATTCGCCCTCAAATAAATACCTGGTTACTTTGATTGTCCCAAGAGAATGACCAATTAAGTTAAAAGAAGTGTAGCCTTGATCCTTTAAAAATTGAATCCAAGCATTAATATCTAAGTGGGATTCTTCTATTTTCTCATTATATGAACCTAAGGTGATGCTATCTAATCCCTCTCTTGAAATAACGGTATGTACACCAGTTCCTCTTGTCATTATGCTTATGCATGCATAACCATTTTTAGATAGTGATTCTATATTTTGCTTTAAGAATTTTCTAGTATAAAAATCACCTTCAAAACCATGTACCATTATATTCGCAGGTTTGCTTTTATCACCTTCTGTAAGAAATCCAGAAAGAATAAGTTTATCTTGTGTAGTTGTTTGAACTAAAAATCCAGGGATCATAGCTATTCATTATCCTTCCTGAAATAATACCCAATCACAAATCCCAGAGTTCCTAGAAATATGCCGGATAATAAAGGTAAAACACTTGTTAGATTATCAATTATGCTAACTTGCCTAATAATTCCATCTAAAACGCAAATGAAAATACCTAGAATAAAAACTATAAAAGTAAATGTAGTGTAAAGTACTGCAAGTTTGCCCCTGGTATCTTCTTGTTTTTTTACAACATACTCAGTTGCTTCTTCTAAAATTTTGTCTGCATATGTTAAATCAGAAGAGGTTTGATCTGCTTGTATAGAATCATCAGGTGTATTTTCTAAATCTTGATCTTCTTGACCCTCTTCTATAAATTTAATAAGTTCATCTGGGTCTACAAATTCAATACCGAATTTTTCATCTTGAGATTGAGGCATATTAATTATCTAATTTAGATAAGGCTGTTATTATGGACTCTTTTCCGCTTTGAGGCTCCCTTAAAACAATTTCTTTGTTAATTGATTGTTTTAAGAGCTCTATTGCAGAACAAATAACATCTAAAGATGAAGTGTTTAATTTATCTTTTAGAGTTTGTATTTCTTTAGCAATATCTTTACTAACAAGCATTACTTCTACATCTTTGTTTTTTATTGCTTGAATACTTTTTGATGTCATTATTTACATGCTTTTATAAATAAACTATACTTTAAAGTATATCATGAAAACAAAAGAGCTTATTAATACAAGAAGATTTTTAACATTAGATAAAATTCTATTTGCTACACTTTTTTTAAGTTTATTGTCGGTAGTAGTTTTTTTGTTGTTAAAAACTTTTCAACAACCTGAAGTGTCGTTAGATAATAATCTTACACAAACACAAAGGGAGTTTTTAACAATAGATAATCCAAGCCAAATAGTCAGCAATAGTGGAATTTATAATCTCCCTTCAGATTGGCAAGTTATATCCATTTATAAAAACCCACAAGATTTTCCACTTCAGTGTGCAAGTTTGAGTGGGGTCAAATCTACAGAATGTGTGGTTTACGATATTACAAACGGAACAAATACTTTCTATGCATCTTTAAAAGAGCCATTGTTAAATGGAATTATTCCTTTGAATAGTGAGCTTACAACAAAATCAATAAAGTTTTTGGGTGAAAACAGAGATGTTTTTATGCAAGCACTTGCTTTAGAAGTAAGAACAGACGAGTCTGAAGGTGGTAAATCTGAACTATCTACAGAATCTTTTATTAGACAAGCTTATTTATGTTCTAGCGGAGAAGTTTGCTTTTCTACTGGAGATTTAGGACTTGATATTGAAGATAGTTCTAAATCATTGACTGCATTTATATCCTTTTTAGAAGGTATTAAACTTCAAAAATAATTGTTTGAACACTATTCAGTAATTGACTTATTTGTTGTAAACTTAAATAAAGTTAATTATTTATATGAACGAATTAGAAGCCTCTTACTTTGTACAGCAGTACCCAACTTTTGTTGCAATATTTGTCTTAATGGTGGTTGTTATTGCAGTTTTATCTTCTGTAGTAATTATCCAAACCAGAAAGCAACAGCTAAGACCAAAGTATGGCTTTTTAGGTAAACCTTTAGCTTTCTTATTTTTTGCTGTACTTGCAGTGGGTAGTATTAGTTTGGTTTATTACTCTACAAAAACTTCTCAAGATGTGGGTAATGTAAGTGCAGATAGAGAATTAAATTTAGTTATAAAAGATCAAAAAATTGAATCTAATGTTTATAGATTAAGTATATTACCAAGTATTAACCAAGACACTTGGGGGTCTACAGAAAAATTCAATGTATATTGGACAATTAGCAATACAGAATCTTTTACAAGGGTAGAGCTAGATCTATCAGAATCTAATCAGGGTGGTATAATTGTAGAATTGAAATCAGGTAAAAACATAATAAAAGCTGTTGTTTTTACAGAAGAGATGTCAAAAGAAATTACAAAAGAAATAATCCTTTAATGAACATAAATGCTATTAAAGATAAAATAAAATCTGCCAATAAGATTTTAATTTTACCCTCACAACCTGCAGATTTAGATTGCTTAACATCTGCCTTATCTATTAATTGGTATGTAAAAACTATCTTTAAAAAAGAAGATGTACGTATATATTCATTTTTTCAAATACCCGAAAAACTGGTAATTTTTGATGATATTAATCAAATTGAACAAAAGTATTTAGATAATATTGATATTAGTGTTTACGATTTAATTATTGGAGTAGATGGAAATGGTTTTGATAGATACTTAACCAATTCTTATCAAAAATTTGTATCTCAAGAAAGCTTGGTTAATAAATTTATTAATATAGATCATCATCAGCCCGATATAAATTCTCAATTTGATAGTGATTTAAATATTTCTGACCCAAGCGCATCATCTACAACTTTGGTAATTTTTAGAGACTTATTTAAAGATATAGAAATAACTAAAGAAGTTGCCACCTGGCTTTATACTGGTATTTTAAGTGATTCGGGTAACTTTAGATGGAATATTAATGCAGAAACCTTAAGTGTTGCATCTCAGCTTTTAGAAAAGGGTGCAGATTACTTAAAAGCAGGAAATATTAATATCCCTATTAAAGAGATTGATTTTTCTGTATGGGCCATTAGTCATACCCAATACCTAACAGATTTACGCACAACCGTTTTGTATATTGATAAAACTCATTACCAAGAGTTAGATAGTTTGTTTGGAGAGAAGTGGGATTTTAAAGATTTAGATAGGTACTATAAAAATTCTTTTTGCAAATCTATAGAAGGTTTTGATTATTATTTAATTTTAAAAGAAGATAAAAAAGCAGATAACGTTCGGGTAACTTGGAGAATGCGTGATTTGCCTGTTAAGCCAATTAATTTTGTAAGAATAATGCAAGATCTGGGATTTGATGCCGGAGGTCATTTAAATTCTGCAAGTGGCAGAGCATATGGTAAAAAAATATCTGAGGTTTGGGAAAAGCTTAAAGCTAAACTTGAACAAGAGATATTGTGATTAATAAACTTCGTCTATAGGGAATAATATTTCTTCAGTTTCTTTATTTATAATCTTGATCGCAAATACAGGGCAAGATTGTGCAGCTGACAAGATAAGGTCATCTTCATCCCATGTTCCATCTTCAACTAGCTCTGCTTTGTTTTCTTCGTTCATAAAGAAGGTTAAAGGTGCAATTGCTGCGCAAGAAGCAGCACCTATGCATTTGTTTATGTCATATTCAACAATATAGTTACTTGTATCTGTTGTTGCCCTAAAGACCCCTTCTGAAATTTCTTCTATATGTATAGTTTGTCCTTTTGGTGTAACAGGTGCCTTTGCAGGGTTAGTATTTATTTTTGGCAAAGGTGTCGAGTTCATATTTTGAAATTTATACGGTGCAATTATAGCTTAACTTTAGCCCTATAGTTAGTTTTTAATGTACTTTTTATAAAGCAGAGGGTATATTTTTATGTCCAATAAAATTATTTATTATATTTACATAATGAATATCTCCAGAATTGATGCAATTGAGTCCACTTTCTTTCCTGAAACTCTAAATTGCTACGGTACAAAATACCCTGCCAGAATAGAAGAAAGAGATGGTTGTGATGTTTTGGTAATTGATGTAAGCCATGAACCAATAAGACCTAATACTCCTCAGAATGTACAAATTGATAATTCGGCAAGGTGGCATATTAATAAAATATTAGAAGGAACTTATGATCGGTCAATGTTTGAGCTAGAGGTTAAAAGAAGAGATATACAAGTTCCCAAAGAGTCTAAATTTGATACTACTGTTTATAAGGCTATTGAATTTGAATATACTTTGAAAGCAAAACCAGTTAGCTCTGATGAATTGTTCCCGGCCGGTTGTTAATTTTATAAAAGCAGTGTGTGGAATAACTTTAGATGATAGTGTTATACTCCAATACTTAAATATTAGTTAGTTTTATGGCTAATCATAATGACATGCTAGAACAAGGTTCCGGTGTATCTACTGAAATGGTATTGAATCACCAAGAGATACAGTCTCTTATTTCAGATTTAAGTACATCACTTAGTGAGGTAGAAATTAAAGGTGCCAAATATTCTGCAATAATTGCTCAAGATATTTCAAACCCTAGAGAAGTTTCAATTGTGTTTGATACTTCAAAACCTTTATTAAAGGCAGTGGACATACAAAGCTTGGTAGATTTAATTGAACAAACTGTTGATGATTTAATTACAGCTAAGTTTATGAAAAATGATAAGACTGGGAATCATACTTCTCGTTATTTTCGTAGAATTGAGTTATATAAGTCGCTTAAGCCTGATCGTAGTGGGTGTGAAAGATTAGAGTTTGTCTATAAAGCAGGTTTAGAAAATGAGGGTGATGATTTTACTGAACGTATTCACGAAGCATAATCTCTAAAAATTCTCTTTAATTTAGAATAACTCATTTGAGACTTAGCTAAAACAAGAGTAAAATATCAAAGCTATGAATACACCTACCGACAATAACGATGTAAGTAATCACAAATTAGAGCGAATTTTAGAAATGATTCCTGGAATAGCTTTGTGGATATTACTATTATCTCCGCTTTGGGCTGGTGTTTCTTTCCCAATGTTTATTTTAAATGTATTTTTAATACTATCAGTTTACTGGTTATACAGAGCCTTGCTTACACCAATAGGATTATTTTTTGGTTATAGAAAAGTTCAAGATGCGTTAAAAAAAGATTGGATGCAGGAGATTAAAAACTTGAGAAAAGAGGATTTACCAAATTCTGAAGAATTACCAGATGATTTGTTCCCAGGCTATTTAGTAGTTTTGCCTAACTATGGAGAAGAATATCCGGTATTACAAAGAACAATAAAGGCTTTAATGGAGCAAAATTACCCAAAAGAAAAGATTTATTTGTGCGTATCAATAGAACAAAGAAAAGCGTTAAAAGACCCAGTTTATGCAAATAGACTAAATTTATTAAAAGAAGAGTTTGGCGACTTTTTTAAAGATAGATTGTTTTTAACAGCTCACCCTGGAGATATACCTGGAGAGGTTCCTGGAGCTGCATCTAACAGAAGATGGGGTACTAAATATGCTGTAGAGCAATTAGAATCTATGGGTAAAGATATTTCAAAATTCTTAATTACTGCACCAGATGGAGATCTTGTATTTCATAAAGAGTACCTAGCAGCTTCTGCATATAAATGGATTGTGAATGAAAAGCGAAATAGAAAGTTTTATCAAACAGCTTTATATACTTTCAATAATAACTATTGGGAAGTTCCAATCTTAATTAGAATAGTTGTAATTAACTTAACCTTGCCCGTACTCGCATCTTCCATTTTAGAGAAGCATAAAAGAGAGACTTGGTCTTGTTTTACTTTAAACCTGGATGTAATGAAAAAGGTGGATTATTGGGATCCAACATTATCTATAGATGACACACCTTTTTATTGGAGACCATTTGCATATTTTAACGGAGACTGGGAATGTGAAGTATTTTTTATTCCATTAAGTGCAGATGCAATTTATGAAGATAACTATTTGCAAAATCACAAAGCGCAATACAAACAATATTTGAGGTGGGGTTGGGGAGTTATAACTTTTCCTTTGGCAATAAAATTATTAATCAAAAATAAAGAGATTCCAATGTGGTTAAAATTAGTAAAAGTTCAGCAATTATTCGAAATATTTGTTTTTTGGAAAGTTTTGGCATTTTTAATTACTTTAGGCATTCCAATAGTTCTTTTCTTAAATAGGGATTTAAGTAATTATGTTTATGCATATACTTTCCCATCATTAGTCTCTTCAATAATGAGTTTGGCGGTTCTTGGAATGCTTCCTGCCTTATATTACAAAATTAAAATTGCACCACCCAAACCTGCAAATATGTCAAAAATAAAATATTTATTTTTGGTTGTAATAGAAGCTCCAATGAACATTATTACTCTTTTCACATTTAGCTTTTTCCCTTTCATAGTCGCAACAACAGGCATGATGTTGGGGCAAAGAGCAGAAAAAAAGATTAAGTGGTCAGATAAAAAACTTGCAAATTGACCTGTTTAGTATTCTCTTGAATTAAATTTTTAAACCATTTACTAAAGCCAAAGCCAAGGATGCTAAATACTTGAATGGTAAATAAATATTAGGGTGGATAACTAGAGTGTTAAATAACCTGAATGTCAGAAAGCTTCAATGTCAGATAACTTCAATGTCAGATAGCTACTTTGATATGACCAATTTAGTAAAATAATAGGCTCTTACAGTGCATAACACACCTCCCTTTTCTTAACCCAATATTAAGGTATACGCCAAAGGAGTGTACCAAATAAATAGCCTTCGAAACTTAACTTGCTAAAACCACTAACATATAAAGGTTTTTAAAAACTCAATAAATTAAAGTATACCAAAGTGAAAGAACAAAGGCGTATACCAAAACTTGAACATCTCATAAATAGTAAGAGACTCCCCAAGACTTATAAAAAATTCGAATTTTCAAACCTTGCAACTCAAATAAGTCTTTTAGTTATCAGACATTGTCTTTATCTATATTTCGCAATATTGCGAAAATACTATATCAATTGAAAAAGTTTATAGCTCTTAATTTAGTAATTACAACAATTGATTTAGTCATCAGTAATCGCCTTGATTAATTACTATAAGACTTAGAAATTATAATTCGCTTCCAATAATATTATTAATATAAGTCTTTTAGTTATCAGACATTGTCTTTATCTATATTTTGCTGTAAGCAAAAACACTATGAGTCTTTAAAGAAAGGTACACCTCTAATATAATAAATAAGACGCATGTAAATTTAACTGCCAAAAATATTTCAAAAGATAGAATTTGATATAACATATAATATGCCATTTACACATCTTCACGTTCACACAGAATACTCCATGCTAGATGGAGTTAATAGAATCCCTAAACTTTTTGAACGTACAAAAGAGCTGGGAATGGAATCTATTGCCATGACAGATCACGGAATGATGACTGGGTTAGCAGAGTTTTGGAAGCTTTCAAAAGACTTTGGTGTAAAGCCAATTATTGGTTGTGAGATTTATGTATCCCCTACAAACAGAACAATCCGCGAAGCAGTTGAGGGAATAAAATATTACCATTTACTATTATTAGCCAAAGATTTAGAAGGGTACAGAAATTTAATAAAAATTGTGAGTATAGGTCATTTAGAAGGGATGTACTATAAACCAAGAGTTGATAGAGAAACTTTGGCAAAATATTCAAAAGGTTTAATATGCACATCTGCTTGCATGGCCGGTCCATTATCAAGGCACATATTAAGAAAGCAGTACGATAAAGCCGAAGAGTGGCTACAATTTTTGAAGGCAACTTATGGTCAAGATTTTTATTTAGAACTTCAAAGACATGGGTTTGACGGTAGTGATGAATTAACTAAAGATGAACTTTCCCGACTTGATTCAGATGTTACAGAAGATGGTGGGGAAGAATCAATCGATGCCTCAAGTGATCAAAAAATAATAAACCAAAAACTTAGAGAATACTCAAAAAAATACAATGTACCTTTAGTTTGTACAACAGACGCACATTATTTGTTAAAAGAAGATAGAGAGGTTCAAACCATTTTATTTGCAGTAAAAGATGGAAGACAAATTGCAGATGATGCATGTAGAAAAGGTTATGTCGGAACATACATAACTTCACCTCAAGAAATGGATATTAAATTTAGTGATTGTAAAGAGGCGATTGAAAATACCATGGTCATTGCAGATAAAATTGAGCCGTTTTCAATCGCCCACGATAGAGTTCAACCCAAATATTGGAACCTACCTAAAGACAAAACTGCAGAAGAAGAGCTAAGAATACAAACATTTGCCGGAGCTGTTAAAAAATATGCAGGTTCTGATTTACGAACTGGAAAAAAGGAAAAGGTAGAACAAAGTATAATTGATAAACTTCAAAAAGAGGTTTTATCGGGTGATTTGAAAAATGCAAAAGAATTTTTAGGAAAAGATTTGGTAGAGAGATTAGATTACGAATTAAAAGTTATTCATGATAAAGGTTATGACGATTACTTTTTGGTTGTTTCAGATTTAATGAAATGGTCTGCAAGCCAAGGGATTCTAATGGGAGTAAGAGGTTCTGTAGCAGGATCTGCTGCTGCGCACTGTTTAGAGATTGTAGAGGTAGAACCAATAAAATGGGAATTATATTTTGAAAGATTTTTAAATCCAGAAAGACCATCTCCGCCAGATATAGACATGGATATTCAAGATTCCAGAAGAGATGAAGTAATAAAATATGCAGAAGAAAAATATGGTAAAGAATCTGTGGCAGCAATTACTGCGGTTGGAAGATTTAAAACTAAAGCGGCAATTAGAGATGTTGCAAGGGTTATGGGTATAGACTTAAAAATTGCGGATAGACTATCTAAGATGGTTAAAGTTCACTTTGGTAAAGTTTACCCAATAGATAAAATGATTAAAGAAGACCCCGAGTTTGCTTCAATCATTGATGGTGACCCTCAACTGCAAGAACTTGCTACACACGTAAGAAAAATTGAAAATATGAGTAGGCACTCATCTGTGCATGCTTGTGGACACTTAATTACACCTGGTCCAATTACAAATTATGTACCGCTTCAACTAGAAACCAAAGGTGCAGGAAGACAGGTGACTCAATTAGAAGGCCCTTGGCTTGAAGAGCTGGGATTAATGAAATTCGACTTTTTGGGTTTAAGAACTCTTACTATTATTCAAAAAGCTATTGAAATTATTAATAAAAAACATAATGCAGATATAGATTTCTACACAATTCCAAATGACGATAAAAAAACTTTTGAGCTATTTTCTAGAGGGGAAACGATTGGAGTGTTCCAATTTGAGTCTCCTCCTATGCAACAATACTTAAAAGAATTAAAACCAGAAACTCAAGAAGATATCTGCTTCTTGGCTGCAGCATACAGACCCGGAGCCATGGCTTACATCTCTGACTATATTAAAAGAAAACATGGAGAGCAGGAAACCCAATTCTTAGTGCCAGAAATGGAAGCGATTGTTGGTAAAACCTACGGTTTTGCTATTTACCAAGAACAAATCATTATGATCGCAGTAAATATTGCAGGCTATTCCATGGGTGGTGCCGATTTATTAAGAAGAGCCATGGGTAAGAAAAAAATCGAAGTTATGCAAAAAGAGGAGGTTAAATTTAAAGATGGTATCAAGGCAAAAGGTTTCTCCGAAGAAGTTGGCAAAAAATTATGGGAATACCTTTTGCCGTTTGCAGATTACGGTTTTAATAAAGCTCACGCCGCTGGTTATGCTGTTTTGGCATATAAATGCGCATACTTAAAAGCACATTATCCTCTTGAATTCATGACTGCTTTAATGCATTCAGACCTGGAAGATTTAGAAAGGGTAACAATCGATATACAAGAATCTAAAAGAATGGGTTATGACGTATTAGCTCCTAATGTTAATAAATCTGATATCTACTTTTCTACAGAAGGTAATAATGGAATTAGATTTGGTTTAGGAGCAATTAAAAATGTAGGTGTTAAGGTTTGTGAAAAAATTGTTGAAGAGAGAGAAGCTAATGGTCCATTCAAACATATGGATGATCTTGTTTTTAGAGTAGGGACTACAAATATTAATAAAAGATCTTTGGAAAGTTTGATTAAATCTGGTGCTATGGATGAGTTTGGTGACAGGAATGCAATGCTTCAAATAATGCCAGAGGTACTTGCAAAGGCAAATGTTAAAAAGAAGGTTAAAGATGAAGCTCAGGAGGATTTATTTGGAGCCTTTGCCGATGCAGATGTAAAACCAAGTGCAAAAAAAACAGAATTTCAAGATTGCCTAGAGGCAAGTGATACAGAAAAAATGAAGTGGGAAAAGGAGCTACTTGGTTTATTTATCTCTACTCATCCTTTACAAAATTTTGAATGGTTAAAGTTATTTAAAGAGTATGAAACGTTAAATCATGTAGATGCGATAAGGCCTGGATTCCCTGTAAAGTTTGTTGCTACAATTATTTCTAATAAGATTGTTTATACAAAAAAAGATAACAATAAAATGGCAATTTTGACTTTAGAAGATTTAACAGGTAAGTCAGATGCTGTTTTGTTCCCTAAAAGTTACGAAAAGCTAAATCACTTTATTTTAGATACTTCACCATTAATTATTAGAGGTTTGGTTAATGAGAGGGAAGATAGAAGATCGATAATTATTAATGAAATTGAGCATGCAAAAACTTTAAACGCTCCTTCAAAGATTACAATTGATATAACCGGTGTTTCAGACCAGGCAGAGCTTGCCTCTTTAAAGGAGTGCTTTTTTGAAGATGGTAATGTAGAAGTTACGATTCTTTATGGAGATAAATCGAAACCAAAAAAACTCGTAAGAAAAACTACCCTAAATCAAAGCACTATCGATTGCTTAAGAAAGTGGGTAAAGTAACCTATAATATACTTTCACAATTTCTACTAGTGCCAAATAAGTTAGTAAGTATATAATGGCGGGAATTATCTATTTAAGTAAATTAAATGCCATCAGATTTGAATATTGGGAGTAGTGAACGAAATGAGTTATTTCAAAAAAGAAGTACGAATTATATAGGGCCGGACGAATCGCTTCTGGAAGATCCAATCTACTCAGTGGCAAAGCCGCTTACTATGGATGAGATTCTCACTACGGGTAGATATTCTACATTATATGCAGAATATCAAGGGGAATTTACTGAGCAAGAGGTTTTAAATGCTATTCAAACTATCGTTAATCACTGCCCAGATTTAGCAAGAATATTAAATTATGGCAACGATGAACTTTTATATTTTGCCCCAAATTTTGATAAATCAAAAGGTGTAAAAGTAGTATGCATAGATGATTCTTCAGTTGATGCAAAAGCGTTATTTGAAAATGAATACAATAGATACGAAGGAAATGTTGACACTAGTCTGCTAAAAATCTTCTATGTTAAAGGTAATCCAAGCAAATTTATGTTTTTTGCAGATCACTTTTTATTAGATGGAGTTGGTCACGATGTTTTATTAAGTGTCTTATTACATTTACTAGAATATCCGAATGATTTAAGTGTTTTAGACAACTTGCCAAGATCTGTAATGCACCCAAGTAATGAACTTTATAAACCGGGAAAAACTCCAGCTGTTGCTAAATTTATTGCAGATAGAATAATGCAAATGAATAATCCTGAAAGTATGGATTTGTATCGAGAACTTTCAAATTTAAGCTACAAGTTATTTGAAGTATATTTATCACCAGAAGAAGTTACTGCAATAAAACTTAAATGCAAAATAGAAGGCGTTTCGTTTAATGACTTCTTTGTTGCTGCAGTATTGAAAACATATAGCAATGTTGGTTTATTAAATCCCGGATACCAAATGGTAGGGCAGGTAGTTGATTCAAGAAGCTCATTAGGTATTCATAAAAATGCACTAGGGGATAATAAAGACTTGGATATTAGGATTTTGCTTTCAGATATTTCCAAGAAAGATGTTTGGACTTTAGCAAAAAATCTTAGGAATACATTTTTAAACTCTAAGAATTTTGGAATTTCAATCACAAGACAGCTAGCCAAAGTTGCTTACCCGGGCTTCAAAACGGAGAGTGTACAAGCAGTAAATGTAACAGGAGCAATGGCTATGACAATGGTATCCAATCTTGGAGTAGTTGGTAGAAGGTTTTCAGATTCAGAAAGTATGCAAGAAATAAGTCAAAAGCTTGGTCAAACTTTCTTTGCTGTTCAGCATACTCCAATTGCACCATTGCCAATTATTGGTACTGCAGGTAGCATTCGCGGGGGTACAACAATTACCACTGCAGTCCAAGATGACTTTGAGGGAGATATACTAAGTGCTAATGACATAGAAGAGTTTTGTAATGAAATAAAAAGACTATTTACCGAATCTATGAAGGAAAATTTTGAGGCATAATATCTATCGATTGTCTATGAAAGTGGGTAAAATAGAATAGATATATATCGACGTGATATAATCTATGTATGAAAAAGATATTACTGCCGACAAATTTTACTACTCCACGAGCTGTAGATGCATTAAGTAACAGTGTTCAATATAATTTTAATGCAATAGTTATAGCACTTGCCGATAAATACAGCATCCCAATGGCATTAATAAACTCTCCAGAAGATATCAAATCAGATACTTATGGTATAGGGACTGCTCCTAGTCGTTATTTTGATACACTAAATCAAATTACAAACGAAGTTGGGATAAATAAACCAAGAAGACTTAAATTAAATGAACTTAAAAGCGAGATTGCTAAGAATGGTACACTTATATGTAAAAATCCTTATCAACATAGAGGTGAAGGTGTTTATTTAGTAGAGTCTGTCGATGAACTATTAAAGTTGCTTGCTTGGAAATTAAACACACATAGATTAGCTGGCCAAAAAAGTTACGGTACTGATGATAACCTACCACAAGTTACTTCAATCAGAAATGCAAAAATAGTTTTAGATGAACTAATTAAAGAAGTAAACGGTATTCTTGATACTGGATCAGCTAATAGTGAGTACGCACAGCATATTATCGATTCTTTAGTATTTGAAGAATATATTCCAAGTGGAATTACTACACGCATATTGGTTGATGCCTTTGGCGAAATTCAATATGTTCTAATGTTAAAAAATATACCTCATGAAATAGACCATACAATTAAATACCCCCAAATAGACCCAGAAACTGATCCGTGGTGGGGATATTTAGGAACTTGGGATTATCCTTTTCATTTACCCATAGACATTCCTAGGCTTCATCCTCTGAGCCCTGTTAAGTGTTGCACAAAAATCATAACTTCTAATAAGGCTAGTGGGGGTATGTCTATTCCTATTTATTCTCTAGTCGATCATATTGATATCTCATATGAACAACAGGCAGTTGTGTCCCAAACAAATTTAATGGTAAATAGTATTCAAGGCTTACCCATAAGCCAGTTAAAACAGATAGCATTATTATGTTCAAAATATGCCCTTTTTTCAGGGATAGATTTAATATTCGACAATGGCGAATGGAAATTTTTGGAAGTGAATCTAATGCCAAGTATTACTTCGGATTTATTGGTACCACCAGACTTTACAATAGAAGATTTAGATTTAGAATTAGATGATTCTTTGCTTCAACTAGTAAAATCTAGTCCTCCACATCTAGCCACATTATATTTATATGACATAGTATTTAAGAAAATATCTACAGAATGCTGAGAAATCCTATTAGTAGAATATATACATATAATTGAACAATATTTTAATTTCTGATATCATCACTCTCAATGAGAAACACAAAAACACAATCACAATTCTTTATGATGATGTTTACCCTCGAATATTGGGGTTAATTCTCAGATCTATAAATCTCAGAACCCCCGATATATCGGGGGTTTTTTATTTATGCGCTATAAATTAAATTTTAATGTAAAATCAAATATCTATTAATTTAAAAACAATGAACAACAATTTTTATATAACAACACCAATCTTTTACCCAACAGGTACACCGCACATTGGTACTGCCTACGACGTCTTTATTGCAGATACATTAGCAAGATATTACAGACAAAAGTGGGGAGAAGAAAATGTATTCTTTTTAACAGGAACAGATGAGCATGGTGCAAACATTGCCAAAAAGGCAACAGAAGAAGGCATTACACCCCAAGAATATGTAGATAGGTTTGCAAAAATCTACCAAGATTCATGGAGAGCTTTGAACATTTCAAATAATGACTTTATAAGAACCACAAACAAAGAACACGAAAAGTTTATTCAAGAACTTATTCAAAAGTCTTACGATAATGGAGACCTTTACGAAGGTGAATACTCGGGCTGGTATTGTGAATCTTGCGAAGCTTACTACACAGAAGATGACTTAGTAGAAGGAAAATGTCCTAACCACCCAACAAAAACTCCTGTATTTACAACAGAAAAAAACTACTACTTTAAACTTTCAAAATATCAAGATTGGCTTTTAAAGTATTTAGAAGAAAACAAAGATTTTGTAAGACCTCAAAAGTGGTATGACTATGTTATAGGTCTTGTAAAAGCAGGACTTAAAGATATTCCTGTAACGAGAGCAAATGTAAAATGGGGTGTTCCAGTTCCATGGAACCCAGAACAAACAATTTATGTTTGGTACGACGCTTTACCAAACTATCTTTCTGTTTTGCACCAAGAAGAATATGCAAAACAAGATTACTATAATAAATTTTGGCAATCTGCTCACCATTTAGTAGGTAAAGATATTTTAAAGTTCCATGCAATTTTATGGCCTGCAATGCTTAAATCTGCAGGTTACCCATTGCCACAGCAAGTTATTGTGCATGGTTTCTTTACTGTAGATGGTCAAAAGATTGGGAAGAGTAATAATAATGCGATTGACCCAAGCGAATTGGCTCAAAAATACACAATTGATGGTGTTAGATATGCATTGCTTTCCGAATTTCAATTAGGAAATGATGGTGACTTTAACTTCAATAGGCTTGAAATTAAATACAATTCAGATTTAGCTAACAACTTTGGTAATTTGTTAAATAGAGTAATCCACTTGGCAAATAAAAAAGGTTTAAAGTTTCTTGATTTACCAATAGAAGATGAATTCTTTAAACAGGTGGATAAGTATGTTGTAGATTACCATAAGCACTTTGAGAACTTGGAGATTTTTGAAGCGATTCAAACAACTACAGAGCTTTGTAGTTGGGCAAATCAATATGTGAACGATACTAAACCTTGGGAGGAATCTGCAGATGCAGCAAAGATTTTGGGTAACTTATATTACTTGCTAAAGGTAGCGGTAATATTCTTTACACCAATAATCCCTGAAAGTGCAGAGAAGGCGCACAATGCTTTATTTAAGCAGGAAACGATTATTCTTTTTCCTAAAATCGAGCAGAAAAAATAATTAGCTCAGAACTTGGCAGGTGAGAATCAAACTAGAAATTTTAAGCTATTAATCATTATAGTCCAAAGTATTTGCATACTCATTCAAAAGCCTGCCAAGTTCTTTCTTTTGAACATCAATAGCATTTTTTTCTGCTTGGTAAGATTCCCTGTCTTTTTGCTTTTGTTCTAAATAAGTTTGATTATTCTTTTCTTTATCTATAATTGGATTCTTAACCCGCCTTAAATCCTCGTAAATTAAATATCGAACATAATTTTGGAAAGATAAACCCATATCCTCGGCTAAATCTGATGCAACTTGAAACATATTGCTAGATAGACGAATGCTTTTTTGAACTGACTTATTCATGCTAATATCACTAACTAAGATCACTAAATAGTTAAATAAAAGTATTCAAATTTCATACTTTTATAAGTGGTACCAAGCTGTTAAGTTTTTTATTATTTTTGGTACCATTTGCTAACAAATTGGTACCACCGAGGTACCCTATTAAAATGGACTACTTTATTTATTCTCCTGTACCAGCTCATATCAAAATTTTAAACAATAATTCTTACAAAAACCTTGCATTATAAAATATTTATTAAAGCAACTGCTATTTAAGTATTGAGATATTTTTCAGGATAAATTTAGGTTTATAGAAAATGCAGTTAGCTTGTCCTAAGTGTATGCATAGGTTTATAAATAAACTTAAGCTATTTATTCCCAAATGAATTTAGAAGAGTGTTCGCGTGTTCTGAGTTTTTTAAATAATCTCTTAGTGTTATAAATTTAACAGGTCCTTGATCTAAATCATTTCTATACTTTTTAATCTCCCTGAACAATTCTCTAAGTTTTGGATCATCAATATTAAACCAGTCAGGGTGAGATAAAAATACTACTAGCTTATCTGTTGATAAAAACTCTCCGTGGTTGTAGTTTGCATTGAAATTAGCAATCATCTCTTGAGCGCTACTCCAGTAAGAATCTGCTCCATTATTTGGGATCTCTAACAAATTCATGTTATTAGAATTACTGGTGTTTTGATCTACTTTAGAGGGAATATATGGCTGACTTGTATTTAATAAGTCCCAGGCTTGAGTAAACTTGTTTTTACCTATTTCAAAAGAGACCCTTCCAGAAGAATCGTAAATTAAACCGTTATCTTGAATAGCTTTTAATGTATCTATATTGGCAAACCAACCTCCTGCTCTATACCCTTGAATTTTGGGAATGTCATAGTTACTAAATTTTTTGAATTTGTCTTCTAAGGTAGTTATTCCCCAGTCTATAATTTTTTTTACCTCATCGTAAGAGTAGGCGGTTGTTGGGGTATCGTATCCACTTACTCCACTATCCCAAGATGGTTCATTATATTTTGCTTTTACACCTGCTTCTTCTACCAAGTCATGTTGCATATGCATATGTAGGCTCAAATCATCGCCAGCTTTTATTCTATTTACTACCCAATCGGTAACCTCTTTTCTTCTTTGATCTGTGGTCCTTAAATAGATATAAATTCTTGGATTAAAAAAATGAGTCATTGGTACATTGTATTCTGTAGATATAGAAGCCATATCGTTTAAATACTTTTGATCCGGTGCTGTTCCTTCCCAATCTATTGTCCAAGCTACATATAAAGGCGCAGTGTAATAAAAGCTAAAAGTATTAGATTTGTAAACTTTTGAATCTTTTATGAAATATACATAAAAAGAGTTTTCTCCAACATTCAATAGGCTTGTGGGTAGTTCAAATTGCCCATTAACCAAACTTTTACTAATTTCTGCTGATTTATTATCGTTAATTACAACTTTAATTGTAGTATTTTCTATTTCTAATGCCGTTTGTACTTTTGCAAAAACGCTAGATACATTGTTTTCTTTTAAAATCCAAGTTTTATCAAGGCTAACATTAACTTGTGTTTTTTCTTCTAAATCTAAAGATGAATTTGTTTTTAAAGTTTCTGTAAAAGTGTTTAAGTTTGATTTTGATGCGGTTTTGTTTCCAAAATACAAAAAGTATTTGCTAAACATTTTTTGATTATTAAATTTTATAGTTGTTTTAACGCTATCCGGATTTTTTATGTCAAAGGGTATTATAGAACTTTCTGTATCACTTTGCCCAATAACATTTAAGTCAAAGCCAGATGGCAATGACTTATTATCTATAACCATTTCTGCGTGGTTGATCTCTAAAACAATTTGCTGGGCATTTTGGTCAAGGATAATCTCTTTTCTGAAAGGTGATTTTGAATCTGACCAAAATGCCCTGAAAGATGGCATTGTTGGATTTTCGGGTATTTGTGTATTTGCAAAAAGATTATCTTTAAAAAAGAAAAAGCCAAAAGCAATAATCCCAACTATTAATATAATTAAAAAATTGTTACTCTTCTTTTTACGTCTTCTTTGCATAAATATATTCTACATTAATTATGCTAATTTACGAAAGTTTCTTGTGACTGTATAATAAAAATCTATGCAAAAAGAATTGCCCATAAAATTTTTAGTAATATCTGCATTCGGATTTTCTTTAATGACGGGCATTTTGTTTTCTAGCATGTGGCTTGTGCAAACAGTTTTGTGGACAATCCTTTCTAGTGTTATTTATTTCTTTTATTTTAAAGATTTAAATTTTAAATATAAGGTAATTTTCTTATATATTTTTGCTTCTTACCTAATTTTAGAGTCGTTTTTAAAGATGGTAATCTTTTACTCTGGTAATGGAAGCATTTGGTTTAATACATTAGAACACTTTATGTGGAGTTTTTATTTTAGTGCTTTAATTTACTTTCCTCTTTTCAAAGCTTTAAAAGGGAAAAAACTACTTTTTTGTGCATTAATATTACTATCTATAGTAAATTTAATTGGGGTTTTAAATGAATTGGTTGAGTTTGTAATAAGATCTATTAATGGTTTAGAGGATTTGCCATATTATCAAGATTCTATAAGAGATTTGTTTTTAAATATAGTTGGCTCTTTTGCATTTTCGGTTATAATAATTTATAAGAAAATAAAAAAAGATGTTTAATCAACTTTATATAAATGCAAATTGTTGTTGTCCTTACTGTTAAATATAGGAGGACTTTTTTGTATGTATCGCCTCCTTAACGGAGGTTTTTAATTTTTAAATAAATATAATGTTTTTAATAATTTTAATTTTTGTATTGCTTATAGTTTATCTTTTGCTAGTAAAAAGTATTCATGATTTATCTATCCCAACAAAGAGTTTCTTAAGTTTAAAGGTGCCCGGAAAAGAAAAAACAAATGTCTTAGTTATTTATCCACACCCGGATGATGAGTTAATGTCTGGTGGGTTAATACAAATGTTAACTAATAGGAATGATTTTAAAGTATTTATGGTTTCTACAACTAAAGGTGAACATGGAGATGAAATTTTAAAGTTACCACCAAAAGAGCTTGCACTTGTTCGATCAATTGAATATTCAAAAGTTGCAAAAACTCTAGGGGTAAAGAATTTTGAGTTGTGGAATTTTACAGATGGTAATATGCCAAGTGAGGAAAATGAATTAAAAAACAAAATTTTAGATTTTATAAGTCAAAATAAGATAGATTTAATAGTGACTTATGAAAAATTTGGAATGTATGGTCACCCGGACCACATAGCTTTATCAAAGGTTATAAGCCAAGTTTCTGATTCACTTAAAATAAAAGCAATTTATGCAACTTTCCCTAAAAAGATTTTAAAGAGAATTAATCTTCCTAAAACTTTAACTTATAAAGATAGGGTAGTAGAGCTAAAGTTAGATTCTATTTCCAAGCCGGAGTTTAAAATTAACGTAACATTTAAATCACTTAAGACATATTTAGCAGGTAAGCACTACAAATCCCAATCTAGAGGAAGTACGATTGAACAGTTAATGTTTGCACTTTTTGGTAATTTTGAATACTACACAACAAAATATGACGAATTGATGTTCAAATCTAAGTAATTTGGTATGATTTACTATATGTTTTTAAATTCTTAAATTTATAAAATGCTTAAAATTTTTAATACACTAGGCAGACAACAAGAGGTTTTTACACCAATAGAAGATGGAAAAGTTAAAGTATATCAATGTGGCCCAACTGTATATTCTACTCAACATATTGGCAACATGAGGGCAGCTGTAGAAGGCGATTTAATAACGAGAGCATTAAGGTATTTAGGTTACGATGTTAAATTTGTTAGAAATTATACAGATTTTGGCCATTTAACAGGAGACAATATTGGAGACGCAGATAGTGGAGAAGATAGAATGACAAAGGGTGCAAAAAAAGAAGGATTAACACCTGATCAAGTTGCTAATAAATACATAAAAATATTTGAAGAAGATGTAACGGCTTTAAATACAGAAGTTCCAACAGTTATTGCAAGGGCTACAGAGTATATAGATTCGATGATCGAAATGGTTCAAGGTCTGGTAGATAAGGGATATGCATATGTAACTCCAACAGCCATCTTTTTTGAGGTAGATAAATTTGCAGACTATACAAAATTAAGTGGCCAAAAATTAGAAATGAACCAACATGGCGAAGGCCACGGAGCAGTGAGCGATAGTAATAAAAAGAAACCTTATGATTTTGCTATTTGGTTTTTTAAAACTGGGGACCATGCAAATGCGTTACAATATTGGCCTTCGCCATTTAAATCTACGCTTGTAGAAAATGGATATGGATTTCCTGGCTGGCATATTGAATGTTCTGCAATGATTTTTAAAACTTTGGGAAAAACTATTGATATTCATATGGGTGGGGTAGAACATGTTCCAACTCACCATACAAATGAAATTGCTCAAAGTGAATCTTTTACAGGCAGTCATTATGTAAATTACTGGGTTCATTATGAACATTTAGATGTAGATGGTACAAAAATGAGTAAATCATTAGGTAATGTATACAATGTCTCTGAATTAGTAAAGAAAGGTTATGACCCATTATCATTAAGGTATTTCTTTTTACAATCTCACTATAGGTCTAAACAAAACTTTACCTTTGAAGCATTAACCTCTGCACAAACATCTTTAAATCGACTAAGATCAACTTTGCAAAATTTGGTTGTTGAGGTAGAAAAATTAGAATCTGTTAAGCTAGAACTCGATTTAGATTCTATAAATAAATTTAAACAAGCTTTAGAAAATGACTTTAATATTCCAGAGGCGTTGGCTTGTGTTTGGGAACTTTTAAGAAGTAATAAAAGCGCACAAGTAAAACTATCTACTATCTTAGATTTTGATAAGGTTTTGGGTTTAAATTTAGAATCTTATTTGGAGCAGCCTAAAGATTTAGAAATCCCCTTAGAGGCTAAAATGCTTATAGAAGAGAGAAATATTGCAAGAATTGAAAAGGATTTTAAAAAATCAGATGAGCTTAGAGATAAATTAAAATCTGAATTTGGTCTATTGGTAAAAGATACTGCTAATGGACAAGAGGTTAGTCGAGCTTAATATAGTTTGGTATATCTAATTAGTTCTAAAGATAAGTTATAAGATAAAGTTAATTGGTTTTTAAACCTAAATTATTCGCACCTACCTAAGATGTATTTTTTTGCAAAGTTACTAAAATCTATAAGGTCTACATCTCCATCATTATCAGAATCTTTGTTGCCACACTTATAGGTTGTGTTTACATCTGTGCACGAACTTTGATAAAACGAAATAAAATCTGAGATATCAAAGTTATTTAGTAATCCATCTGAATTTGAATCAATTCCACCACAAATTATTTGGGCTTCTGTAGTTGGATTAATATTTGCACTTACTTTTGAATATTGTTCGGATAAATCACTACCTGTCCCAAAATTATTTGTATAACATGCATCAATTCTAGATGCTACACTTACAACCAAATTTGTACCTTCTTTAAAAATTGCACTTCCGCTATCTCCAAAACACAAGCCACCCGTTTCCCCTTCAAAGCTAATAGATCCATCATTAAAATCTGTACTTTTTATGCATAAATCTGCACTTTTTCGTAATGGCATAAAGTTATTGCTATTATCTTGTTTACCATAACCAACTACTTTGTACTCACAACCCGTGGTTGCTGTTGCTATTTGTGCATAGGTTGTGAGCAATATTGGGTCTTTTAATTTTAAAATGGCTAAATCTGCAGATATTCCAAACCCATTAGTCCAATTTGGGTGTACTTCTACAGTATCTACTCTAAAGTAATCTGATTGATTAAGACTAAACGAACCGGTTCCAACATAAATTGGGGTGTTATCATCTGCACAATGTGCTGCAGTAATTGCAGTATCTTGGTTAAGAATTGCGACTCCACATACCTCAATATTGCCATTTCCTTTATCAGATATCATATAACCCGCAAAATCGTAACCTGATTCTAACTCACCACCAAAAATGGCGGAACTATCATTTGGTTGTAAGTTTTGCCTTATCTTTTCGGCAAAACCTATAAATGCAAAGATTGCGAGTATTAAGAATATTAATTTGATTAATTTTAAGTTTTCTTGTGAATTTCTCATATATTCAATGTGCTAGAATTATTTCTTTTCAATATTTTTATAAAGCCAAATGCAATAATTATGACTAATGATAAAAGACCACCAATTGCTATATAAAATACTATTGGATCAATATTAGTATAAATTACTTCGCTAGATTGGGCAGAAGTTATATTTGTGTTTGTATTTAGATTTATATTTTTATAAAGTTCTTTTACATCTTCTCTAACAGATACCCCATTTGAATATTGTGTGCCATCAATTTTGTAAATGGAAAGTTTAGAAGAATCTGTCACTCGTATTTTTATAAATCCTAAACTTTGATTTTCTATAAGCGGTGTTTCTTTCACAAGTGTTGTGCAAATAGAGGTGGATGTAAACTTTTTATTATTTACACAATCATTAGTTGAAGTTAACCAACTACTATTATTATAAATCTCAAAGCTTATTACTTCGGCACCAGATATTATTAAATTCAGTTTCACAGCATTTTCGTTTGATTGAGGTGTAGCTATTAGTTCTAAGGTGTATTCTTTGTTGTTCTCAAAAACTGAGGGTGTGGTATTTAGCTCTACTGCAAATAATTTGCTTACGGGCAACAAAAAAAATAGCACTAAAATTAGTAAGAATTTATTCATATCAAAATCAAATATACTACTATTATTGCAGTTTAAAAAGATTATTGAAAGAATTTTGCTATTTCAAAAAGTAACTCATCATCAAAATGCTTTCCCATGAGTTGTAACCCAATAGGCATGCCATCTTTATCTTTTCCACTTGGAATTGAAAGAGAAGGGACTCCAACTAAATTTGCAGTTACGGTGTAAATATCCACCAAATACATGGCCAATGGGTCATTTGATTTTTCTCCAAGTTTAAACGCAGTTACCGGAGAAACTGGTGCTAATAGTGCATCTACTTCTCCAAATACTTTGTTAAATTCGTGTTTCAATTTTGTTCTTACCTTGCTAGCTTTTTTATAAAATTGATCTGAGTAACCAGAACTTAATGAATATGTTCCAATCATTATTCTTCGTTTTACTTCATCTTCTAAAAACTCACTTCTGCCTTTTATTAAGTTTTCTTCGTAATTATTAGATACCTTTGGCCCAAATCTAACTCCATCGTATCTTGCTCTGTTAGAAGATATTTCAGATGGTACCAAAATATAGTAAACGGCTAGCCCATATTCGGTCGTAGGTATAGATACCTCTTTTATATTTATCCCCTTAGATTTTAGTTCTTCAACTTTTTGTTCGAAAACCGTTCTGACTTCTTGGCTTAAACCTTCTCCCAAAAATTCTTTAGGGATTCCAATTGTTATAGTATTTGAATCCAGCCTATTGTTGCTGGAATCAGATTTTAATTTACTTTTTAAACCTAATTGAACCTCATTTAAATCAAAAGTTGTTGCATCATGTTCATCTTTCCCTTCCATTATCTTTTCTAGCATTACCATATCTTCAAGATTTCTAGTAAAAAAGCCGGGAGTATCAAAAGATGATGCCATGGCTCCAATTCCATATCTTGAATTTCTGCCATAAGTGGGTTTTATTCCGTATAAACCACAAAATGAAGCAGGTAATCTAACGGACCCACCTGTATCTGTACCTAAAGAAAATAAACCCACTCCAGCCAATAAACCGGCTGCAGAACCTGAGCTTGAACCGCCTGGGGTTTTGGTGAAGTCTAGCGGGTGTTTAGTTGCTCCAAAACCGGAGTTCTCTCCGCTTCCACCAA
The DNA here is from genome assembly GCA_965230975.1 of uncultured Candidatus Saccharibacteria bacterium. Lineage (GTDB taxonomy): Bacteria > Patescibacteriota > Dojkabacteria > J137 > J137 > JBGSZB01. The sequence goes on from OZ246402.1 coordinate 542,820, forward strand.
AACCCCACGGGTCAGAGTTACATTTTGCAATTAGAATAGCACCTTGATCTAAACATTTTTGAACAACTGTAGAGGTATATGGTGCGATAAAATCTTTCATGTATTTAGAAGAAAACGTTGTTTTAACTCCTTCAACTAAATATAAGTCTTTGGCTGTAAATGGTATTCCTAAGAGCTTATATTTTTCTTTGTCGTTTAAATCTATTTCACCACTTTCAATTTTTTGGTCTAGTTCTTTTGCTTTTTCTATTGCGCTGTCTATTATTGTTATAAATGCATTTATTTGAGGGTTAATCTCTTTGGCTCTTGTTATGTGATCTTGTATTATATCTACTATTTTGATTTCTTTATTTCTAATTTTTTGTTGTAGGCTTTCTATGTTTGTAAAATTTGGTATTTGTAAGCTATTCATTTGTCTGTGTTTAAGATAGAACATTATAGCTTTAAGATACTCTATTTGGAAGATTTATATTTACTAATATTTTACTTTTATTTTTTTTAATTATTTAGTATAAACCTAGTAGATATAGGTTTTATTGATTTAGATTATGTGATCTAGTATAATATCCTATAGTTTGCAAAGCTTTAATTAAGAAAATCATGAATAGTTATATAGAAATTCCAAAAAAAGCAGATCCAAGTGTGAAAAATGCACTTGATTTAGTCCACCTATTAAGAACAAGAAAATTAGCAACTTCAAATGCTAATCCCACTTATTTTACAGATAATACACATTACTTTGTTCGTATCCTATCTAGTAGACTTGGAATTACTGAAGAGGATTTTGAAGCTTATTATAGGCGAGAGTATGCTCCGGGGTTAGGTTTTAGCACTCCAAATAATCGAAATATTGTGCATTCAAACTTAGAGGCTTAGTTTAATAATTCTCTTTATAACCCATATTGGTAAAAGATTATGCGAATAATTTTTTTATTGACACATTTTTCACTTTTGCTATAATACCCGAGTTGTTATCCAAATAAATGAACAAAAAATCATTTGCAACAAATACCGTAGTTAGATCACTCATTATTAGAGTTTCTTAAACTACGGGAGGATAACTATTTTAGATATTTATACCAAACCTCCCAAATAAGGGAGGTTTTTTTATAATTTATATTAAGTATATGAAAGATCATGACATTACTGTGGATTGGAATTTCTTTTCAGAGTTCATAAGTCCAAATGATCTAATGTTTAAAAACATATATACTACACAAGATTGGATTCAAGAGGAGAGTATTTCTAGTGCTTTGTATTTTTTTGAAGAGGCAAAAAAATATGCTCACCTATTTGGACCGGGAGGTTTAAGTCTAGATGCGCAAAGAATGATTGCATATACAATAGGCATAAAAGGTTACAAACCTCCAAGAGCTATTCCATTTAAAAGAATTGATGGTAAAGGTAATTCAATACAATGTTTTATTTTGATAGATGGCCACCACAGGTTATATGTTGCAAAGCAATTAAAAATTCCAATGGAGATATTAATTGATTCTTCATATGGGAATCCATGTATTGGACAAGCAAGGTCGGTAGAAGAGTTAAATAATTTTATGTGTGATTTAACTAACAATAGAATCGGTTGTGGTACAAATACTATTCATTTAGGAAGGTTTTTTCAAAAGGGTATTTCTAGTAAGTTTGCTCGTTTGGAAATGTAGAACTGTTACGATATAATCACAACATATTTTTTAAGTGGCATTGTGTTAAATAAAAGTGAAATCGGCGAAAGAGAGTCTACGGTAAAATTAGTCCCAAATTCAGAAACAAATGATAACTTATTTCTAAGTCAGGATTGGTGGAATGCAGACAGGCTAGGTAGAGCAATTCTTTTCTTAAAATTAGCAAAAAGTATGAACTTATTAAAAGAGAGTTTTTTTTCACTAGAAGATCAGCTGGTTGTTCATAATAATGCAACTCCTGGAGAAATCTATAGACCAATTGTTGTTGTGCCATTTCAAAGATTAGATAGTAAGGGAAATAAGGTACATTGTCAATTAGTTTTAAATGGCCATCATAGACTTTGGGTATCTAGAATGCAAGGCATAACATTAGAAGTGGTTGTAGACACTACTCACCATATTGGCAATGTTGGTTCTATTAGAAGCTTAGATGAACTAAATAATATACTTAGCACTATATGGGGTAAAGAAGAGATTCAGGCATTTAGAAATAGGTCATTGGAGTCAGAAGTTAGGAAGAACTTAAATTTTGAAGAGATTTAGTATTTTATAAATTTAAAATGAACAAAGGTCCAAACGTTTGCGGAGATACAGATGGAAAAATGCCAGATGGGTATGATAGAGACGTTCCTTACAAGCCACCTATTGAGCAAGAAAATCCCAAACCAACCAAATATTTTCTATACGGACTTGAAGCAACAGTTCACCCATGTACGCCCGATGGGTATAATGCAACGGAAAAAGTCAATGGTTGGGAAACTTCAAATCGATTCTATATCGAATATGCAGGACAAAGAAGATATTTTAATAAGTCTGACCTGGTTTTTAAAGCAGATGGTAGTGTAGAGTTATCGGGTATTATTTTCAGGGAGATTTAATTGCTTACCTCTAACTTAAACTTGTATATATTGTTTGTTTTGGAATTATCGATTGAAGAACTAGAATCTTCTAGTAAAACAAAAATATCTACAGCATTATCTGATACCAAAACTTTACTACTAGATATTAACTCGTTTTGAATAACAGGAAATAAATTTAACCCATCAAAATCACTTAACCAAACTTCTCTATTTTCATTATTCAAAACAAATAAAATATTTCTACTATTATCTGTGTAATTAAGAAATTCTAACTCTTGATCTACCTTGATAGTATTAAATGCAAAAGAATAAGTCTTTTTATCTAAATTATCTTTAAAGTAAGATGACTCTAATGTTAAATCATCTATCCTTTCAATATAAGATTTACCGTTAGGAGAAAGTTTTAATAATTTACCTTTAACATCTGATACATAAGTAAATTCTTTATCTAAATCTAAAAAAAAGTAATTTGATTGTGTTTCAACAAGTAAAATCTTATCGGAATCTTTTGCAATATGAATCTGTGTAGGAATAGCAGTTTGAAATTCAAGATTATTAACTTTTAATAAACTAGTAGATCGATTTTGATATTGAAAAAATTGAGCTAAATCTTTTCTGTAATAATAAACAGAAGAATTCCCAACCCCATAAATCGGTTCTCCTAAAGCACTAAAATAAACCAAATTTACCTGCTTAGAATTGATATCAAAACTTGTTATTAATTGATTGGTAGAAAATATTGCAGAAGAAGAACCTTCAAACCAGGAAACTTTTTTGGGGTAAAACCCAACAACACTATTTATATTGGTTAGGGTTTTAGAATTAAAGTCTATTAAATATAGCTCTTCTTGAGAAGGCAAATTTAAAAATGCTTTAGAACTATCAGGTGAAATTGTGAGCTCGTAATCAGATAACTTTTTTATTAAATCTGAATCAAAACTATAAATTATTTCTGGTTCGTTATCATTAAAATCTAAAATATTTCTAGTAAGTCTTATTCTCCAAATGCCAATATTGGTAGTAAGCTCACTTTTCAATAAAGTGTAAAATAAATAATCAGAGTTGTTTGAAATATAGAATTTATCTATACCGCTAGATGTAACTTTTTCAAAATCTAATCTTTCGGGGTAAAGTTGCGCATTTAAGTCTTCAACAATTCCACCTTTAAGAATAATAGTTTTCTCCCACGATTTGTAACCCTCTCTTTCTAGTTTTACCTTTGCTGGCCCAGGTGTAAGACCTTCAACTCGATTGTCAACTTTTTGGGTTGGTTGCCCATTTATGTATACCTTTACATCTTGAGGAATGCTATTTATTCTTAAAATACTTGTTGTAATAACTTTGCCTCCATTATCTAACCTGTAACCTTGTGCAAGTATAATTACATAGGCACTTGCTGCGGCAAATAAAGAGAACAACAATATTGTGATAAGTAATCTTTTCTTCAACAAAGAAATTTAACTTTTAGAAGTATATCATTTTGCAAGTGAAGGTTTAAGAAAAATTTTATTACTTCAAATATTGGTAAAAAATGTATAAACTGTATTGTTTAGATTTTAAGGAATTAATGTGAATAATACATCTAATGAAAGCAATACATTTTCTAATTCAGGTAGTTTACCACCATTGCCTCCACTACCATCTGATTCAACTAGTCCATCTGTTGTAGCTACAGATGCTACTACAAATGTTGTTCAGCAGTTGCCGGTTAGTCAACCACAGGTTGTAACACCAAATCAAACTATAGAACCTCAAATTTCTGAAGCATCACAGGTTAATTCAGCTATGCCAACCCAACAAGCCACTATTCAAAATGCTCAACCTGTTGAGGTAGTTAGTCAGACACAGGTAACAGAATCTAGTGAGCCACCTGTTGTACATTTAATCCCAGCTCCATCTGAAGTTAAACCCGAGCCAGCAAAACTATCTGAAACACCATCAATGCCTACTGTTCAAAAAGCAAAGGGTGATAAATTTAATATACTTATTGCATTGTTAGGTTTTGTTTTATTCATAATGCTTGCAGTTGTTGGATATTTAGTTATTCAACTTTTTGCCTAGTTTAATTTGGTATTAGTTAAACAATTAATACCAAATAAAGTATAATCAATATACTGATATATATTCTAAATTATGCAAAAAGTATTAATAGTAGTACCTTATTCTCATCCTTCTAAATGCGGAATTTGGAATAGAGCTTGGTCTGACGCCAAGTTTCTAAAGTCACAAGGTTTTGATGTAACAATATTTTCGTCAAATGTTATTAAAGGTACAAAAATGCGTTCCGGCTGCTTTGAAAACTTTGAAGGAATAAATATTAGGAGGTTTAAAGTTCAATTTTCTTTTGGTGGTACATCAATGTTTTGGTTCTTTCCAAGATGGTTCATTAAGTTAAGTCCAAATATTGTCCATGTACATGGTTATAGACACCCACATAGTTTACAAGCTTTAATTCTTTCAAAATTATTTAATAAAAAAGTCTTTATAACTACTCACGCTCCGTTCGAAAAAGATAACAGCAGATCTTGGCTATTAAAACTTATAGATGCTCTGTACGATATTTTTATTGGATGGTGGGAATTAAGGCTTTACAAAAAAGTAATTAGGATTTCAAAATGGGAAGAAAAATATCTAATCAAATTAGGTGTTAAGAGCAGTATCTATATACCTAATGGAATCTCTCCAATATTCACTGATTCTAAAAATCCAGTATCTGCAAAACCTTTAAACAAAGCAATTTTTATGGGACGAATTGACCCTATAAAAAGACTAGAGTGGATAAAATATGCCGCAACAAAATTACCACAAATAAACTTTTTAATAAGAGGCCCTTTAGATGGTTATGATACTTTCGATTCTGATACAAGTAACTTGATCATAAATCCAGAAAAATATGAGCATTTAGATTTTAAAAATGAATTGGCAAAAGCAGATCTTTATATTTTACCAAGCGTTAGAGAGGCTTTGCCTTTTACATTGCTAGAAGCTATGAGCCAGGGTGTAATTGCATTATCAAGTGCAAGCAAAGGTGGAATAGAAGTAATTGAAGATGGTGTTAATGGATTTATATTTAATTCAAAAGATGAGTTAGTTAGTAAAATTGAATATATATATGCTAATTGGAATATTACAAAACAAATAAGAGATAATGCAGAAAAGACATCTCTTGATTATAAACTTGATAAAATTAATGCATTGTTGCAAGATCTATACAGTTTATAAATCTACAGTTCAAACCAACTAGTTTTATAAAAATATGTTTACCTGTTAAAATAGACCTACTAATTTATTAAAAACTTAATATGAAAATACCTGCATTTGTTTGGATAATAGGTTTCTTTGTTATTGGAGGTGGTTTATTAATTTTTTTGAATTCTAATAAAAACAAAGTTAACAGTGATTTAAAAGGTACTTTGCCTGTTCAAATAGAAGTCTATTCTGACTATAACTGTCCACACTGCGCTGACTTTTCTCCATTTGTAGACGAAGTTGCATCAACTTTTGCAGATAAAGTTAATATAACTCTTAAACATGCAGCCTTTTTGGCACCTAGTTCATCTTCTTATGCATATGCCGCAGAAGCAGCTAGGGAACAAGGTAAATTTAATGAGTTTAATCACGCACTATTTGCATGGGTTTCATTTACAAGAGATTCTGCTAATACAAACTTTTCATATACAGAAGATGAAAAATCTTTTTATTCGCAAGCAGTGGATGTTACAAAATTGGCAGAAAGATTAGGTTTAGATTTAGCAAAATTTGACACAGATAGAAAAAGTTCTACAATCGTTAATAGAGTTTTAGATCAAAAGGCTGAGTTAGAAGATAGAATGGGTTCTGTATCTACACCTGCAGTATTTATTTATGGAGAGCAATTCTCCTTAAGTACATATAATGATTTAAAAACAAAAGTTCAAGAATTAATTACACAAGCAGAATCAAATAATAATGAGACTAAATAGATTTTATACAGAGCGACAAAATTTAAGAATTAATAGTAGTGTAAAGCTACCTGATTCTGATATAGATCATATTAGAAAAGTTTTAAGGTTACAAAGTGGAGATAAAGTAATAATTTTTAACGGTGTAGAAGAGTACTTGGCAGAGTTAAAACTTGTAACAAGAGAGTTTGTTACTGCAAAATTGGTAGAGCTTTTAAAAACTGAAAAGAATAGTACAAAAGAAACTCAGGTTACTATATTTCAAGGTTTATTAAGAGCTGGAAAATTTGATTTAATAATAGAAAAACTTACAGAAATAGGAATAGATAATATTATTCCGGTAGAATGCGAATTTTCACAAACCAAAAAAGAGAACGCGGCTGCCAAAGTTTCAAGGTGGTCTAAGGTTGCTTTGGCAGCCGCGAAACAATCTGAAAGAATATCTTTACCATTAGTTTTAGATCCAATTGATTTTAAAGACATCTTAAAAGTTAAAAATGACTTTGATAAAGTCTTAATGTTTACATTGCCCCGAAATAATATTAAAGAATCTTTAGATGCAATTGAACTTTCAAAAGATGTTATAGGTACTGCCAAAAATGTAGCAGTTTTAATTGGCCCTGAAGGAGGCTTTTCTCCCACAGAGCACAAAATCGCAACAGAAAATGGTTTTACCTTGGTTAAATCTAGCGATAGTGTTTTAAGAAGTGAAACTGCTGCGATTGTTTTTTCTGCAATAGTAAAGTTTCTATTAAAATAAAGTCCCATTTAATGCTGGAAATCTTTTATAAATTCACCTAAACTTTACTTAGGCTTATTTACAATATTTGTAAATTATTATCAAAGATTCTATGCATCAAAATAAACAAATTAAAATTCCATTACTTATTGGAGGGCTAGTTTTAATAATCACTTTGGGTTTTGGCATTGGTGTTGCCTTATCTGTTTCAAAAAATATAAGTACTTTAACGTCTAATACATCTAGCTCTTTATTAAATACTTACAAAGATGGGACATATACGGCTAATGGAAGTTATAGAACACCAGGTGGGACAGAAAGCATTGATGTAACTGTTTCGATCAAAAATCAAATAATCACCTCTGTTCAAGTTTCCGATAAAGCTACAGAAGAAATATCTCAAAAATATAACCAAAAGTTTATTAAGGGTATTAGTGGTGTAGTAGTAGGTAAGTCAATAACTACTAATTTCGCTCCAAGAGTTGTTAATGGTGCATCAATAACTATTAATGGCTTTGATAAAGCACTAAGTGCTATTAGAACCCAAGCCTTAAATTAATGTTTAAATTTGATTTTTTTGGAATCGGCACTGGTTGGTTTATAGATATAGATGTAAATGCTACACCTTTACAAATCACAATCTCCAATAAAGTTATAAATATAGTAAAAGAATTTGAAGATAGCTATTCTCGTTTTAAAGACACCTCTTTAATTGGTAAATTAAATATTGAAAAGTCTTTAAAAAACCCACCTTTAGAACTAATTCAAATGATAAAAATGGCCCAAGATTTGAAAGACGTAACTTTAGGGTCCTTTGACATTATGGTAGGTAAACGACTTTCGGATAATGGCTATGATAAAGAATTAAGCTTTAAAAACAAAATCTCTAATAATAATCTAAACAAACTGGTTAGTTTTTCAAAAAAGCAGATTGTTTTGCAAGAAAATGGGTTGATGGATTTAGGTGGAATAGGCAAAGGGTTTTTAATAGACAAGGTCAGTAGTTACTTAACAAGTGAGCAAATTAATAATTTTGTTGTAAATGCTGGTGGGGACATTTTTTGTAAATCAGAAAACTTTAATAAATTTTATTTAGAAAACCCGTTTGATAATAGCCAGGCCATTGGTGAGATAGACTTAAAAAATGGAGGTATTGCATGTTCATCTTCTAGTAAGAGAAGCTGGAAATCCGGCACGCGGCAATTTCACCACCTAATTGATATGAATAGTGGGGAGACAGTTAATGAAATTGCCGCGGTCTTTACTTACGGTAAAAATGCACTAAATACAGATTTAGGATCTACAGCAATCTTTGTATCTGATTCTAAATGTTGGTTTAACATTAGCAAGTTTTTAGATATTGAGTTCTTAGTAGTCTTTAGTGATGGAAAATATTTCCAAACTGAGAATTATCCAGGTAGAATGTACAGGTAGAAGCTTTTTTAGTAAATATTATTTTTTTGAAATATGCAGAAAGGTAAAACAATTCTTTTAATATTAATGCTAATTAGCATTGTACCCATCTTTTTTGTTGCTTTTAATCTTTTAAATATTGGCGCCTACGATGCAGAGGAGATGATTTTGTTTGTTGGTTCGTTCTTTGGTTTAATCGCTTTTATGATTATGTGGTGGCAATATGTGCTTGGCGCAAGATTTAGTGCTACTATATTTACAAGAGACTATTTGTGGGTCAATAAAATTCATAAACTTTTGGGCAAGTATGGATTTTTACTGATTTTAGTTCACCCAATTTTAATTTACTTAGACAGAATTGTTTATGGATTAGGAATCACCCTTCCCAATTTAGCGCTAGATTATGATAGACATGTTTTTTTGGGCCAGCTAACTATTGGCGTTTTAGGCGGTGTATGGTTAATGAGTGCAATAATTCGAGATAAATTCAGTTATAGATTTTGGAAACGTGTACATTTATTTACTTACCCTCTCTTGTTTTTAATATTTTTACATAGCATTGCAATTGGATCTTTCTTGTCTCACTCTACAAGTGCATGGTTTAGTTACTATTGGTATCTGTTATTTATAATCTTCGTATTAATCACGGTTGGAAGATTATTATTTCAATTTGGAATAATTAAAGCAAAGTATAGAGTGATTGAAGTTAATCAATTAACACATGATACTTTTACATTAAAACTAGAGCCAATTAATAATCGTATTGAGCCTCAAAACGGGCAATTTGTGTATATTCAGCATTCGCTTACTGGAGAGTCTCACCCTTATACAGTATCTAAATTTAACCCAATAACCGGAGAATTACACATCAGTACAAAAAATTTGGGTAAGTTTAGTTTAGAGCTTCAATCATTAAAAACTGGTGCAATAGTTTATTTAGATGGTCCATACGGTGTTTTTACTAAAGAGGCTTATCTAACAAGTTCTCCAATCGTTTTAATTGCTGGTGGTATTGGAATAACTCCATTCGTAAGATTAATAGAGTATTTTGTTGCTAACCCAGATAAGAATCCTGGAATAACATTATTTTATGGTAATAAAAGTGAAGAAGACATTGCTTTTAAAGAATTAGTAGATACTTTTCAACCAGAAAAGTTTAAAGTTATTCATGTATTGAGTTTGCAAGAATCAGTTCCAGATGGCTATGAAAAAGGTTTTATTACAGCAAGTTTGGTAAAAGATTATTTAACATCACTTGAGTCAAGAAAATTCTTTTTGTGTGGCCCACCGGTAATGGTTGCTAAATTAGTACCCGATTTACTAAATGCGGGTATCTCAAAAGATTCTATATATTCTGAAAAGTTCAGTATGTAGTTAAGAATTTTATATAATTATTTAATTAATTTGCCAGAGAATTTTTGATTTGTATATCAACAATTGTAACGTAATTATAACTTTTTAAATATCTAAAAGGTACCTAGTTATAATCCTGTTTTGAAAGTATTAAATAGAGTTCTTCAACTCCATCTATTTTTTTAGTTATACAATCTAACCTATTTAACTTTGCGAGTTTATTGATTTCATCTAAACTCCAATATCTTTGTTTTATATAACTTGTTTGTGTATCTTTTAAAATACCATTTTTAAAAAATGATATTGTTTCTTTAGATATTGAAGTGTTTGTTCTTTTGTTATATTTAAATGTTTTCCATTCGCCTTCAAGGCTATTATTGTTGAAAGACTGCATTGTTTTAAAGTTGAATTCGGAAGGGTTAACTTTTTTAGAATCATCAATATTAATTAGTATTTTCCCATTTGTTTTTAATAATTTGCTAAGTATTTTTAGTAACCTAATCGCATCTTTTTTTGTAACAGCAATTTCGTTAAAAGTATTCCACATTAAAATTATTAAATCATACTTTTGTTTGGTTTTAAATGTATAAATATTCTTGTTGATTACGTAAATGTTATGATTGCCATTATTTAGTTCACGTAACATTCCGTGAGACGAGTCTACTAGTGTTACTTTAAAACCAAGCTGGGCAAGTATTTTTGCGTGTCTTCCAGTTCCTCCACCTACATCTAAAATCTTAGAATTTGGCTTAGTAATGAAATTAATTAAAGATACTTCTGATTCCGTAAGTTCTTTAGGTCTTAATGCTGAGTATAGTTGGTTATAATATTTTGAGGTAGCTTCGTTTGAATTAATCATATTAGTTAAATAACAAAATACTAATCTTCAAACATCTCACTTGCAGGAAAGTAATTAATTTCAGAAATATAATTGGCATTTGCAAAAATCATAGCAACTCTATCTAGTCCCATTCCAATGCCTGCAACTTCAGGCATTCCCGACTTTAAAGCATTAACCAAATCATGGTCAAATGCAATCTCTTTTAGTCCTAATTCTTTCCGTGCTTGTTGTTCTATTAAAAATCTTTTCTCTTGTTCTTCTCCATCAAGTAATTCTGTGTATCCATTTGCAACCTCTTTGCCTGCAATGTATAGTTCTACTTTTTCACAAACAAGTGGGTTTTCGGTATTCTCTTTAGTAAGAGGGCACATTATTTTTGGATAGTTGTAAATAAATACAGGTTTATCTTGTGGAATTGTATCTTCAATTTCACTTGTAAATAGTAATTCAAAAATGAGTTGCCAATCATCTTGCTCTGAAACGTTATAACCTCTGTTTTTTGCAAATGCCAGTAAGTTTCTGTAATCATAAATTTCTGAAAGTTCAACTCCTAAAACTTCTTTTACTTTGTCTGGAATTGATATTCTGTACCACCCTTTATTAAAGTCTATTTCCTGGTTTTTGTATTTTAGTTTTAATTGGCATTGGTGTGAGTCAATCTCTTCAAAAGATAATTTAGATAGTTCACTTAAAGACTTTGTTTTTGCTAAGTCTAAAAATTTCAAAATGAAGATAATTAAGTTTTCGCAGTCATCCATTAGCCATTTATAATTTTCTCCTAATTCGTACCACTCCATCATTGTAAATTCTGGAGAATGGTTAGGGCTTATTTCTTCTAACCCTCTAACAACTTTCGTTATTACAAAGTGGTTTCCTAAGCCTGCAGCTAAGATCTTTTTATTAAATGTTTCTGTGGTTGGTACTATATATCCTTTTAAAGTTTTATTTCTTAGTTCTATATTTGTTTCTAAAACATCTAAATATCTTTCTTGAGGCAGGGCAGAGGTTATTATTGGGCTTTCTAATTCGTGATAGTTTTTGTGTTCAAAATATTTTCGGCATGCTTTAATTATGTATTCTTTTACATAATATCTTGGGAATAATGAGGGGTCTTTTTTTAAAAGTTGCCAGGTTTTCATGGTTTTAAATTAAAAAGGCTGGTGTTACCCAGCCGATTCAAAATTATGCTTTAGAAAAGTATGTTCCAGTTTCTGTATTTATAATGATCTTTTCTCCTTTTTTAATAAACAATGGCACTTGTACTTTTAATCCTGTTTCTAATGTTGCTTCTTTTGATGCGTTTGTTGCTGTGTCTCCTTTTACTGCATCAAATGTGTCTGTAATTTGTAATGTAATTTTTTGTGGTAATTGTACGTAAATCACTTCTCCATTGTAAAAAGACATTATGTATTTTGATTCTGTGTGTAGGTAATCTGTTCCACCTGGGATTGTGTCTAATGGTAAAGAGATTTGTTCGTATGTTTCTTGATCCATAAAGTATGCATCATTTCCATCTACATAAACATATTGCATAGATCTTGTTTCTACATCTAATTCTTCTACCTTTTCACCAGATTTAAATACGGCTTCAAAGAATTTTCCAGTTTTGATATTTTTTAATCTACATCTGTTAAAAGCAGAACCTTTTCCCATTGCTTTAAATTCTTTTTCTACTAATATGTGAGGTTCGTTGTTGTATTCAATTATCATTCCTCTGTATAGTTCTGTTGTACCTGCCATTTAATTTAATTAATATTTAATATTGCCTTGGCAAGCTGTAAATACAAACCTTTGGTTAGATTGTAGTATTTACTGTCTGCCAAATAGGGCTTTGGAATTATAGCAAATTAAATGCTTCTAATCTATTGTATCTTAAAGAGATCCGGTTATTTATGTTCTCAAATTTACTTATTTATTTTAAGTGTTTTGTGGCGCTATTGCCGTTTCTATTACTTTGTGTAAGGGTAGTTTTACTGTAAAGGTTGATCCTTGGCCAACTTCACTTTTTATATCTATTGTTCCTTTCATCATTCTTATTAAATTGAAGACTACATATAATCCTATTCCTGTGCCACCCGGTCTTATTATGTTTAGTTTTTCGTCATTATCTTGTAAATATGGGTTTACTCTAAAGAACTTTTTACCAAGGTTTGGTATTGCTTCTGCAGGGATTCCCTCTCCTGTATCAGATATTGCTATTATTCCAAAGTTATCGTCTTTTGTTAGAGTTATTTTTATCTCTCCTTTTTGGGTGTACTTTATAGCATTACTTACTAGGTTATCTATTATTTCTTGTACTTGATCTCTTCCTCCTGTTACAAATAGCTCTTCTGCTGGAACTTCAGCGTAGAGTTTTAGACCTTTTTTTTCTGCTTCTGAGTCATTTCCATCGATTGCATCGTTTATTGCATCTTTTATGTCAACTTTTTCAAATATTATTTGTAGTCTGTTGTTTTCTATTCTGGTAGAAGAGAGCACTGTTTCCAATATTTTTACTTCTCGTCTTATGTTTTCTGTAGCTTTTTCTAGCAGATGAGTAAGTTGTGTTTGTGTTTCTGTCTCATGGATTTTTGCCATAGATGCTTGCATCATTAAGATAGCGTTTCTTGCTATGCTTAAAGGAGTTCTAAGCTCATGACCTAAAATATCCATCATATCCTTTTCCCGACGAAGTTGCTCTTGAAGCTGGGTGTTCTTTTCTTGAAGCTGCTTGGTGGCTAGCTCGACTTCAGTTTTAAGTTTCTGATTAAATTCTTGAACTTGCTCATATAATTTTGACCGAGCAAAGGCAACTCCAGTTATTTGTGTTATGCTGCTAATAAAGTCTAATTGAGTACTGTTATAAGGATAACGAGACGATCTCTCTCCTATAACTAGGACCCCAATCAGTTCATGGGGGTCTAGTATTGGAATTATAAGCTTTATTGAATGTAATTCCATAATGCTCATTAATCCAATAATAAATTCTGATTCTGTTTTGAAGTAATTTGGTATCTCAATATTTAGCTGGTCTAGGTCTATGATTTTAAAAAAAGTTTTTCTCCAAAAATCTATAATTTCTTCGATTGGTATGTTCTTTAGATCTATTGCTTTGGTATTTAGAATTTCTTGTAATTTCTCATTATAATTAGATTTGTAGTAGATTACTGTAAAGTTAGGTCTTATAGTCTTATTCAAGATATACTCTAATCTAGAGGCTATTTCATCTGAGTCTAGCTTGGTACTTATTGTTATATTGTATTCTGCTATTTCTTCTGTAGGGTCATAGCCTGGATTGATAATACGGGTTGTTACATTTTTTTGTAGGTTTTTCTTAAACCAGTCATAGAAAGTTAAGAATCCAAAGGCAACCGGTATCCCAGTTAAAAGTGCGTTTATGCTTGTTGCATTACCCCATAGGAGAATATCAATATAATATGAAAAGTAGAATGCAACAATGATTATAGCTGTTAGTAATGAAAAATAAGCTAGTCTTCCTATTACGATACGTGCTTCAAACAATCTATACCCTAAAATCCCATATGTTATAGCTACATTGATCGGTATGCTAGTATAAATACCCAGATATGAATACTTCGAATTGCCTACAACCAAAGGAATTACAACATTTGTAAAAAGTGCCGAGAAGATTGTTAGTATTATACCTAAATAAATTATATTAATTGAATTTTTTGATTTTGAAGAAGCTTCTTTTCTATGTCCAGAGATGTTTTTTAGGATAAGCAAGGTATTGATTATTATATAAAGAATTACTAGTATATAACCTGGACCATAAAATATTTTTCTTATTGTAACGTCAATATTTTCTACCACTAGATTAGTACCTATACTAATCAAGCTAAGAATTAAGCCACATACAAGATTAACTCCAATAAGCCATAACTTTATTTGTTGGTGTTTTCTTATATCTTCATGCCTGAAAGCATAAGTGAAACAGTACAGATTTCCAATAAGTAATGGTGCTGCAACCCAAATAAATCTAGAGGATATATAGGCAGTAGATATGTTACTCGTGGAAGTGAAGCTGTAAAGACTTATTACCCAAACAATACTTGTAATTATTAGAAAAGTGAAGAAAAGCCCGCTTAAACGTTTATTTACTAGAAAGTGCCTTGCGGATATAAATATAAAACTGAGAAAAAGCGCAATAATTAAATACAATGCTATCTCGAGTAACATGATTTAGTACTAAAAGATTGTAATAGAATTCTACAAGAAATATTGAATTTAAGGAAGTATATTCTATAATTTCCTTAATCAAAGTTAACTTTCGTTATTTTTATATAGTAATGATTGAAGCTCAATAGCCGGCATTTCCCATATAGATCTAATAGCATCGTTTAAAGTTTTTATATCTGGATTAATTCGCATAACTTTAAATGCAAGATCCTTCATAGATCCTAGTCTTAAATCTAATTTATCCATGCTTTGCTCAACTAGCCAATCTAGACGAACACATATAATTTTCCCTACAGTAGTAGAAAAATATCCACCCATACCTACAGTCAGCTTATTTTGCTGTTGTGGAGGTACTAAAGCTGTGAAATGTACCACTTCCTCATTATCAGGCATGGCACTCCTAAGTCCCATATGCGAGTACCATACTAAGCTAGGATTAGGTTGAATAAAAACAGAACTGGCTGGTACATTGCTATGTTGTATTGCTTGATAATTAATTTGTTGCATTACTTTTGTTATTTCAAATTGTATTCCATCTCCCCAGTCATCTAGGCGAGGGAATATCTTCTGCCTTTCTTCCTTTGGTTCTAGTTTAATTAATCTGCCGAGCTCTCCTTCAGGGTAAGTATCTGTTAGTATTTCATTTGCCCATATCATCCTTGGGTCATATATGACATGATTGAAGGAGCCTAGTCTTTCAACTTTTAATATTGGTGCTACAGAATTTAGCATCCCCGGAATAGAGTTGTCAGATATTAGTGTCCTTGAAATAAATTCTTTTGCCTTTTTATATCCTTTTGGATCTAAAGTCATAGTTGGTGTATTTGATTCATTTTTTACAGTTATGTTTAAACCCCAATATTCAGATAGATTTTTTATATCAACTTCTGTCAGTTGCTCAAATGGTAATGCGATTAGATTCATTAGTGAAATATATTCTGATTTTCCTCTTCGCATATCTATTCCAGAGTCCCTAATTCTAGAGACGGGAACAGTTTTCCTACTTAATGTTAAATCTTCGTCAATTGAATATCTTATACCCCCTGCAAGGAGGTTAGATGAGCTGTTTTGCATATATATATTACCTTGGGTTGTCATTGATACCATGTCTCTGGCAAAAAACTCAGTGGATAAAATGACTCCTTCTATCGTTTTTAACTTTTTTTGTTGATCTGTATCTAATTTTGATACTTCGCCAACTCTTGAATTTGTATAATCATGATTAACATAATTATTGCCTAATAACTCTATATATTTAACTATAGCTATCAGGCAATTAAGAAGTGGGGTATTGTAGCCAAACCTTTGGGTTAATGTCTCTATAGCGCAATCAATATCGCCCTGGCAAATTGCTAATAAATTCGCAACAGCAATAGTTACATTACCTGAACAATAAACAACAAATGCATCCAACCCATCATTAATTGAAGTTACATTTTGAGCAATTATAACCCCCTCTTTTCTTTTTTCGTAAAATTCTTTAGCTATATACAATCTGGACTTTTCTGAGGGCTTGTCCTTATTCTCAATTATAGGCTCTATATTGATATCATTAAGAATATTGTTTACTATAATTTCATTATGTTCAATATCTGATAAAAGCAGTTTTACAAGCTCAATCTTAAGCTTAACAAATCCATTGCTAAGCTTGTCAATAACTACATATACCTTTATCCAATTGTGCTGACTTAAAGCATCTATTAACTCTTGCCAGTAGGTTTGTATTTTTTCTTGAATGTTTTCAATGATTATTTCCTCTCCTAATTCATTTGCAATCGATTTAATTTGTTCTAAAATGTATGTTTTTATAAGTAAATTTCGATAGTAAATGAATTCTAAGTATGATAAATCTTGGGAAAGGTCATATTTTTGAACATTTATTATAAAGTTAACTTCGTTGCTGGCTGCCCAAACACCTTTGATATAGTCACCCATGAAATCGATATTCATTTGAACTAAGGGGAATCCATTACCTAGCATTTTTTTAATGGAAGTAGTTAGGTGGATAATATTATCCAGAAAGGCTGTTTTTACATTATCTATCACACTTGTTTCTGTGTCCGCAACCATTAAGTCTGACAACTAATTGATGTATAACTATTGAATTATAACACAATCTGAGCAAAATAAAGAAAAACGACAATTTGTTTTGACACGGTTTGATTTTTACATGTTCATAACTTTTCTGACTATTAATAATAGTTTACTCGAAGGCTTGTATTCTATAACTCTGAACCTTTGGTTATTCCAAAGTAGCTCTATTGAGTAAGTAAGTTTAAGAGGGATATTTTTATGTTTAA
Source organism: uncultured Candidatus Saccharibacteria bacterium (assembly GCA_965230975.1). GTDB lineage: Bacteria > Patescibacteriota > Dojkabacteria > J137 > J137 > JBGSZB01. The sequence continues at coordinate 560,131 of OZ246402.1, forward strand.
AACTTATTGTTCTATTACTTAATGTTCTAAAAACTAATTCTTTAGAAGAAGCTGCTAAGTTCCAATAATAATATGCTTCTGGATTCTTATTAATAAATTCCATCATCTCTGTATAACATTTATCACCTTCCATAAAGTACATTTCGGCATAAGAATTCATAAAAACATCCTTAGCTGTTAAATCGAAATTTTTGTCGTCTAAAAACTGTCTTATACCTAAATCTGGATTTATAATTAGTTCTGTAAAGTACGACATTAAATACCGATCTCTTTTTACTCCTTCTGTTTGAATAATTCTTGCGAACCCTTCGGACATGTAGATAATTCTATTTCTATCATCCATTAAATACGCAAAAGTCATTTTTTTATTAAAATGATCGTAAACAGTTTCGACAGCTTTCTTTATCTCAAGATCAGTTGGTGGTTCAGAACTAATACCAATTAAATAGTCCTGCTCAAATTTATTTAAATCAAAAACCTTAGATATTTTTAAAAGAGTCTCTTTTGTAGGATTGATGTCATTATTTTCAATCCTGCTAATAGTACCTGTAGAAAGCCCAACTGCTAATTCAAGTTCTAATTGTGAAAAGCCTTTGAGTTTTCTAAAAACTCTTAACTTGTTACCTAAGGTGTTCATGATATTAACTTTGAAGAAAAATCTTTTACAAATTTAAGAATATAGTTATTTGGCCTAAATTCTATAACTCTAAATCTTTGATGATTAACTAATCTTTCAACAGAATATTCTAGTGTAAACTTAAAACCATACATATTAACTTTAAGCTTTCTTAACTCAAACGATCTATAACTAAGCTTGCTGTATAGTTCTTTTGCTTTATTCCAGTATTTACTTGCTTCGGCATTGCTATTTATATACTCCATTAGCTCTTCGTAACACCTATCTCCCTCCATAAAATACATATCCTGATAAACCTCTAAAAATCTATAGGTAGCAATTTCATCAAAGTAGTCGGGGTCAGTATGTTTTCTGATACCAAGATTGTCCTGTATTAAGACTTTGGGAAAGTACTGCATTAAAATATTCTTTTCATCCTCATCTGAAATTGATGCTGCAATCTTAAACCCTTTAGATAATGCAATAAATCTATCCCTATCATCAATCATGTATGCAAAAAACATTTTATCGTTGAATGTTTCTTTTATAGATTCTCTGACTTCTTTAATCTCTTCTTCTGTAGCTGGTTTTGCAGTAGATCCTATTAGATATTCATATTCTAATATTGTTAGATTTAGAACTTCTGCTATTCTCATAACCGTTTCTTTTGTAGGATTGATATCACTATTTTCTATTCGACTTAAAGTGCCCGTAGATGTACCTGTTGCTAATTCAAGTTCAAGTTGTGAGAAGCCTTTGAGTTTTCTAAAAACTCGTATTTTATTACCTAGTGTATTCATACATCTAGTTTAATAGTTAGATGTATGTGTTTTACCACATTTTTATGACAAAAGAAAATGTGCCGTGGCGCAAATTTTCATATAATTAATTAACTATGCTAGTTACAATATTGTTACACTCTTCAACACTAGTATTATTAGAAAGACAGTATGCTTTAAAATAATAATCTCCCAGTTTAAGCTCTCTTACTCCACAGTGAGTACTAATACCAAAACATCCTGAGAATTCCATTTCGTTTGAGTAGTAATATTTAAATAAATAAGTGGATTTGATGCCTTGAGGTAAATCGAAATCCATATTTTCATCCTCAACAATGAAAACCCCATTTGTAAGTTCACTTGATTTGACTTTGTTATCAAAGAGACCAGCATCTTCGCCTAATGAAGTTTTAAGTATAAAAGCTGAATTATCGTTTTCTACTATTATCAAGTCATCATCAATTTTATAGTTACTGAGTAAGGGTATTTCTGCGTTCAAGGTTATATATGTATCTTCTGCAGATCCTAGAGTAGGTCGTTTCAATCTATACTCAATTAATTTCTTGCTAGTACTATCGTAGCTAGGAGAGGTGTTTAGGGAATATGAAATAGGTATACTTATAGGATAGCTATTAATCTGTTGAAGTTCCAATTGCTTATTTTCAGGTTTACTAAATATATTGAAAATAGCCCAAATAATAATTATTACTAAAGTTACAATGATTAATATAATAAACATGTATTTCGGATATAGTTTTTTCATAAATTTATTGTATAAAAAATTTGGCCTCATTACTACCTGAAGAATTAATTGTAGTTTCGGGTTGGATCACTATGGAACTACTCGCTTGACATATATATGGGGCTGTTATGATATTTCCTTGAATTAAAACATTTGGACTCCCACATGACGCTCTTGCTACATATTTTCCAGCGGGTTCCACGTTAGGATTGTTTACATTCAATTGCAACCCAAAATAGGGGCTTGGATCAACATTTCCTGCATCGCTTCCTGATGAAGAAACAGTAATATGCAAATGAACCTTGACATCATAATCTTGATATCCCAACAGTGTATTCGTATCAACTAAGCTATTTGTTGATACTTTCCTATCTTTAATATGCCAATAGTTAGTATAAAGGCTATCTGAATGATACACTACAAATCCAATACTCCCTTCCCATACTACTTTTCCAGTATATGCTGCATAAATTGCGCTACTTTTACCAGAGATATTATCTATCCAATCTCCGCTAGGTGTAGACCATATATCAACACCTGTGTGACCTCCTGCTATTCGATTATCACTTTTATATCTCCAATCACCCAGGTATCCTGTAGAGGGCCAAGTAAAGTTTTCGGCTTTCACCATAACAGGGCTGATAATTATAAACATAGCTAAAATTAGCAAAATTTTAAAGTTCTTCATTTTTAATAGTTGATTTAAAATTAGTATTTAATCGATATTGAAGTTTTAGAAGCTCCTTGTCGAAATCGCTATCATTTTTTAATTTCATACTTTTGGGTTTGACATCTTTTAGTTTGAATGTATTAAGTATCTTTTTATATATTTTCTGGGCAATATCATCTTTGGTGTCAAATAAGTCATCTTCATCTAATATAGATATATAATTCATCTCAAATATAACTCCTAAGTTACCTTTCTTAAATGCAGTATAGACATCGTAATATCTCCCACGTTGATCAGTATGCAAGTTATAAACGATCTGATACCCATCATAGTTTTGGATTTTTATTGGTCTAAATTGCTTTATATCTGCTACTCCATGTGTACTTAATATGAATCTTTCTAATAAGTTTTTAGCATCGGAACTATTACTTGCATCTATTGATATAATTTGTATATCCAAATCTTGCATACCATCAATAATTTTTTTCAATTTGTAATGGGTGTAAGTATCTTTCTCATAAAACTTAAACTTATATTCTGCTTTAGTTAGTTCATTAGGTAGGTCGATCGAGTAACTTTCATCATTAACTGAGTTGGAGTGGTAGCTCACCGGGTAGCTAACCAGCTCTCCACCATTTACACCAACAAATAGAGAAGATGCAATTAAAATTACAATGAAAGCTGTAAAGAAAACTTTACTAGCCAGTTTATTTTTTATTTTCATTTTGATTAATATAAAATTTATTAATATCATCGTACGCCTCAAATCTTACAAAAAACTTACAATTTCAAAATTTGTACTTAATAATTTAGAAATTAGCCCACAGTTTGAGTTTTTGTAGCTAAACACCAAGTAATTTTTCTAACTTTTCAATTCTTTGATTTAAAGATTCAATTTGACTGTCTTTTTCAATCAAATGCAAAGTTAACTCTTCAATTTTTTCCATTTGCATCTTATTAATCTCTGCTAAATTTAAACCGCTCTTACCAATATCTTGGGCACTAGGAATATTAGGCAAATGATCGTTAACTTTTATAAACTCATGAACCTCTTTTAAAGACATTAATTTATAATCATCCGAAAAAACATAATCTGGCCAAGATGTAGCATTAGTAGTTACAATAACCTGTTTTGCTTGAACTGTACCATAAACATTTAATCTAGCTTCTGCAGATGTATTAGCAGACTTAATTACAACATTTCTCCAAGGCGAGAAAAGTAAGTCCCCACCACATCCGGAACATCCAGCATAACTTCCGGCAGGTTGTTCTATAGCTAGTGCATACGAACCTAAATCTGATCTACCATATTGCAAAGTTCTTATATTCCAATATCTTCCTGGGCTATGTTCTAATCTAATATGATTATATTTTTGACTAGCATCGTTACCACCAAATGTTTGGATTCGATAAGATGCTTCTGGGACATTGGTACCAAAACCTACTGCTCCATTATTGTAGTAAATTGCATTCCCATTGTAATTCCAAGGGAAGTCATTAAATGCAGCATTTGTTTTTAGAGGTAGAAATAATGAAATTCCAATGATTAATAAGGCTATAATTTTTTTCATTTTTTAAACAATAAAAATTAATAGAAAGATAAAATAAATAAGTTTTCTTCTTGATTTATTATTTACCTCAACATAGTTTCGATTTTTTCTAGTCTAGACTTTAAATCTGTATTCTCAGATCTTAAACTTTCATATTTATCAGTTAAACTTTTAATCTCGTTATCTTTTTCAATCAAATGCAACGTTAACTCCTCAATCTTCTCCATTTGAAGTCTTTGCATTTCGCCAACTGAAATACCATCACTACTAATATCACTGGCACTTGGGATATTAGGTAAATGACCATTTTTATTAATGTAATTATTCAAATCAGGCAAACTCATTAAATTATATCCATCATCAAAAACATAATCTGCCCAAGGATTAGCGGACACTTTAATCTGTTTTGCGCTTAAAGTATTATCAATATAAGTTCTACCATCCGTGTTGACCTGAAATACCGCATTACTACCATTATTTAACTGAAGAAGATATCTACCAGAAGTGTTATCAGATCTAACAAAAATCCCATACCCATCATTATATGCAAGTCTAACATCAATATTATTATTTAGCGCAGTCACAGCCCAAGGGCTACCCGAGGTGGTAGCACTTTTAAATTTGCTTGGCCCGTTAACGGTAAAGTTTACAGTATCTTGGTCGTAACCTAAGTGAACATCTCCATTTTTATTAATATTCATAACTTGCCAATGTGTAGGGCCAGAAGTACCTTCCCTAACCGCAAACTCAAGTTTATCCCCATTACCTCCATTATGAAGGTAATACTGTGTGGAATCATAAGTGCTTTGAAGCGTTTCAAAAGAAGCACTATTTTGTTTTTTAATACCAATACCATCAGAGAACCAAGTAGGAGCAGCACTTACTACATTTGTTAAACATAAGGTGCAGACAATTACTGTTGTAGCTACTACCAAAATTCTATTTATCATGAGTTTTATTTAAAAAGTAATACAACTAATTTAAACTTCAAATCTTACAAAGTACTGACAATTTGAAATTTTCTTAAATTTGTTTTATACCCATATCCTAAACTTGAAATTTAGAGTCAACAATGTACCATGGCACAAATTTTGAAATATTGATTACCTGTTAATAAAAGATTTACAAAAAAAACGTAAATACTTAAAAAGATAATCCTAAAATAAAAAAATTAAATATTAGCCCATAAAAATGGACGATACAACAAGCACAACTACTACTAGAACGACAAGAAGCACATATAATTCAAACTCAGAAGAAACAAATAACTTTTTAGTAGCAGGAATAATAGTTGCCTTTATTTTGTTATTAATTGGAATGTTTTTGTATTTAAATGCATCTAACCAAGCAGCCAATGAAGCAATCAATACAATGACAGAACAAGAGAGAGAGAATCAAAACAATAATCAAACAGAAGATACAACACCGTCAAACCAAGATTCAGACCAAGAAAATAACATGGAGATAAGAGTCTCAATACCAACAAGCTTATAACACGCTAGGCTCTAGTATTTTTAAAACAGAAGATGCAAGAAGATGAGATGCAACGTTCGTCGTACATAATTCATCGCATAGATCTGCATCAAAAAAAGTTTGAAAATCATTTTTTAACTTTATAATTAAGATTCTAAAATCTTCGGTATACATAACATCTTTTATCTGAATAGGATATCGATTCATTATGCTAGAGAAGAGGTTATTAACTCTTGCCGATAAAGTTCCAAAGGTTGCATAAAACTGATCATAATTGGTTTGTAAGTACACCGTCTCAATTAGCTTAATAAGCTTGCTAAATAGTATTAAATACTTTAACAGCATTTCACTCTTGGCTAATATTAAATCAGCATCTGCTGAACGCTCATCAATATTTATTTCTAAGAACTTGAGTATTTCTTCTATACTTTTAGCCATCTCATTTGCAACTGGGTTTACTAATTCCCCCCAAATAAAAAATTTAGATTCTTCGGGTGTTTTAAAGCTATCTTTATGGAATGATTCAAATTTTTTGGGATTATCGTTTATTAGTTTGACTGCAATTAATATGTCTTCAATAATAAGATCTAGCAAATTAACTCCTTCTGTTTCTCTATTTACTTTTTCCAAAGCTTTATAAATCCTATAGTTAGACCTCGCCCTTAGATTAAGCGTTAGTAACCTATCTGCAAAGTTAATGTTTGGAGCATCTGCATTGATTGCACTTAATTCCAATGCCTTATAGAGTATAGCGTTTGTCTTTTTGTACCATATGTCAAGTTGAACCTCATCATTTCTATGTAAATGGTGTATAGCTAGCTTTGTTGTGTAGTAAGATATATGTATTAACGTATGTCTAAATGACTTAATATCGTATTCAAGTAATTGTAAACAACTTTCTGCAAAATTTATAAATTTAAAATGTAGATCTGCAATAGTCATGGTCTCATCTAACGTTTTTGCATAGACTCTTACAGCTTCATCTAATGCTTTAAGTAAGAATTTTACTTTATGAGGGTCTATATTCTCTTTAATGTACTGAAGTTCTGAGGGTTTATTAAGTAATTCAACTAAAGATGAAGCAAGTTGAAAATTACCTCGTATTATTTCTGCTAAATCATAGTAGCTATGTACCTCTAGCTGGGTTATTACATCACTTGCTAACTGCATAATAGTAATTTTTAATGCCGAATTATAGCACCACTATTTATAATTTTTACAAATAGAAAATTACTGAAAGTCAGATTAACTTTGCTTTTTTGTGTCGTTAATTAACTCTAGAGCCTGGGCATATTTAACAGGTTTACTAACCTCACCATTTGCAATAAAGAAGATAGAATCTGCTTTTTGAATTGTATTTAACCTATGGGCAATAATAATCTTTGTAGTAGATGCAGGCAATTTATCAATAATCTCTTGTAACAAACTTTCTGTAACAGTATCAATATTTGCAGTTGCCTCATCTAAAATTAAAAGCTCTGGTTCTCTTAAAATAACTCTTAAGAATGCAATTAATTGTTTTTGACCCAAAGAAACAGAATCTGTAAAATTAGAAACCTCTGTACTTAAACCTTGAGGGAATCTTTCTAACAATCTTTGTAAACCTTTTTGGTTAAGAACCTCTTCGAGTGCAGCTTCATCAAAACCTTCGTACTTTTTATTCCCATAAATCACATTATCTTTGATAGTACCTGTAAATAAGAAAGGCTCTTGTAAAATAAACCCGATTTTTTGGGTTAGTTCATCTTTTTTATAGCTTTTTAAACTAAGACCATTTAAAAGAATCTCACCTTCTGACGGATCATAAAGTCTTGCCATTAAAGACGCAGTTGTACTTTTGCCTCCACCAGTTGGACCAACTAAGGCGTATGTTTTTCCTTTATCTATACTTATATTTACATGTTTTAGAATCATCTTTTCAGGGTTATAACCAAAACTTACATCTTTAAATTCAACAAATTCGTTACCCTTATCTTTTGTTAAATCTTCAACCACACCTAAATTACTTTGCAATGAAAGTAGTTCTGAAATTCTTGACCATGCTGCCAAAGATGTTTGGATGGATGCAAATAAAGAAGCCATAATTCTTAATGGAGAATAGAATCTATCTACATATAAAACATAACTAATTAAGGTTCCAAACTCTAAAGAACTTTTAAAATCTACACCTAAAAATGAAAATACACCTGCAGTAATTAAGTTAATTCCAATAAAATAAACAACAAATAAAGCTAGATTACCACCAAAATCGTAAAGTGGAGTAAGTATATTATTCGCAATACCAGAAATCATATTATTCTTTTTGCTATTTTGATTTACATTATTGAATGCATTTTTAAAATAGTCTCTTCGGTTAAATGCAACAATAACTTTAAAGTTAGTAAGGCTTTCTTGAACTTCACCAGACAAGCCTCCAGTTGCAGTAAGAGCATTCTTGTTAATTGTTCTTAAAATTCCAGATGAAAGACTTGTTAAAACTAGTAAAACAAGTGCAATAACTAAAGCAAAAGAGCCAAGTATTGGGTTCTTTAAAATCATTGCAATTGCAATACCTACAATTACAAAAATGTTACCCACAAATCTTAATAATGTTTCGGAAAGTGCTTGGTTTAATTTATCTGTATCGTTATTAATTCTTGAAATTAAATCACCAGATTTGTTTTCGTTAAAAAATGCTATTGGTAAGTGTTGAATCTTATCAAAAATTTTTTCTCTTAATCTTGAAAGAATATTTTGACCAATCCAACCCATAATTAAAATCTGAAAATAGTTGGCTACAGATGCACCTGCATATAAGACTATTAACCCTACAACAGCTTGTAAAAGCGCATCTTTGTCTCTATTAGTAATAGCATTTTGAGATGCTGTACCAATAAGATCTGGAGCAACAATGTTAATTACAGAATTTATTAATATAAGTACCATTGCAAGTAATGCAAGTAAGATTACCTTTTTGCCATAACCACCTATAAATTTATTAACCTCGGTCAATACTGTTAAAAAGGTGGTATTTTTTTTACCTTCAGATTCTGATAGTTTGTAGTTCATTCTGTTGTTTGTTGAGAATTAAATATTTGTTGGTATTCAAAGCTGTTTTTTAATAGCTCTTTATGCGTTCCTTTTGCAATAAGCTCACCTTCCATAATTAAAAGAATTTGATCGTAATCTTTTACAGATTCTATTTTTTGAGTGATAGAAAGTAGAGTAAGCTCTGGGTAATTCTTCTCCAGATTATTAATAATGTTTTTTTCTGTTTTAATATCTACCCTTGCTGTAAAGTCATCTAACAATAAGATTTTTGGATTTATAGACAAAGCTCTGGCCAAAGTTAATCGTTGTTTTTGACCTCCCGATAACGAAGAACCTCTTTCTGTAATTAGCGTATCTACACCTTTATCTTGAGCAGCAATAAAATCTGAAAGTTCTGCAGTAGCAATAGCTTTATCTAAGTCTGCTTGATTTGTTTCTGCATTAAATAAGATATTCTCTTTTACTGTAGTGTTAAAAATAACACTGTCTTGAAACACAAGTGCAACTTGAGAATAAAAGTCATTAATATCAATCTCTTTAATATTAGTACCATCAACTTCAATTGAACCAGCCGTTGGTTCTTGAAGACCTGCTATTAGATTAAAGATTTGTGTTTTACCAGCTGCTGTTGGCCCAACAATTGCGTTTTTTGTACCAGGTTTTATTTCAAAACTAATCTCTTTAAGTATGTTTTTGTTTGCTATCTCTAAAGAAACTTTATCAAATTTTATTGCACCTTTAATCTCTTTTTTTACATTACCTCTTGTTGCTGCATCTTGTGCAGCTAGAGTTTCTTGGATTCTTTTAACTGATGTAAAAGACCTGGCAATTGTGCTTGCAACAAATCCTAAAATAAAGATTGGACCTAAAAATGTTCCAATATAACTAAAGAAAGCAGAGTAGTCACCAGGCGATAATCCACTCCCTCCCTGTGAGTTTATAAAGTCTATAACCCCGCTACCTCCAAAATAAACAACTGCTAAAGTTGCTAAGTTTGCAAGTATAGATATTACCGGTATTAAACTTGCAAATCCGTAAACTATTTTTAAATTTGTTTGTCTTGTTACTTCGTTAACTTCGTGAAATTTAATCATTTCTACGTAACCTGAATTTAAAACTTTTGTTAATGCTGCACCTACAATGCTTTCGTTGATAACTCTATTAAGTTTATCTAAGTTTTCTTGTGCTTTTTTAAATGATTTGCTGATAGAACTAAAAATGAATCCAAATGTAATAAATAGAGCAGGGATTGTTGCTACTACAATTAATCCTAATTGCGAGTTGATAGCTAACATTGCGATTGATGCACCTATTAATAACACAATTGAAGAGAATATTTGAACAATACCTTGGTTGAATAAGTTTTTAACAGCATCTACATCACTAGTAATAATAGTTAGTAATTTAGAAGATGTGATTTGGTTTACTGTTGAATATGATAGTTGTGATATTTTTTGAATAAGTTTGGATCGTATGGTTGCTGCTAAATCTTCTGTAGCGAGGTTGGATATTATTATTTGGCCAATTGTTGCTAGTAATATTAAGGCAACATAACCTAAGTAAATTCTTTGAAATTCCCATAAATCTAAACTGCCTAAAAAGATTTTATTTAGATTTTCAGATGCTACTCTTGGTAAAGCAAGTGCTAACAAGTTTGCACTTAAAGACAAGGCTAAGGTAATAACAATACCAACTACTGTTCGTTTTTTAAGGATAGATTTCATGAGTTTAATAGATTTAATAAAATGCACAAACACCCATTTTAGCAGAGTATTAGTATCTGTGCTAGTGAGTGTAGTACTAATTATTATAGTTGTATACCTTTTATAACAAGGTAAATTCTAAAAACAGGGCCACAAAGAATTTGTGGCCCTTTGGTAAAACTATTTATTTGCAGTAATCGCTTGTTTTGCCTTCTGTACCACTTCCAGGCAGGGAGTAAGCAATTGCTTTGTCTTGGGCTGTTAGGTTGTTTAACCAGCACAATCCATAAAAAGCCATGCTTGATTTATTTGAATGCATAGACACAAATGCTTGATCATTTACAGCATTATTAGTTGCTCTTAAATCATATACTCCAAAGTCTACACTAACATTTTTAGGATTAGAAAATCCTACTTTTGTTGCAATTATTGTACCTGCTTTAAACATCTTTTGATTTTGAAATATTGTTGTTCTTGTATCATCTGCTTTTGCTTCGGGTAAAGTATCTATAAATTCTTGTAACTCGGCAGAAACTTCTTTAATATGGTCAAACCGAAACATGATTCCGCAAGGTGCTATAAAGTCTAAAATAATTTGAAGTTCACCAGATTCTATATATCTGCTCCCTTGAAAGATTTGAGCATCTAAGGGTAACTTTACCTCAATGTTATTATTTGGGTTATTATCAAATCTAAAGCCTCCATGTGGCTTAAAGTCTCCACCTCTTGTTTGCCCCGGGTATAAAATATTCGTTGCCTGTGTTAAATCTACAGGTGAGTTAAATTCTAATGGAAATTCACAAGCGGGTACTGTTCCCATTGTTGTCCAGCTACGTCCATCATTATTCCACATGATTGGATTGGTCTCTGTTTCTTGAGGAGTTTGGTTTTCTGTCTGATTGTTTTGGTTAGTATTCACCTGATTTATTGTATTTGTTGATTTTGTTTGATTCACGGGTTTATTTGCAAGAACTATTACTAACGCAATAATAACTATTACTACGGCTGCAATTAATAAAGTTAATCCAATAAATAAGGGTTTGTTGCTTACTGGTTTTTGCTGTGGAATAGTTGGTTCCATTACTATCAAATAAAAATTTATACTATTTATTCTATAGAATTTTCTTTTTGAATGTAAGAGATTAATTGTTGTTTAGTATTGGAGGTAGATCTTGTGATTTAGGGATAAATTTTATTGATACTGAGTTTACACATTCGCGTGTATTGGTGTTTGTAAAACCTTCGCCTATAAATTCGTGGCCCAAATGTGCACCACAATTTGCACACTCAATCTCTATTCTTTCCATTCCAAGAGAAGTATCTTTTATTCTTTTTAATGAGTTTGGGAAACTACTATCAAATGCCGGCCAGCCACAGTTTGCTTCAAATTTGGCTTGTGAAGTGAATAGAGGATTATTACATCTTCTGCAAATAAAGGTTCCATCTTCAAAAAAGTTATCATATTCACCCGTGAATGGTGCTTCTGTGCCTTTGTTTTCTATTACTCGTTTTTCTTGTGGGGTTAAGTTGTTGTATGCCATGACTTATTTTAAACCAAGTGATAAATCATTTATACTAATTTCTTTGTAATATTGAAGTGCTTTAACAATTTCGTTATAACTAGAAATTCTTATAGTCTTACTTGCTAATTCTGCATAGCCATCTGAAAACGATGCTGGTAAATGGTTAGGGTCATTGATAAGTATAGTATAAGCACCAAGTTCAATACATGGTTTAATGTCTACAGGAAAGTTATCGCCTAATGCCAACACTTGGGCTGGGTTAACTTTGTGCATTGCTTGTTGCCAATGTGTTAAATCTTTTTTTTGTTCAGGTGGAATTATCTCAATTCTTGAAGGGTCGAAATATTCTAAAATACCTACATTTTTAAGCTTTCTAATTGTCCACTCTGAATCGGCGTTAGTTACTATTCCCATTGATATACCAGCTTCTTTGATTGCAGTAAGTATTTCAATTACACCAGGTTTTAAGGGTATAGGTAGTTCGTATAATATTTTTGTGTATTCTTTTAAGTATTCATCTATTAAAAACCAGTCAGAGCCAGGATAAATTTCTTTTATACCGTTGAATATGTGTTTCCAAACTTTAATAGGGTCTACGTGGTAAAGTTCTCTTGCTTGTTGGTTTAGTTGGTCATAAAGTTGAGATATCTCTTCAAAGCTTGTTTTGCAAGCTTGTGCCAGTTGGCGTTTTATGTTGGTTCTAGCAGTGTCAAAGTGGTTGTATGTTTCTACAAGTGTATCATCTACATCAAATAGTACAAGTTCTATTTGTAGTTCTTTTAATATTCCCGATAAAGCATTTTGCATTTAAGAATATTAGCATGAGTATTCTATTTTTTGTAAAGGGAGATTTATTGCAAAATTGTTTTGGTTAAACTATAATTACCATACCTCAATAATATGCGGGTATAGTATATCGGTTATTTAGAGTGTGCTTTTAAGCACTTAGAACAAGGCAATTACCTTGCTCGCAATAACCGAAGCTAGAACATTTAAAAAGTGCGGGTATAGTATATCGGTTATTATTTTAAAGTAGCTTTAGCTACGATAAGATTAAGTCAATTTCTGATAGAAAAAATAACCGTTAGCAGAACATTTAAAAAACGCGGGTATAGTATATCGGTTATTATGACAGTTTTCCAAACTGTAGAGGGGGGTTCGATTCCCCCTACCCGCTTTTTCTTTATTTCTTCAATTCTGGCAATCATTTAGTTTATACTACTAACAGTCTGCTCGATCAGATTCTAAAAATGTAGTAAAATTTTCACAATATTTAGTAGTATTAAAATGAATAAGTATAAATTGTTGGTTCTTGATGTAGATGGAACCCTAGTAAAAGACACTTCTCAAGTGATTTCACCTAGAGTTATTGAAGCAATAAAATCACTAACAGGTAAAATAACTACTATTCTTTGCACTGGTAGATCACTTGAGGATCTAGATCAGATAATACCTTTATTAAATTTAGAGAATTCGTATAATGTAATTGAGAGTGGGTCTTCGGTTCTAAGTCCTGGGTTAAATATTGAATTTGTACGCTCAGTTGATCTAATAGATGCAAAAAGAATGTTTAATCTTCAGGGTTCACTTATAAGTAATTTTAGTATTTGTGTAGATGGAAACTGGAGATATAGCCTGGACAATATAGGAGACAATAATCATATTACTACTGTGACCTTTTATTTTGACGATCCTTCTAAAAGTGACGAAGTAATTTCTTATTTTAATGAGTTCAAAGATAAATATCATATGGCAATAGGAACTCAGTGGGGAAATCCTGAGGGGAGACAATTAATGATTACACATAAAGATGCATCTAAGGAGAAGTCTTTGGAGTATGTTCAAAATAAATTGGGGGTAACAATTGAAGAAACCGTATGTATTGGAGATATGCCAAATGACTTGCCTATGTTCAGAAGATCTGGATTGAAGATTTGTATGGGAAATGGTGATCAAAAACTTAAAGATGCCTCAGACTTAATAGTAAAAAGTATAGATGAAGATGGTGTGGCAGATGCAATAGAAAACTATATTTTGAAATAGTTGGTTCGAACTTCGTACACTAACCCGCTTTTCTACTAAGATCAATTTCATTTAATTCCCACATCTTAATTAAACATCCAAGTCCATACTCTTTATATCTTGAACTAATCTAGTTATTTGCCCCACTAGTAGAGTACATGTTATCATCGGCTAATAAATTTGAAATATATTTATGGATAGTCAAAATTTTACCCTTGCAATACGTACTAGGTTAGAATCTACCGAAGAGAGAAAAAAATCATGCAGTGAAAGGTATGATTATTATAGACTAAGGTTGATACCAACAGCACAGGCATTTTTAGCTTGTTTAGGAGCAGATGAACAAACAATACAAAGAATTAAGTCGTTATTAGAAAATAGGGAATCGGGCATAAAGATGATTGAAATAGCCTCTTTATTAACTACAATGCAACATAAATTACCTAGATTACTACAATCAGCTTATAACCTAGACGAGAAGTTAGCTTACGAGGTGAAAGATGAGATATTGGAAGTATATGACAAGTTAATAGCTGCATTCACTGCATCTCAAGAATTAAAAAAATTTACTAAGAATCCAGAAAAGATTAAATCAATTGTGAGGGCTTATTTACTTATACTATCAGCGTATAACGAGTTTATGAGTGAGATCCAATTAGCTCAATCATTAAATGAATTGGTACCAGGACTTGGAGAAAACTTTCTTAGTCATTACAATAATATTGTAGGTAAGATAGTAGGAACCATTCCACTTGGCGATGCTACAGAAGGATAACCTCGCATAATGAAATTAATTTGGTTTAATAAGTTCTTCTAAGGGTATAGGTAACTAATGAGTAGATTATTATTATAATTGTTTCCATATTCTCGAAATAATATTCCCACTCCGCTATAATAATTGAATGGAACTAATCCAAATAACAACACAAGACCTTGCACAAAAAGCTTCGGACTTTTTATCTACCTACAATGCTTTTGAAGACTCGAAAGATTGGAACGAAGAAGAGGTAAGACATTTAGTAGAAACACCATTTAAAGCACTAGGAAACTTAGATTACTATGGGTGGATAATGCTAGAAAATGAAAAAGTTATTGGATATATAGACTTAAGACGACACGAATTTGCGGATGGAGGATATTATTCTGATTGGTTCGCAGTTCATAAAGACTATAGAGGAAAAGGTATAGGAAGCAATATGCTATCTGAAGTTGAAAAATTCGCAAAATCAATCAATGCAAGGTACATATTAATAGAAACAGGAGATATTGATTTTTATATAAGAACAAGAAATTTCTACGAGAAGAACGGTTTTAAACAAGTTGGACATATTCCCGAATACTATTATAAAAATTGGGGAATGTATATTTATCAAAAGATGCTAATAGTGTAGAATATTGCTATAAATATAAACCAAGATTGGACAAGATTACCTCCCAAACCACAGCCTAACCCAAAGTATAGGTATGATTATTCAAATGCTTCTTTAACACCTGAAGAAATGAAAGAGTTTACTGAAATGGGAGGTATTAATGCATATCTATCTTATTGCCCAATCGAGATAAACCCATGGTCTAAAGATAAAGCGTCTAAAGAAATGAATAATGCTAATTTTTTAAAATATAGAAGATTGTACTTAATAGCAACCCACGCTGAAATGGACACTGATAACTATAGATTAACCAAAGAGGAGTCAAAGAGATATTACGATATTATGATGGATCAAGGAAGCTCACCTGACGATCCAGATGATATATTATCGCAAGATTTGCAGTCAGAGTTTCATATTTTAGGTAGTATTCAAAAATTTCAAGCATTAGACGCTCTTGCTTGGTAAATGTTTCTGCCAATCCCTTTCTATTTTTAAGCATAACCACTAAACTCAACTTTACTAGATGCCTTTAAACTCCCAAGTTATAGTTAGTCATATTTATTAAATAATAACTATGAATTTGGATAGCTTTTTTGGCGAATGCTCAGCAGAACTAATAGAGCAAATAAAACAATATGATCAAATTTTCAGAGAAAGTGGTAATTTACCAACCAAAGAATGGGACCTCAAACTAAAAAAAGAGATGCAAACTGAATGCGACTTAATAGAATTTAGATTAAAAAGAGATTTGGGTATAGAAAAATTTGCCCAAATAAAGAGCATTATAGTTCAAAGAATAGATGAAGAACTACTAGAATTAGTAATGCGAGTTCATAACAAAGAGGAGATAACGCCACAAGATAACTTGTTTTTGTTTAATTTAATCAATAAAGTTTATAACTTGATTAATGAATTTGCAGAATCCGGAGGTCCCTATAGTACATACGAATATGATAGTCCCGAAAGTGATGCTTTAATTGTAGGTTACAGACTTCTAGTTAGTAAAACAAATTGGAGTTGTGAAGCAAAAATTAGTGATTTATTATGGAGTATTATCGAATTCCACGAACCTGATGAATCTTAAAATTCACTGGTACATCAAAAAAATAGGCTTTATAATAATCAATACTTCTTAGAACATTAAGATGACAGAAATATTAGGTGTAACTGAAAGATATTTCCAATATCTACTAGATGAAGCAGAAAGATTATTAGAAGTTGGCGACTTCAAAGCTGTAGCTCTTCAAGTGCTTGTACCACATAATAATATGAGATCTGGTTGGACTCTTTATATAAGCCAAATGTACTACAATCCTGCAAACGAAGAGCAAAGACAAATGGTAGAAAGAATGAAAATAGTAATACTAAAAACTATACAGGGTATTATCCCCAATTTAAAAGCCTCAAGATCATGGTTTGACTTTGTTGAAATTGAATTTATTGCAAGACAACTTAGTAAACTCGGTAAAGAAGCACCTCGAGAACTTGTTAATCAAACAAGATCTTTAATACTAGAATCAGAAAGATTAGGCGCAAATAAGGATTTGGTATGGAAAGCTTTAAATTTATTACCATCAACTGAAACTGAAATATGAAAAATATACCTTTACCAAAAATTGGCGCACCGGCAACAAGGGCACTAAATTCAATAGGAATTTATAATTTAGAACAGCTAACTAAGTTTACAGAAAAAGAGATTATGGATTTGCATGGAATGGGCCCAAAAGCTTTGGGAATATTAAAAGTAGAAATGCAAATAAATGGATTATCTTTTAAAATTTAACTTTGCTATTCTATATAATTACTATTAAATTAAAACTATGCAATCTTTCAAAACAATAGATGAATACATTGCTCAATTTCCAAAAGATGTACAAGAAAAATTAGAAAAAATGAGAAAAGTAATTCACGAATCGGTACCAAACTTAGCTGAGGCCATATCTTACGGAATGCCTACATTTAAACTAAAAGGTAAAAATTTAGTTCACTTTGCAGCATATAAAAGTCATATTGGATTTTACCCAACCCCAAATGGACTAGAAGCCTTTGCCCAAGATTTAAAAATGTACCAAACTTCTAAAGGTACAGCACAATTTCAGCTAACAGAGCCAATACCTTTTGATTTAGTAAAAAAGATAACTAAATTTAGAGCTGAACAAGTTTTGGCTAAGTAACAGTAGTGTCGCTGGTTGTATCTTCAAATTCTACCTCACTTTTCACTCAAAATTCACTATACGGTGATATAATAAAATTTTAGAGCCTTATAAAAATATTTTTGATTACTATCAATATGCAAACCACATGGGATTTATCAAAGATTTACAATCCGGCGGCAACAGATAAAGATTTTGAGAAAGAGCTTCAAGAATACGAAACCTTGGTTATGGAATTTGTAAATAAGTGGAATCCTAAACTATCAAAGGGCTATAGAGATGATTACTTAAAAGACCCTAAAGTGTTAAAGATCGCCTTAGATGAATACGAAGAACTAGAACAAGATTGGAAAGGTTTATCTAAGGTAAGCTATTACTATCATCTTGCAACCTCAATTGACCAACTTAATACAAAACTAAAAGCTAAAGAAAATAAAGTTCACGATGTTACTATTAGAATGGCAAATGAGATCCAGTTTTTTGGATTAAGAATTGCAAAAATCCCACAATCAACCCAAAAGAAATTTTTAAAAGATAAAAATCTAGCCCAATACCACCACTGGCTAGATTCTGCATTTAAAGAAGCTAAATATCTTTTGTCTGAACCAGAAGAGAAAATTATGACCTTAAAAGGTAAAGTTGCATATTCTAACTGGACAAGGCTTGTTTCGGAACAAATTTCTAAAGCTGAAAGAGAGGTTTTAGATGAAGATGGGAACTTAGCTACTAAGTCTTTTAGCGATATTATGGGTTTAATTGATAATAAAGATAAAAAAATCAGAGATAGGGCGGCCGAGGCGCTGAACGGCATTTTTGAAAGTGTGGTGGATATTGCCGAGGCCGAGCTGAATTCTATAATTGAAAATAAAAAGATCGATGATTCATTAAGAAAAATGAGTAGGCCGGATGAAAGCAGATTGGTGGGAGATGATATTGAACCAGAAGTTGTAGATGCGCTAAGAGATGTAGTTACTGCAAATAACGATATTGCTAAAGAGTTTTATAAATTAAAAGCTAAATTATTGGGTCAAGAAAAGTTAGCCTATCATGAAAGAAATGTTCCTGTTGGAGATATAGATAAAAAATATACATTCGAAGAGAGCGTAGTAATAATAAAAAAAGTGTTTAAAGATTTAAATCCTGAATTTGAAAAGTTAGTTGATGAATTTTTAAAAGGTAGAGTAGATGTATATCCTAAAAAAGGTAAAGACAATGGTGCTTTTTGTAGCTTTGCTTTCAAAAAGTCACAACCCTACATTATGCTTAACCATACAAACAGGTTAAATGATGTACTTACATTTGCTCACGAATTAGGTCATGGAATTCATTGTGAATATTTTAGTAAAAAGCAAAACGCTTTGAATTACGGTGCTTCAATGGCAACTGCAGAAGTTGCAAGTACTTTTATGGAAGATTTTGTTTTGCAAGAATTAGCTAAAGAAGCCGATGACAAACTTAGATTTGCTATAAATATGATGAAATTAAACGATGATGTATCAACTATAATAAGGCAAATTGCTTGTTATAACTTAGAAATGGAGTTACATACAGAGTTTAAAAAAGTGGGTTACTTATCAAAAGAGGTTATTGGTCAAATATTCTTAAAACACATGAAAGATTATATGGGAGATTATGTAGAACAAAACACCGGCAGTGAAAACTGGTGGGTTTACTGGTCTCATTTAAGATATTTCTTTTATGTTTATTCTTATGCTAGTGGTTTGTTAATTTCCAAAAGTTTGCAAAATAGTGTAAAAAAAGACCCTAAGTTTATAAACAATGTGGTTAAATTCTTTGAAGCTGGAGAGTCAAAATCACCAAGAGATATATTTTTAGATTTAGGAATAGATATTGCTCAAAAAGAGTTTTGGCAAAAAGGTATGCAAGAGGTTAGAAGTCTACTTGAAGAAACAAAAGAATTAGCAATTAAATTAAAGTTAGTTTAATTAATATGGATAGATCATACGGCCCAGGGGGGATGCAAATTTCTAGACATTGGAGATTAAACAGTCAAAGATACGGTTTAGAAGGAGTAAGGTATCAAGATGGAGGTGTAAGTTTGCAAAATAAAAGAAGTGTTGATTACTTGCCAATTAATCGCATAAAATTCCCAAGCGAGTTAACAGATATAGTTGCTCAAGAATTTATGCTGTATCCAGAAGATGTAAAAATCCTATTAAATCTTTTGGCTAAATGCATAGAAAGTGGTTATTCGACTATCGAAGAAATTAGCAAAATGCCTTTCTTGCAAAGAAGAGGGTTAGATATAAACATTGAAGACTTAATAATTTTTTTAAGCGAGATTGGTATTTTAATGATTAATAATAGTAGTGAAGAAGGTTTGAGAATATTGGCAGTTATTAATAATGTAGCGTTATCCGAACTTAGTGAAAATAAGCAGATAGAACCTTAAGTTAAAAATTTATTTATTCTAAACCGTTGTCTAAATTTAAAGATGATAAGAAGCATTTTTAAAATTGTGAGCCAAATTGAAATTTTGTCATTAAGAAATTTCAATTTGTGGGCTAATTTCAAAATTCTCAAGTAAAAATTTTGAAATTGTAAGAAGTTTGTAAGATTTAAATTTTATAATTAAATATTTTAAAAAAAACAATATGATTCAACTAACAGATGTAATTAAAAAGTATGGCGAATATACAGCTGTAAACAAACTAAGCTTAAAAATAGATAAAGGTGAAATTATAGGTTTGTTGGGTCCAAACGGTGCTGGTAAATCTACAACAATGAAAATAATGTCGGGCTATTTAATACCAGATTATGGAACAGTAACGATAGATGGAAAAGATTTTCAAACATCTGATGTAGACTTAAAAAGAATCATAGGCTATATGCCAGAAAATAACCCATTATATAAAGAAATGAAGGTTAACGAAGCATTAAGATATGCAGCTGTATTAAACGGTGTAACCAATTTGAAAGATAGAATGGATTTTGTAATAAAAGCAACCGCTATAGACGGTGTTTTAAAAAAAACAATAAATGAATTATCTAAAGGTTACAAACAAAGAGTTGGGTTAGCAATTGCATTAATCCACGATCCAAAAATATTAATATTAGATGAGCCTACCGAGGGTTTAGACCCAAATCAAAGAAACGAAATTAGAAACTTAATAAAAGATTTAGGGCAAGAAAGAACTGTAATAATTAGCACACACGTACTTCAAGAGGTAGAAGCAATGTGCAACAGAATAATTATAGTTAATCAAGGTAATGTAGTTTTAGATGATTCAAAAGAAAATATTTTAAAAAGAGCAGATTCTAATAGCGAGTTTGTTCTAACTATAAAAGCTTTAGAAAGTGATTTAGCCGATATAGAAAAAGATTCTAAAATTCACATAATCTCTAAAGAAAAATCAAAAGAAACAATTTCTTATATTCTAGTAGCAGATAATGTAGATGAATTTATCACGCTTGTTAATGTTTTAGTAAAAAAGAATAAAATATTAATTACAGAACTATCTAGAAAACAAAATAACCTAGAAGAGATATTTAGACAATTAACTATTAAAAATCAATAATAAATATGAGTAAAATAAATTTAAAAATAAAAAAACCACAATTTAATATAAAAAATATTAAATTTGAAAAACCAAAGTTCAGCATGCCAAAAATAAGCTTAAAAAATATTTGGATAATTCTTTCAAAAGAACTTTATAACTTTTTTACACAACCTATTGGCTATATTATTTCTACTATTTTTGTAATTGCATTCTTAATAATTACTTTTGGAGTTCAAAAATATTTACAGTATGGTACAAACAACCTATCTCAAATATTTGGCTATACAGCATTTTTACTATCAATTGTAATACCTGCAATTACAATGAGTAGCATATCTAAAGAGAGACAATCTGGCACATTAGAATATATATTAACCAGGCCAATAAGGGTTGTTGAATATATTTTGGGCAAAATTGCCGGCAACTCTTTAATAGTGTTTGTATTGTTACTAACTACTATACCTTTCACTTTAATTGCATCTGGTCACACACAATTTGATTTTGGGCAATTAGTTATGCAATATTTTGGATCTATGGTTTTTTCTGTAGCACTAGTAAGTGTAGGTGTTGCAGTTTCTGCAGGCTTTAAAAATGAAATTGGTGCTTTCTTAACTACAATTATTTTATCTGCACTACTTATCTTGCTTGGTTCAGAATTAATTAGATTACCACTTATTTTAGATCCATTTATAAGTAAGTTCAGTTTAATATCTCACTATCAAGTAATATCACAAGGCGTTATTGACATTAGAGATGTTATTTACTTTGTAGCCTTTATAATAACTTTTGTATTTATTGGATTTTATTTAGTTAAAAAAGATAAATACCCACAAGATCATCAAGATCGAATTGGTTTAAGAAATTTAGTAATACTAAGTGTTGTAATAACATTATTAGTAGGTTATTTTGGTCAACAACTTGTTGGCAGAATAGACTTAACATCTAATAAGCTATATACATTATCTGAAGCCTCAACTCAAACAATTAATAATGTAAAAGATTTGGTTACTATAGATATTTATAAATCTTCGGGTTTACCATTAGAATACGAATCAGAAATTAGATCAATCGAGGCCTTATTTTCAGATTATAAAAGCTATTCTGGTGGAAAGTTAGAATTAAATTACAAAGATCCATCTACCTCAGATACAGCAAAATCAGATGCACAATCTGCAGGGTTAACTCCAGTAAATTTTACATCACAAAGCAACACATCTGCTCAGGTTGTAGAGGGTTATTTTGGCGCTGTAGTTAGATATAAAGATGATTCTCAAACAATTAACTTAATTGATGTGAATAATAACGCTTTGGTTTTAAATCCAGAATATGAAGTTACAAAAGCAATTAGAAGATTAACTAATTCAGAGTTAAAGAAAATCGCATTTGTAACTAATAATGTTGGGGCATCTAGATCATCTAACTTTACAGGCTGGGATTCAGAATTGTCTTCATTATTTAATGTTGTAGATTTAGAGATTAAAGCCGAAGAAGATATCCCAACAGATGTGGCTGCATTGATTATTGCAGCTCCAAATGCAAAATTTGATGATGCAATTTTAAATAAGCTTAAGACCTACTACAGTAATGGAGGTTCAATTTTCTTGTTAACTAATAGCTTAAATGTAACAGATTTAGCACAAGCTCCAACTGTTAACGAAGGTAGCCTGACAGAGCTTTTTGCAGATTATGGAATAGGAATTAATAGCGAGATTGTTTATGATTTAGAAAGCTACAATACTGTAAATATTCAAGGTTATTTATTCCCAATTGCTTATCCATTTTGGATTACTGCAGAAACAACAGATGTTGACTTGGCTCCAGTAAAAGGTGTAAATCAATTATCTTTGCTTTGGACAAATTCAATTAGTTTAGAATCAAAAGAGGGAAGCCAATATTGGGAGCTTGCAAAAACAACAAACTCATCAAATGGTGAAGGTGCAGATAAAGTTTCTTTATCTTTAGATAGAGAATACACATTTCAAGAATCAGATAAATCTAGATTAATCGCGCTTGCAACTGAAAATAGTAAACAAGGTAGGGCTGTAATTGTTGCGGATTGGAAGTTTTTAAGTGATACAAATAGTTTGGTAAGCAGGTTAGATAATTTAACATTTGGAATTTCTTCGGTTGAATGGCTTACTAAAGAAGATGGCTTATCTAGTATTAAAGCTAAAGATAGAGCACCGTTAAGAGTAATTTTAACAGAATCAGAAGGATTAACCTTAGTTGCTTTAAGCTTTGTAATACCGGCAATCGGATTAATAGTAGTAGCATCTTCACAATACTACCTAAGAAAACGATTAGACGCTTAAATCGTTTCGATACTACAACAATAAAACGGGGGATTGGTTTGAAAACCAATCCCCCGTACAATCCTAACCCATTTGCCAATACTTAAAAAAGCTCTAGTGCATTATGGTAATTGTGTAATTTAAACTAATAACACTAGTTTATTCCAAATATTATTGCTACCTCGGTGATTAATAATGCGATATAAAGTCCAGTTAGCATAAAACCTTCGGTTCGACTAACTTTTTTACCAGTCCAAGTGGCAACTCCAAACATTATTAAGGTTAATAATAAAATTACAGTGGATGGAATTATTGCTATAAAGCTATCAATTTTAACGCCACCCGCCATTATTGCCAGTAATCCTAAAATGCCTGGGTTTACGCATGCGCTTCCAAAAAAATTACCTAAAGCAAGCGCTTCGTTATCTCTATTCTTTTTTGAAATTGCTAAAATTGTAAGCTCGGGTAAGTTTGTCCCAATTGCTAAAACTAAAACTCCAATAACCGCAGGAGAAATAGAAAGTATTAGTGCCAGACTTTCTGCTAGCTTAACAGTCATTGAAGATGAAATTAGAAGCAAAACAATACCAATACTTGCTTTCCCAATAAGTCTAGATAGCTTTTTAATATTAATATTTGCATGTTTTTTTAAAGCTACCTGATTAAATTTTCTATTAAGATAAGCAATAAAAATAAAATAACCACCTAATAAAGCAATCCCTTCGGTTATTGAAATATACTTATCTAAAATCGAAATTACCATAAAAGTAATGAGTCCAACTCCCATTAAAACCTCTTTCTCTTGAAATCTATTTTTAAATTCTAATTTGCCGTACTTAACTGCAGATAAACCAATAACTAAAGTTAAAAGTACTGTTGTAGCACCAATTAAATTCCCAACAGAAAGTTCCGGTAATTCCTGGCTAGAGAGTACAGATATAGATATCTCGGGTAAAGATGTAATAATGCTTAAAACTACAAACCCAGTAAAAAATTCGCTTACATGAAGTTTCCTAGAAAGAAAAACAAAAGAGCCTTCTACAAGCTCTGCGGATTTAACTAAAATTAACAAAAAAAATAATAACGCACCAACTATACCTAATACTTCCATTTGTTTTTATATAATTATCTTCGCTATTCTAGTATACTGTGCATATTAAGTAAATTTATTTTTATGGATCAATATTCTAATATTCAAGAGATTTCCAAAACATTAAGATACTGGATTTTAAAATCAACAACACAAGCCCAAAGTGGTCACCCAACATCGTCAATGTCTGCAGTAGAGCTTATGGCAACTTTAATGTTTGCTGGGTTCTTTAAATTTAACATTTCTGATCCAAAAAATATTTATAATGATTCTCTAGTTTTTTCAAAAGGACATGCATCTCCTTTGTTTTATTCATTGTGGGCTGCGGCAAGGGGCTTGGATTATGAAGAATTAATGAGTTTACGAAAATTAAACTCCAGATTAGAAGGTCACCCAACAAAAAAATTCCCATTTACAATCGCTCCAACAGGATCTTTAGGGCAAGGGTTATCTGTTGGCGTTGGAATAGCTTTAAGCAAAAAATATTTAGATAAAGTTGATTCAAAATCATTTGTATTACTTGGAGATGGAGAGTTAGAGGAGGGGCAAGTTTGGGAAGCAGCACAAATAGCCTCTAAATATAAACTAAGTAATTTAATTGCTATTGTAGATGTAAATAGGCTAGAGCAAGCTGGAGAAACCTTACATGAGTGGGACATTAAATCTATATCAAATAAATTTGAAGCATTTGGTTGGAAAACTTTAATAATTGAAGATGGGCATAATCTTCAATCTATTGCTTTGGCTTATGAAGAAGCCTTTAAGTCTATATATTTGCCTGTAGTTATAATTGCTAAAACTGTTAAAGGTAAGGGTTACCCTGCTTGGGAAAATGAACTTAACTATCACTCTAAAGTTTTAAAAGAAGCAGATTTAGTGCAAGCGTTAGATAAGCTTGGTCAGGTTAATGTTAGTTTTACACTTCCGTTAACTAAGCCAGAAGTTTTTGCAAAGCTACCTGAAATAGCTTTAAAAACTACTTTGCCAGAATCTTTATCTTTTGATGAAACTCAAAATCTTGCAACTAAAGCTGTTTATGGAAAGGTATTAAATTACTTAAAACAAAGTAATAAAAATATAGTTGCCCTAGATGCAGGTGTGAAAAACTCTACAATGGCCCAAGATTATAGTGATAAAAATCAAGATAGTTTCTTTGAAATGTTTATAGCAGAGCAGAATATGGTTAGTGTTGCGGTTGGACTAGCAACAACTGGTAAAGTTCCTTTTGTTTCTACATTTGCAACTTTCTTTACAAGGGCATTTGATCAAATCAGAATGGCATCTCAATCTAATGAAAATATTAAGCTTGTTGGTTCGTATTGTGGTGTTTCTATTGGAATGGACGGGCAGTCTCAAATGGGTTTAGAAGATATTGCTATGATTAGAGCCTTAAATCACTCTGTTGTTTTATATCCATCAGATATTTACTCAATGAAAGCAATGATGGAGCTAGCTTTGGCCTATAAAGGTTTGGTATATATAAGAGCCACTAGAGAACCATCTAAATCTATTTATAATATTAATGAGAAATTTACTGTTGGAGGGTTTAAAACTTTTGAAAATGATTCAAATTCTAGTGTTGTTGCAACTGTTATTTCTGCAGGTATCACCTTACAAGAAGCATTAATCGCTCAAGAGCAATTAGAGAATCAAGGTACAAATATTCAAGTAATTGACTTATATTCAATAAAACCAATAGATTTTGAAAAATTAAAACAAGCTATAAAAAGTAATAATATAGTTATTGTAGAAGATCACTTTCCACAAGGTGGTATTGGAGAAGCAGTAATGAGTGGGTTAATAAATTCTAACTACAAATTTAAACATTTAGCTGTAAAAAAACAGCCTATGAGTGGTTTACCTGCCGAATTACTAAAGCATGAAGAGTTAGATTCACAAGCTATTATTAAAGCTTGTAGTAATTAAAAGCTAATATCTTTTACATTTTTGAACTCTTTGTTAGAAACAATGCTTTGAAATCCAATCCTTTTGGCTTCTTTAATTCTTTTATCTTCAAAGTATACTTTTCTAATTTCTCCGGTTAGCCCAACTTCTCCAAAATAAACTTTATTACTACTTACGTTTTTATCTTTAATTGAAGATATTACAGCTGTAATTACTGCCAAATCTAGCCCAGGGTCAGTAATTTTTATACCACCAGTAATATTCACATAAACATCGAAATCCCAGGTTGGAATTTTTAGCTTCTTATCTATAATCGCCAAAAGTATATAAAGTCTATTTAAATCAAACCCAGAGGTTGTTCTTCTGGGATTTGGAAAATATGTTTTAGTAGCTAATGCTTGCACTTCTACTGCAACTGGACGGCTACCTTCCATAACCAATGAAAAAACTGATCCAGGTTCATCATTTTTACTTTCACTTAACAACTCTTTCGTATCACTTACTTCTGTTAATCCATTGTTGCCCATTCTAAAAATCCCAACCTCATCTGATGGGCCAAATCTATTCTTTTCTATTCTTAAAACCCTAAACTCATAACGCTTTTCGCCCTCAAAGTAAATTACCGTATCAACCATATGTTCTACAATTTTAGGGCCTGCTATGTCCCCACTTTTCGTAACATGTCCAATCATTAAAGTGGTTATATTTAAACCTTTAGATAGGCTTGTAATTCTATTTGTAGCCTCTGCAACTTGAGAAACGGAACCGCTTGAAGATGCAATTTGCGGGTTTATTAATGTTTGAATTGAGTCTGCAACTATAAAGTCAATATCTTTAGCGTGAGAAGATATGTATCTCTCTAAATTGTCTACATTTACCTCTGGTAAAAATAAGACGTTACTAAGCTTTAGTTTTAGTCTATCTGCACGTTCTTTAATTTGATGCGGAGATTCTTCTCCGGCAATATATATAATTTTTAAACCTTGATTAGATAAAGTTTCTATTATTTGTAAAGTTAAGGTACTTTTACCAATACCAGGCTCTCCAGAAAATAGTATTACCTGTCCTTGAACCATTCTTCCACCAATTGCATTATCAAATTCGCTTATACCTGTTTTTATTTGAGATAATTTTGTTTCCTTTTCAAGTTCAGAAAGTTTTACAGGGGACACAGTAGAATTTGTTAGCTTACTTTTTTTTGTAGCTTTTTTATCTTCTACTCTACCTTCTAGTTCTATAATTGTATTCCACAAGCCACAACTATCACATTGACCTTGCCATTTGTTGTATTCTTTTTGGCAGTTTGAACAAATATACATATAATGTTGTTAATTAAATTTATTTTACTATGAGTGAACCAAAAATAAACATATTTTCTGCTAATGATGCATAAAAAGAGTCATGGAGTTTTGAAACTATCAAAGTCTTGAGACGCGACATTTCTAACTATTTAAAATCATTTGAGAGTATTGAATCGCTATCGGTATTACAACTAGAGTTTTTTATCGATTTGCTTAAAAGATTGATATACGTAACAAATAAGTATCTTAAGTTTACTTACTCATTAAAAGACCTAAATGATAATTACTCTATACTAATGTCCATGGTAAACACAGATGAAAATTTAGATGATACGTATTATAAGCTGGTAAACAAAAGTGAAGGTCTGATAGATATAGGCGAGCTAATGTCTTTAATGATTTTATGTTACGAAATTCTTGAAGAAAGGAAGGAATTGCTACATAACAAAAAAATATCAACGGAGGGTTAATCTCTTTTAGCTATAATTTAAGCTTTGGCAACTAATCATTTTGTATAATTGTCAGTATTAAATAGATGTAAATGTTGATCTTCTATAATCGTAATATATAATGCTAAGTAGGGAGTTTAATTTAAAGTGATATAATTAGTAAATAAGTTTTAGATTTGCTTGTTACAAAAAGTTTATAATTAGACTATTTAATATTTTGAATTTTTAAGAAGATATAAGCTCTTAATACAATATAATGCAAAATATTAGTTTATTTTTGACTTAATTGAAAAATAGAGCCATTTTTATATAAAATTGATACGTAACTTATTTGTCACTATAAGTTGTGGACAATATGAGAGATTTAAAAATACTACAACACGATTTTTATAGCTCGAAAACTACAGTGGACTTAGCTAAATCGCTATTAGGTAAGTATTTGGTTAGAGAGCTTGAAAATACAGTTTTAATAGGCCAAATAAATGAAGTTGAAGCATATCTGCAAAATGACCCCGCCAGCCACTCATTTAAAGGTTTAACTAATCGAACTTCACCAATGTTTGAAGAGCCAGGAACTGTGTATGTTTACTTTACATACGGTAAGCACTGGTGTTTTAACATAGCTGGCAATAATAAAGGTATAGGAGAAGGTGTTTTAATTCGAAGCGTAATACCGTTAGTAGGAATTGACACTATGTTGAAAAATAGAGGTGTTGAAAGTATAGAAAACATTTCTAATGGACCAGGTAAAATAACAAAAGCATATCAAATTGATGCTTCATTTAATGGTCATAAGATTTGGAACCCACCTTTATATATTGCTACTGATGATACGAAAATTGAAGAGAATAGAATTGAGTCAACTTCACGAATTGGAATTACTAAAAATAAAGATGCAATGTTACGATTTGTTTTGGTTGAAAAATAATTAAATAAGTCATAATATATATTTATGAACTCAGAAGCAACAATGCCAACTATGCCCTCCATGCCAAATACAGAAACCAAATTGGATACTAAACCTAAGACTTCGACAAATGCTATTGAATCTTCAATTAATGCAGTTGGCGATTTTGTATTGGATACTTTTAAAGAAAGTTTATCTAGTCTTGGGAAATTAATTTTCGGCTAGTATGAATTTAAATTCTCATTACAAATTCGTAGATGATTGTAAAGATAAGTACGATAGTATTATTTCACTTCTAGATTTAGAAGGAGATGCTGTTGCACTAAAAAATAACTTTTTTGATAAATTAAATGCTTTAGTTATAGATAAGTTATTAAGTGAACTATCAGAAGACTTCCGAAAATCCATTTTGGATTTGCTGAAAACTAATGATTATATACAAATTCAAGAAAAGGTTTTAACTCACTTTACGGAAAAGCAAATGGAAGATGCGTATGTTGAGAACTTTAAAATGCTTATAAGGAAAATGTTTGAATCTGCAAATTTTGATTCTATTAGATCTCAAGTTGAATCTATATTAGAACTAACCACAGCTCCCGAGACTATTCCACAAGCTGTTACGACTGCATGATTCTATTAATTTCATCTACTTCTGCTTGTATTCTTCTTTTATAATCTTCTAACAAGCTGTCCATTTTATTCTTCAATTCTACGCTATAGTTAGTAACCAAGGTATCTATATTATTTCTTTTAGATCTAACTCTGTCTTTTCTATTGCTATCAATAATGCCGTTACTCAAGAAGTTTGTAATAGCTGTATCTACAGGTTGTATTATGGGCGAAAAATCAGGATTCATATTCAATTTATTAACTAATATTGAATATACACCTTAGAGTTCACTAAATAACCAAATAGGTGTTAAGAAAGTGTAAATACTATTTTGACAATGTTCGTCTGCTCACAAAAAGTAAATCAACAAAATCATAAAGAGAGCCTACTGACTCGATATGTTGATCTACAATATACTTATCTAATAAGTTAAATTGAGCTTCGCCTACTCGTGTTCTTGCAGTATATAGAATATTGCTAATAGTAGAATCAGGAGTCACTAGGTATTGGTTTTCATGGAAGATTACATTATCCATAATTATTCTTAACGCTGTCAAAGCGCCTTCTTCTAAATCGTTTATACTTTGGTCTATTGTAATTCCAAAGTGTTGTGCTAAAAGTACATGAACAAGTTGAGGTTCTGTAATTAAATTTAATGTAACATCTTTCCAACTCATATTATTTATTTAACTGCCAAGATTATAACAAATTTGTACTTAATTGATATATTTGTAAATATTCCTAAATAGTATACTAGCCAGATGTAATAATCTCATCTTCTATTTCGTCTATCTGATAAGCATCGTAACCCTTTTTTCTTAACCAGCTTGTATAAGTTTTCGTAAAACCATGAGTTGTAAAAATTGTTTGCGCCCCACATTCTTTAACAGCGTAATTAAGCCCATTCCAGTCGGCATGGTCTGAAAGAACAAACTTTTTATCTATATTTTTTGGATTAAATAATTTCATCCACCCAGATGCCTCTGCCAAAGAATATTTTGATCTGTCAATAATATTTGCAGAAAC
Source organism: uncultured Candidatus Saccharibacteria bacterium (assembly GCA_965230975.1). Taxonomy (GTDB): domain Bacteria; phylum Patescibacteriota; class Dojkabacteria; order J137; family J137; genus JBGSZB01. The sequence goes on from OZ246402.1 coordinate 590,862, forward strand.
AAAATTATGAGGTGCTAATAATAAATCTCCGGGCTTAACTTTTGATGCTTCAAACAAAGAATAACTTGGAAGTTTTACACCACTTGATTCTATTGCCTGATTCATTTCAAAGACAGATTTATATGTAAATATTCTGCCGTCAATTTGTAAGTTCTTTAAAATTCTTTGAGCTTTACCAAGAGAGTAGCAAAGAACTACACTAAAAAGCCCCAGTGATTGATTAAACTTTATCCAGTTGGACATATCTTTAAAAATATCTGCTTGTGAATCCCATCTATAAATTGGTTGAGCAAAGGTAGTTTCTGTAACAAAATTGTCGCATTTAATTGGTACGAAAGATTGAGAAATATTGTCGTTTTCAATTTTATAATCACCTGTAATTACCCAGCTCTCGTGCTTAGTTTGAAGCTTAATTTGAGCAGAACCAACAACATGCCCCGATGGGAAAAACGTAACTTTTACACCATTAATATTTAAAACCTCACCGTACTCAACACCCATTACATTAGTTTTTTTACCTAATCTGGTTTTTAAGATTGGAATATTTTTATAGTGCGAAAGATATTGTGTATGGCCACTTATAGCATGATCTGAATGTGCGTGGGTAATTAAAGCTTTTTTTACCTTTCGCTTAGGGTCTATGTAAAAATCACCTTGAGGGCAATAAAAACCTTTATTTGTAAATTGTATTAGCGAATTTTTTTTCATGCTTTCCAATAATTATTTGGTAAGCTATATTATCACTAGTATACTTATTTACTGCTAAATATGAATATTACTTGCGGGCTATTGATTTATAAAATAATTCCTAAATTACAAGTATTTTTGGTTCACCCTGGTGGCCCGTTTTGGAGCAAAAAAGATATTGGGGTTTGGAGCATTCCTAAAGGGGTAGCAGAAATTGGTGAATCTTTTGAAAGTGCTGCAATTAGAGAATTTCAAGAAGAAACAGGTTTTGATTTAGTTGTAGATTTAAAAGATCTATTGCCTTTAGGTGAGCAAAAATTACATGTTAGCAAGCTTATGCATTGCTTTGCTTTAGAAAAAGATATAGGTAATATAAAAGTTAAAAGTAACTTGTTTGAAATGGAGTGGCCATTTAAAAGTGGTAAATTTGAAAAATTTTCTGAAACAGATAAGGGTGAGTATTTTGAGATTGAAGTAGCAAAAGAAAAGTTGAATCCAAAACAAGTAGTATTTTTAGATCGGTTAGAAAAATTATTAAATTAAAATATTATAAAAAACCCCTCAATAAAAAGTTTATTGAGGGGTTAACTTTTGTTTATAAAAGCTATTTTCTAGAATTAGATGAATAAGCTACATAACCTCCAGCTGCAAGTAATATAACTAATAAGATTAATAAAATAATCCACCAGTTAATTGCCTGTGCAATGTTGTTATTATAAACCGCAAAGTTTACGCTATCGTTTCCGTTAGAGCTTATTAATTCAAATTCAAAAGTATCGTTTCCACCTAGTGTTACATTAGATGATAAGTCACTTTTTTCAATTCTTATAAAATATTTTCCTGGGCATAACTCTGTTTCCCAGAATCCAATTCTATTAGATTTTACTTTTACAACTTCTACCTCTTTTTCTTCTTGGTCTTTAACAAATATTGTTAAATTAATATCTTGAATTCCCTCTTCTGCATTCTCTTTTACATTGTTTCTATTTATATCTATAAATACAAAACCTGAAGCCTTTGATCTTTCTAAACAATTAGATGCACTAGTATTTTCTTGTGTATCTTGATTAGTATTATTTTCGGTTTGGTTATTTGTATTTTGTGTGTTTGTAGTTTGAGCAGAGTCAATTCTTGGAGCTTGTCCTGAGACAACGATTAAAACTGATGCTGTTGCAACATCACCATTTTGGTCAGTAACATTTACTCCGCAAAAGTATTGTCCTGCGGAAAGTGTAATATTATTGCTATTTGCAAGTTCATCTGATGTGGTTTGTAAACCGTTGCAAACACCGGTGTATTGATATGTGTAAGGAGTATTACCAGGATTGTTAATATGTGCAAAAACTTTAAATGTTGTATTTTCGTTTACGTAGATTGTGCCACTGTCGTTAGTTACAGGTGGTACATTACCATATAAAACTACTGTTGGTATAAGGTTGTTTACAACAGGAGGTTCTGGTTGTGGAGCAGGTGCAGGTTCTATTGTAAAAGTACCATAAGCAAATGCAGATGACTCACTCCAATCCCATACCATTACCATACATTCATGAGTACCAACTTCTGTTAAAACCAAAGTATCTGTCTCACTAGTTTCTCCGGTTTCGCATAACCAATCGTATGTTAATTCGCCTTCTGGGTATGCATTTTGAACAACCGCAGTTAATGTGATTGTGCTTGGATAAGTAACAGTTGGTGAAGGAGTAGCAATAATCCCTACACTTAATTCGGGAACTTCCGGTTCGCCTTCGTATTCTTGTGCTTTAACTACATTTGATTTGAATGTAATTAACAAAGCAAATAGAACCCCAAGGAGTATTGGAAGCTTGAATGCTAGAGCCTTTAAAGAAGACTTACTAAACATAGTAGCTTGTATGTAACAAATATAATAAAGCGATTCTACTATGCAAAGTTATTTTTTCGCAATAATCCTATAGCACGGGAATATAATTACCTGTTAAAAAGCTTTGCTAGCTTACATATAGCAATATACTTTTTAAGTAATCTACTTCGTTGTGGTTAATATTTATTGGATGGTCAAAAGCCAATCTTTGTTTATGTATTATTTTTATATCTCTTTTTGCGTCTCTAGCTGCTCTTAAAACGATCTCTTCGTGCATTTCGCGGCTTACATGGTAAGAGCAAGAACATGTTAGTAAAAAGCTTCCTGCTGGCATTTTGCTTAATGCTAATCTGTTAATTTCTCCATAACCTCGTTTTGCACCTTCTATATCTTCTTTCTTTTTTGCAAATGCTGGTGGGTCTAAGATTATAAATGAATATTGTAGTGGGTCGTTTCGCAAAAATTCAAATACGTCTTGTGCTATAAATTTGTGATTGTTGCCTGTGTAGCCGTTTAATTCAAAGTTTTTGCTTGCGTAATCTACTGCGTCTGGGTCTATGTCTATAGATGTTGTTGTTTTTGCTCCATTTCTTGCTGCATATAAAGAGAATCCTCCCGTGTAGCTAAAGCAGTTTAGTAGGTCTTGGCCTTTAGAAAATTCTCCTACTAAGTGTCGCATTTCTCTCATGTCTAAGAATAGTCCGGTTTTTTGTGCTTTTAAAAAGTCTATTGTAAATTTTATTTTGTTTTCTAAGACTTCTGTGTCGCCGTTTAATTCTCCGTATAGTATGCCTTCAAAGTTTTCTAGTCCGTCTTTTCTTCTGGCAGACATGTTTGATTTTTCATATATGCATTTTGGGTTGTAGATTGCTTTTAGTTCTTCTACTACAATTGGTTTTAATTGTTCCATTCCAATTGTTGCTATTTGGATTACTATTACGTCTCCATATTTATCTACTATTAGTCCTGGTATAAAGTCTCCTTCTCCGTTTATTACACGGTATGTGTTTGTTTCTTTTTCGTTAAAGATTTTTTTTCGCATTTCTGCGGCTTTTCTTATGTTTTGTTTTAGTGATTCTATTGGGTCTTGGGTGCTAAAGTTTAGCATTCTGATTGCGATTACAGTGTCGTTGTTGTAGTAGCCGTGTCCGAGTATTTCGTTGTTGCCACTTACGACTTGGACTATTTGTCCGTTTTGAGCGTTGGGTTTTCGGGCAATTGCTCCGTTAAATATCCAGTGATGCCTGTGTTTTATTGGCATTTCTTTACCTTGTTGCAAAAAGACTTTTTGATACATACAGAAACCTATAAACGATAAAATTGTGAGCTTAAAGCCTGGTGTATTTTAAGATAAATAAAGTATAAATGCTATAGACACTGATATGTGGCGACAAACGGCTATCCAAAATGCTATAATGCAAGCAGTATAAATTAATATAGAATTATTATGCAGGATGACCCTAAAGAAAAAGGAGAAATAAGTATAGAAATGAAAATAGCATATTTCATGTCTATTTATGGCTATATAAGACAGATGGTAGCAGAAGATAATATAGTAAATGACTTCTCGTTGGATAGTGTAGCTAAAAGAATGAATTTATTGAGTATATTTAACCATTTGAGAGTGTTTATAACTAAACATAATGAATATGCAAATGAACCTGGTTTAATAGAAAAAAATTTGGAGTCTATAGGTATTACTTATTCGGCAGATAAGTCAAGGATAGAAACTATAGCTTTCGACAGAAAATCTATGAATCCTCAAGCCAGAGCTTTAATCGAATATTATGATGACAATAGCATTAGCTCAATAAGTCTAGTGTTTAATAAGGTTCATACTGCAATAGTTACTCCAGTTTATTCAGAAGAAGAGGAAATACAATCTTTTAAAGTAGAAATGTCGACAGACTATGATAGTGCCATAGGGCCTAGTATATACCCAGAAATTACAATACCGGCAGGCTCACTAGAAGAATTAATATCGTATTTTTTCCCAAGTGATGATAAAGAAGCACGAAATTTAAAAATTGAAGAATTAAAGCAGAATAAAGAACTATTTTTAGAATTTAATGTTGATACAATAGAATCTTACAAACGAGGAATTATTTTTAATACATGGGAGGATTTAAGAGAAGCTCTAATTATTTATGGAGAGGGCAAGTTTGTAAAAAGAGGTGCTAAAAATAAATTGGACTTAGAAAATGAAGCTTTTATTGATGCCACACCACCTGAATCAGATGTGAGAGAACTAACACAAACATTTTTATCGGCAATAAGGTCTACTTCTACCGACAGCGTAAGTGATTTTGTGGATGCATATTTCCCATTTAAAGCGAATTTTCAACCTGGCGAGGTTTATGAGCAATACTTTGATTATGGGGAAATGGGTCTTTGGTCTAACAACTTTTTTAAATCAACTATAAAAATTACCAAGACTGAAGATGGCAGATATATTTTAGAGGCTTGGGCTGGCTCTTCTGGGGATTCTTTAGAGAAAAGATTAGCAGAATCTCTTTTGACAGAGAGAGTTGCCCTAGATTCTACAGTTAGAGTATATTTTCCTACAATTGATAATTATTTTTGGGTTGGTGGGTTAGATAAAATTCAAACCGAGTTGGCAAAACATGGTTATGTTACACCATATCAGTTTACACATCTTATTTATACAGAAGGTATTCCTTTGGGTTTGGTTCATTCAAAAGAAAAAAATACACTTGAATATAATTACGTATATGATTCTAATAAAGTAATAATACCTATTGTTCGAGAAGGTCTTCCGTTTAATATAACACTTGAATTAGTTATGCCAAGAGAATGTAGGGCTGGTTATACTCTAGAACAGTCTGAAGAAGAAGGTGAAAAAAGTTATAAACCCGAGGTATATGATAACTGGACTATATCAACAGATGGAACAGATATAAATGGGACAATAATTAAATCTGGTAAGGGAGAAGTTCATTTACCGTACATTAAAATTCGAGTCTTCCCAAATATTAGGGATTTTCTTGACCAAGAAGGTGACCCCTATTCTCAAGAAGTAGCAAGGGCACAAAGACGTATTGTGAAAGAGGTCGCTACAATAATTGCAGGAGTCAAACTTAATTAAATTCCTTTTTGATTTTAATAGATTAACTGATTTTTATCTATCCTTAATTCTTGTTTCTTAGTAAAATCCTTTGGTTTACCAAAGTTTATGTCAAGAAATCTTCGCTTTGGTGATGGGTTTGTTATTTCTCATGTTAGCCCTGAATACAGGGCAGATATTTTTCACTCTTTAAATTCCGGTTTTATTAATAAAGATTCTTTGTTAGAGCTTCAATCTAAGGGTCTTACCCGAATGCTTTTGACTTTGCTTGTTGTTATGGTTTTTGTTCTTTCAAGATCCGATGTTTTGGCAAGGTTTGGTGGAGATGTTCATTTGGCTGTTCAAAGTATTTTAAGTATTCAACCTTTAACTTACAGGAATCATGTTACTAATATTAGGTCTGTTTTGGGTGTTGGTTCTACTTTTGCTTTGTTTGTTTATTCTTTTTTTAGGTTGGTTAATGTTAAAGAGGGTGGTTTTCAAGATATTGATTTTGCTACATTTCAGGCTAGTCGTATTAAGATTTTGTTTGATGATTTTAATGTTTCAGATTCTTTGGTTAGAAGTTACCTTTTGTTGGCTTTGCGTTTTGAGTGGGTTAATTGGGATAGGTATTCGGCTTTGGTAGAAGAGTTGGAGTTGGATTTTTTTGAGGAGGTTTTGTTGTGGGTTGTGCTTATTTTGCCTAATGATGAGGAGTATTGTAATTACAGGTTTATTGCTGGTGTTTTGAATAAGTCTGAATGGTTTGTTAGTAAAAGGGTAGATGAGTTTTATAAGAAGATGAATAGGCTGGTACCGGGTAAAACCCCAGAAACAAGATCCAGCCCACTAATGCTATTTACGGCACTACTACATTATGGAGTGTATACAGGGAATTACTTGAAGGGGGTAGGAGAAGGGTGATTTTTATTTCCTCTAAAGTGTCTGGAAAAATCTTTCAAATCAATTTTATTAAATATGCAGACGGTGTCTGCAGAATTAGAAAATTTCAAACTGTGGGATAATTTCAAAATTCTTCAGTACAAATTTCGAAATTGTAAGGTTTTTGTAAGATTTGATTGGTAATATTAAGGTATATGAATACTGTGAATAATTATAACCTTGTTCTGAAAAGTATTAAGGAAAAAATAATTGAATCCCAAAGTCGTGCTCTTAGTTCTGTTAATCGTATATTAATAGATCTATACTGGTATATAGGCAAGCTAATCGTCGAAAAACAAAGTAAAGAAGTGTGGGGTAAGTCCATTGTAGAGCAGTTATCAAAAGACTTGCAATCTGAATTCCCAGGAATAAAAGGGTTCTCGGTTAGAAATCTTTGGAATATGAGAAATTATTATTTAAGATATAAAGATAATACAATTCTGCAGACACTGTCTGCAGAAATTTCATGGAGTAGTAATATACTGCTATTGAATAAATGTAGTAACGATAAGGAGTTGGAATTTTATTTGCAAATGACAAGATCGAATTCTTGGTCTGTAAGGGATTTGGAGTATAGACTTAGGAGTAATGAGTTTGATAATTTTATTCAGCATCAGAGCAACTTTTCTAGTACGCTTAACTTTAAAGCAAGTAGTTCGATCAAACTTAAGGACGAATATAATTTAGACTTCTTAGGTATAAGGGAAGACTTTGCAGAAAGAGATTTGGAAAGTCTTATTGTTAAGAAAATTGACGCTTTTATAAAAGAATTTGATTGCAATTTAATGTTTTCTGGTAGGCAAGTCAAACTAGAGTTTGATGAAGAAGAATTCTTTATAGATCTTCTTTTTTACCATAAACTTTTAAGGTCATATATCGTTATAGAGCTTAAAACAACTCGATTTAAACCTGAATTTGCCGGAAAGATGTCCTTCTATCTCTCGGCAGTCGAATCAAAATTGAATCAATCCGGTTACGATAACCCTGCAATCGGAATAATTTTATGCAAAGAAAAGAATAGGAATGTAGTTGATACCACTCTTAAATTTATTACTAGACCTATTGGCGTCGCAACTTTCTCTGTTTATGAAAGAAATACTCCTCTACCATCAGATATTTCAAAGTATCTACCATTAACCGAAGAGGTAGAAAATAAGCTACTTAAATTGGCAGATATTTATTAATTCACCCTCAACAAGTGTTCCCAGTTAGTTGTATATTGAGGGCTGCACATCTCTTTTTTATTCCTCCACGGCTGCTTAAGCCCACTAGACGCATACTTAACAACCTCTCTACCATAAGTCGCATTCAAGTTATCAAACTGCTTCATCAAACTCATCTTCTTATTATAAGTATCATCACTCTCAAACAAATCTAGCGGAGCCTGAGAATCCGGAACCAAACCAAGCAACATAATCGTAGCCTTCTTATACCTAAACCCAGGCTTAAAAATAGAATGCAAAGCAGCAAAACCCGTCTTAATCAAATCCGGATTATAAGCAGTAGGGCACTTGGTAGCCACAATCGCATAGTTAAAATACTGAGGCAAATCTTTACGGTGCATATTAGTCTTAATAGACACATACACAAAACTAGCCAAAGAACCTTGCTCGCGTAATTTTTCTGACCCACGAGTAATATAACTAGAAACCGCCTCTTCTAACCCTTCTATAGTATAAACAGGTTTACCAAACGTACGGGAACTTAAAATATTCTTTCTAGGCGCTTTGGTTTCTAGGTTCAAACAAGGAATCTCTTTTAACTCTGTAGCGATACGTAATTCGGTAACACTAAAGTTCTTTCTAAGCCACATTTCGTTACAATTTTTAAACTGCAAAGCGTTGTAAATACCCAATTCGTTTAGCTTATAGCTTGTCTTTCTACCTACACCCCAAATCTCTTGTACGGGAAGATCTTTAAGAAATGCGTCCTTATCTTGGACTGAATCCCAGTAAAACACACCACTCTTTGTTTTCTTTTTTGCTACATGATTACAGATTTTTGCTAAAACTTTTGTTGGTGCAATACCAACACTGACTGGGATTCCGGTGGATTTTAGAATATCTGTTCTCATTTTGATACCAAAATCAATATAGTCTTTTTTTATATCCAAACTATCCATTGATAAAAAACTTTCATCAATAGAGTATATTTCCATTTGTGGTACATACGAATTTAGTATACGCATAACTCTATGGGACATATCTCCATACAATTGAAAGTTGGCAGAGAACACCTGAACATTATGAAGTTCTACCATGTTACGTAATTCATGTATTGGAGCACCCATTGGGAGCCCAATATCTTTTGCTTCTTGAGAACGGGCAATAATGCAACCATCATTATTAGACAAAACAACAATAGGTTTGCCTATTAATTTAGGATTAAAAACTCTTTCACAAGATGCATAAAAGTTGTTACAGTCTACTAAAGCGTACATGTTTTTTAAGTGCTATAATCCCTATTGTACAAAGTGTATACCAATAAATTTAATAAGTATTTGCATGAGTTTTTTACTTGGGATAGATCCAACAAAGTTTAGGAATAGATTAAATACAGAAAAATCATTACCAGAAAGTTTTAACTTTGATGGTTTAGAAAATAGAGCATATAAAGCATTGTTTGTATTGGTTGATAAACTTAAAACCTTCAAATAAGATTTACCTTTAGAAGAGCGAAGTGATGGATTAAGGCTTAATGGTAAATTTGCCAACTATAGAGCTATTCATTTCTTAATTCAACAATATTTACAGTTGTATATGTATGTTACTCAATTTCAAGAAAAAACCCAGGCTATATTAATTACCTCCTTTGAACCAGATTATATAGATATAAGAAATGCAATTAGCTTTATTGACTACACTCATATACCAACTAAAAGTAGAGATTCAGAATTTTATAATCACACAGTTTCTATTCAATATTTAATATTCTTAGCAGTAATGCTTTCTATGGGAGTAGATCTAAATGCTTTAAGAGAGAATCTTGTAAGCGTTATAGAAATTTTAGAGAACCCTGAAAAAAGTCCTAATATCATAGAAGAACCCTAGTTTCTAATCAAGCCTCTTCTGTACTAATTATAGGCATCAATTGCAGTTGATTATTTTCTAATCTAATATCTCCAGAAAAGTATAATTCCCCACTTGGCGATATTATGCCGATGTAGTGAGGTGCACAGCGAATCCCAGAATATCCACCATCAACATAAAATACTACAAATAAATTATTACTTTTAGTTTTGGCATAATTTTGCAGAAGTTTAGTAGCCATGTTAATCGTTACTCCTTGAGGTAAATCAATAATCTTTAAGGGGTTATCGAATGTCCCATCTCCTCTTACCGTAATATTAAAGCCACCATCTCTATCGTATAAAGAATATACTTCTTTATGTGCATACATTTCGTTTGCTAGTTTAATTGTTTCTATTGGGTCTATTTCAACTAATGGTGTATCTAATTCAACGAGTGTTCTTCGTAGGTATTCTTCTTCATATATAGTCATACCTGGAATGGAATTTGACATAAACTAAATTTAAAAAATAATGTGGTGATTATAGTTAAGGTTTGAGAAATTGTTAGTGAAGTTGACTTCACTTCATCTATTCGCTAGACTTTTGATATGTTTGACCTCCACTACATTCAACTAAGAACAATAGAAGAACTTTTATTCAAAAAAGAGGCTACTTTTACACAGTTAAATGCTTTAAATTTAACTAACGATCACTTTACCTTTCATATAAAGCAATTAATAAAACGAGGTCTTATAGAAAAGGTGGATGATTTATACAAACTTACATCTTCGGGTTTAGAATTAGCAGGGCGATTAAATACAAATAAAGGGACTATATATAATCAAGCCAAACTGAGCATATTAGTAGGTATATTTAGAGAAAACAATGGAACCTTAGAGGTCCTACTATCTAAAAGAAAACGAGACCAATCAATTGGAAAAATTGCTTGGCATACTACAAAAGTAGATATTGGAGAACTATTAAAAGATTCAGCTAATAGATGTTTAAAAAACGAGACCGGATTAACTGGAAACCCTGAATTTGCAGGAGTAACTCATGTAATTAGAAAAGATGAGAACAATTATGAAATAGATGTGGTATTAGTAGATTTTCTTGTATTAAACCCAACTGGAGAATTAATTACAGAAACTCCAGATCAAACTAACTTTTGGATTAGCTATGAAGACGCTTTAAAGTTAGACAACACACTTGTTGGAATGAAAGAAAAGCTTGAAGCTTTCAAGAATAGACAAATCACTTTTAACGAATACATAAACTAAGTTGCGTGAATAACATAAGTTACAACACCCCAAATTTGATTCCCTTCCGCTAATTTTATTGGATGGTAGTTTGGGTTTTCTGGGCATAAAAACTCTCCATTTGCGCTTTTAACATACCTCTTTACCGTAAACTCATTATCTATAACACCAATAACAATATCCCTGTTTTTAGGCTCTTTAGATTTATCTACAATAAGAATATCATTAGGAAAAATCCCAGCTTTAATCATAGAATCTCCAGAAACCTTTACAAGAAAAGTAGCAGCCGGGTGGGGAATTAAATATTCGTTTAAATCTAAAGACTTATCTAAAAAGTCATCTGCAGGTGATGGAAATCCGGCTTTAATTGTTGTTAAAAATAACGGTAAAGTTACCATACACACACAATAAGTTAGGGGATACCATTTTTCGCAAGAGTTTTGCTAATCTTTAATATACTTTCTACCTTTAAGTTCTTCTGGAAAGTGCTCTTGATCCACCTTAGCATCTTTAAAGTCGTGAGCATATTTGTAGCCTTTACCATAACCAAGCTCTTTCATAAGCTTTGTAGGCGCGTTTCTGATGTGTAATGGAACAGGTAAAGAACCATGTTTATAAACATCTTCTTTTGCGTGGCTAGAAGCCATATAAGCAGAGTTATCTTTAGGTGCTTTTGCCAAGTAAATTGCCAACTGACACAATGCAACATCGCATTCCGGCCTGCCAAGTTTTTGGCATGTTTCAAAAATAGTGTTAGCCAAAATAACAGCTTGTGGGTCTGCATTACCAATATCTTCAGATGCAAATCTAAGTAATCGTCTTGCAATGTAAAGAGGATCATCACCTGCTTCTAGCATTCTAGTAATCCAATACACAGAGGCATTTGGGTCTGAATCTCTCATGGATTTATGCACAGCAGAAATTATATTGTAATGGTCTTCACCTTTTCTTTCGTATTGTAAAAAGTTTTCTACCGTCTTTTTTAAAATATCTTCTGTAATCTTATTATCAACAGAAGCCATCAAAGCGCTTTCTAAAATGTTAGAAGCACTTCTTAAATCTCCATCACTAGCTTTTGCTATAAATTCTAAAACCTTTTTGCCGGCTTTTACTTCTAACCCTTCTTCTTTAACTTTACTTATAAGCTTCTCTAGATAGTCTTGTACCTCTGTAACCGAATGCTTGTTTAGGGTGAATACCCTGCACCTAGAAAGTAAAGCTGGTATTAAACTAAAAGATGGATTTTCTGTAGTGGCACCAATTAATGTAATAATTCCTTTTTCTACATAAGGGAGCAGAGCGTCTTGTTGAGATTTATTCCACCTGTGGATTTCGTCTAAAAATAATATTGTCCTACTAGGAATTAATTCCATGTTACCGTTCTTTTGGTGAGCCATTGCCTTAACAATAATCTCTTTTAGCTTGTCTTTACCACTCATTACTGCAGATAGTTTGTGAAAGTCTGCATGTATTTCTTTAGAGATTATGTAGGCTAGAGTAGTTTTGCCTGTCCCGGGTGGACCCCAAAATATTAAAGAGGGTAAGTTTTTTGTTTCTATAAATCTTCGAATAGGCATTCCTGGCCCGACTAAATGTTTTTGACCAATGTAGTCATCCAGTTTTGAAGGTCTATATTTTGATGCAATTGGTTCCATGAGTTATTAATTCAAAAGTATACTAAGTATAGCTCTAGTATACCGATTGATGATATTAATTTAAGAAGTCTTTAATTGTAAATTGGTTAGGTTTTGTTTTTTCTAAATCTTCCCACTCAATTGGCAATGAAATAGGCGCACCTTCTCTTGCCCTTGTAGAATAGGCTGCAACGGTTGTTGCTCCTCTGGAATTTCTTAAATAGTCTATAAATATCTTACCCTTGCGTTGGTCTTTAGTCACAACTGTGGTGTATAAATCGTTTTGTAATGCTAGTTTGTCGGCTATTTCTTTTGCATAGGCATGAACATAGTCCCAATTCTTTTTTTCTCTCATTGGTGCGATTATATGAAACCCTTTTCCACCTGATGTTTTTAAAGTTGGCTTAAAACCTCTAGATTCTAACTCTGCTTTTATATCTCGGGCACACTTGTAAACATGTTTAAAATCTAAATCTTCGTCTGGGTCTAAATCAAAAATCATTCTATCTGGATGTTCATAGTCAGAAAGCCGGCTATTTGTTGTATGAAATTCTAATACGCCAAGATTTAATAGGTAAAGAATGTCATCAATTTGATCTATTTCAATATAATAATCAGTATGTCCATCCTTCTCTTTTATTTTTACGCGTTCTATATACTCAGGAAACGATTCTGATGGGTGTTTTTGAACAAATTGAATATCTCCACCTAGGCCGTGAGGGCTTCTTATTAATGTTATTGGTCTGTCTTTAAGCTCTTTTAATATTAGTTTTTCTACCTTTAAATAGTAATTTACGAGTTCTAGCTTGGTTATTTTAGATTTAGGGAAAAGTATTTTACTTGGATGTGTTATTTTTATACTTCTGATTGTTATAAAATCATTGTCCATAAACTTAGTATATATTATTGTTTTTGTTTATAAAAGTTAGTTTTACATTTGGTTGGTAGGGTATCTCTTCAAAATTTAAAAAAAATTTAGTTCGTATTACGAACGAACTATTTAAAAATGGCTTTGAAAACGATATAGTTATATATTAGAAGTTAATTTCCTGTAATGAAAATATTAATTGTTGATAATTTAACCTATAACTCTGAGTATTTAAAATCTCTTTTAAAAGATCATCAGGTAGATGTACAAATTTACAAGCAATTACAACTAGCAAGCTTGAATGAGTATGATTTATATATCCTAACTGGAACACATCATAATTATATGGGAACAGTGATAGAAGAATGGGACAATTTATTATCAGAAAGAGAGTTGATAATGGATTCAAACAAACCTATTATTGGAATTTGCTACGGTTATGAACTTATAGCAACTGTTTTTGGTTCAGAAATAGATTTTTACGAGCAAAGAGTACGGGGAGATTATAAAATTAAATTTATTAAAGATATTGGCTTAGATATCAATAAAGAATATACAGTTTATGGTAACCACTTATTGTATATTTCCAAAGTCGGACAAGATTTAGAAACTATAGCTTCATCTGAGCATGGCCCAGAGATAATTAAGCATAAAACAAAGCCAATTTACGGACTACAATTTCACCCAGAAAAAGAAGCTGAAACAACAGATGGAGATGAGATCCTGTTAAAAATTTTGGAAAGCTTTACTGCCTAAAAATCACTTCTTCTCTTGTAAACATCTTTACACAAACATAAAGCACCACAAAGAAAAGAATAGTAGTAGTAAGTAAAGAAAGCAAAAAATTTGTAGCAATAAATTGCCCAAGCAAAATCTGCTTTAACATAGCAACCTGCCCAACAAGAGGAATAGCAAAAATAAATGCAGAGGTATTTGCATCAAAAGCCTGCCCACTTAAACCAACAAAAATAGAACCCATAATTAATGGCAAAGTATATAACCCACCCTCTTTCGCATTTCTTGCATAAATACCAAGTAAAACCAACAATGCTGCAATTAAGCAAGATAAAGGTAATAACACAATAAATATTTGACCTAAAATCTCTGGAGTAATATGTATGGAACCCAAATCTGGGGTATTAACATTCCCACCGGTAGTTGCCCCACCAAACAATGCCCCTGGCAAAATACCAAAAGCAATAACCATAGAACTTACATTCAAAACCAAAGAGAGAAGAGAAAATACTAAAATTGCACCAATCTTTGACAGTCCTATAGTAATTCGAGAAGCATTCAAACTTAAAGTTGTAGCCAACGTATTCTTTTCTTTTTCACCTGCAGTTAACTCTATAGCAAACTGAGCTGCACCTTGAATTAACCCTAATATAATAATGTAAGGCAATAAAAACAAAATAAACGAACTTTGAGCTGGTTTATTTTGAACCTCTTGCAAAGTAACAGCACCAAAATTAACCGGATTTAATTGAAGTTCATCTATGGCTAAATTTGCCAAAAGCTTTGACCTTTCTATAGCAGAAAACTGTTGGACCAAAGCTTGAACTTTTGCCAAAGAAGCAGATGAAATATTTGATGTTTGGTCAAAAACGTATCTTGAATTAGTTATTGTCTTTTCAACTGAAATTTCAAGGTAACCTGAAATCTTTTTGTTTTCTAAATCCTGCTCGTAATTATCAGAATTCACTACTTTAACTATGCCAGAATCTTTAATGTAATTTGCTAAATCTTGATTTGCATTTGCATCTTTAATGGCAATCACTACCTCTTCTTTTTCTAGTTGTTGTCTTTGAAAATTATCTAATGCACCAACACCAAGAATTAACATTGGTGTCAAAAACAAAGATAGTGCAATAAAAGAAACAAAAGATTTTCTATCTCTAGTAATTGTTAAAATCTCTTTTTTAAAAAGTATCCAAAAATGTCTAGTGTTCATAATCACAATTTATCACTAACTAAATCAAAAAATATTTGTTCAATGCTATCTTTCTTAAATTGCTTTTTAAGCTCTTTTACTTCACCTTTGGCCAAAATTTCACCTTTATGAATTATCGCAACATCGTCACAAAGTTCTTCGGCATCTGGCATTATGTGCGTACTGTAAAGAATAATTCTACCCTCATCTTTAAGTTTTAAAATTTGATCTTTAACTGCTCTTGAGGCAAAAATATCTAAACCATTAGTTACTTCATCAAAAATAATAACTTCTGGGTTTGTTACTAAGGCTCTGGCAATTGAAGTTTTTTGCTTCATACCTGTAGAAAAGTTAATACAAATGTCGTTTAAAAATTCTTCCATTCCAAGTTTTTGTGATATTTCAATAATTCTCTTTTCTAAGTCTTCACTTTTGATTCCAGAAAACTCTCCAAACATTTTCATAATTTCGTAAGGGGTTAGTCTATCAAAAACTTGAGTCTCTCCAGAAACAAAGCCCAGTTTCATTTTTAAATTGTAAATTTTTTTGTATTGTTGCCCATCTAATGTTATATCTCCAGAATGTGGGTAAGTTAGATTGGCGATTATTCGCATAGTAGTTGTTTTACCCGCACCATTGGCACCAATAAGCCCAAATATTCTGCCAGGTTTTGCTTCAAAAGAAACCCCTTTAATACCCACCTTAGACTTTTGTTTGGTTTTTTTATCTGTTCTGGTGAATAGTTTTGTTATGTTTTCTACTTTAAGCATAAAGCTTAGTATACTCCCAACTATTTTTATATTCAAGCAATTGTCTTAACATACTATGATATCGAGGTTTTGGCATTTTATTGTGTTCTAAATTTTTTTTAATTAATATATAATTTGTAATATCTATTAAAAAACTGCATGGATAATTCAGAACAAAATATTTCTAAAAAAAAGAGATTAATGCAAAAAGCATCAAAGATGAAGGAAAAAGTACCAACAAAACAGGTTGGGGACTTTTGGTCTGATTTTAGAGATTTCGCTTTTAAGGGCAATATTATTGAATTAGCTGTTGGAGTTGTAATTGGTACAGCATTTAATAATTTGGTTCAGTCTTTAGTTACAAATATAATTATGCCTCCAATAGGTAAGCTTTTGGGTAATACATCTTTTACTAATCTTTTTATAGATTTATCTGGGAGTAACTATGAAACTTTGTTGCAGGCAACTACTGCTGGGGCACCAGTTATAAAATATGGTTTGTTTATTAGCAATATGATAGATTTTTTAATAATGGCACTAACTATTTTTATTGTTATAAGATTTGTTTTAAGAGTTAAAAAGGAGGAAAAATCTTAATGTATAATTTAATAAAACTTCTTTATAAAAATTTTAAATACAATTTCGACTATTTGAAAGACTTTTCATATTTTCTTTTAAAATCTTTTAATTTAAAAAAAGATAAAAAATATGGTTTTGATAAAGATCTTTTCACTGTAGATCAGCTAGGTAATCCCAATCCCGTAAAGGTCACAGAGTACTATGGCTTTATAAACGACCCTGCCGCGGCAAAACGTTTTGGGACTTCGGATCTTGAAGAGTATAGTTTTTGGAGTTGGAGATCTTGTGGCGTTGCAAATGTGGTATCAATTTTAAAAACTTTTAATAAGTATGATGGTACTTTATTTGATTTGGTTAGCGAGCTAAAAACCAAAGAGGGTTATTTGTTTCAAGATCATTATGGCAATAAAGATTTGGGCTGGAAGCATTTTACTCTTATTAATACTTTAGAAAGTTATGGTTTTAAATCAAAATTACTTAAAAGAGTAACTCCATACAGAGTTTTACTTGAAATATTAGGTGGAAAAGTAGTAATTGCATCGGTTAAAAGTAATTTAAGATTCGAAGGAAGCCATATGATAATTGTTAAAGGCTTTTCCAAAACAAAAAAAGGACTTGTTTTAAACATATTCAGCTCTTACAATTTAGATGGATTAGGAGGAAATACTACAATGCCATTTAAAGAGTTTAGGAGAGATTTTTTAAGGAAAGGTATAAGCGTTGATTTCAATAGTATACCAACCAATACTATATAGTATGAATATAGTTGTACTACATGGTTGGGGTCAAAATTCAGAATATTGGCAAGAAATATCTTCAAAATTTGATAACTCACTTACATTAGATTTACCCGGATTTGGGAATACACCATTAATAGATTCAAACTGGGGTATTGCAAATTACGCATCATGGGTAGTTAACCAAATAGAGTCTAAGGGTTTAAAAAATGTAGTACTTGTAGGACACTCTTTTGGTGGTAGGATTGCAAGTTACGTAGCTAGTCAAAACCCGGAGTGGTTAAATTTGCTAGTGCTTTATGGCGCACCTTGCATTTACAGACCATCTTTAAGTTTAAAGATGAAAACAAGGCTTTTTAAAATTTTAAAAAACCTAGGAATAAAAAAGAAGCCAAAAAATTCTGAATTAAATATCGCAGATTCAAACGGTATGGGAAAAATTTTTAGAAAAGCAGTTGTTTTTGATCAAACAGAAATCTTACCTAAGATAAAAGTCCCTACTTTGTTAATTTGGGGTGAAAAAGATTTTGATGTCCCACTTTCTATAGCAAAGGAAATGCATACCCTTATTCCAAAAAGCCAACTTGTAGTATTAAATAACCTTGGACATAATGCACATTTAGAAAACCCAAATCTTTTTTATGGAACAATTAAAAACTTTATACAGAATAATTAATTTAGTACTTCCACTTTCAGACTTTTTCTATATTCTTCAAATAGAGGAGTATTCAAGCAAAAGATTTATTAAGTGGTTGCCCTTATACTTTTTTAAAAGAGATTTTCAAAAAAGAGATAGCTTGAAGTTTACCAAGCGAGTAAAAATAAGTATATTCTTCACTTTGATTATTTGGATTACCTCCCTTTTGGTTATTGTTAGTTTACTAAACGAAGTATTTATTCAAATTTTAATTCTTTTATTATGGAGCTTATTAACACCCATTTTTGTGCTAATAGGTAATACTTTAGTATCGCCCTATTTTGAGTATAGGAAGAGTGCTATTAGGGCTCTATCAGTTGAAAAAATAAATTCTAATCCAAATCTGAAGATAATATTAATTGCAGGAAGTTATGGTAAAACAACAACCAAAAATTTTATATATCAATTGGTTCAGTATAGCTACAAAACACAAATGATACCTGGCAATATTAATACTCCTGCAGGGATTGCTAATTGGGTAAATAACAGCTTGCAGACTTCTACACAATTGCTTATTGCAGAAGTAGATGCCTATGAAGTTGGCGAAATAGCTAAAAGTTGTAGTATTTTAAAAGCAGATATTTCAGTTTTAACAAATATTGGTGATCAACATTTAGAGAGGTTTGGAAACGTTGGGAATCTTGCAATGGCGTTATCCGAGGTTTTTGCCTTCTCTAAACCAAATGCAAATCTAATAACAACTTCTGATGTTCTAAATACACTAACTAATAAAGAGTTTGGTTTAAGGGAGTTAACAATTATTAAACCACATGCAGTTTTAAAATATAATAGTGAAGCCCTAGATGTATCTCATTTATCTCAAACTAACCGTACTAATTTGAACTTTGCACTTTGTGTTGCTAGCATTCTAAATGTTCCTTCAAGGTTCGTTGTTGATTCGGTTGCAAAATTAGAGTTACCAGACAGAAGGCAAAAGCCGAGCACTATTTTTGGTTATCAGGCTATAGATGATTCATATAATATAAGTTATTCAACTGCACTAGCAGGTATTAATTTTGCAAAAGAAGAGTCGAAAAAAGCTAATAAAAAACTATTGGTTATAACAGCAGGGATTCCAGAACTTTCAAATGATAATAAAGATAAGAATCAATTACTTGGAAGTTTTTTAGAAAAAAATGCTGACTATACTGTTGTTTTAAAAAGCATCTTATATAAAGATATCTTGAGCGGGTTTACCAATAATGAAAAATATATTCTAGTTAAAGATTTAAAAACTTTTATTAAAGATATAAATCCAAATTTTACTAAAGATGAGTGGTTTCTATTGTTACAGCCAGAGTTAAATGACTTGTATTATTAACTAACGCTTTCTATAAATTTATCTATAATATCTGTAGAGTAGTTTAGGGTTTGGCCTTTTGAGGAATCAAAATCAATAATAGATTGCTCAATTAAATCTGTAATTTGTTGCTTAAACTGAATTCCGCTAGCTTCCCATAAATAAAAAGCCATAGAACCAGGTATAGAATTTATCTCAGTTAAATAAAGTTGATTTTCACATACCATAAAATCAATTCTAACCATACCTTTACATCTACACGCTAAGAATGCTTTTTTTGCTGACTCTTGAATTTGTTTCTTTAAGTCATCAGAAATTTTTGCTGGCAAGTCTCTTTGTAAAGAAGCCATTCCACTTGTACCACCTGTTTTTTTAGCTCCGCTTTGGTATTTATCGGCAAAACTTAAAATCTCATCTTTTGAAATTGGTTTCTCAATCTCACTGGTTTGTAAGTTTCCGTTTACTAGTCTAACAGAACAATTGTATTCAATAATATTAGTCAAAAATTTTTCTACCAATATTTCTGAATCTATAAAAGAAGCTTCTAATAAAAACTTTTCGAGTTCAACTTCTGTCTTTGCTACTTTTATTCCAATGCTAGAGCCAAGGTGTACGGGCTTTATTATTAAGGGCAGATTAAGATCTCTAATTATATTCTTAGTTATGCTTACAGAATTCTCTTTTATATCTAAAGCCTTTACGCTAAGGCCAGGTACAACATTTACACCAGCTAATTGCACTTGTTCTTTTGTTAATTGTTTATTCATCAAAATTGTAGACGATTCTTTAGATGATGATGTGTAAGCAATATTAAAGCTTTCCATCATTCCCTGAATAGCTCCATTTTCGCCGTTTCCTCCATGAAACGCTAAGTAAGCCGAATACGGGTAGATCTTTTTGTTACTTAAACCTTCAGAGAACTCTATAAAGCCACCATTTTCATCGCATCCAAACTTTACATTAATTTGTTTTGAATTTTTAAAATCATTTCGAGACTTTAAATGCTTAAGCAGCTTAAATACTCCATTTTTATTTATGTATATTGGTAGTGGCGTGTATATTTCTAAGTCAATATTTTCAATAACTTGAAGACCTGTAATTATAGATACTTCGTGTTCGGGGGAAATTCCACCAAACATTATAAGTACATCTTTTTTCATAATTTAAATCTTATTAGCTAAATAAATAGATGTCAAAGCCAGATTTCCCCACCAGCATGTAAACGAGATTATAAAACTTATTGCAATTTTCATCTGCATAGAATTACTTAATAACTGAGTAGATCTACCTTCTTTTTCCTGTTTTAATAATGCAGGGCTTATATAAAAAGATAAAAAACATCCATTCAAAATCATGGCAATTATAGATATTACTTGTAGGTTAACAAATGAGGGTGCCCCAAATTTAGAATATGTAAGAAACAATCCAATCATTACCAAAATCATACCAATCCAAATTAAAGGTTTAGTAACTTTGTGGCTTCTAATAGTTGCTTCGGTCCAATAAGATGATTTAGTACCTAAAAATCCAAGAAGATCAATAACTGTTACTGCACCTTGCCCTATAACAAAACCTGCTATTAAAATAAATATTGGTAAAGCTGAATCGAATTCTATATTCATAACGAATTAAAAAAGAGATATAAATAAATTGTAACAAAAAGAATTAAGCTAGTATAATTCATCACTTTATGGAAAATACTATTTTATTAATACAAGACTTAGATTCTGTAAGCGCAGAGAGTGTGTCGTTAATAGTAGATATTTTAAATAAAAAGAACATAAGCAAACCCGAGTATTTATTCTTTTTAGAACTTTATAAGAATATCAGGGCAAATTGTATACAAAATAAAGCCAGTCTTTATATAGCACTGCTAGATTACAGAGATGGCAAGAATAAAAATTTATTAAAATTCTGCTCTTTTATTAAAACTGAATCTTAACAATTTTAGTATAAGTTTCTAAAATGTGAAATTTTGACAACAATTAGCTAAACTATTTCTTGCAAAATATTCTCAACTCTCTATAATAAAGTATTACGTATAATTTCATATTCATGAGAATGAGAGATCCGCTAAGAAAATATAGAACCAGTCAGCGAAAGCTCAAAAAAATTCATTTGCTTATTATTTTGGCGGTTAGCATAACCATATTCCCATTTGTACTTGTAGTTAATACTATCACAACAAGAGCAGTAGACTTTACATGGACACAAACAGACTGGAGTGGGGGTGTTAATACCAACGTAATAACTTCAAATTCTAATACTTTCGTATCTCAAAGCTCAGTAGATTATGCAACTCCAGGAGAGATATTTTTAGGAGCAACTGAAAATTGGAGTGATGGTGCCTGGTCATATAGAAAATCAGTTAATCTTTCTAATACCGGATCAACATTAAGTAATTATCAGGTTATGGTAACTATTAACACCCAGCAACTTGTCTCTTTAGGTAAATTACAAAATGATTGCGATGATTTACGATTTACTACAAGTACAGGCACACAACTCAGTTATTATATGGATCCTGACTCTACTTGTAACACAGCATCAACAGACTTTTGGGTTAAGGTTACTAGTATCCCAGCAGGTGCATCTGTAATACATATGTATTACGGAAATATAGCAGCGTCAAATGTTCAAAATGCAGAAAATACATTTGAATTTTTTGATGAATTTACAGGGTCTTCTTTAGATGCTGCAAAATGGCAAACAGGCGTAGGTGCAACAATTCCGGTTACTATAACCGGTGGGTATATGCTTCCTGGTTATGTGCCTTACAATTGGTCTGGTGCTTTAGCAAATGGTATGGGGGTTGCTCAAAACCAAATTAAGTATGGTGTTGTGGATGATGTAGCTGTTGAATGGAAATCTTATATGGTTTTAGGTTCCACATTAGAGTATGGTCAATCAGGGTTTGCATTTGTAGACTCCAGTAATCTTTTAAGAGCAGCTATGTACCATGCAGATACAAATGTGAATACTTTAAACCCTTACTATGGTAATTTTATAGGGACTACAGTTGGTTCTTGGACCGAAGTCAATGGAGGCACTTCTCGATTTAAACTTGTTAGAAATGGAACAAGTGTTACTTCGTATAGAAATAATGCACAGCAATCAACTGGTACTATGACAGTTAGCCCTACCAAAATCACTTATTTCAAGCAGGACTATTATCCTAATGGTGGAAGTTGTGGTGGTAACTGTTACATGCAAAATAACAGAATATTTTGGGTCTTTACAAGAAAATCTGCTGCTACACCTCCAACAATCTCATCTTATGGGGTAGAACTTGGTCAATATGCAGATACGGGTACGTTAGAATCAAATATTTTTGATACTGGATTTTCTTCTAATTGGAATGCATTAACATTTACTAAAACAGGTAGTGGTACTGCAACAGTTAGAATTAGAACAGGAAATGCATCAGATTTAAGTGATGCTACAGCTTTTGCCTCTTGCAACACAATCTCAACTGGTGCAGATATATCAACAAATAATTGTGTAACTGATGGGCACAGATATTTACAGTATCAAGTCTCATTAAGTGCTAGTGGGACTTCACCAACTCTAACTGATATTTCAATCTCTTATACTCCTCAAGATTCTACTGCACCATCTGCAAATTCAACAAATGTACAATTAACAGGTTTATCTAATAACGATTGGGCAAAAATTGCACCAACAATAACTTGGACAGCAGGTACAGATGCAGGTGTTGGCATTGCAGGTTACTGTGTTTCTTTAGATGAAGTTCCAGTAGCTGGTTCATCTTCAACTTTGAATCCAATAACTTCATCAGGAAAATTTACAGGCTTAACAGATGCTAGCAGTTTAACACCTACAGTTTGCCCATATATTGTCAGTGGTAATTCACTAGATTTATCTACAGTCACGGGTTTAACTTTAACAAGTGGTAATAAATATTACTTTAGTTTAAAAGCGGTAGATTTGGCAGGCAACGTTTGGACAGGAGCAAGTAATTTATATCAAGATTTAGTATGGTTTAGATTTGATAATACTTTACCTACAGCACCTAGTTTTATATCTATGCCATCTAACTTTATATCTACAAAAGATGTAACAATAACTTGGCCAACAAGTAGCGGAGGTGCGTCAGATGCTGACTCTGGCTTAGCTGGTTTACAATACAGAATTGGTGCTAGTGGAACATGGTTTGGTAATTTACGAAATGGAAATCAAGATTTAACAGACTTGCTTTTAAATAATGGAACTTATACTACAGATGCAACCGTAGATTACCCACTATTACAAGAAGGTGTAAATGTTATTTACTTTAGATCTCTAGATTATGCAGGCAATGCATCTCTAACAATATCTGGAGCATTAAAATTAAATACTATTGCACCACAATCGATACAAAATTTAACTGCAACCCCTACTGACAATAATGTAAATAGTTACGCATTCTCTTGGGATCTACCATCTAGCTTTAGTGGTTCTGCAGATAACTTAACTTATTGTTATACAATAAATACTTTACCAACTGTCAATACTTGCCAATTTACCTCTGCAGGGGCTACTAACGTATCTGCAGATGCATATGCAAGCCAACCAGGAGATAATACATTTTATGTAGTTGCAAAAGATGAGGCAGGTAATATTAACTATGCAACAGCAGAAAGTGTTACATTTACGTATTCTGGTAGTGCACCTGGAATACCTCAAAATTTAGATGTTTCAGATATTTCTAATAAAGATACTCAAGATTGGAAGCTAGCAGTTACTTGGAATGAACCAACAAATGTAGGCGCAGGTATATCTACCTATAGAGTTTATAGAGCTATAGGTCAAGGTTTAACTTGTGCAAATGACTTTGGCCTATTTAGTCAGGTGAGTGTTGTTCAAGATGTATCATATATTAATACAGGTTTAAGCCAACAATACTACTCTTATTGTGTAAGGGCGTGTGATAGCGCAAATAATTGTTCTGCAGTTAGTGGTAGTGGAGATGAATTACCAACAGGTAAATACACAACACCTGCAACATTAGTTGCTGGCCCAACAACTCAACAAATTTCTACCAGAAAAGCAGTTGTAAGTTGGTCTACAAACAGAACATCAGATTCTAAAATTCAGTATGGTACGCAAACAGGTGTTTATTTTGAAGAAGAGTTTTCTAAATCTGCACAAGTTACAGAGCATGTTATTACTTTAAATAACTTACAACCTGGAACTGTTTATTATTACAGAGCAAAGTGGACAGATGAAGATGGCAATACAGGTATTAGTGAGGAAAAAACATTTAAAACTGAACCTGCACCAGAAATCTCAAATGTTCAAACAAGTTCAGTAGGTGTTAACTTTGCTTTAGTTAAATTCACATCTGTTAGAGCTCAGAAAGTTAATATATATTATGGTAAAACAAGCCAATTTGGTGGTTTACAAACTATAAACACATCTATTCAAGAATCTCAAAGTATTTTTCAATTAACTGGTTTAGATGATGGCACAAAGTATTATTTTAAAATAAACCCATTTGACTTAGATGGATTTGAGTATGAAGGAACTACACTTGACTTTACAACAGTTCCAAGACCAAGGGTCTTAGATGTTCAAATAGAAGAGGTAAAAGGCACAGCTCAACCAACTATTAAAGTTAATTGGAATTCAAATACAGAAATTAGCTCAATTGTTACATTTTACCCGGCTTCTAACTCGGGTTTAAAGCAAGATGTTGTAAATGTTACACCAAAAACTAAACATGAGCTTAAGTTAATATCATTAGAAGCAGAGACAAGATACGTACTAACTGTTAGAGGTATTGATAAATTAGGAAACGAGGCACTATCTACAGAATATAGCTTTACAACTGCTACAGACTCAAGACCTCCAGTAATTTCTAACCTTAATGTAGAGACAGCAATCACAAATTCTACAGAAGTTAATAACGCCCAAATTGTAGTTTCTTGGACTACAGATGAATTATCTACTAGCCAAGTGTTGTTTGGTGAAGGGATTAATGAAAATGTAACACAAAGTACAACAGAAGATAAAAACTTAAAGTTTAATCATGTAATAGTTATATCTAACTTAAACCCATCTCAGGTTTATACAATAAGGGCTGTATCTAGAGATAGCCAAAGAAACGAAACTCAATCTGCAGATAATGTAACCGTTACTCCTTCAAGAACTGATTCTGCACTAGAGCTTATTTTGCAAAATGTATCGGATATTTTTGGAATATAAATTATGGCAAATATATTAGAAGTAAAAAATCTATTTAAGGTTTACAACGTTAAGTCTGAAAATGTAGTTGTGTTAAGAAATATTAATCTTGAAATGCAAGATGGAGAATTCTTGATTCTTTTTGGCCCATCCGGTTGTGGAAAATCTACACTTTTAAATACAATTTTAGGTTTAGAAACTATCAGTAGTGGTAGTGTAAACTTACTTGGAAAACAAATTTCAAACCTCTCTCAAGACCAATTAGCAGATATTAGAAAAAACAATGTAGGTATAGTTTATCAACAACCAAATTGGGTTAAATCTTTAAATGTTTTAGAAAATGTAGCTTTTCCATTATTAATTAAAGGGATTAAAAGGGATGTAGCCTTAAAAAAGGCTAAAGAGAAGTTAGCATTGGTAGAAATGACAAATTGGACAGAATACTATCCGGTTGATTTATCTTCGGGTCAACAGCAAAAAGTTGCATTAGCCAGAGCATTAATTAATGAACCAAAAGTTTTAATAGCAGACGAGCCTACTGGTAATCTTGATTATAAAAGTAGCAATTCGTTAATGGGTATTTTTAGAGATTTATCTAATCAAGGTATCTCTATACTTTTAGTAACTCATAACCTTGTAAACTTAGATTATGCAGATAGAGTTGCCAGAATGTTTGATGGACAAATTGTAGAGTATATAGATGCAAAAAAAATATCTGAAAAAAAGCTAGATGAAATGTTGCACCCTACAGATGTTACCAATAGTACATCTTATAAATTAAGTTTTAATATTAATAAACCTAAAAAAATTAACTTACTGGCAGATATTTTAAAAGGTCTATTATTACCACTTTTACTAGTAAAAACTGTAACTCTATTAGCTTTGTTTAGCGTGTTTAAATTATCAACTATTTTAAATAGAATAGGGTTTTATAAGTTATCTGAATCCATAGATTATTTAATAAATATTATAGATAGAAGAGAGAATAATTCAGTAAGGTTTTCAGATGTAGCTGATATCTCTTTGAAAACTTTATTTACACACAGGGTTAGGACTTTTGTAACAATTGGTGGTGTTGCTGTTGGTGTAAGCTTTACTGTATTGTTATTTTCTATTGGATTTGGATTTGAGCAAGTTGTTGTATCTAGAATTGCTAACTTAGAAGAATTAAATCAAGTTGATGTTGCACCACTCCCTACTAGTAATGTTTTTATAACAACTAATTCTGTGGAATCACTTAAAAATATTCCATCAATTAACACTGTTTTACCTGTTATTGGTATTGCAGGCAAAACTAATTATGAAGGTGCTTTAGCAGATGTTGTTGTTAAGGGTGTTTCTACGAATTATATAAAAGATACAGGTTTAAAGATTACAGCAGGTAATGAGTTTTCTGCTGAATCAAATGATTTAAACTTTCAAAACATAGATGAAATTGTTCAAAATTATAAAGATAAGAATCAAATCGAAGATGATTCTTTAGGTGAAATAATTTTAGATTTACCAATTAAAGAAAGGCAAGCTGTTGTAAATGAGTCAATTTTGAATCTTTTCAATTTGCGTAAAGAAGATGCAATAGGTAAGACTTTTAAAGTTAAATTTATAGCTACTAATTCTTTAATAGGGAATAATTATAAAATATCTTCTACAGATACAGAGTATACAATTGTAGGTGTTGTTTCTTTTAAAGAAGAGAAGAATATTTACATTCCTGCAGAGGATTTATTGCCATTGGGTGTTCAAAGATTTTCAGAAGCCAAGTTAATTGTTTCTAATACGGACGATATTAGAAATGTTAGGGTTTCAACAGAGGCATTAGGTTTTAGGACTAGATCTATTCAAGATACTATTTCTCAGGTTAATGCTGTGTTTGATAATGTTAGGTTAATTTTTGGAGCTGTTGGAGTCGTTGCTTTGTTTATAGCATCTTTAGGCATGTTTAATACTTTAACTGTTTCTTTACTTGAAAGAATAAGAGAGGTTGGATTAATGAAAGCAATTGGTATGAAGTCTTTTGAAGTAAGGTCTTTGTTTTTAGCAGAGTCTACTATTATGGGCTTTTTTGGCGGTTTCTTTGGTATTATTTTAGGGGTTATTTTAGGTACGATCTTATCTTCTATTATATCTGCACTTTATATATCTAGAGGGGGAGAGTATGTAACATTGACTTTCTTACCACTAGAAGCAGCATTGGCAATATTGTTTATATCTGTATTGATTGGTATTTTGACAGGGTACTATCCTTCTGTAAGAGCAACAAGAATATCTCCGTTAGAGGCATTAAGACACGAGTAGGTTTACCAATGCGGAAATTTGTGAGTAATTTTATTGTTTTCTTCTAGCGTTGTTTTTATTTGTTGGCTATTATTTGAATAGTAGATTACATCCCCGTCTTCTGTATATTCATTTCCATTCTCAGATACATGAATAAAATTTTGGTTCTTACCAGTGAACACTTCCATTCCAGATTTTTTGTAGAACTCTGCATTTTTAGGTTCACAAAACCCTACAATCGTTTGTTTTGATTCTTTGGCATATTCCACCATTTTGTTTATTAGTATTTTCCCGTAACCTTTACCTTGAATAATAGAAATTATTGCTTGCATTCCTAATATTTCTACTTCTCGTTTATCTACCATTACTTTTAAAGAACGTAGAGTCCCAAATGAAACTAGTTTGTTGTCATCTCTAACTAGGAAAAAAAGTCTGTCCTGGAATTGGTTATTTATTTTGTGATCCCAGATTCGATTTCTACCCAGTCTGATTACCCTGTATTCATTAACCAAATCAAGATCTTCTTGTTTAAGATTTGTTCCCAGTACTATTTCTGTAGTTATGTTCATGATTAGCATATGTCAAAAAATATTTATTCATTTTCAAAATTATTTTTCATAAAGATATCTAGATATAATATTTAGTAATTCTTCGTCACTCATGTTTCTACTATCTAGATTTAGTTCTTCGTTCCATTTGTCCCAGAATGGTTTGTCTTTTGGTGTGTGATCAGGTTGCAATCCTAATTCTTTACAGATCTCATCTAAGTTTTTAGTGTCGTCAAATAATTCTACTTCAAATGGGTATTTTTCGCTTTTGCCTGTTTGGTGAGACAACTTAATTTCTGCATATCCTAGATCAAACAAGTAGTTTGTGTACTGCATTATTTGTTGGGATGGTATTTGTGCATTTACAGATATTATTATTGCTTTAAAAAAGTTTAGGATTGCTTTAGCATCGTTTACTAGTGGTATTTCTAGTTCTGTTCTTTCTCTTTTATTCCAGTCTCCTGTTTTTTGTACAAACTCAGCTTGTCCGTTTGTTATTTTTATTCTGCTATCTACTTCTGGCCTTGCCCAGTCGCTTGTTTCTATTGCTAGTCGAGTCTTTTTAATTGGCTGACCAAATTTGGCTGTAAACTCTTCAAGTTTTTGGTTAAATTGTTGTTGGGTTAATAGTCCCCAGTATTCTTTTTCTAACATATGGTTTTACTAAATTTAGTAAAAGGAAAAGACTTCATCGGAAACTTCTCCAGTATCCCAAAGTATTTTGTTCTCTGGTTTGGATTTTATTACTACTCTTACAACCACATTCGTTGTGAGGGTAGGTAAAAATTGTACATCCTTTCTTTCATATCTTACATCTCCATATTCATTTGAAATATTGAAATCGGTAAGCCAAATTTGGTATGGAACCCAGGAATTTCCACTTGAAATATAATTATTCTTAAATTCACCTTCATCGTTATTCTTAATATAAGCAAGAATTTCTAAATCATTAACACTGTCTAGTCCTGGACACATAAATGAACCTCGCATCTTTTGAGATGGATTATAAATTCCACCTAAAATCTCGTTTACAGGAGAGAGTATAGTTAGAGTTTTAAAATAGTAAAATGTGTCAGAAACTTTAATTTCAGATAATAAATCACCCTGAATGACCTGGACATAACATTTGTAATATCCATTTTGTAAGTTGTAAAGTCTTAGTTCAGTTTGATATCCTGTAAATTCTAATGAGTTTGGTATAGGGTCAGATGCTTTGAGAATTGCAGATTTGAATCCTCCTAGCATATTTTCTCCTTCCCAGTTGCATTCCAGAACGCCAATATCAGATTTATTTACTAATCTTATTGCAGTAACCCGAGGTAAAGTTGAAGAATTATTATTATTTATATTTTCGTTATTATTAGTGTTAGTGATAACTTTTTGCTCATTATTATCAGTTTTTGAGACTTCTTTAGTCTCATTGGATTCGTTAACTGTCATATCCTCATTGTTAATTATGACATAAGATGTAGGGTATTCTTGAATCGAACTACTAAAGACATTTTTATCATGTTCGAATTTCAAAAATATACAAATTAAAAGTGTGACTATAATCGCTACACCTAGCGCAAAAATAATTAGCGATTTTTTATTAATATTTAAAAGAGACATAATAGTAACTTAATTTAGTAATCTTAGCATTTAATTATTTATATTTCATTGTGTCGCATTACAAATATAGAAATTTTCTCTTATTAAATATTTGCTTAGATTTATAATCATGTTATGAATTACTCACAGATTTTATTTGAAAAAGCAACTTCATTTGCAGAAAATTTAAAAGTCAATACCGATATATCGTCTATATTTCTAGGTGGTTCAGGTAGTAGAGGAGTAGAGGAGTAGAGGATATTAATTCGGATGTCGAAATATATATTGTGCTCAATATTAAACGTAAACTGAATTCATACGTTTACTATTAAAATGCTTGTAGATATGGAATATGAAGTGCCTGGAGAGTGGACCATATCTTTATTAATTGAAGGAATTAAATATGACATGTATTTTTGGGAGCTTTCATATATAGATGAGTTAATTACTAATCATTCTAATTCAATATTGAGTTCTTTAGATGAATGTTCTATTTCTTCGATTTTGGATGCAAAAGTAATTACTGGCAAACTATATATCAAGTCATTGCAATTAAATTATCAAACTACCTAAAACAACTACAGTCCAAACTTATTCATGAATAAATTTCCATTGAAATTTGAGGAGTTTAAATTGTTTTTGAAGTTTTAATTACGTAGTTTTTCTCTTTTTGTGAAATCTTCATTTTAATTCACTAATAATTTCCAATATATTTGTGCCACGGTACATTGTTGAGTTTCTGTTTAGAAGTTACTATGCGGTATTAAATTTTATAAGAATAGTATGACCTTTGGTGAAAAAATTCAAATTTTGAGATTAAAAAAAGGCATTAGCCAAAAGCAGTTTTCTAAAGAATCTGGTATTCCCTTTTATACAATTGTCTCTTTAGAATATGATAGAACTAAAATCCCCCTAATAACTACTGTAATAAAACTAGCCCACTATTTTAAACTAAGCATTATAGAAATTATTGAGGGTGTAGATTTTAAAAAATAAGGTTTTTATAATTGTAAAAAACTAGTACGCCTTTTAAATATCTTTATTCTATAGTGCTTTTATCAAATAAAGATATGGGTATTTCCTCTTCTTCGGCAGTTAGCAAAAACTCTTTAAGCATCTCTTTATGTTCGTCATTTTGCATATAAGACCAGTCTGTTGCCTCATTATAGTTAGATTTATCTTCACTAAAAAGATTAATCTCTACTCTATATTCATTAAGTTGGTAGTTTTTTATATATTTTGCAACCTCTATTATGCCTTCTAATATAGCTTTCCTATCGTTTAATGATATAGTAATACGTTTTTCTTCATCGTTAGTATATTTTTGATAGAAAGAACCGGTGTTAATCCACACATCTCTCGTTCGTAGTTCTTGAGCTGCACCTATGGCAATATCAGGTTGAATAAATTCAGATGCTCTAAAAATTTCTTGTGCATTAAACTGGGCATTTGGAGCCCATGGGAATCCTTGAATACCAAAACTATCTACCAATGTCTTATCTATATTAACTAAGTATGGAGCTAAGCTAATGTAGTCTCCATTGTCCCATAACACATCATCAGGTTCATAAGTTGTAGCATTTAATAAAATACTACCTTTTGCGTTTGGAAAATACTTTTTTAAAGATCTTAAATATGTATTTACTACAATCCCAAAATCAGAAGGCTCTGTGTCTTTATTATCCCAATTTGGAGTATTCGATTCTGGAAAGGGCACCCATGTCCCCATCATTTCATCTGTAACACCTCTTTGCTTTAGTTCAAAAAAGAATGTATCTAGTGGCTTATTGTAAACTCCATTTAAAAAATCTCTGTACCTCAATAAGTTGCCACCAGTATATGGCTCTACTATTACAATAGGCTGTATATTATTTTGCTTAAATAAATCAAGCTTAGTAGCGATAGTAAAGGCAAGTTCCTGGGCTGAGGTTTGATCAAAAGGAATATGTGTAAAAAACATTAGTTTATTTGTAACATAGGAGTCACAAATATCTTGATATTCTGCTAATTTTATTAAGTTTTCGTCTTGTTGTGTATTTAAATTTAATGAGTCTTTTGTTGAGCATTTAGTAAACATTGGCAAATTATCACTTTTATCTTCTTTAACAATATTGGTTAAGGTTTCGTTTAAAATCTCTTTTATGGTTTGGTTACTAAATATATTGAAAGTGAAAATCACAAAACAAAAAACTGACATAATAATAATCCCGTTTGCAATAAGTAATTCTCTGTTTTTCATATTTTAATAATAAAATCTTAAATTCCTTCGCGTTTCCATACTTGCCAAACAACCTCTTCTTTTTTTAAGTACATTCGTAGACTCTTAAATAATGCCATGTATTCAATCCAGTCAAGAAAGTAAAATAGAGGCCATGTAAATGGAAACATTAATATAATTCCAATCCTAGGCTTTTCGTTGCTAAACAAGGCTGTAATTACGTAAGATAAAAATATAAATAGAATACCAATGCTTATAGATACAAATTCAAGTGTAATTAAGCTGTAAATTAACAATACAGCTATAGCTATTGGCTCAAAAATAAGTTGTATTTCTGTAAATAATGAAAATGGTAGTACAAAATAAGATAAAAAGAAATTGTGTGAATCTTCTGTAGAAAAAAACATTGATTTATACTTTTTAAATGTATCTAATCTTCCTTTTTTCCATCTAATTCTTTGAGAAATTAATCCTTTTACAGTAGAAGCACCTTCTGTATAGCAAACTACATTTTCTGCATAAGTACATTTGTATCCAAAGTATCTAAGTCTCATAGACATTTCTATATCTTCGGTTTTGTTTACAGTATCAAAAAGCCCAATTTTATCAAAAACTTCTCTTCTAAAAGATGCGCAAGCACCTCCAAAAATATATTCAGCACCAAGTACTGCGTGTGTTCTCTTGTTGTAAAATCCAAAGTAGTATTCTAAGTATTGTGCTAGCCCCAACAAGGTTTTTGTATTGGTTACTTGTACATTCCCAACAACTCCAAATATTGTTTCATCTCTGTAATATTTCACTAAATTACTTATAGAACCATTTTTAAGTTTTGAATCCGCATCTATAGTTAAAACTATCTCTCCTTTAGCAAGTTGAATTCCAGTATTTAAAGCAACTCCCTTTCCACCATTTGTCTGATATTTGTAGGTGATTTTTTCACCTAGCTCTTTATCTTTATTTTTTAAATCAGAGATGTATTTTTTCATTATTTTATCTGAGTTGTCTGTAGATCCATCGTTAACAACTATTATTTGTACATTCGAATATCCGTTATATAAGGCTGATTCAACTGTTTTTAAAATTCCAACTTCTTCATTCCAAGCAGGTATTACTACTGACACTAAATAAGGTTCTGGGTTTTCTAATGAACCATTTTTTTTATATTGCTTTATTAATCTTAATTTTTCTTTAATTGTGTACCACGGAGCTATTACTAAAAAGAGATAATTTTTAAGTAATACTAGGCTTACAAATAATGCTATTAATGATGTGAATATTATATAGATTGTATTTTCCATTTATTTATCTGTAACTGACTAAAGAGTAACCGTAATATATTGAATTATTAGTGTCTTCTATTAATAAAATAATTTGTCTTTTATCTGATTTACTTGCTACAAAGATATCGTTGTAGTTCAGAATTTTGATTGATTCAACTGAGTAACTAATAGATTGCCCTTTCTTTGTAGATATATTTACAGTGTTTCCGATTTCAATGTTGCTGGTGTAGGGGATTGTTCTCCAAGATTTTTTTAAGTAAATTAAGTAGTCGACTGGATTGTTAAATTTATCGTAATTTAATTCAATGTATTGAGCCATACTAGGTCTTTGGTACCAAATATCATTTATATTTCTTGCTTCTTCAACAATCGATTTAATACCAAGTTCTTCTATTTCTATTAAATCTATTATTCCAATGTCTAAATTAATATCAATATCTTTATTACCTTGTTTAATTTTATATTCTGATACTATTTTATTTATTGGTTCTTGTATCTCCATTTGGTTCAAGGACATTCCAAGTGGTATGTCTTGGTTTGCTAGTACTTCAAATGCATTTGCAAATATGAAAAGTGTAAATGTAAAAGATGCCAGGCCGAATATGAGCTTTTGAGGCTGTAAAAATTTCATGATATTTTTTTGAATCTTATGTATAGACTTAAAATTATGTTTAGTATTAGTGTTATTAAGTTTATTAGTACTACTGTTGAGGCAATAAAAATTAACCCAAAAATAATAAAGTTTTCAAACAATATGTATTGAATCATATATGTTAGTATGATTTTTAACTTTGATAATTAAAAAAGGCTTGGTTAATTAGTTAGTTTTATTAACTAATTAGGTTTCGGTGTATGATAATCTTATTACTTACTAAAGTCGGCAATTTTTAGTAAATAAAGTGTAAAGAAATTATTTCTTTTTGTAGTTTAAATATACCTGTACCATTAGTGCTACAAGTATAAAGTTTTTTAGAATATATTGTGCTTCTAGTGTTGGCAGTAAGAATCCTGTCCACGCAATATTTGGTAAGAATATTAACGGCAGGAATGTTGTTGCCATGTGGGCTATTGATAAGACAAATGTGATTTTTGTGATTGGTTTGTATAGGTAAAGTAAACCAATTATTACTTCAGTTAATCCTAAAAATATTACAAAGGAGTTTGAGTCTAGAAAGGGTAGGGTTGCCTTTTGAAGATCAATAACTAAGGGTGAGGCTGGGCTTTGTCCGGTTACTTTTATTATTCCAAACCAAAAGTATGCTAAGAATATTGATAGTCTAGAAAATGTATCTATGTATTTACTAAATATTGGGTCTAGCTTTTGCATTAAATGTAACTTTTAATAAGTATTGTATTATTTAACAATTTCTTGGGTTAAAGATCAATAGTTTGTATTTTAGTAAGTTTGAAAGTTTGTGGGATACTGGTATAAGTTATTAGTTATCAAATTTTATGGAAGGTTTTAATTGGGGAGTTTTTGACTTTATTATTGGGTTTTCTTTGATTTTTGTTACAGCTTTAGTTTTTTATTTTGTTTCTAAAAAACTAAAAATACTAAAACATAAGGTTGTTTTAGGTATAGGTTTATTAGCCATATTATTAGTGGTTTGGGTGGAATTAGCTGTAGGGATTTTTAACTGATTAAATATTTGCGGGATTGGATATATATCCTATTGCACATGTCAGTGCATCTATAAATTCATCAATTTGGGTTAGCGTATTTTTAGATTATTTATGCAAGTTTTAAGACCTTTTTAAGAACCTTGTTATCTGTATTATATTCAACTATTTCAAAACGCCTAAAGTTTAATAGTTTTTCTCTAGAGAATTTAAGTTCAATTTTATAACCATATATATTTAATGCTACTTGCCTAAAGTTTTGATCGTATACATTAAAACTTTGTTTTTGGGTTGTTATTTTGTCCCAAAGCTTACTTGTAATTGAGTTTGATTTTATTTTAATTATTGAGTCTTGATAAATCTGATCATCTTCTTGGTAGCCCATTTCTGCGTAGAAGAGTTTTAGTTGATTCGCAACAATTTCTTGTAATCTGAAGATTTTAAATATTGGATTGCTAGCCTGATCTACAATTAAGTTAATTACTGATTGATCAATATATTTATCCCAATCTACTGGAATTAGTTTTTTGAAACCATTAGATACAGCAATTAGTCTTTTTCTATCATCAAGTAAGTAGAGTAATCTATTATTAGAGTTTAATAGATCTTGTATTGAATTTTTTGCTAGATTTATTTCTTCTTTAGAAGCTGGGTTTTGAGTTTTGCCAATTAGGTAATCGATTTCTTCTTCGTTAAGTTTAAAAACCTCTGCAATTTTTAATACACTTTCTTTAGTAGGATTTATAATATTATTTTCTATTCTGCTTATAACACCTGCTGATAATCCTGTGAGTACCTCGGCTTCAAGTTGGCTTAAGCCACATCTGTTTCTAAAGTATTTTAGTCTGGTTCCTAGCATAATGTTTTAGTTTTGAAGTAGGATTTAATTACAATATGAATTTTAGCATGAGTTACAATAAGATCTTTACAATGTAGCCATATCAAATCAAATCACACTAGTGTGATATAATGCGTATATACTATTTTATGTAGTTAATTCACAATGTCAATTAATACTGATTTAGAACAAAGTAATTCGGTTAGACTAATAAGTAGCCAAATTAAAGAGCGTTCTTCAAATGTGGTTTTATACTCTGATTCAGATTTTAAATCTGCCCACAGTATTTATTGCCCTATAGGATTTGAGTCTGTTGCTGACTATTATGTTGCTCCTTACATGCGTAAGTTTGCAGACATTATCTTTGGTGTCGCACAAAATCCTTCTTATGGATATTCCCCTGAAAAGAATGAAATACATATTTACTTTTCAGAAATGGATTTATATAAAGGAATTTTAGCTTTGTTAGCTAATAATACTCGAGCATTAGAGGGTATTCTTAAAGCTCTAGAAATAGATCATACTCAAATTGAAGATACTATTTTAAGATACGTAAGGCTTCTCAATAGAATTACCTTTGATAATAAATATAATTTGGATAATCAAGATAAACTTTTACTTGAAAGGATGGGTGCTTTTTTTAGTGGCCATCCGGATTTTATAGAATTGATTTTTGGTAATTCTGTAAATTACTCTGTTTATCATGAGGTAAATCACGCCAGGTTAGATGATTTGTATTTAAATGTAGCATATATTCCAAGATATAATTCTAGTTCTGCAAGAAATGCGATGCAAGTCAGTTATATAGGGTTTATGGATAAGTTTAATGAAATTGAGACTTATTTAATTGAAAATAATAACTTAACAGATTCCTATATTACTATTCTTCAACTAACTAATCATGGTATGTTTAAGATTTTGTTAAGGGATATCTATTCTTATCCAGATAAGATAGATGCATTGTATACAAGTTATCTGGGTTCTTTACAGGAGCTGTTTAATTTTATGCAATTCGCAATTCTAAAAAAAGATTTAGCTAAAGATGAATTACAAAAGCAATTGATTAGATATTTTTGTGCATATATTGCAGATGTAATGTTTTTATTCCCTGATAATGCTATTGTTAGAAGATACTTGGATTTGGCAAATTCTTTAGATGCAAATCAAATAAATTTGTTTTTGAAAGAGTTAGTCGCCCTAATGAATAAGGAGTCGTTTGATAAGTTTGTAGATACTCATTTTAGATGGCTACAAAAAGAGGATTAATTTTCGCTATACTGATCAAGTTCCTCCTGTGTTATAGAAAACATTTGTCTTATCATATCTAGTTGAGATCTTAATACCATAAAATTTATACTGTTAGATTCCATTTCTTCAGCACTTAATATTAAAGGCATTTCTGGGTTATGTTCTTCGTAATCTGTTCTAATTTCTCCGATATGTGGTATCTTACCTATTTGTTCTATGGTTTTTAAAATTCCACCTGCTAGCCATTGTGAGCAGTTTAACGGGCTATTTACATATTCTTCGAGGCTTAAACCTGACCTGATATTTGGATATATTCCAAGTTCTTTAAGATGGTTTAAGACTAGGTATATTTTGTTTAGAAGTATTTCTTTATCCATTGGTCTTAAAGGTAGTGTTGGGTCCTCACTATAACTAGTAATGTATGCCATTACTTCTACACATAAATCTCTTAGCTCTTTACTTTTGTGGTCGCTATTAAAGAAATATTTATCAGGTTTGAACATGAATTTATTCTCAAAAAATATTGTGTGGATTATATACTATTTTTCTGAAGTTTAAAGAATTGTACATTTAATTGGCAGATCTCGTAACATTCGACTACATTTCATTTGTCTCATTAACTACGGAGAGCTTCGGATGTTTTTCCAATTTGACCCGTGGCAAGAAATATTATTGATTGACCAATAGATATTAATTCTACACTCTATAGATTTATTAATAGTGTGTTATGATCTATCATATTTCATTCTCAAAGTATGAAACAAATGGTTCATTTAAATGAAAACATGCGTTCTAGTAGAGGCATTGTTAGAATGTTTAATCAAATACCCACACAGGAATTATTAGAAGCTCTCTCGAAATATCCTGATTTAATACCACCTGGTGCAGAGATTGTAGCAACCAATTTTGGACAGATAAATTTGGTCTACATTGTTAGAGTTCCAGGTATAAAGATCCCTAAACGAGTAATTATTATACCCAGGCCAGATAAAGAGACAAATCAGGTTGAGCAAGACACAATGGAAGATTTTTACGGTTTAAAAGAAGTGTATGAATCTTTTGTGGCATTTAAATCTGAAGGTAAGATTCA
Organism: uncultured Candidatus Saccharibacteria bacterium; assembly: GCA_965230975.1. Classification (GTDB taxonomy): domain Bacteria; phylum Patescibacteriota; class Dojkabacteria; order J137; family J137; genus JBGSZB01. The sequence continues at coordinate 629,053 of OZ246402.1, forward strand.
AGCTACAGCTACCATACCTATACCTAGACCTTTAGGACTTATTTGCTCTCAATTTTTAACTGTAATGGTTAATGAATTCGCGGGCAGTCAAGAAGGTTATTTTGGTTCTGAAGAAACCTTTCCTGCTTTTGTTTCGGGAGGAACAGGTGGTAATACATATTTAGGTTTATCCTGGATAGTGAACCCAAGTTTCACTAATGAGACAGACTTATTAAGACGTCAGACTACAAGTATTGCTAATAGGTTGACTCATCATCTGGGTAACAATGGAATTGATAGTGAATATAGTAGTATCTCTCATGCGATAGCTATCTCTCATATTGAAGCTCTAGTCAAAGTTTGGTTACTTACAGGAAAATATCCTCTAAAATACTGTCCTTCTGCTGGAGATGGTGTTATGTTAAATAAAGATTATGATTCAAAAAGTCATCCTGACATAGCTAATGTGGATATTAATTTAATTACATTAAGAGGCGGACTATCTCGGGTAGTAGATTCGCAAGCTTTTATTCAATTCTTAAGAGGACTAAAGGATAAGCCAATCGTTTATTGCGATTTTAAAGGTTCGGATTTAGTCATAGTTCAACCTAATAATGCTAAATTATATGAATACTGGGGAGGAGAGGAAGTTAGTGTTTTTAGTGATAAACAAATTAGAGAAGGTATTGAAAGGGCATTTATGAATTACTTTGGAAACGATTCTTTGCATTATCTGCAAAGAATTTTGGCTGAAGTATAAAAAGCTCTATCAGTTTTTAATTTTATTAAGCTTCTCTGTCGATTTCTTTATTTCCTAGTTCAGATTCTTGAATGTTTTTAATATCAACAGTTCTTCTAGCTAAGTACAGAGAACCAACGCTATGTTGAAGCATTTTAATTAAACCATCAGGAGTATGGCTGCTATCGATTTCACCCTGCCCGTTAATTCCTACATAAATATTCCCATCAGTTTGAACAAAATATACTGTATTCTTCTCTATAGCTAGTTTTTTAGCATTCGCAAGTCTTTCTTCATATGTTTCAGGAACAGTTTGATCTATTAAATCCTCAATGTGGTAGTTCATTTATATAGGTTTAAAATTTAATAACTGATTATAACGTTGACAAATTATGTGGTCAATATTAGTTTCGAATTTAAGAACGGAGGAGACCAAGTAGGTCGCTCCTCGTAACATTCGACTACATATCATTTGTCTCATTAACTACGGAGGAGACAGGATTCACCCATCCGGGCATCTCAATTTTCTAGAATTCGCCAAATAGTTTTAAGTAGCTCATTAAGAAAATTAGAGACGAACCTTGTTCTCATCCTGGTTTTCTTTCTTTGCTCAAATTTGCCACAATATACAATTGTGTCAAACCTGAGAACGGGACACACGGGTCTGGAACCGTAGTCACCACTAAGATTATATCCAAAAATGAGACATTTGAGACATATAAAAAAGGAGTATCAAATTTATGATTCTGGAGTATCGCCAACCAGTAATCTTAATTGGGAGATAATTTGGTCCAATTCCCCATCTTTATTAGAAATATAATTAGAAAATAAATGTCTTTTTGCAAGAATAGCTCGTGCATTTCTAATTCGACCCTGAAATTCAACCTCACTTTCTCCTCGATCTCTTAGTGAAAGTCTACTTGAAATTACCTCTAAAGCTTTTTCTACTCCATTCTCACCTTCAATTTCTTCAGTAGTAATAGGACTTATAAAGCAATCATAAATTGGAATATTAAGTCTCTTGAAGATATCTTTCAAAAGTAGAGCTCCATCAACGTCAATATCTAAGATTAAACGGTTTCCATTGTTCAAAGCCACTAGTATATCATCTAAGCTTGTTCCATAGTATCCTTGCCCATATTTACTCCATTCTAATAGCTTATTTTTATTTACTTGGTCTAGGAAGTCACTTTCATCTAAGGAATGATAATTAGATTCATTAGGATTCATACTTTTAGTCGTCGTTCTATTAACTTTAGTATATCCTCGATTGCTTGCCATAAGTTTTTCAATTATAGAACTTTTACCAACTCCATTAGGGCCAGTAATCAAAATAACTTGAAAGTTATGTTCACCTAGGCGTTCAGATAAAGTTAGAAAATTAATCTTATCTACAGTTTGGTTCTGTCCCCATTTATAATTTCTATCTAAGTCCATAATTATCATCAATTAAATGTAATCTGCGTTCAATTTCTTCTATATCAATAGGAAACTCTATCATCCCTTCGTGCTCAACACTTATACTCGAGAGAGCATTTGCAAATTCAATAGATTCTTTTAATGCTGCAGATTGATTTAATTTAAATATAAAACCTGCTCTCCAAACATCTCCTGCTCCAGTTGGATCTATAGAATTTGTACGATAGGTTGGAAAGATTTGTTCTAATTCAGCAGTAACTAATTTGACTCCGCCTGCTCCCAAGGTTTCAATTACTACTTTTTTATTGTCAGTTAATTCTTTGGGAGACATCTTCAATCTTGACTGAATTCTTTCCCATTCGGCATGATTAGCAATTACAATACTAGAATTAGTTATACCACTTAATAATTCCTCGTCAGATAAATTATGTAATATCATTCCTGGATCATACATATAAGTACATTTTGATTCGATTAATATTCTTTGAACTGTGAGAAATAAACTTTTATCAATAGGTGAGAGTATTGTAAAGTCAGTTGATAAGAAAGGTGGAAGTAATTCCGGATCAATTAGTCTAGATAGTCTATCCTCAAATCTTAACCAGTCTTGGTGACCATCAGAGTATGTATTTACTTCTCCTTCTGAAGTAGAAGATCTTTCAAATACAAATAAATTTGCAACATCAACACCTACTTCAGCTAAAGTATTTCTCAGAACTTCTCCATTAGATCCTATCGCGCCAATTAAACTTATTTTATTTTCTGATAGGCGAGCTAAAGTATGAGCTATTGTGAATCCAGTGCCTCCTAGAAAAATTTCTGAAGATATATTTCTGTCTAAATAGTTATTTTTTACAAATCCAACTGAACCAATAATATTTATATGTGCCATACTATTTTTTATCACCAAATATCCTTCTGAATTCTTTATCAACTAACTTTCTTATTAATTCGGCTTTGCTAACTTCAAGATTTGTAGAGAGTTGTTCCATTTGTTTAAGTGTATTTGTTTTTAAAACTACATTAAATCTTCTCTTTGGGGGATCAAGTTCGTCGATGTATTCAATAATCACATCTTCTAATTTATCTAAGTCCTTATATCTTCTAACGGTAACGAAGTCTTCTCCATACGAAAGAAGTGTTTCTGGAAATTCATTATATTTATCCTCATGAACAAGACAAAGTACAGGAATTTTATTTTCTAATGCTAATATTGTCTGAAAGAATACAGTTCTTGATTTATCAGTGAAGTATGCAACAGCAAAATCAATAGATCTAATTTGTTTTTGCGTCCCATCTACAATCGAATCTGTTTTATTCCTAACAGTTTTCTTGATAGCTGGTGGATATTCGTCAACAAATGCTGGATTATACATAGATACTCCTTGTGCACGAATTATATTTGCTATTTTTCTATATATTTCTATATTCAGATCTATATTTTTTATTGAAGCAAATAATCCAAATCTTTTAGCTTTCATAGTTTATAAAAATATTTAAGAACAATATTAAATAATCTTTTAGGTAAGTGACATTTACAAAATGCCAGAACTTTATCCCTATAGCTAACAAACTGAGATCTATTAGATTCAAAAATTATTGACTCTACGAGCTTAGCTACATCTTCAGCTTTATTTCTGTCACTAAAAAAGTTTCTAAATCGTATTTGCCATTCCTCATATAGACTTTTGTATATACTATTTTCTATATTAATTGTTTCAATTATATTTTTGCCAAAACTACTTTTCACAGCACCTAAATAAATATTAGCTACTTTTATTTCAGATTCCTCGTTTAGAATGTCCAGAGTTTTACTAAATGCCAGTTTAGATATTTCGTAATAGCCAAATGTAGGTATGTCTAATAATGAGCCTAAGGCTGCTAAATTTATTACTATTCCTTGGTTACTACGCAATTTGGGAATCAGAGATTTTAATAATTCTGTTGGACCGAAATAATTTATTTCAAATTGCTTACGAATATTCTCTATACTTAAGTCTTCGATAGTCCCTCTAAAACCAACACCCGCATTGTTTATAAATATGTCTACTTGTTCATCTTTAAGTAAATTTATAACTTTCGGTATGCTATTAGAGTTACCTAAATCAACTTCAATAAATTTATAATTGGACGGTTGTGAATCTATATTATTTCTACCTAATCCGATTATCTCCACATCATTTCTACTAGACAGCAAGGAAACAATAGAGTATCCAATGCCTGAACTGACTCCTGTGATAATGATTTTTTTCCTTTTATTTGATTGATTCATCTTTAGCTAAACTTAGTAATAATCCAGTTGAAATATTGTTGTTACTTGGAAAAATTCTATTTATTTTTAAATATTCGCAGATTGCAAATATATTCATAAGCGCCTTATCTGCTGCCCACATATAATAAGGTTCGTCTGGGTAAAGAGGCATTCTATCTTCATAACTTAAACTAATTAGTTTCTCGTAAAGAGGTTTTAATTCTTCAACAGTTGTTTCGAACTTATGAGCACCAGTATTGTCAGAAGGTATTAGATTAAGATTCATTGCTTTAAAGAAATCTATAATGTTTGTACTTCCATAAACTAACAGTTCAGGTTGATTCTTTCCCTCAGTTAGAGATTTTAACTGTTCTTTGACATAATCATAAGCTGCATTTACTTCCTCTTCACTAGGATGATGTGTTTTAGAGAATCTTTCTTGTAGATAATAAGTCCCTGTTTTAAATAAGAATGTTTGGAATATTTCTTCATCTTTTCCAATAACGACCTGAACACTTCCTCCTCCAATATCTGAAACTGCAATCACTTTACCGGGAAAATCTTTAGAAACTGAATGAAAGTAGACTTTTGCTTCATCGTCATGAGAAAGTGTTATTAATGAAATCTCAGTCTCTTGTTTTATCTTTTTTAAAACCTCATCTGCATTTTTTGCCTTTCGAATAGCTTCTGTGGTAACTCCAACATATTTGTTAACTCCAAATTCATTCATTTTTTCTTTGAAAAGTTTAAGAGCCTCAATTGTTTTATCAATAGATTTCTCAATGATTGTATTATCAGTTTTATCAAGATCTCTTCCAAGAACAGTTAATTGTTTATCTTTATAAACTAATTCTGAATTGTAATTCGAATCAAATTCTCTAATTTCGAACTTTGATTTTAATGTTCCAACATCTATCACAGCAACTTTTTTCTTTTTATTTTCTGACATAAAAATAATTTTTTAATAAGTAATAATTTTGAGATAGATTAGATCGTAAAAAGCTACCACTAACAATATTAACGGTTTTTACATCTTCAATATCTTTTATTGTTTCTAAATCTACACTTCTATCTATTGTAATCGAAACAGGTCCCTTATATGCGTAGTTAATCATTTTGTGAGCTCGATTAAAATTAGATACTCGTTCAGTGTGATTCTTTGATTGAAGACAGACTAATGTTTCGTCTTTAATAAATTTTTCCCAAGGAAATAACTCATCAATTAAATCTTTAACGTCAAGGCTATAGTTTATTTTTTCAATAGTTAATTTCTCGGTTTCAAATTTATCATAATTATCTCGGTTAATATGAAGAAAGATCTTACTACTTATATCTGTTTCTATATCTAAAAATTTGATCATTTGTTCATACGATTCTTCTGATTTTGCAAATATGTGATAGTGAACATTAATGTGCGATGATTTCTCCCTTATATTTTTTATCAATTCTAATGTTAGATTAAGATTAGTGGATTGTTCGACAAATCCATCGGTGATATCTATATGTAAAAAATCAATTTTAGCTAATATTGCCTCATCGAGTGTATCAATATTTTGCTGAACAATATCTTGTATGGCATATCCAACTTGGTGATTTGAGATAATACTTTCTTTGTATAAAAGTTTAGCAATTGTGGACATTTTATTAGCATCTGTATTTTCAAATTCTGTTTTAGTAGCGGCTTTTATATTAGATTGTATATCAAAGCCATAAATATCAAGATCGATATACTTATAAAGATTTTCAGCTGCAATTCCACCTGCGAGAAAGATATTTTTTATATTGAGACTTTTAACTAGAGTATTTACTTTATCAAAACCTATTTCTTTTCCTGTACCTCCAACAAAGGATTTATCTAAAATATAGTTATCTGCGTTTTTATTAGGTTTATCACTTTCAGATATAAGTACTTGAAATATTTCAACACTATCTCCATAGACACCTTTTAGATTGTCAATAATCTCATTTGAGTTAGAGTAATGTAGTTGAACAGCATCAAACTCCATGGAATTAATTAATTCTATAAGTGTCTCTAATTTTGTTTCCTTAGTAACCAAAACAGATTTGGTATCGGGATAAAACATTTTTAATTCCTTTATACAAATCTTGATCAGATCTAATCTTTTAAAATCATTTTCTGAAATAAGGTGAAACCCAAGATAATCTATACCTAGTTTTCCTGCAGTTCTTGTTTCGAAAATATTTTTTATATCGCAAAATTTAATTTTCTTCATAGTAGATTATTTATAACATTCAACATGTCTGATTTGTAATCAGCTAATATAAACTTTGACCCAGCATTTAGTGCAAATTCCCTATCAATTAGATCATTATCACCAATATAATAATCCATCTTTACTCCAGAAACACTGTTCAGCTTATAAGCACCAAAACTATCAGGCTTATCTTTTAATATTTGACCTTCATATAAATCTTCTTCACCAATAATTACATCAAAAAAATCAATTAGATTGGCTTTAATTAATAGTGAAGTCACAATAGTCTTTCTAGTTGAACTAACAATTCCAATCTTTATATTTTTACTTTTAAGTGCAATTAATGCTGGAGTCAGATTCAGAGCAATTTGCTCTAATAAAGAATAGGTTTCTTCTTCAAGAATTGCTTTTATAGTTGCACTTTCTTTTAAACCCATAATTCTTTTTACTATTTCATCTTCATTTTTTTCATTAAAATAAATACTGATCTGTTCTTTCATTCGAAAGTTGTTATCTAGAAATCCTTTCTTAATTCTTCGATAACTGTCAAATCTTTCTCGGAGATTTGGTTCATAAGGAAGTAAATCTTCCAATAGAAAATTTATCCTCAAATCTTTTAAAGCAGATTCCCATCCTCTCTTATGAAAGCTGGTAGATTTTGCTATTGTTCCATCGAAATCAAATACAATAAACATATTAATCAATATAATTTTTTAATAAACTAATTATTTTTTGTTTCTCTTTATCAAAAACTCCTTGACGATTAGTATAACTAAATTTTTTATAAGTACCTGTGAAATTACTTGTGTAAGTAACTATTGCCTTTTCTAATACTTCGGGATTTACTCCTCCATGATATGGTCTGATGAGATGATGATACCTATTAGTATTTTTAAATGATACAACAGCTAGAAAAGCTTCTTTAATATTTTTTGGATACAAATCTAAGAAGGTTTGAATTGTCTTTCCAGTTGTGGTCGAATCATCTAGGATTAAGACCTTATCAAAGCCTTGAAAATAGTTCTCATTATAAAAAGGTGGTAAAGAGTCATCTAGATCTTGAACATAATTTGAACTTCCAGTTGAGTAGTTTGAAAGTGAGCAAATAATCTGACTTTCTAATGATTTATTTATGGTCATTCTAAAAGCATTAACAGCAAACGGAAGTTCCATTCCACCATATGCGAAACTCACAAGAAGAGTGTTAGATGGAATATATTGATCCGATACAACTTTAGCAAAATTTATAATTTTGTAAGGATGGCTACATTCTCTTATCTTCCTAATAATGTTGTTTTCCCAATGCTCACTAAATAGAGATCGAGAAGAGATCTCACTACAAAATCTCTTGTAAATATCAATCTCTATTGTTTTTAGAATTTCTTTTGACCATACTATCTTTTTATCCAGAATTGTTTTGAACTGATAGTATTCAAGGAAGAGTATGGAATTTAATAAATTAAAGTAATTAATTTTACTTAGAAAATAGTTTTTAGAATCTACATTTTTCAATCCTACATCAATTGCATTTAATAGTATTAACAAGTAATTCTTTAGATTATCAATCGCCCCTAGAAATAAAATAATATTTTCAGTTTCATCTATATTATTAAGTGCATTAACAAGCTCATTTAGTTCAGCAATTATAAGGTCGCATTTTTCTGCTAGTGAAATACTAGTTAATAAACCTGGGTAATAATTTAGTCCTCGCAATAGTACCTTTGTCTTAGTCTGAACAATCCTATATTTATTAGTTGAGAAATATATACCTAGAGGAGTTAGGTTTGATTTATTTTTAAAAGTATTCAAAGGTAATTGATAAGCACCTGTTGTATGAATTGATTTTTTTATTAAATCAAAGTTTTTATCTAGGGTAAGAATATTATCTTCTATTAAAGAATATCTATGTGCATATGTTTCCCAATTACCTTGAATAAGCCTACTGGGCAAATTCACAGTATGTCCTAATATGTTTTTCATAGATTTAGTATAAGAAGTCGATGCTTTATATCACAATACAGTCAAGGTTGCATTGTATCGCAATACAATTTTTAATAATTTGAAGATTATACAAAGAATGTATAAGAAATAGAAGCTAATTATCGAAATTTTCCAAGCCCAGTAGTGTTCTCTCCTTCATCAAGTTCGTCCTCGTCATCTGATATCATTTCCGGATCCATTTCACCAGTGAACATTGGATCAAGTCCGTAAGCCAATTTTAGATCAATTGGTAGATTATAGTTTGCTATCCAGACTCTACGATCATATTTCTCAATACGAATAGGTCTTGCCAGAGCCTCTGGTTCTGTAAGTTCAAAAAGTGTTATGTATCTTTTCCCCGAAACTCGTTCGAACATCCTTCTAGCGTGCTCTTCATCATCAAGTCCAACTCTATCTTGAATTGTCAATAAAATATCAAGAATCTGCATAGGGTTGGATATCTCATGATATGTAACTTTAGGGATTAAAATTCTACCAACTACTGGACCACCCGACTCCTTTACGTATAACATATCACCATCCTTGATGGCATTATAGGGTGCTATCCGTCTATCGCTCAGTTTAATATCAATTGTTTTCTCACCATTAAACATCATGTTGATATAGTCTTTATTTCCACGTTTTCTGCTATAAATTCCTAAATGATTCATAAAATGATCTACCTGTTATATAATTATTGCAATGTAAATTATATTCTATGGACGATTCATTTGAAAGTACAATTGAATTTATCAAGACGGAGAAACTGAAAGGTAACAGTGTGGTATTGATGAAAGGTGTTTTTGATTTAATACATTCTGATCACATTAAATGCTTTGAGTTACTTAAGCAGAATGCGGATATTCTCGTTGTCCTAATTATTGGAAATAAAGCTACAGCTAAAATCAAGCCAGGTAGACCAATACAAGATGAACAATCACGGATGAAAATTATCTCTAGTCTTAAGGCTGTAGATTTCTGCACGCTTGATTATGATTCGACTGACCCGTTAACAGGAGAATATTCGAAAGATGTCGACATTCATAAGTTAAGACAACTTAATCCTGATATATGGGCTGTTTCGCAAGGTCGCAAAGCGAAGTTTGAAAACTATGATTTGGGTGATATCAAGATTATAGAAGTTCCAGAAGGGCAGGATCATTCTACTACAAAGATTATCGAGAAGATTTTAGAAGTATACTCAAATCAACAAAAATCTTAATTCATCTTTTAATATCGCAACAGAAGACACAAATCTTGGGTCTTCCATGTCAATATCATTATCTTGATAGTAGGCTAATAACTGGATTTCTCTAATAACAGAAAAGAGACTAACTTGCTGAGCAAATTCTCCTAGTTTTATATTAAGTAGCTTTGAAAGTTTTTGCTCATGACGTTCATAGAGACCTAACTTATCTGCTTCCCTTAGAAGCTTTTTGAACTGTGCAAAATCTATAAATCCTAAAGACTTGACTGCATTAGCCCAGTCGATTACATAAATAGAATTGTCGCTACTAATGATATTCTGCAACTCTAAATCTGCATGTTCCAAAACAATAGGTAATGATAGTTTATATGCATCCAATAATCTATTTTTTATTGAATTCCTATTTTTGAATGCGACATGAATAGCTTCTATATTTGAAAATTCCACAGATTTACCAATTTTCGAAATAGGATTCAGAAACATCCAGTCAATATTTTTTTGAATATCGATTTTTTGCCCTTCAAATAAAGTTTTAAAGTGTAGATATTTATCAGTTAGCCAATTTTTAAGCTGGTCGAAATCGATATCCTTACTATTAGTATTAATCCAACTTAAGATAAGGATGCCTTCCGATTTATCGGCAAAAATTAATTTTGGAGTGCCTAATGCAGATGCAATTAGATACTTCTCATAAATATCTATCTCTCTTGCCTGCCATTGTTCTGGATTAAATACTTTTACAGCATATGTAACTTCATTTTTAGGTAGCTCGACTTTGTAGACGTCAGAAGCCTTACCCTGAGGCATATAAGTTATGACAGGTTGTTCCTTTTTCAGCCTAATTGGGAACTGCGCACTAAATAAAATGCTTTCAATTTTAGCTAGCTGTTTCACTTCAATTTTTATCATATTTACTAACAATTCGATCAATGGGTTTAACACCTTGCTTATCGTATTCCTGATACTTTTTGATTAGATCAGAATGCCAATTCCTATTTGTCCACTCAGAGTAATCTTTATATTTATCATCCAGTCTTTTAAGGTTGGTGACAATTGACTCATAAGTAGCATCATTACAAATACCCATTTCCCCATATAGACGTGTGTAGTTAATCAGCACTAAGGGTAAATAACTGAAACCTTCTGGATATACTTTTGCGAGTTGTAGACTGTAATCGTAGTCTTCATAAAGAGTTAGCGACTCATCCCAGCCTTCAATTAACTTGGTTGCTTCCGCTATATGTATTAAACCATTTGGATCGCCTTCAAATTCATGACTCCAAAGATCCGCAATGGTGGGATATGGAGACTTTGTACTTTCTTCTTTATACGTTCTAAACTCCCCGTCCACTAAGTGTAATAATCTAAAATTCAGCGCTGGATAGAGAAACTTGATTTCTTTATTAGATGAAAATTTTTCCAGTGAACTTTCAAGCCAAGTAGAATACGCAGTATTATCACTATCCAGATAAGCTATGTAGTCTCCGCTTGCTAGTTGATATCCCTGCTTACGTGCTCCTGCTGGACTGTGAGCAAATTGATTTTTAACATATTTAATTCTGTGATCAGCCCTAAACTCTCGCATTAGCTTTTCTGTATCATCCGTTGAACGATCATCAACAACTACTAATTCCCAATTACTGTGTGTTTGACTTTGAATGCTTAAGATTGCCTTCCAAAGTACGTAGGCTCTGTTGTATGTTGGCATTACTATCGATACTTTTTTATCTTTCATTTGTAAACTATAAGATCTATATAAGTGATTATACCTTGAAGACCAAGATTAATCGCAAAATTTAACGTGCTCTAAATACTATAAAATTCTTTCGAATTTGCGAGATGTTGTATCAGGCCAATAAATGTAAACCTCTTTAAAGTAATCACTAGATAAAAACTCATTCTCGAATTCTTTACTAATTCGGTCTAAGGTGGAATCAGTAAAAAGAGGATCATAAATCCATAAAATCAATATTCCTTTTCCATATTGATCTAAGGCATTTGTATAAGATTTCTTATTTATCTTTCTCTCTACTCCTTCAACAGTAGAATACGAAATCATTTTGTCTGGTTCAATTATAACTTCTTGGGGGCGTTGATAATCTCCTCCAGTTGCAAATGAGTACACATCTCTTGCTTCTTCTTCGCTCCTAAATACATCAGTTATTTCTATCCATTCAAGCAACTCCTTATTAGATTTTAGAATTGCATCAGGTGGATCTGGAGTTTCGTGCACTGAATAAATATTTGAATCTGAACTTATATGTTTTGCAAAATCCGTTGCTACAGCTAGTTCGTGTAGCCTTTTAACTTCTTGTGTTGTCATGACTAATTATATCAATGTAAATTGAATTGTATTCGATAATCCACGTTGTGTTGCTTGTACATTTATTAAGCCTTTTAGAGCATTTACATAATTAATTAGAAAAGAATAATAGGAGTCTACATAGTTAACATAAAAACTATCCATCAAGTTTTCCTCAATTATATCTAAATCTTTATAGTTAGCTCTAATACGATACCAGTAGATTAATTCAAATATATTAATTGGGTTTCTATCTAAACTAGCTCGTTTCTCCCGATCTATTCTTGTTCTAATAGCTCCGCCCTTACAATTTCTTCTTAAATCTTCTGTCTTATATCTATGAATAATCTTAAGTATTTGTATACATCGCTGATCATGATTATTTGTAAGATTACTCAAATTAGCACCAGCTGGAATACTAATTGTCTTTAAACTAACTCCACTTTCCGTCCAATTAAAATATGGTTGAGTAAAGCTAATTTCACCGCTTTTTATTAGCTGGGTTATAGCTTTTAATGATCCAATATGTGAAGCATTCAGATTTGTTAGGTTACCTGAATCTAAATATTGGATTAGGCACATCAAATGATAGATCGTATAGTAACCTTTAACCGGTAGCCAAATACTTAATAGTTTTGCGTATGCATTGTTTGTATGTGCCATATTAACCTCCATTTCTATGCTTTCTAATGTCAAATTAGCTAGTCCTAATTTATTATTAAGAGCTCGACTTGCAGACAGTTGGCTTCTATAAGTCTTATTTAAATTACAGCTTAACTGACTTGAAATTGCACTTAAAAATTCCAAATAGTTTTGATGGGTTGTAAAATCTTGTGAAGGTTGGAAATTAAAATTTGCAGGTAATGGCATATTTAGGAATTTATGTATATGCCTTGGATTATAACTCCACTAGATGATTTAAGACTAATTTATAACAACATCTCAGCTCCATCCTTATCAACAAATTTCCACTTCTTATTACTACCAGAAGTCTTCTTATGCTTCTTAAAGAATTTTTTATTATCTTCAACCATATAAACTGTAAAGTAAGTCTTACCTTCTGAATCTTTTAATTCACGTCCAATAAGTTCACCATTTCGTTGCATTTTTCTAACTGTAGCAGAATGTATTCCAAACTCACTTTTAAATTGCCAACTTGCAATCCAAAGATCATGGTTTTTAATAATTTCAGCTGGTATTACTCTTTCTTTTACATTTCTTCTACAATCAACACATTGAATACCATCTAAAGTCCACCAAGATTCACTGGCTTTAAGACCTCTAGAGCAAAGATTGCATGAATAACCAGATTCTCGATCTTCTAAAAAGAAACCTTCAGGTTCCTTTTCTAATCTTTTCTTTCTTAACCTCTCAGTTATTTCTACCTTAGCAAATAATCTTGCTATTTCTGCGGTATTTGAATATTTAGAAAGTTTCTCGGGATCTAATTCTGCTTTAGGTTCTTCTTTCTTTTTACCAAACAATTCGTGCAAATCTTCATCTCTTTCATATCCTTTTAATCGTCCTGAAATATATCCTAATCTATATGAAGTACCCTCTGGTGCAAGTCTCCAGTTTGTTATCTCTAAAGCTTCTTTAATTATTTTTTCTAATTCTTTAGTACTATCTTTGGTGTTTCTATTTGTATCATTATCTTGAACAGAGAATGGGACTATGACGAATCGAGTAATTTCAGGTTTATCTAAAGCTAATCTTTTAAATTTATATTTAACTAGCTTTTTATTAAGTAACTTTTCAAGCTCAATAATGGTTAGCTTTTCTACATTAAAGGTTTTTTCATAAACAGGATCTTGATGTTTTTGAAGTTCATATTCATATACTTCATTCATAAACTTTAGTTGTTCAAATCCATCTAGTAACTCCTCGCCTTTTTCTTTTGATAAACAAAACTCAGGTCTATATTTTTCAAGTAATTCTTTCTCTTTTTGTTTTTTCTGCACTCTTTCTTCTTCATCTTTTTTAAAGTCATTAACTTCTACATCCTTATAACTACATGAAGTACATTTTATTGTAGTAGTAACTATATCACCCTTTCGTTTATAACTATGTTTAACTTCTGACTTACATTTTGGACAAAGATCGGGCTCATGTACCCATTCTGTTCAATCTTCAAAGATATGTTTTCTTTCTTTACATACAGGACATTCAAGGAAGAACAACACTTTCTGAGGTTTAGTATCATGCCAATCAAGTGTTTTTAATTTTACTGTCATTAACTTCTTACAAGTAGTGCATTTGATAGCTGGTGCAGGAGTATTATCATATTTATCTTGTTTCTGTTTATCCTCATTCATCCATTCATTGATTTCAGATTCTCGATTCTTGTACCTATGGAGCTTAATACTTAGAAGTTGTTGATTAAGGACATAATTCCAGCCTTTATTAATTTCTTCTATTGGAGTATTTTTGATTTCAGGAGATTTGAGTGAATCTTTAGCAACTTTGTTTATAAATTCGGCTTTATCGAGGCAAAGTTCAATAGTTAGTAAGTCGTAACGATCTTCATAGTATTGTTCATCTTGAAGATATTTCATTAGATTTAATAATTATGCTTTAAAATCTTTGATAATCTGTATTACCTTTCCACAAATGGTGAATTTATATTGATCTTCTATATCTATGAATATAGGAGCATAGAATTTAGTGCTTTGAGATACTAGAGCAATCCTCTGATTATCTTCGTCAGTATAAATTTTTTTTATACAAGCACACCCGTCAATTATTGATACGACACAATCTCCACTTTGAGGTGAAGTATTGGTACTATCAATGATTGCAAAATCTCCACTTTCTAGGTGTTTCCCATCGATCTTGAATTTGTTCATTGAATCTCCTATGGCTCTTATAGCAAATATTCCTCTCTTTTTTTTGATAATATTTTTGGAAACTTTTAATGAATCTGATATTGTGTCGCTAGCTAATAAGGTAGGTACTCCACAATTTGCCTCACCAAGTATAGGTATGTCTATAATTTCGTTATACGATTTTAAATCTTGGAAGATAGGTATATCTTTTTGAATAAATCCCTTTTTTTTGACCTGTTCAAGATGGTATTTTACTGTTTGCGGGTGTGAAACACCAATCAGTTTGCCCAATTTTCTTAAACTAATCTTTTCAATATCATATATTTTAGATATCTCTACTATTTTATTCTGTGTATTATTGAAATTCATAAATAATTATATCACTATAATATACATTCAATCAATACTATTGACTTATTGACGAATCCGTAACATTTACCTATTGTTTTTAGTTATGGATTATTTTATAATCTTTTCAATCTGAGGGCAAATAAAAAGCCCCACGCAAAGCATGAGGCAGTTTAGACAACTCCATTATGAATTAAAATTCCAGGCTTTGCAAGATAAAAATTTTATTTATTAGGATATTTATATGTTCTATTTTGAGCTATACCTGGACAGAATAAATCAATGGAGATGGAGGATCAAAAGTAGCGGTAATTATAAAACATTGGCTGATAGTGGAGAAAGTTATTACAACAAAGCTGATGCTATATATGCTATTAATTTGATAAAAAACAATGCATTCTCTGCAATAATAATTGGTACATGACTACAGGAGCTCGATATAGAGCTCCTTTTTAATTTTTATAAGTAATTGATGAAGACAATAGAACAAACAATAAATATTGCGGGTATAATTTTTACAATAAAGGACGTGATCCTAATAATCCCCTTCTTATTGACAGTCGTTGGCGCTATATATTTAGCAATTAAAACGAATATTAGATTCTCACAAAATCTAAAGCGTCCGGTTCTTTTTTTAAGTTTAGACACTGATAAAACCTGTGACTTAACTTTAGAAAAGGAAATAATCAAAAAAGCAAAATTTAAGATGACGTATGAGGCAGTACAAAATATTAGGAAATTTGAAAGTGGTGAACTTCAGGAATACTCCTGTTTAATTATTGGTTTTCAAAAAGATAAAAGTAGTTTTGAAGAACTAATTAAGGTCCTTTCACTAGTAAAATCAAATCAAAACATCCCCGTAATTATATATACTTTTGGAACAACTGCATTTACTCCTGACCAATACAATAAAATATACGAAACCTATTCATTATATTCGATGGCAAATGTCCCGCTTAGGCTCATATCCGATTTATTTAATATTTTAGCAATTTATCCCAATGGAAAATAAAACAAAGACAAATTTTAGTGAATATATCTCTGGAAAAATAACACCTAAGGAAAAAGAAAGGTCAATAATTTCTGAGCTTTACACAGAGCTATCAACAATTCTTGCTGACCAATGTTTTCAGACTGGGTCATACGCTAGATTTACTGCAAACACACCAGTGCACGACCTAGATGTTATTTGGAAATTACCTTCGGAAACTGCTCAAAGAATAAGGACTATGATGGCAAGGGCAATTAATCCTAATGATGTTGATGTTAAGGATATTCTAAACGAACTAAGAAATAAACTTGAAAGAGAGTATAAAACTTTAAATCGACAGGTTTCATTTGGAGTTCAATCACATTCCGTTACGTTAGATTTCCAAATTCCAATAGAGAACGGAGAAATATTTGACATATCTATTGATGTTGTTCCAGGAATAATATTACCTGAGAATGACAAATTTAATGAACCTCTTTTTCTCGTTCCTGAAATAGCGCTGATGTCCAGATATAAAAGATTGATGAAGTATGAGAGGAAGGATCCCATAAATTGGATTAAATCAGATCCAAAAGGCTACATTGAATATGCCAGGCATATGAATAATGAAAATGAACTATTTAGAAAATGTACCAAATTTCTAAAGTCTTGGAAAAACAAACAAAAGTATCTATTTGAAGATTTTAAATTAAAATCTTTTCATATAGAACTAATTGTGGCGGACTTAATTAGTAAAAAATCACACCAACTTGGTATAGACGTTTTGAAAGAATTCTTTTTAAAATTGCCAGAGTTTTTAAAGACGCCTCAATTTGTAGATTTTGCATATGAAAATGATAGTTCAAAGTATGTTGACGAATATATTGAAGATGTTCCAGAAAATGTTAAAAATTATATTTTAGCTAAGAGCCAAGAGGCTTGGGCTAAGATATCGGTGATTCATAGTGATAATGATACCAACATAGGCAGTATCTTTGATGAGATAACTCAAGTAGATGAGCAAAGTATCGAACCACAAGTAAAGATTAAATCAAATATTCCATATAAGCCATATTCTATTAATAATGAAGATAACCGAACAAGACTTACTTTACCTTAAGAACAATCAGCCAGAACTAAAGTTTACCCCACCAAACGTGATTCGTGGCAGGTTAAACTTTACAATGGAATATAATGCCAGTAAATTTCCTGGCTACAAAATCTTCCATTTCAATGAAAACTTGGTGGAATCAGAATATTTGATTAAAGACAGTTATAATATTGAGATAAATACTGATGGTGATCTCTATGGATTGCCCGTATGTTTTTGTGTAGATAAACAAATAAATCAACAATATGAAGATCTTAAAGATAGTCCTAACCTAAAAGTTAATTGCATAAATGATCTTCACCTTAACCAAGATGCAGACTGCACTTTCTGTCTAGGATTTCCAATGGATTTTATAGATAGAAATTTGGCTAATTTGAGTCTTGAAGATTATCTTGAGGATTTTGTAGTACCCTTTCTATATTATCAGACCTATATCTTCCGAAATCGTAAAGAACCTTGGCGTAGTTATGGTCACGGTCCTTTAATAGGACTTGGGGAATATTTTTACGAAATACGAAACGAAAAATCTAAAGCCAACGAGTCAGTAAAAAGAATTACTCCAACATTCAGAGAAAGGATTAAAGGTGTCAACATCATTTATAGTGAAAATTGTATTTGCGGGTCTGGAAGGAAGTGGAGAGATTGCCATTTCAGAGCCGCAATGGGTTTGAAATTTATTAGGAGAATTTTATTAAGAGGTTAGCTTTATATTGCATAGCTTTCTATATCAATTGCTTAGCCATTCACACAGTTTTGTAATATAATCATTTCATAATACAATCAAGCATCTATAATAGTTTAATGCTTAATCAACAAAATATGAACAATGATTTAACATTCATTACAAATGAAGTAGGTAAATCCCTGCTTGATAGATTTAATACATTGATACCGAACTATACAAAAGAATTCGACACTATAGTTGGGTACTTTTTTATTAGTGGATTTCATAAGATATATAGATCATTGGAAAACGTTGATAAAGTTAGGGTATTAGTTGGCTTATCTGTAGACAAAAAAGTTGCAGACCTAGTTACTTCAGACAGTTTACAAGCTAGATTTGACCTTGAATCCACGAAACAAATAAAAAGTGATATTGTAAGGAAAATTCAAGATGAGGTTGCTGACTCAGAAGATACAAAAGAAGTTGAAGAGGGTATTAGAAAATTTGTGGAATGGTTAAAGAGTGGTAAGTTAGAAGTAAAGATATATACTAAATCACCTCTTCATGCAAAAGTATATATTCTTACTTTTCAGGAAGGCGACAGAGATCCAGGAATGGTGATTACTGGCTCAAGTAATTTAACTGCAGGTGGTTTGGATGGTAACTTAGAGTTTAATGTTCAATTGCGAGATCCACGTGACTATTCCTATGCACTTGAGAAGTTTGAGCAACTTTGGGCTGAATCTGTAGAAATCACAGATCAATATATAACTACAGTTGAGCAGAAAACTCATATCTCTGATTCTATTACTCCTTACGAATTATACTTGAAATTTCTATATGAATATTTCAAGAATGATTTAAACTATGAAAATGATGATGAGGATACACTACCAGAGGGCTATTTGGATCTAGATTATCAAAGACAAGCTGTTATAAATGCAAAAAGAATATTGGAGGAATATGGTGGTGTGTTTATTGCTGATGTAGTTGGACTTGGTAAAACTTTTATTACTTCAAGATTAGTTAAAGCACTAAATCAAAAAACATTAGTTATAGCTCCACCAGCGCTACTAGATGAGAATAATCCAGGTTCCTGGTTCAATGTATTTGATGAATTCGGGATTAGACATCGAAAATTTGAATCAATTGGAAAGTTAGATCATATTCTTGCAATGGGCATACATGAGAATGTGGAAGTTGTAGTAATAGATGAATCCCATAGATTTAGAAATCAATCTACAGAAACGTATAATAAATTGGCTGAAATTTGCAAAGGGAAAAAAGTCATATTGGTTAGTGCAACGCCGTTTAACAATACTCCAAGTGATCTATTGTCTCAAATTAAATTATTTCAGAATTCTAGAAAAAGTAGTATACCGAACCTCTCTGATCTAGATAATTTCTTCTCAAGGTTGAATGGTAAACTAAAGGGTCTAGATAGGAAGAGAGATTATGAAGAATATATGTCTACAGTAAAGGATAATGCTAAAGAAATAAGGGAAAAAATTTTGAAGTATTTGATGGTTAGAAGAACAAGAAGTGAAATTAGAAAATACTACGAAACTGATTTGTCCAAACAAAAATTAAGATTCCCTGATGTGATCGAACCAACCCCAGTATTTTACGAATTTAATGATCTCGAAGACAGAGCATTTCAAGAAACTATGGATTTTATTAAAGTCTTTAAATATAGTCGATATACTCCAATGCTCTACTATAAGGGAACAATTACTGAACAAGAGAAGCAAGGTCAAAGAAATTTAACTACTTTTATGAAGATGTTACTTGTAAAAAGATTTGAAAGTAGCATATATGCTTTTAAGAAAACTTTAGAAAGGTTTATACATTCGTATGAGCTAATGATAGAAGAATATGGGAAAGGCAATGTTTATGTTAGTAATAAAAATGCAAACAAGTTATTCGAACTACTTTCAGAGCAAGATGAAGATGGCTTATTAGATTTAATAAGTGGTGGCAAGGCAGAGGTATATAAATCTATAGACTTTAGAGACGAAATCTTGCTTGATATGAAATTTGACTTGAATATTCTAAAACAAGTATCTGCCAGCTGGGAAAACGTAAAACGTGATGTAAAACTTGAGAGGTTTTTAAATATACTTGAGTCTGATAAGGTTTTAAACCGAAATAAATTATTAATATTCACTGAATCACAGGAAACTGCTGATTATTTATCAGATAAAATTGGAGAAAAGTACCCTAACTCGGTTTTAAATTATACTGGAGCATCTTCTATTTCAAAAAGGTTTGAAGTGATTACTAATTTTGATGCAAAGTCAAAAGTACAAGAAGATACATATAGAATACTAGTTACAACTGATGTCTTGGCTGAGGGTGTTAATTTACATAGATCTAACTGTGTAATTAATTACGATATTCCATGGAACCCGACAAGAATGATTCAAAGAGTGGGTAGAATAAATAGAGTTGATACTAAATTCAAAGAAATTTATACTTACAATTTCTTCCCGACATCACAAGCAAATGATGAATTAAAATTAAAGGAATCGGCTGAAGCTAAAATTAATATGTTTATTGAGTTACTAGGTAATGATGCAAGACTGTTAACTGATGGAGAGGAGATTAAGTCACATGACTTATTTAACAAATTGCTTTCAAAAGAAACTTTAACTGGAGAGGACGAGAGTTTTGAAAGTGAATTAAAATACCTACAAGTAATACAGTCCATTAGAGACACAGATGTGGACTTATTTTCTAAGATAAAGGTCCTACCTAAAAAAGCACGTACAGGTAAAGTTTCCAAAGCAAACGAAATCGCACTAGTTTCCTATTTCCAAAAAGGAAATATTGATAAGTTCATACTCACAGCTGGCAATCTAACGAGTGAACTTGGTTTTTTTGATGCAGTAAAACTTATTGAATCTGAGGCGGACGTAAAGTCAAAAAAAATCTCTGAGGATTATTACGAATATTTAAGCAAGAACAAGAATCTGTTTGATGAGTTAATAAATCAAAATATAGATGAAACTATTATCAAAAGAGGTGGTGATTCTGCTCAAAAACTTGTTAAAAGATTAGGAATTTTGCTTAAGGGTATGAATAATTTAACAGAAGATCAAGACGAATATTTGAACAAGGTTATGGATAAAGCCGAAGAAGGAGCACTATCGCGTGGAGTTGCAAAAAAATTATGGGATCTAATTAACTCTAGCGATATAGGATTAGATTCACAAAAAGTGTACTTTTCGATAAAAAAGAATTTATCAGATAACTGGCTGAAAGATACCTTCACCGAATCAAGCCATATATCGGAAGGGAAAAGAGAAGTAATATTGTCTCAAATGATATTTCCAAATTAATGAATACTCAAGCCAAACTCAAAGTTAAAACACTGTTTGAAAATAGATTTAATAAGGAAAAGTTCGTCTCATTTATTGCTGACTTGCTTAATGAAGTTGAAAATGACACCTCCTTCCCTCCACTAAGGGGAAGATATATTAAAGCACCATTTCAAAATGGAATTCATGAATATGAGAGGGTTTGTAAATATATAGATTCATTAGGAAACCAGATAGATGTACTTATAGTTAAATTGAAAGACAAAAGTAAATTAGAAAATGCAAGGACTTTTCAAAGGAACTTCGTTGTTGACTATCTTAATGGTGGGCGAGGAGGAAAACTTAAAGATGGTGCATTAGTTGCTTTTTATTCCGATGATATTTCAGATTGGAGATTTTCTTTTGTAAAGCTGGAATATGAACTTAAAGAAGAAAACGGAAAAATAAAAGAGAACAAAAAAATGAATTCAGCTAAGCGATACTCATTCCTTGTTGGTGAGAATGAAAATTCGCACACGGCTCAAAGCCAGTTACTACCTCTGCTCGAAGATGATATTAATAACCCTACTTTAAAACAAATTGAAGATGTGTTCGGAGTTGAGATAGTAACTAAAGAGTTTTTTGAAAAATATAAAGAGCTCTTTTTACAAGTTAACAACCATCTCGAAGAAATTGTAAGAAAAGATACCAATGTAAAAAATGATTTTGAAAGTAAAGAAATTAGTATAGGTGACTTTGCTAAGAAATTATTAGGTCAAATAGTGTTCCTATACTTTTTACAAAAAAAAGGATGGTTCGGTGTTCCCATGACCAAAAAATGGGGAGAAGGAGATAGAAGATTTTTAAGAAGTATTTTTGAAAAATCTAATAAAGAGAGTAAGAACTTTTTTAATGATTATCTGGAACCTCTATTTTATGAGGCGTTAGCCAAAGAAAGAGATGGTAATTACTATAGTAGATTCGAGTGTAAAATTCCTTTTTTGAATGGAGGATTATTTGACCCTATCGGTGATTATGATTGGTGGAATACTGTTATCAATTTGCCAAATGATCTCTTTTCAAATAACTATATTTCCCAAGATAAACATAAAGATATAGGTACGGGAATCTTGGATGTTTTTGATAGATACAACTTCACAGTTAGGGAAGATGAACCTCTTGAAAAAGAAGTAGCAATCGATCCTGAAATGCTCGGCAAGGTATTCGAGAATATGCTTGAAGTAAAAGATCGAAAATCGAAAGGTACATATTATACTCCTCGAGAAATTGTTCACTATATGTGCCAGGAAAGTTTAATAAATTATCTAGAGAGTAATTTAAGTACGGTTAGTAGAGATGATCTAGTTTACCTTGTAAAAAAAGCCGAGTACGATAAGGAAAAAGAGCAAGCTGGGGTTGAGGGTATAAAAGTTTATGAAATCAACTCAAAATTTCCGGAGGATATTAAGATTTATTCAAATGAAATTGATCAGTTGCTTGCGGATATTAAAGTATGTGACCCAGCAATTGGTTCTGGTGCATTCCCAGTTGGTATGATGAATGAAATTGTAAAAGTCAGGTCTATCTTAACAGAATTCTTGCCAAACAATAGTAATCGTAGTGAGTATGAATTTAAAAGACATGCTATAGCGAATTCTATACATGGAGTTGATATAGATCAAGGTGCAGTTGAAATTGCGAAACTTAGACTTTGGCTCTCTCTTATTGTTGATGAAGACGATATTAGCAACATAAAGCCCTTACCAAATCTTGATTATAAAATTATGCAGGGTAATAGTCTTATTGAGGAATTTGAAGGAATAAAACTATTTGATGATAGCCTATTAAACAATGATGATTCCTATAAACATGAAATTATGAAGCTGAAGGATAGACAGCACGTTCTTCAAAAAGAATACTTTGAAATTTACCATGATAATACAAAGAAAAGTGAAACAGATCAGATTAACAAGGAATTAGAATTGATTAAAAAGAAGCTAATTGATCTTAATAAACCTCAGAAAGTAAACGATGGCGAAATTGATCTATTTAAGACTAGAGATGAAGCCAAAGAGAAAGCTGATCAGTTACAAGTATTACAAAAGAAGTTTTTTGAAGCATCACAAAAGTCTGAAAAGGAAAGAATTAAGCAACAAATTGATGATTTGATATGGGATTTGATTGAGACTACAGTTAGACATGAAGGTAGTAGCGATAAATTGGCCCATATACAAAAAATTAGAAGGTCTAATAATAAACCCTTCTTTTTATGGAAATTGAATTTTGCTGATGTGTTTAAAGAAAAAGGAGGTTTTGATGTTGTAATTGCAAATCCACCGTATGTAAAAGAATATACGCAAAAAGATGCATTTGATGGATTGAGAAAATCACCATATTATAAAGGGAAAATGGATCTGTGGTACTTTTTTGCTTGTTTTGGAATAGATATTCTTCATGAAGGGGGAATACTTACATTAATTGCACAAAATAACTGGGTTACAAGTTATGGAGCTTCGAAGATGAGAGATAAAATAATTACTGAAACACAAATATTAACACTAATCGATTTTGGAAATTACATGATTTTTGACACTGCTGATATCCAAACTATGGTTATGATTTTCAGTAAAGTAAAGCCATTGGGAAACTATCATTTCAACCTAAGAAGAATAGTAGGAAAGCCTCACAGCCCCTCAATAATTAATGACTTACTTGAGGAGAAGAAGGCTGAGAATATAGAAATATTACATCCCAATATTAAGCCGGATTCATTAATCAATAAAAGTTTCTCATTCAATAATGTTCAATCTAATAAACTACTAAATAAGTTGACTAAGGACTCCATATTTCTTAATGGTGATAAAGAAATTGCTCAAGGTATTGTGCCTAATCCAGATGTAGTAAATAGTAGAAATATAAAAAAGATACCTGAATCAATGGTCCGAAGTTTGGAGATACAGGTAGGAGATGGCGTATTTGTAGTTGATGAGAATAAATTTTCTGACTTAACACTGAAAGAAAAGTTAATATTGAAACCACTCTACGAACCATTTCAATTTGAAAAATATTTCATACCAAAGAAGACTTCAAAGAAGTTAATTTACTTTATAAAAGGTTTAAATCCAGCAGATTATCCCACACTCATAGAACATCTCAGTAAGTACAAAGAAATAATGCTTGATCGTAGAGAAAATATAAATGGAAGACTTGAATATTATCATTTGCATTGGCCAAGAGACGAAAAGTTCTTTAAAGAAGGAAAAAAAATTCTTTGTGTAAGAAAATCAAGTTATCCATTGTTTATTTACACCGAAAATCCAGCTTATGTAATGATGTCTGTAAATATTATTAAATCTGATAGAATTAACCTTAAGTACCTTACTGCAATACTTAATAGTAGAATTGTAGCTTTCTGGTTACAAAAAAGAGGAAAATTACAAGGTTCAAACTTTCAACTAGATAAAGAGCCCCTAACCGAAATTCCAATACGACTAGCGAGCGTAGATAGTGTTAAATCAATTGTTGATATAGTTGACCAAATTCTCGCCATAACAGAAAAGTCAGATTATCTAAACAATGAAATTGAGAAATCTCAAATAAAATCTCTACAAACAAAAATTGATCAAATGATTTATAAACTGTACGAATTATCTGATGAAGAGATTAAAATAGTTAAAGAAGAAACTCAGCATCTTTATTAAATGTTTTCATAATTATGAATTCTGCAAACCAAGGTTCATCATTTGATTCATATAAAAGACATACAGAAAAGATCCTTAGTACTTTTGTTGGTATACAGAAAATAGCAAATCTTCCTGGAGAAACTATCAAAAAAGCTTATGCTCCAATTGAAAAGATCTTTGAACAGTTAAGGTACATGATTTATGTCGATCCAGATACTTTCAATACTCTTTCTGGTTTATATCAATCTGTTCAAATAGATAGCAGTATAAAATACCCTGATAAATATATAATCTACACCAATGCAGTAAAAACTCCTCAATATGATGGTCAGCAATTTATTGTTACCAAAGAGATTGCTTTAGTAATTGCCAAATTAGATTATCAGTATAGGCATAAGATTTATGGGAAAGTGAATAAAGTGCCTTTTAATAAACACTCTTCAGTACTAGAGATAGATGGTACCTCTTTTCAAATCAAAAAGGATTTAGAAACTTTTAACTTATGCTTAATGTTATTTGGGTCAAAACAATATATTGAAAAGATATGGAAATGGGAAGATATAAAGACAAAAGTACTCGATCACGGAAAAGAAGTTATAGATGATGAAAATGCATTTAAACTCAAAGTATATCGTTTAAATAAGAGAATTGAGAATAAAATTGGCTTTATAGATATCATTTTGTACAAAAATAAAACTGTCCGTGTAAATCCCCAATATATCTACTTTTTCAAATAGCAACCGAACCTTACCGAACACCACTTTCTGCAACAATACAATAAATTATTTATTATTTTATTGTTGTATGGAAGAAAAACTTCAAACAGTTTATGTAAACATAAACGACCTCGTTAATGCTGATTACAATCCTAGAAAATGGGATGAAAAGGCTCTCTCGGACTTAAAGGAAAGCATAAAGCGCTTCGGATTAGTTGATCCTGCAATCGTGAACATTGCCGAGAACAGAAAGAATATAGTCATTGGTGGTCATATGCGTATTGAAGCAGCAAAAGCCCTGGGGGTTACTGAGATGCCAGTAATCTATCTAAATATCCCAAACGTCGAAAAAGAAAAAGAACTTAATATAAGGCTCAATAAGAATCATGGAGAATTCGATTTTGAACTTCTTGCAAATTTCGCCGAAGATTTTCTTACAGATATTGGCTTTAATTCAGAAGAACTAGATTCTATTTTCGATTGGGACGATGAAACCCCAGAAATATTTGATTTAGAGAAAGAGCTTGAAAAGTTAAATATCAAAAACATTGAGATTCAAAAGGGTGATGTATGGCAATTAGGTGAAAGCAGATTAATGTGTGGTGATTCTACAGTTAATGAAGATATGCATAAGCTTTTAAACAATGAGAAAGCTGACATGTGCTTTACTGATCCACCTTACATTCTTGATTATCTTCACGGTAAGAAAAAGAATGGTAAAGCAACAGAAGGATTTGGTGCTAAAAGAAATCGTAAATATCTAGAAACAGACATTCTTCCTGACAACTTCACTGAACTTTGGATGAAAAATATCTCAGAAGTTTCCAAAGATAATTTCCACATAATCGTTTATGAAAACTGGAAAAACATTAGAACAATATGGGGTGAAATGGAAAAGTATTGGAAAGTTAAAAACATGATTGTCTGGCATCTACCAAATCGTAATCAAGGCTTTGCCCCGAAATATAAATTCTTTTCGAAACATGATATTGCAATGGTCGGTTCAACCGAAGATAAAGAAGAATTGGATTTAAATCCTGAGGATGAACTTTTGCAAAATGAGTATGAAACTGCTTTATATGCAATATCAGGTAAGCCTCAATGGGAAGGTTATGAAAAGGGAAAGACGATACAACCAACTGATTTTATTGAATATAAAGCCTCTGATGAAAAAAGTTCGGGGCAAGGAATAATATTTGGAACGAAACCATTAGAAATCCTAATTCCCTACATCAAAGTACTTACTAAACGTGGAGATCTAATTGTTGAGCCTTTTGGAGGAAGCGGATCAACATTGATCGCTTCAACGAAAATGAAAAGAAGATGTTATCTAATGGAGAAATCTCCAGTTTATGCCGAAGTAATCAAAAATCGTTGGGAGAAATTAACTGGTGAGAAAGGAGTAAAGATATGAAAAATCTAAAAAAAGAACTAATTGAACAACTACGAAAAACTCCGATTATAGAAGTTGCTTGTAAGAAAGTTGGAATTGGTAGAGCGACCTTTTATAGATGGAAGAAAAGAGATGGCAAATTTGCTGATGAAGCAGAATCAGCAATTCTTGAAGGATCACAAGTTGTAAATGATATGGCTGAAAGTCAGTTAATTAATTCTATCAAGAACGGAAATTTAACTGGAATTATTTTTTGGCTTAAGAATCATCATAAACAATACTCACCTAAACTTGAAGTAACAACAAAAAGTGCAGATCTACCACTAACAGAAGAACAAAAGGAAGTTATTCGAAAGTCATTAAGTATGGCTTTTAATTTATCTATTAATGATACAAACGATGAACATGAAACAAATTAATAAGGATTTTGAAATACCAATGGAAATAATTGAAAAGATTTTAGTTGATAAAAGAGCGAGAAAAGAACTTACTCGAGAAAGTCATTACTGGTTCTTTCATCTTTACTTTAGTGAGTATGTTAAATATCCAACAGCAGATTTTCAAAGAGAAATGTTTAGCATCACAGAAGATGATGAAGTAAAAATGGCAGTTCTAATTGCTTTCAGAGGTTCCGCTAAGTCAACAATAATGACAATGTCGTATCCTCTCTGGGCGATTTTAGGAAAGCAACAAAAGAAATGTGTTGTAATAATTTCTCAAACTCAACAACAAGTCAGAACTCACTTTGCAAATTTAAAAAGAGAACTAGAAAATAATGAAGTATTAAGAAACGACTTAGGTTCATTGGAGGAAGAATCTGATGAATGGGGATCGTATTCTTTAGTTCTACCTAAATTCAATGCAAGACTTATTGCAGCATCAAGTGAACAAAGTATCAGAGGAATTAGGCATGGAGCAAATAGACCTGATTTAATTATTTGCGATGATGTTGAAGATTTAACTACTATAAAAACAAAGGAAGGCAGAGATAAAACATATTCTTGGCTATCTGGAGAAGTTATTCCGCTAGGGGATCAGAATACAAAGATAATAATGATTGGAAATCTTCTGCACGAGGATTCTCTGTTAATGAGACTTAAAAAGAAAATCACGGAGGAAAATATGAATGCTATCTTCAGAGAATATCCTTTAGTTGATGATCAAAATAATATTCTTTGGTTAAGTAAGTTTAAAGATATAGATGCAATCAATGATTATAAAAAGATAATCGGGGATGATAAAGCTTGGCAAAGAGAATATATGCTTAAAATTATTCCAGAAGATGATCAATTAGTTTATCAAGAATGGATTCAGTATTACAATGAACTCCCAAAGAGTACTCAAGATTATAGATACACTATTATAGGTGTCGATTTAGCAATTTCAACAAGTGCTTCGGCTGACTATACTGCTATGGTTACAGCACATGTATTTGGAAATCTTGAAAACTTAAAAGTCTATATACTTCCTTTCCCTTTTAACAAAAGAGTTGAATTCACTACAATAACTGAAGTTATAAAACAAAAAGGAAAAGAACAACATTATGGAAGAAGACCTGATATCTATATAGAAGAGGTGGGATTCCAAACAGCAGTAATTCATCAGTTAAAAAACCAAGGACTAAATACTAAAGGATTTAAAGTTCATGGACAAGATAAAAGATCGAGATTAAATTCTGTAACTCCATTTATAAAGTTAGGACGAGTATTATTTCCCCAAAAAGGAGCTGAAGAACTAATTCAACAATTAGTCTACTTCGGAGTGGAAAAGCATGATGATTTAGTGGATGCATTTTCCATGGTTCTTTTAAAAGTTGCGGAAAAGGATAGACCGGGAATTCAAGTCATAACAGGTGAAGCGGCTGCACTTTTGAGAGGTGGCGGTGGAAGCTGGTATGGCGGTGATTATTGGAGTTCAGGAAGTAGTCGATCGTTTTAAAATCTCCTAGACTTAATAAGAGAACAGCGGTACTGTCTTGGTGTGAAAACACTGAATCAACCAATACGGTACTGCTTATACGCTAGAAAATCATCTGAATCAGATGAGAAGCAGGCAATGAGCATAGATGGTCAACTGATGGAAATGAGAGAACTTGCAAAAAGGGAAAAGATCGAAATAATAGAAGTTATTACAGAAAGCCATTCAGCCAAAGAAACAGGACAAAGATCTCAATTTAATTATATGGTTGAGAGCATTTCTAAAGGAAAATATAACGCAATAATTACTTGGGCTCCAGATAGAATTTCAAGAAATGCAGGCGATCTGGGACGAGTTGTTGACTTAATGGATCAAGGAAAATTACTTTTTATAAAGACTCACTCTCAGACTTTCAGTAATAACCCAAATGAAAAGTTTTTGCTTATGATTTTGTGTTCTCAAGCAAAGCTCGAAAACGATAATCGAGGTATTAATGTTAAGAGAGGCTTGAGGAATAAATGTGGTATTGGAATTCGACCTGGAATGGCTCCAATTGGTTACTTAAATACAATGAGAGGAAATAGGATTGCTTCTGTAGACTTAGATCCTGAGCGAGCTCCTATAATTAAAGAAATGTTTTACAAGGTTGCAAACCAAGGATATTCCGGAAGGATGATTAAAAAGTGGCTTGATAAACAAAACTTTAAAACTAAGAAAGGATATTCAATAAGTCTAGGTAGAATTTATGTTGCTCTTAATAACCCATTTTATTATGGAGAATTCCGCTACGGAAAGAAATGGTATAAGGGAACTCATGAACCATTAATTACAAAGTACATTTTTGATAAAGCACAGATTCAATTGGAAGTAGTTCCGAAACAATGGAACAAACAAGTCTTCCCATTTAAAAAGATTTGTAAATGCGGAACTTGTGGTGGAAGTATAACTGCTGAAATTAAATATCGTAGAACGAAAGCAGGTAAGATAAACACCCACATTTATTATCACTGCAATAGAATTAGAGATTACGAATGCAAGGAGCCATATATTACAGAAGAAGAATTGATCAAACAATTAATAATTTTGCTACCCAATCTTAAATTGAATACTAAATATTTATGGATGGAATTTGATGAGGAGATTAAAAGACTAAATCATTTAAAAGGTATTATTTATAATCAACAAGAAGCAAGCATACAACTTACACCACATAATCTTAATAAGTTGAAATCAGAAGATTTAAGTCCCGAAGAATATCTAATGCTACAAAGTTATTTACTGCACATTCTTCAATTTGGAACTCCTGAAGAGAGACTAAGGATTCTGACTGGAATTCAATCTAAATTTGAATTAACTCAAAGAGTGTTGGTAGCAAAGTAAATTAATTCCCTTTAATTATAATTCTATTGTATCAATTGGTTAGATACTGCTATTCTCTGACTATGAAATATATAGTTGTATCAATGACATCCACAAGACCAGACAAATATGGGACTGCTTTTTCGAAAGAAGCACTTTTTGATGGAGCTAAACAAATAAATATAAAATACCTACCGGTAAATATAGAGCATGATCGTTCCAATGTTATAGGTGTGGTTTTATATGCAGAGGTCCATGAATTACTAGATGGCGAATGGTTTCTAATGAATGTTTCTGGACTATTTGAGGAAAACGATGATAAAGAATTATTTAAGGCTGGATTGTCAAATATCGAGAGCTCAAATCCAAAATACCCTAAGCTAATTGCAGATGAGCTAGAGAACTTTAGGTTACATTTAAAAACCGTGCCTATAACTAAATACAAAATACCTAATACTCTTGAAGGTCAAATTGAACAGTATCTAGACAGGACAAAAGTCGATGAAAACGGGAATGTCTATGAAATCCGTGCATTTATTGATTCGGTAGGCGATCTAAAAATAGAGATCTATCCTAATGATCACAACCCACCACATTTTCATATCACATCAAGGCAAAGAGGCATTAATGCAAGGTTTAATTTAACTACACTTAAATTTATTGACAATAAGAAAGGAAGTCGCGGTAGATTAACTTCCAACGATATTAAAAAGTTGGAAAGTTTTTTTGAGATGCATCCTCAAGCCCAAGAAGAACTTAGGAAAAGGTATGAAGATTTTAATCAAAACAACTGAATAGAGAACAACATTCGGACCTAAAGTATCATTCCTGAATAATCAATACTCACAACAAAAAAGCTTAGAACCAGAGAGGTATGTTTAAAAGCCTAATATGGCTATTTTCAGGCTAAAACAACGATTTTGAGACATTTACGAATTATTGGAAGCCAATGTACAACACCATTCAACGCTACCAAGGTAGGTAGACGGGTCTTGCGAAACCATTTTAAAATGGCGGGGGCGACGATATTCTCACTAAAGTTTTTAAGTCTATATAAATGCCAATGGGTAAATAATTCCATTGGCATTTAAGATTAAGTTTATCAGGAATTTCTTCTAGTTCTTTCAACTTTTCCTAAAATCAATTTCATCATATCTTCTCTGTCAGCTGCTAAAGAATCGTCACTCATTTGTTCCTCAGTATAGATTCTTTCAAGGACTTTTGAAGCAACAGCCTCATTACTTAAAGTTGGCTCTTCTTGAAGAACATTCTTAATTTCAGTTCTTATTGACTCATTTATTGTTGCACCAATACTTCTTAGTCCATGTTCAATCACATTATCTAGACCATCCATAAATATTATACTAATAAATAATACTTAGATTAAACATTAAATCTTGAGCTTTTGCAACTCAATCATTTTATATTGGTTAAAATTTACAAAGTTTAAAAATAATTAGTTTTAATCGTGAACACCCACAATAAAAAATATTAGAACCAAAAGATATTAAACTTAAGCCAAAATCAGAGGTATTCAGTAAAAAAGTAGGTATTTTAAGAAAATGAAATTCTTGGACAAAATTCGACAAGACTGTTAATGCTTTGACACCATAGTACCCAGGTCTTGTAGGATACTATAGGATATGGCGGAGGAGACAGGATTCGAACCTGCGTCCCAGTTGCCCGGGAACAGTCTTTCCAGGACTGCGCACTAGACCAACTATGCGACTCCTCCTTGAATACTCAAATGTGCTTGTAATTTTAACAGATATTTAGCATAATTCGCACAAAAATATAATAGTAGCAAAGCAATGCAATATCATTTAAATACAGAAAACACAGTAGAACTACCCGAAGAGGTCTTAAGGTACAAACACTTGTATTCTATACTAACATTTCTAACACCATACACCCTTTCCAGGCTTATAAAAATAATAGAAACATTTATACATAACCCAACATCAGTAACGCTAGAATCCGGTGAAAACATTACCATAATTAAACCAAGCAAAAGATTCACACAACGTCCCGCAGAATTTCCTGCAACTGAAATAATTAATTGGGCTTTAAAGATGCAATTTATATCAAGCGTTACATATATTTCTTCAGATACCGGAACATTTGCCAAAGGATATCAATTTTACCAGCTAGAAGAAGCCATAAAACTAATAATTGGATTAATGCACCTACCAAATATAGATGAGTTTTTAACTATACTAAATTCAATAGCAATTCAAACCTTTCCATCAGGAGTAAAAATGCAAGACTATAAAACTCTTTCTGGCATTTTAAGATTCTTAAAAAGTTTAGAGCCAATAGATTCTAATAATGTGGATATAGTTAATCAACTAAAAACTTACCTAACACCAGAAAATAAAGATATAAGTTCTACAAATACTAAATATCAAATAAGCTTGTGCTTTACAGCGGGTTTAATTAATGAATATAACGAATTAACTCAAAAGGGAGTTAGATTTATCTCATCGTTGCTAGCATTAAAAAATTATTTACAAGAAATGCAATCAACTGACTATTCTCTTATAGATGGGATGGATAGTGTTTCTACAATAATTTCTGAGTTAAATATAAACTACCCACAATATCCAGGTTTTGAGGCATAATAACACATTAAAAACTTTCTAAAATACACAAACCTCTTTTAACTTGACTAATAAATGTATATAATCTGACACCTATTATTAGTAACAAAATGGCCCAATGCAGATATGATTTAGAAAGTAATTCCTATTTAAAAACCAGGTGGCAAAGCATAGCCATTAATATTCCAGTTAAACCTCTACATTCTAATCATCAAGAACATATACCAGATATCGCGCAAAGAATACTTTATTATACAAATCAAGAAAACCTAGCAAATATGCGAGTTATAGATTTTTTTGAATATATAAAAAGCTACGGATACAGTGATGAAGTATTAAAGTCTTATGAGCAAGTTGTAAAAGCTATTAAAGCTCTTAAAGAAACAAGTGTGTTTATTGAATATATTGATGAAAAGCAATATACATTAGGGTTAATTGCAAATTGGATCTCATCAGGGCAATTTATAGAAACTACAAATAACAAGTTGGGAAAATATAACTTTATAAGAATGCGAGGAATGGGCTTAAATTTATTACTTGTATTAATAAAATTCTTATCTGAACTTGGCCTTGTAGATTACGAGCTTGCAATGAAACACTTATATTCTATAGAAGATTATGTCTTAGAACAATAATTAGATACTTCTAATCTTTATATAGCATAGTTTGGTACACCCGCGTTATAATCTAAGGTTAATCTTTTTTAGGAATAAAAATGGACCAGCAATATAAATCATTAGACAACTTTATTAGAATAAGTGGTGCAAGAACCAATAACTTAAAAAATATCTCCGTTGATATTCCAAAACACAAACTAACTGTAATAACAGGTTTGTCGGGCTCGGGTAAATCTTCATTAGCATTTGATACCATATATGCAGAGGGTCAAAGAAAATACGTAGAATCTTTATCTTCTTATGCAAGGCAATTCTTAGGCTTAATGGAAAAGCCAGATGTAGATACAATAGAAGGCTTATCCCCAGCAATATCAATAGATCAAAAAACATCAGGTCATAATCCAAGGTCAACAGTAGGTACTGTAACAGAAATCTATGATTACCTTAGACTTTTATTTGCAAGAGTTGGGCACCCAAGAAGTCATATTTCGGGCAGAAGGTTAGAAAAACAAACAGTACAACAAATTGTAGATAGCATATTAAATTATCCAGCACAATTTGGTGTAGCAGAAGTTAAAATCATTTTACTATCACCATTAGTAAAAAATAGAAAAGGAACATACGAAGAGCTTTTTTCAAGGTTTTTATCCCAAGGTTATGCCAGAATTAGGGTAGATGGCAAAGTTTATTCTTTAGAAGAAGATATTAAACTAGATAAATTTGTTAAACACAATATAGAGCTTGTGGTAGATAGACTTGTTGTTAAGCCTGAAAGTGCTACAGATGCAGAATTTATGAAGCGTTTAACTGATTCTGTAGAGTTATGTGTAAACTTAGGTGAGGGGGAAATCTTAGTCAATCTCGTAGATTTTGCTAGCTTGAATTTTGACTCATTTAAAATGAAAGTTGATTCGCTTGGAGATGTATTTTACTCAGAAAAGTTAGTTGATCAAGAAACAGGAGAATCTTTCCCAGAAATTGAACCACATTCATTCTCATTTAATTCTCCATTTGGTGCCTGTCCGGTATGTAACGGCTTAGGAAGTGTAAAAGAGATAGATGAATCTATGGTTTTTAACCCAAGGCTTACAATTAGCGAGGGCGGCATTTACCCTTGGTCAAGGCTTATGGAAAACGAAGATTCAATGACTTTTAAACTAATAGAAACCGTAGCAAAAGAAGAGGGTTTCTCTATTAAAACACCAATAGGTAAATTATCAGAAGAACAACGTAATTTAATTTTATATGGCAAAAAAAATAAAAAATACCCAATAAGCTATTCGGGTCAAGGTGGTAATAGAACCTGGATGGCAGAATTTGAGGGCGTAATTCCAAACTTATTAAGAAGATATAACGAAACTGATTCTGAATATATTAGATCAGAAATAGAGCAATTTATGATAGAAAAAGAGTGTGATGAATGTAAGGGATATAGGCTTAAAAAAGAAACTTTAGCTGTAACAATTAGAGGGAAAAATATAGTTGATATTGGTAGCATGTCTATCTCTGATGCTCACGAATGGATTACTGCTTTTAACAATCCCCCAACAGGGACCAACAAACCTGGAACAATGCAACAACTATTCAACTTGGCAATAATTAATCCTTCAGAAGATGATATTTCTGAACAAGAGCGAGAGATTGGAAAGCAAATATTTAAAGAGATAGCTGTGAGATTAAACTTCTTAGTTTCTGTGGGCTTAGATTATTTATCTTTAAACAGAAGTGCTCGTACACTATCGGGCGGAGAAGCTCAAAGAATAAGACTTGCTTCACAAATTGGAACTGGTTTAACAGGTGTTTTATATGTTTTAGATGAACCTTCTATCGGTTTGCATCAAAGAGACAATGAAAGATTAATAAATACACTAGAAAGATTAAGAGATATTGGTAACACTGTAATTGTTGTTGAACATGATGAAGATACAATGAAAAGAGCAGATCACATTTTAGACATTGGTCCAGGAGCCGGAGAACATGGAGGCAAGGTTGTAGCACAAGGCACAATAGAAGATATAAAAGCATCTAAAGATTCGATTACGGGTAAGTACCTAAGTGGAAATATTGTAATTACCAAAGAAAATATTTACAAAGAAATAGAGAGTATAGATGCTTTAAATAAAACGACAAACGGTGCAACAACAAATGAAAAGGGAAAATTAATTTTTACAAACGTTAAACATCACAATTTAAAAGGTGTTGATTTAGAAGTACCATTAGGCAAATTTGTTTGTGTTACTGGTGTTTCTGGTTCTGGTAAGTCATCTTTGATTAACGATGTGGTTTACAAAGCACTTTCAAAAGAACTTTATGGTTCTAAAGATAATCCCGGTCAATATTCAGAAATGCGTGGGATTGAAAATATAGATAAAATTGTAGATATAGATCAATCTCCAATTGGAAGAACTCCAAGATCTAACCCTGCAACTTATACAGGAATATTCAACACTATTAGAGATATTTTCTCTCAAACTAAGGAATCTAAAATTAGAGGGTATAAACCTGGTAGGTTTAGTTTTAATGTTAAGGGTGGTAGGTGTGAAAAGTGTGAAGGTGCTGGTGTAATCAAAATTTCGATGCAATTTTTGCCAGATGTTTATGTAACTTGCGAAGAGTGCCATGGTCATAGATACAATAGAGAAACTTTGCAAATTGATTATAAGGGCAAAAATATTTCAGATGTTTTAAACATGACTGTAGAAGAAGGAGTGAGCTTTTTTGAAAATATAAATATGATTGGGCCTAAATTGCAAACTTTACAAGATGTTGGTTTAGGCTATATTAGGCTTGGTCAGGGTGCTACCACTTTATCGGGTGGAGAATCTCAAAGGGTTAAACTTGCATCAGAGCTTTCCAAAAGGTCTACAGGTAAAACTTTATATATTTTAGATGAGCCAACTACTGGGTTACATTTTGAAGATGTTAGAAAACTTTTGATTGTATTGCATGGTTTGGTTGCAAAAGGTAATTCTGTGTTAGTTATTGAACATAACTTAGATTTGATTAAAACTGCAGATTGGATTATTGATTTAGGCCCAGAAGGAGGTGAAAAAGGTGGGTACATTTTGGCAGAAGGAACACCTAATCAAATTGCTAACGTGAGTGAAAGTTATACGGGGCAGTGGTTAAAAAAGATAATATAAGGTTCAGACCAATGTGGGGTTGACGCTTGATAGTGGCGACATATGTTATAATTACTCATACTTTTAAAATATGTTTTATGGATGATATGAATGCTAGGATTTTCAGAGATAACTCACCTGAATCATTGAACAGACTGTATTTAACAGAAGAAAGAAAGCAAGAAATAAAGTTAGCTTTATCAACTTTAAGAAATAAATTTAGATCAATATTTACATTCACCACTCCATCCTTTGGACAAAGCAACTTGGAAATAGCAACACAATTATATACTGCTTACATTAATGATACACCATCATTAATATTAGCATTAACAGATTTTGCTAATAATTACCCAGAAACATATAATTATATAATGAGTTTTATTTTGGGTACAAGATTAGAAGAATTAGAAAATGCAATTAAAATCTTTGAAGAGTCTTCTGGTGAAGATAAACTAAAGTTCGACCATATAAGTAAAGCAGTTGTTAGCCAATTCAATTTGCTTAGAATCTTTTTAGATATTGATATTGAAGAATCTTAAACAATTTCTAATGTAGACCTAATTTGCTTAATAGCACTTGATACATTATCTTGGATTCTTTTATCCAGTTCAATAATTTTAGATTCACTTTGAGCCAAAATTAATCTTTTTTGCTGTGCTGTGGCATAGGTTCCCAGGTTGTCTAGCAATTTAGATATTATATTGTAAGAATTAATATCACCATTTTGAATAAAAGCTAACCTATTTAAATTATTGATTAGTTCAGATGTAATTGCTCCAACATATATTTGAAGGTTTAAAATAACTTTCTCTGCTAAGTAATTATCGTTTAAGTCAAGGTCATCTAGTCCTGTCGCAATTAAGTACTGATCTAGATCGAATTCGAAACTATACTTGTTAGTAACTTTATTATTAATGTTTTTTTTGAGAGTAAGCAGTAGCGATTTTACAGAATTAGTTTCTTTTGCATTAATTAAGGAAGGTAATAGATATATAGTTATAAATTCTTCAAAAGTACTAGCTTTATTTGTAAATCTAAAAAGATTACCTGCAATTTCTGCACCTTTAGCATCTGCTATTTGTTGTTCTGTTGGCATAATACTTTATTTTATCACTTATATTTAAACAGTGGAACGAGTGCGAATTTATAAATATTAAATTTGAGGTGTTATTCATTCAAAACCTATAGTATAATTCTCGTCTTGGGCATTGTTTGTGGAGTTTAATCGAACTTTATAAATAATGTCTAAGCCAAAGTTAATCAAAACATTGCCTCATTTACACCCTCTTTTTTTCAATAAAGAGGCGTTAACTATATCTAGCGAATACTATTCGTTTACAGCCCGAGATTTTTTGGCTAACATGCAGGTTTTAAGCTTAAAGGAGATTAGGTTTAAGGAAGTTTTAAGATACCTTGAAGCGAACGATTTTGAACGAGTACCAAAAAATCTCGAGATAAAACAATATTCCTTACGAGGAGATGTAATAACCGCTTGGTTTGTGGGGTATGAATCACCAATAAGAATGGAATTCTTTGGAGAGGATTTAGAAAAGATGTATTTGGTAGATGAGATATATTCTAAAAAACTTAAAGATATTAAATACTTGGTTATTGGCGGAATAAATGGAAAAGATGATTTAAATTCTATAAAAATATCTTTGCCAGAAATAACAAACGAACATTTTGACACAAAATATTTAGAGGTAGAAAAACTAATATTCACAAATTCAATACAAAATGTAGAGGGTAATGGCTACCAAATAATTAAAACTGATTATCAATTTCCACAACTATTTTATTCAAGGTTAGACCTTTTTGAAAAAGAAGTTGAAAGATTAGAAAATCAAGGGTATCACATATATATAAAGACAGAAAACGAAGACTCTTTAGGTTATGAGTTACAAAAATACTTAGATTTACCAAAAGAAAATTCACTTTTACAAAATATTAAAAATATTGAGTTACTAGCAGGTTTTATTTCAGAGCAGGAAAAGTTGGCAGTATTTACAGATAGAGAACTATTTGGAACTATCTTCTTAACAAGACCCGAAAGACTTAAAAAATCCACATCTAATATTCAAAGACTTTTGCAACAATTTGAAGGCAATATTGAAATGGGAGATTACGTTGTTCACGAAGATTACGGAATTGGTATTTATTCTGGTTTAACCCAAGAGATGATAGATGATCAAATGTACGAATATCTATTACTAAAATACGATAAAGAAGATGAATTGTACGTGCCTATTAATCAAATAGAAAAGATAACCAAATATATTGGTAATGAAGGTGTAGACCCAAAAGTCACAAGGTTAGGTGGTGTAAGTTGGGAGAATGTTAAAAGAAAAATTAAAGCCTCTACAAGATTATTGGCAAAAGAACTTATAGAACACTTTGCAAAAAGAGAGGTTTCTAAAGCAAAAGCGATTCCTAATAAAGATTCTAAAGATTTTAATAAGTTTGTTGAGGAGTTTAAACATGTAGAAACAGATGATCAAATTAGAGCTGTAAACGAGATTGTTGCAGACATGGAAAAGCCAGTACCAATGGATAGGCTTTTGGTTGGTGACGTTGGTTTTGGTAAAACAGAGGTGTTTATGAGGGCTGCTTTTAAAGCTGTAGAAGATGGTGGGCAAGTTGCAGTTTTGTCCCCAACAACTGTTTTAACATCTCAACACGATGAGGTCTTTAAAGAGCGTTTTAAAAACTTTCCAATAAGAATAGAGTCAATTTCCCGATTTAACACCCCACTAGAAAATAAAAAGATTATTGAGGCAGCAAATGATGGGAAAGTAGATATTTTGATTGGA
Source organism: uncultured Candidatus Saccharibacteria bacterium (assembly GCA_965230975.1). Lineage (GTDB taxonomy): Bacteria > Patescibacteriota > Dojkabacteria > J137 > J137 > JBGSZB01. The sequence goes on from OZ246402.1 coordinate 668,583, forward strand.
ACACACAGACTTTTAAGTAGTGATGTTAAATTTAAGAACTTGCAATTGGTTATTGTAGATGAAGAGCAGAGATTTGGTGTTAAACAAAAAGAGAAGATTAAACAATTAAATTACGAAGCTCATGTTTTAGCTGTAAGTGCAACCCCAATACCAAGAACTTTAAGTATGGCGTTATCAACCATTCAAGAGATTTCAATAATCACAACTCCGCCAAAGGGTCGAAAATCTATACATACAGAAATTGTTAAAGATGATTGGAACCACATTGCCAAGGCAATTCAATTTGAAATAAATCGTGGTGGCCAAGTTTTCTTTTTACACAACAAGATTCAAAACATGGGTTTTATAGAAGAAAAACTTGGCCAGCTTGTTCCTGGTTTACGTATAGTTTCTGCACATGGTCAAATGAACTCAGATAAGCTAGATGGCATTATGGATGACTTTTACCACAAGAAATATGATTTATTAATTTCTACCACAATAATTGAAAATGGGCTCGACCTGCCAAATGTTAATACAATTATAGTTAATAACGCACATAGATTTGGTTTATCCCAACTTTACCAGTTAAGAGGCCGGGTTGGCAGGTCCGACAGGCAATCATTTTGCTATCTTTTATATCAAGGTCAAGATTTGAAAGCTTTAGAGCAAGAGGATGAAAAGTCTAATAAAAGAAAAAGAAACAAAAAGTATTTAGAAAGATTAAACTCTTTAGTTGAAAATCAAGATTTGGGCGCAGGTTTTAGAATCGCAAGTAAAGATTTAGAGATTCGAGGCGCAGGTAATTTATTGGGCGAGCAACAGAGTGGCCATATTGCTGCAATTGGTTATGCACTTTATGTAGAATTACTAGCTCAAGAGGTAGAAAAGATTAGAGAGGTTATGAACCCTTCATACAAACCTTTGATTTAAGGTTATCTTTGACTGTATTTAACCTTCTTTTGGCTCACTAACATCAAAGTGATTTGTCCAACCGAGTCCGTTTTCTCTTAATACAGCTGTTATTAGGGCAATTAAAGTCCGTGAATATTGCGGTCCAAGTGGTAAAAATGGGTCAAATCTGTATTCCCTATATTTACTTTCTTCTAAATCTTTATTTTCAGCTCTAAGTTGTAGGCTTAACTTGCACAATGCAAGGTAAATAATAAAATCAATAAGACCAGTTACAATTAAATAAATTTGTGGGTTTTTAATATCTAAATTTAAAACCAATGCTATTGCAAAAAAAGAAAGTACCCATATTTGACTTGCCTCTAAAACCCTATCTGTTATAGTTTTATCATTAAATTTAGCTAGAATAATATCCCGTAATGACTTATCTGTGTATTGGTTTAAATAAGTAACCCATTCGTCAATGTTATTAATATCTTTCTCGGAATTTTGGATTTTTTGAATAATAAGCTGTCTATTAAGATGCATTTCTACCGGTATTTTTCGAATAGTGTTATTAATTAAATGTAAATGTAAATCTTGTACATCTGATTTTAGTATTCTAAATTTTTTTGCCCGTTTTACTTTACCTTTAGATCTATCCATAACCATTGTGTCACCAATACTACCTCCAAAAGAGACCACTACTTCATCTTGTCCAAGATTTTCAAAAATAATATCTATATCCGATAAACCAATAAATTTAGCAAGCCGCTCCAAGTTTTTGGGGTTGAAAACAAGTTTGGAAGCATCTGTTCCATCTGGGAACTGAAGTTTTACATAAACCGCAGATTCTGGGTTTTTATATTCAAAAACATTTTTTGGTTTATTTTCAAGATTATCCACATTAGTAATTTTGCAGGATTATAGCAGGTAGTATTTAAATTAGTAAATTTGCTATCAAAATCCTGAGCAAAGGAATAAAATATAAAAATTATCTAAAATTTATCAGTTCTTAGGCTAAATCAGACATAAAAAGAATAATTGTAAGGTTACAGCCCTCTTTACTAGATAATTCAAACAATTAATTTATTATCACTTGTTTATGACAGATGCAGTAAGAACATTGCAATCTAGCGATTTAGCAGATAATTTATCAAATAATACTACTTATGATCTTTTGATATCAGATTTATTAAAAAAATATGAATCTAGTGGAGTAGCGTTTGCCCCTAACGATGTTAAGTATCTTTTACTCTTTGCAAAAGAGATGCACGAAAGATGGAAAGATGGGTTAAATGGCGCAACAGCAGTAAGATCAACAACTGATATTAATTGGTTAAAAAACCATGAATCACCAACAGAAGATGACCGAGTGTTGGTTGGCAAGTTAGCCGATGGTACTCAAGGTGCTATTATCTCTAACTGTACTTTTGATGAATTGCCACTTGATTGGAAACTTGAAAACATACAAGATTTATTAGAGGCATTCAAAATTGTTCAAGAATTTTATAAATCGGGTAGAAATATTAATAGTAAAAATATTCAAGAAGTTTCAAAGTTACTGCACACAGCATGGGTAGAAAGAACAATTGCAAGAACACCCGAAAGAGAATCTCAAATAGAAAAAGATTACGATAAGTTAAGTGCACTTTATTTGCACCGAAATAATGCATATAGATTAGAAATGGCGAGAGATATGCTATTAAGGTTAAGGTTCTTAAATGGTGGCATTACAGAAATTAAAGACAGGAATAGCTTAAGGCAATCTATGCAACTTGAAGTTGCAAGCAGAAAAAGATTACCAGTCCCGGTTGGATACCCAGAAGAATGGGGAAATCCGAATTTGTCTAAAATGACTTTTACCGATCAAGAGATTTCAACTTGGGTTGAATCTGATATGCGTGGTGAAGTTTTAATACAAATGATATTGCAAAAAAGTGGAAAAACTCTATCTGAAGTAGCAAATTTAAATAACGATACGGGTCTAGGATTTTCAATTTATCCAATTCATGACAATTTGATTAAGAAACAAGGTAAATTATTAACACAAGATAAATGGAAAATCAGAAGTGCAAATGAATATATCAGAGGAATTTACCCAGAAGATATAATCGAACGTTTGAAATCAGGAGTCAATATCCCACTATCAATTGACCCAAGATCAGGAGAATTAACATTCTATCAGGGTTTTTACTGGGACCCAGGCTTGAATTTTGCCGGAGATGCAGTTTTAGCTGGTGCAACTATAGTGGATGGCAGGTTAGCATTTTCTGTACTTACAATTGACCCAGCAGTGTTCCCAGGTTATAAGGCAATTCCGGGTGGAATGGTTGAGTCTGGAGATATTCAAATCAAAGGGGCAATTGCAAATAGCACTCAATTACGAGAGCTATACGAAGAAACTCATGTTCAAATTAGCCCAGAATGCAGAGTTCCAGGTACCGAACTTCAAAGAAAGGTTGTAGAAGGTAGAGGTACTTTAACAAATGTGGCATTTAGCGAAGCATTTGTTTACTTAATTCCAATTGATAGTCCTTTCGAAATTAATGCTACACCTGGCGATGATGCACTAGGTGCTCGAATGCAAGTTGCTAATTCAGATTTATTTAAGCAGTTTCACTCACCAACACATGTTGAATTTGTACAAGAAGCAATTAAGATTTTTGAACAACAAAACCCGGGTCTTGTTGTTGGTGAAGATGGATACATCTATTTGACTGAAGGCGTTGAGATAAACAAGGTAGATGGTGAGCTAATGTTAAAGACGGGTTATAGATTTGATAGTGTTAACGGTAAAGTTGTATCTATTGAATCTGAAGAATTCACTAAGAACTTAAAGGTTGTAGAAGATGAAGCTGAGGCTTATGCATCCTTTAGAAACATTATTGGTGAAAATAGTAAATTTAATAAGAATATTTTTGAATTATTCAATTCAGAATATACCTCTAATCTTAAAGTATGGGGTCAAACTACAATTACTAACCTTACTGATGCTCAATTAACTCAAATAAAACAATGGGCAGAATCTGGATTTGGTAAAGGTAAGTTCTTTGTAAAAGTTTTAGGTAAAGACGTGATTATAGAAAGAGCATTCTACAAATCCGCCCCTAAAAAGATGGTAAGGCTTTATGTACCAGAAAAATTAGAAGATAGAAGGGCTTTAATTAGAGCTGAACTCTCAAATCTTTTAGAATCAGAAGAAAACAAGTTCTTGTTTGAAGATTTAAGAGGTGTAGTATCCTTAATTGGAGGTGCATCTTTAATATCTGCCGAAAAAGCTGGGTCTATAGATCGCAGGCTTCAAGATATTCTTGTAATTGTGCAACAAAAGCTTAATGGTAAATTTGCTGTTGTAGATGGTGGTACAGATACTGGCGTTATGAAATCTGTAGGTAATGCAGAAAGAAGGCTAAATGGAATGTTAACAAGCATAGGTGTTTCTCCATTGGGCGGAATGACAAACTGGTTTGCACCCTTAAATACTCAACACGATTTATCTTTAGTTTTAAATAATTGTAATGACTTTGGTGAAGAAACTGAATTCATGATGATTTTAATTTCAGAATTAATTAACTTAATGAATAGAGGCAGTGCATTCACAATCTTAGCAAATGGAGGAAAAATTACGGTTGTAGAAGCATTTAGTAATGTAAGAGAGGGTAGAAAGGTCTTAGTTTTGAGTGATTCTGGTAGAACTTGTGACTTACTTGAAACAATGTTAGCCGGGAATTCAGTAAAGATTGGCGCTACTGGTAGAGAAACTTTAGCCGGAGACGATACTAAGAACTTGAACGAAATTGTGAATCAGCTACTAAAAACTTACAACGAGCAAGGCTTTGCCGATGAAATTACTAAGTGTATTGTATCAAATGAAGGTAAGAAGATTATGGAATTCGATATTTCAAGAAGTCCTGTCATTTTAGAAAGATTAAGACAAGACTTTATTGTTGCTAAGGGGTCTACAATGTCCGAACTTGAGGCAGATGTAAATGCAATTCTGTCTTTAGCGCAAGTATAAGGTTAATAGCTATAATGTAACTCCCCCGGGCCTCAGTTTCACTGAGGCCCTTTATTTAGAGCTTTTTAAATCAAAGTTTTATTGACAAAGATAAAGACTATTTGTGATCAAGCTTCGTAGTTTTGGTTAAAGCTTCTATTAAGTTCTTCTAATCTATCTTGCAAATTTATTTCGAACATCTCTCTGCTATAATCATGAATTACTATTAAGGCATCTGTAATTCTACTTTTTTCTTTATCTGTTGTTGCATGCTTTAGTAATTGATCTAGAGTTGTAATTGCATCTTTGTATTCAATATTGTAGTAATTTAGTACATCTAAATACACGCAAAGCTTATCGGGGTCATCTTCTTCACATCTCAAGTCTAATTCATAGTCTTCAAGCAATTTATTTGTATGCAATAAAAACATTGTTGGAGTTAATTGGGAGGCTTCTATAAACCATGGAGGAGTTTGTACTCTTGGATTATAATGATTTGCTAATGCCATAATTTAATCTTAGATACATGCATTTTAATACTTAAATTATAAAAGTAAACACCATTTTCTTTTATAGGATATGATTTCTTAAACTTTAAATAGATAGTATAATTCAAAGGCAGGCAGTGCAACTGTAAAACAATATAACTATAAAACTATTATTATGAACTTATCTTTAGGAATTGTGGGTTTACCAAATGTAGGTAAATCAACACTATTTAATGCATTAACTAATCAGCAAGTACCAGCAGAGAACTATCCATTTACAACTATAGATCCAAATAGTGGAGTAGTTGCAGTAAAAGACAAAAGGTTAGATTTTTTAGTAAAAGTTGCTAACCCCGCAAAGATTACACCAGCTGTTGTAGAATTCGTAGATATTGCAGGTTTAATTAAAGGTGCGGCATCTGGAGAGGGTTTAGGTAATAAATTTTTAGCTAATATTAAAGAGGTTAGTGCAATTGTGCATGTTGTTAGAGCTTTTCATAACAATAACATAACACACGTGGAAAACTCTGTTAACCCAACAAGAGATATAGAGCTTATAAATACAGAGCTTATTTTAAAAGATTTAGAAACTGTAGAAAAAAGAATAAAAGACTTACAAAGTAGATCTAGAGCAGATAGCAAGCTTTTAAAAGCCTACGAACATGTTACAAAATTACACATTCATTTAAGCGAAGGTAAGTTAGGGGTAGATTTTCCGTATACCCAAGATGAATTGATAGATAAGGAAAGAAAAGATCTCTTTTTACTAACGGATAAACCAGTTATATATTTAATAAACTCTACCGATGGCGAACAGTCAGAACTTGCTCAACAAGTAATTAAAGCAATTGGAAATAAACCATACATTGTAATGGATGTAAAAACTGAACATGAGTTATCTGCCATGAACGACGAAGATAGAGCAATGTTTATGCAAGATTTAGGCATGGAAGATACTGGTTTAAATCAACTAACTAGAGTTGCGTATAAAACATTAGGCTTAATATCTTTCTTTACAGAAGGTCCTGAAGAGGTTAGAGCCTGGACAATTAAACAAGGTTTTAAAGCACCTCAAGCTGCTGGGACAATTCATACAGATTTTGAAAAAAAGTTTATTACTGCAGAAATATGTTCTTATGAAGATTTTGAAGCAGTAGGGAGTTGGAACAATGCCAAAGCTCAAGGCAAATTAAGATTAGAAGGTAAAGAATACTTAATGAAAGATGGTGATATTGTTATATTTAGGCACGGTTAAAACATAAAACCAGACACATCTTAGTTAGGGTAAGAGACGGGCCCAGAAACCGGGTAAGAAGGTACACTCACTAAATTAATTTTCTTTCTTGTGTAGTTAAGAGTTACTAGCTTTTTATTGCCATAAGTGTCTGCTAATGTGAACCTTACTATATTAGAACCCTCTTCTAAATCAATTTGTTTGGTAAAATAACCGTCACTATCTGCAACTAATAGCTCATCATCAAAAATAATTTTAGAATTAACTTCTGTATATCCATACAATCTTACAAATCTCTCTTGTGTAATAAAATTATCTCTTGGAGAGATTGATATAAGTTCTGGCGGGGTAAAGTCTTTAAAAAACTCATACAAATAACCTTGATCGCTTAAAAATGTTATTAAAGATTTATACCTATCATCAGAGGTTAATTTAGATCTTTCAAAATCGTATTGTTCAATTTGTGAACCAACAAACAATAGTTGCGAATTTAAATTTAAAATTTTATTGTTAAAAGCCGCATCTCCATCGGTTGTTATAACACCATCTTCTGCATCAATTAAAACTTTATATTTATTTGCTAACAAATATCTGCTACCTTGAAGTTCTAAATTAAAATTCTGACCACTTAGTAAAACGGTACCTTTATTTAACTTTAAACTATCACTTGTTAATTCAATACTAGAACCAGCTAAACCATAGATTTGAAAATCGTCCGTTATTAAAGTGAAGTTGTTATCTAGTTCAATAAGGTTGCCAGTAATAGTTTTTTTATTTGAAACTCCATTAGCAAACTCTGTAACTTGAAAGCTAGTTATGCTTGGCTTTCTATTATTTTGAATATATGTATAAATAACTATTGCGTTAATCGCAATAAATACAATGGCGCAAAAAGTTATAATTATTCTTAAGTAAATTTTCTTTTCCATTATTAAGCTATAAGTAAACTTAGTCTATCAAAATTTTAGTAAGAGTTTAATACAAAAGATTAGGTATTTATAAATCAATCCATATTGCCTCAAAAAGAGTATGATAGTATCATCTTAGGATTAAATAAAATTTACTTTTTAATATAAGTTTATGTCTTCTTTAAAAGTCATGGGACATGTAAACCCAGATACAGATTCAACATGCTCACCAATAGTATATGCATGGTATTTATCTAATTTTAAAGGTTTAGAAGCTAAGGCATATTTGGCTGGTGAACCTAATAAAGAAGCACTTTACGTTTTAAACAAGTTTGGTATTGAAAAACCAACAATTATTTCTCAACTTTCAGAAGGAGATAAAATAGTATTGATAGACACTAACAATGCAGATGAGTTGTTGCCAGGATTTGAAAAGAGCGAGATAGTTGAAATTGTGGATCACCACAAATTGTTTGGCAATTTAATAACATCATCTCCAATAAAAATAACAATGGAACCAGTTGCTTGCGTAGCAACTATTATTTGGGAAAAAATAAAATCTGAAAATCAATCTACCATGCCAATTGAAATGGCTGGTTTATTATTATCTTCTATTCTTTCAGATACACTTAAGTTTACTAGTCCCACAACCACAGCTAAAGATAAAACTGCAGCAAATGAACTTGCAGAAATTGCATTAGTAGATATTAACGAGTTATCTAGTGCAATGTTTGAGGCAAAGTCTGACTTAAGCGGAATGACTGCAGATGATATTTTACATGTAGATAGCAAGGTTTTTGAATTTGGAGATAAGAAATTAAGAATCTCAGTTTTAGAAACTACAAAACCTGCAAATGCTCTCTCTATGATAGAAGACATAAAGCTTAGAATGAATGAACTAAAAAGAGAAGGTATAGATGGAGTTATGTTATATGTTGTAGATATTTTAAATACATCTTCAGAAGTTATTGTTCCATCAGAGTTTGAAAGAGATATTGTTAGCAAAGCTCATAATGTAGAATTTACAGGCGAAACAGTTACATTACCTGGAGTAGTATCTAGAAAAAAGCAAATAGCACCAAACATTGAAAAAGTTTTAAGCTAATTAATATCTGTCTCAGATATCTCTTTAAGCTGTCCTTGTGGCAGCTTAATTAGTTTTGGAGAGAAAAAGAAAGTAACTATCCCAACTAAAGCAGATATTATTGCTATTAATCCAAAAGTTGCAGAATAGCCAATTAAGTCAGAAATAAATCCAACAAAAATCGGTGTAAGAATATACGCAATAGATGAATTAGCTCTAGAAATACCAAGCAAATGAGATCTTTGCTCTCCAAGTCTATCTAGTAAGTCGGAATAAACAGCATCATTTAATGGTTGAACAAAAGATAGTAAAAAGCTTGCTAAAACAATTATAGAAACTATTAATAAATGGTTATCTCCGGCAAAAGCAATACAACCTAAGACCAGTGCCCCAAAAATTAAAGATATTTGAGATATTTTTTGTTTTGATTTTTGAGGCTTTAGTTTTGTAATAATCAAACTACCTAAAATCATTGGAAAAAAGAATAAAGATATTATTAACCATTCCATGCCGGATTCTCCAAAAACCTGTATGCCATAAATGCCTCCAATAGTCCAAAATGCTGCTTGAATAGCTGTGATTATTATTCCAACACTTACAGTTGGCCAAACTCTAACTAATAATACTTTCCAATACTTAAGTTCAGTTAAGACATTTACCTTATATTTATAAGATTCATCATTAACAAACCCATTTCTTTTATTTTTAATAGAAAAAATTACAAAGATTGCAAACATCAAAGCCATTGCTTGAATAATTACTATGGTCAAAGTTGTATTTTGAATACTAGAAAGTAACAATGCAGAGGCTAATATTGGAGCTATGATAGATGTTGTTTGCCAAGTTAAAGATATTAAAGCCCAATCTTTACTGTAATTAATTTTATTATCTTCATTTACAACAAATAGCTGTTCTGAAAACATTATGAATTCAAAGTAAACACCCCAAATAACAGATCCGTACAGAAAAGCCCAAGCTAGCGTGAATTCTTTACCCAAATAAATAGCTATTGGGAATGTAAAAGCCAAAATAATGGCACCCAGCAAAAAGAACTTCCAGCTTTTTGTTTTAAATAGTTGTGGAAAAGTAAAATCACAAATTAGCCCAACTACAGAAGATGCAGCCATAATTAAACCCATTAAGCCATTAGACTTTAGTGTATCTGCAACTACAATTGGGAATATAAAAGATAAAAGACTATCTGCAAAAATAATAAAAAAGAATGGAACACAAAATAGCAATATACTGCTTATTTTATTAGACCAACTATTTTCGAATAAATGAAGGGCTTGCATTTACACAGTTTATATAAAAGTATGTGGTAAACGCAAGCCCTTAGGTGTAATTTAGTTTATAATCGTTATTGCTCAATGCTAAAAAGCTATTTTAAAATCTAAAGATGAACCTTATAGTAGATATCTTCTTTACAGAATGCATTATTGTAATTAAAATTGGGAGTTTCTTATACATACAAATTAATGAAAAGACTTACAAATTTATTAAAATCATTAGCTTTAGTTGCTTTACTAATTGCATTATTATTTATTTCTTTACCTCAAATTAATTTAAATATAGGTGATTCATCATATAAATATAATTTAGCTGATGAGCTATTAAAACCACAAGGTATTGGGTTTACAGATTTTAAAAAGGGTAGTGGCCTTTACTCTACAAATGTTGTAACAGCATCCTTTTCAGAAGATACCACTTTTGAAACAGTAAATTCTGCTTATCAAATTATAGTAAATAGAATCAAAACTGCCTTGCTTACAGATATTAAGGCATCTATTTCGCAAGTTGATAACTTGTATTCTATTAAGTTTGAGTTTCCAAATTACTATGTTAACCCATCACAATATGTACAGTGGTTAACAGCAAAAGCAGATATTTACTTTGCAACTGCAGAAGAAACACCTCAAATTTTAGATTTAAATGATTATGATATTTCCGGTGAAATCAAAAATGAATACTCCATAAATTATAAAGATCATTTATCTTTCTACTTTAGTACTGACAAGCAAAATCTGGTTTCTTCTTATTTAAGTAGTTCACAATATTTCTTAATGTATATAGATGGCACCCCTGCCATGTATGTCTTAGATTTTGACAACTACTTAGATACAAATTTAGGAAGAGTAAGGGCAGTTTCAATTTTAAGCATGTCGTCTTCAAGTGAAAGGGAAATAATTGATTATATTAATATTGTAAAGTCTTATTTTAACTCTTCAGAACTACCAGTAGTTTTAAATACAGATAGTGTTTTACAAGAAATTCCTGCAACATCAAAGTATGCTTCTTTGTCTGTAATCGCTTTGGTAATGTTCTTGTTAACTATTTTACCAAGTCTTTTACTTTCACCTACTTTAAACCTTGGAATTATATATAAAAGGTTGGTTTGGTCGTTAGTATTTGGACTACTATTTGTAGGTTTTCTTAAATTTTTTGGTGCAATTTTAAATATGGATTTACTTGTAGGGTACATATCTACATTACTAATTGTACATATGTTTATTATTAATTGGGGTAATATTAAATCTCCAAGAAAAGTATTGTTAGCCTTAACTTTAGTATTTGGGTTTATTACCAAGTTCCATTTTATTAATTATTCAATTGGGTCTATTGGTGGAACTGTAGTAGTAGGTTTAATAGCTTTTATTTTATCTACATATTATTTACCTTTGATAGATTTTGTTAAGCTTATAGCTAAATTTATACTATACAAAATTAAGAATATTAGATTTAAAAGAAAATAAATGAATACATTAAAAAAGATTTCTCAAAATAACATCTTGTTTATAATTTTAAACATAGTATTAGTTATTGCCGGAGTTATTTATTTCTATATTAATAGACCTTTATCTAATTTAAAAGACTTTGTATATGCATTTACAATTGCGTTTTTTGCTATAAATTTACTTGATTTAGCCATTAAGGTGGTTATTTTAAAACAAAAGAGTGACCTTATATTAATTGAAAAGCCATTAAGAATAACTTTTCTTGCGGGTTGTTATTTGCTTTTATCACTGTTTATTAATGTAGATAATGTATTTCAAATATTCTTTATTACTTTTTTAATTGCTGCAATTGCTTTAGTTTTAGATTTTGTAGTAGAACATTATTTGATTTTAATTCTAATGTTTAGTTTGTCACTTATTTTTCTAACAAATAATTGGGTTTTAGTGATTAATGTTTTACCAATTCTTTTTGTTTACTTTTTTAATAAGTTTGAAACTATAAATAAGCAAAGAATCTTATCTTTAATTAAAAACTCAAATCAATCTACTAAGCTATCTATTGAATCTTCTAATTCTCAAAAAGCAAAATTAAAAGTAACTAAAAAGAAGGTTGCTAAAATCTCAAAACCTAGCAAAAAGACTAGACGTTAAATAAATTAGTTATTAAAACTACTTTATTACAACAGTTTTAATATTAGTAAATTCTCGTATTCCAAAGTAAGATAACTCTCTCCCAAAGCCAGATCTTTTTATGCCTCCGTAAGGTAGACGTGGGTCAGATCTGACTGGTTGATTTATAAATACATTTGCAACTTCAAACTTTGAAATGAATTGTTTTGCATAATTAATATCTTTTGTCCAAATTGATGCTCCCAAGCCGTACTTGGTATTATTTGCAAGTTCAATAGCTTCTTGCATTGTTGTGAATTTACAAACTGCTAAAACAGGCCCAAAAACCTCTTCGTCAAATAGTGGCATTCCAGGTCTAACATTGCTTACTATTGTTGGCTCAAAGAAATAACCTTTCCCCTTTTTACGATTTCCACCCACTTCTAATTTTGCTCCTTTTTCAATTGATTCTAGCACCTGTCTTTGTACTTCATTTAAACCTTGTTCAGTCGCAACTGGTCCAATTTCTGTTGTTAAATCAAATGGATCACCCATTTTTACCTTTGCAAGTCTCTCTTTTGCAAGTTTAATAAATTGAGTATAAATATCTTCTTGTACAAAAACTCTTTTTGGAGAGTTGCATGCTTGACCTGCATTTCTTAATCTATTATCTACAAGTGTATTTACAGTACTTTCAAGGTCAGCATCTTTTAAAATAATAAATGCATCGCTACCGCCAAGCTCTAATAATGATTTTTTAATCTCACTGCCAGCAATGGCAGAAACTTTAGAACCTGCATTTTCGCTACCTGAAAAACTAACTCCATTTACTCTAGGGTCTCTAATTATTGGTTCGACTCTTCCACTAGAGACTAATAAAGTTTGAAAAACTCCTTTTGGAAAACCTGCTTGTGTCATAACTTCTTCTATTAAAAGTGCAGATTGTGGCACATTTGAAGAATGTTTTAATAAAACTGTGTTTCCAGCACTAATTGTAGGAATTATAAATCTGAAAGCCATCCAAAAAGGGAAGTTCCAGGGGGCAATCCCAAGAATTGTACCCAGTGGCTCATATTTTACATAGCTAGCCATAGCTTCTGTTTCAATAACTTCATCTTTTAAAAATTCAGATATATTACCTTCATAATATCTTGCTAATAAAGAAGATTTTTCAATTTCGCTATAAACGGATTTAATTGGTTGTCCAATTTCTAATGTTGCTGATTTTGCAAGCTCTTCTTTCCTTTCAATTAATATATCTGCTAAGTTTGTTAGTAATCTGTTTCTCTCTTCGCAAGATGAGTCTTTCCATGTTGCGAAAGCTTTTTTGGACAGTTCAATCTTTTGTTGTAAATCTTCTTCTGAAATTTCTGAGTATTCTTTGATTAATTCTTCTGTAGCTGGGTTAGTTGTAGCTATTGCCATAATATTAATAACAAAAATAAGACATTATCTATATTACTATAGTTAATTGTTTTTAATTCAAAATTTATTATTCTAGGGTATTAAATGTTAGATCTTAAACTTTGCAAAGCACCATACAGCCCAGAGAAATCATCTAGTTGGTTGGTTTTTATAATTGGAGCATATTTAACCCTTGAGAATTCTTTAAAAAAGCTAGAAACGCTTTTGATATCAATATTGCCTCTGGTAACAATGCCTCCACCCAAAATAAAGGAATCTACTGGGTAAATCATAAATATATTCAATACAATTACAGCAAGTTGCTTTTCTATATTTAACCAAAAATCCCTATCTTCTTTTTGGGGGATATTTCCATTAAAGGCCTTTCTAATTGCTCCTCCGGAAATCAGTTCTTCAAAGCTTTTATTTGAATCAATATTAGCGATCATATGTCCTGGCTCAAAAAACTGTGAGTTTTGCAATTTCCCGTTTATTACAATGCCACCACCAATACCGGTTCCAAGAGTTAGGTAGCAAATACTTGAATATCCTTTCCCAGATCCAAATGAATATTCACCCAGAGCGGCCATTTGAGCATCGTTTTTAATTACTATATTATTGCAATTAAGAATGTTTTTAAAATCTTGAAGTATATTTTTATTTACAAAGTCTGGTAGGTTTGGTGAAAATTTAAGCACTCCGTTTTCTATTATCCCTGCAATACCACCACAACATTTTTCAATTTCTTTATTTTTCAGTAGATTGTTTAATTCAGCTAATTCTTCTTGGTAATTATTTTTTGTATAAAAAACCGTAGGTTCTGATTCAAACGAGTTTAAATCTTTGGAAAAAGCGAATCGCGTTTTTGTACCTCCAATATCAAATACCATGTACATAGTAATTAGTATTAAAATTAAGAGTATTTAAATTAAGCCAATAGCAATGTCTGCTAGCTTAATATAGCTCATTTTATATATTTATAACATCATAAATATTAAAAAAATATAAATAGTAAAAGTGAAATAATAGTGAAGTGTGTAAATTTTTATTGTGCGAATAGAACTTATCGCTTAAAATGAGAAATTATTTGTCAGCATTCAACTATGGAAAACCCTGTAGAAACTGTCACTATTAACATAGAGCCATTTATAACTCCAATTGCAATGGTGTTATCTTCCCTAATTTTGGCTGGGGGATTTATTATTGGGCTAAATAGCCTAAGCGGCAAGTTAACTGTTGGTAATACAACCGCAACAACAGATACTACAACTGGCACCACGCCAGTTACGCTTGATACAATTAAGGCTTTATTTACATCAGATAATATTACTTTTGGAGATCCAAACAGTAATCTTTTATTTGTAGAGGTATCTGACCCAAGTTGTCCTTACTGCCACATTGCAGGTGGGAAAAATCCTGAACTTAACCAGTCTGCAGGTGCTCAATTTACATTGGTTGCGAACGGTGGTACTTATGTAGCCCCTGTAGAAGAAATGAAAAAACTTGTAGACCAAGGAAAAGCTGCATTTACATGGATTTACTCTAATGGTCATGGTAATGGTGAATTAGGTACAAAAGCACTTTATTGTGCTCATGAGCAAGGTAAGTTCTGGCAGGCACACGATTTATTAATGTCTAGTTCAGGTTATTCTTTGCTTAACGATAATGTTAAAAATGACATAACAAAAGCTGGGGTTGTAGCTGACTTCTTGTCATCTGCATTAGATTCCGGTGCATTAAAAAGCTGTTTAGAAAGTGGTAAATACGATTCCAGAATTGCAAGTGATCAATCAACAGCAAGATCATTAGGCGTTCAAGGTACTCCTGGGTTCTTTGTAAACACAACAAACTTCCCTGGTGCATATAATTGGACTGATATGCAAAGTGCTGTAGGTTCGGTTTAATTAAAACTTGTTAAATTTTAAGCTGGTGAGAAAGAAATTTCTTGCCAGTTTTTTTGTGATATTTGTTAGAAATATTAGCCTATTGCAACTTGTATTAACTTGCCGTTATCTACATTCATTAAGCTAATGTACCCAATAGTTTTATTTTGAGTAGATATAGAATCTAGAAACTTGTTAAAGTGATCTAAAGAGAAGGGTGAGGTCCAATTTAAAATTACAGGTGGCGTAAACATTGCAAGAATAACAGTATACTTTTTACCCTTCTTTTTTATAATTATACCTTTTGTATTTGAGTTTACGGGAGTAGAAGGATTTGCCATGCCAAAATTTGTTGCTAATTGAACAACAGATTCTCCAACCTTATCTGGATTAGTTTCAAAAGATCCAATTACTTTTTGATTGTTTAAAAGACCGTCTATAATGTTCATTTTTGTTTACTAGTAACTGCAAAGCTTAATATTGCTATGTATTAATTATATCATTCTGACACCATAATGTGAAGACAGATATTATTTGCATAATAGATTGAAATTGGTTTAACTAAAAAGTATTATGTATAAGTTAGATTAATATAAAAACTTATGGGTATTTTTGATGCTAAAAAAATAAGTACACAAGAACATTTAGATATAGAGGATATACGAGATGATTTAGTAATACTTAAGACTGGTAAGGTTTCATTAGTTATAGAAACGACATCTTTAAATTTCGATTTATTAGATAGTAAAGAGCAAGATGCAAAAATATATGGATTTGCCTCGTTCTTAAACTCTATAAGATTCCCAATTCAAATTGTAATAAGAACACAAAGAACAGATATTGCTAAGTACATTGGTCTTTTAGAAGATTACAAAAGAAAAAGTGGTTCAGAAAGTATTATGCAACAAGTAAGCATTTATCAAGATTTTATTAATAATCTAACAGAAGCTACTCAAATTTTAGATAAAAGATTTTTTACTGTTATTCCAACTACTATAACTACAGAAGTAGATTCAAATTCATTAAAACAATTGTTTGGTAAGCAAAAAAGAATAGTAAATGTACAACAGATTATAGAAAAAGCTAAAGAGGAACTTTACCCTAAGAGGGATGCAATAATAAAACAATATGCAAATATGGGTGTGGCAGCAAGACAATTAACTACAGATGAACTAATTAAATTATATTATTCTGTTTATGAACCGGACAAAACAGGTATAGAAGTTCTCAATATTAGAGAGAACGATGTAGAGGCCGGTTTAGTTAGAGGCTAAATATGAAATTACCAATAATAGGAGATTTATTACCTACAAAACAAACAAAAGATGCCGTAAGCAAAAAAGAGGAGCAGGCTTTAAATGCAGAAGCGCAGGTCGTGCAAAATTTTACAAAAGGATTAGTCAGTGTAAAAGATGTTATTGCCCCATCTGCAATTGAGGTTAATTTTAATAACTTAGCGATAGGTAGTAAATTTTTTAGATCTTACTTTGCAGTAGGCTTTCCAAGTGTTGTTACCCCAAATTGGTTAGAACCTTTAATAAATTTTGAATATCCAATAGACATAAGCACATTTTACTACCCATTTGATACAGGAGAAATTTTAAAAATGCTTAAAAGAAAAATTGCAGAAATGCAAGCTACTATGAGCATTCAAATGGAATCTGGAAGGCCTGCAGACCCTGTTTTAAAACAGCAATTGCAAGACGCCTTAACCTTGCAGGAGCAATTGGCTGCAGGTAACGAAAAATTCTTTCAATATGCACTTTATTTGACAATTCATGCAGATAGTATTGAAGATCTAGATAAAGTTGGTAAAAACCTAGAGGCAACCATGGCCACATTAGGGGTAATAATTAAAGTTGCCACTCTACAGCAAGAAGAGGCGTTTCAAACAACTATACCTTATGGTGTAGATAAAATTAATATGTTTAGAAACTTAGATACAACTGCTATTGCCACAACATTTCCTTTTGTAAGTTCTGAACTTACAATGGAGAAAGGCGTTTTATACGGAATCAATTTGCATAATAGCTCTTTAGTTATTTTTGACAGATTTTCTTTACCAAATGCAAATTCTGTTGTTTTAGCAACTTCTGGAGCGGGTAAATCTTACGCTGTTAAGTTAGAAGCTGTTAGATCTTTAATGCTTGGTATTGATGTAACAATTATTGACCCTGAAAAAGAATTTGATAGGCTTTGTGATGCTGTAGGAGGAGAATATGTTTCTTTCTCTCAAGATGGTGCCCAAAAATTGAATCCATTTGAACTATCTGGTATTTACCAAAAAGATGAAGACGAGCTTAGATTTAAAATCCTTACTCTATCGGGTTTAATTAGAATTTTGCTTGGGGGAAACTTAAGTGCAGAAGAAGCAGCAATTTTAGATAGAGCCATAATCTTAACTTATAAAGAAAAAGGTATTACTCCAGATCCATCTACTCATGCTAACGAAGCTCCTTTAATGGAAGATCTGTACAAGATTTTAAATGCAATGGCAGAAGAAGAGGCTCATTCAATGGCTCGAAGACTAGAAAAGTATTTAAGAGGTTCTGCAGCAGGGGTTTTTGATCAAAGATCAACAGTGGACATTAAAAACAGATTTACAGTGTTTAGCATTAGAGATTTGGCAGATGATTTAAGACCAGCTGCCATGTATGTTATGTTAGATTATATATGGACTAAAATTAAAAGAGATAAAAGAAAGAGGTTGTTAATAATAGATGAGGCTTGGATAATGATGCAGTATGAAGATGCCGCTAGATTTGTATATTCTATTGCAAAAAGAGCAAGAAAATATGGTTTAGGTTTAACAACAATTACACAAGATGTAGATGATTTTTTAGATTCTGTTTATGGTAAGGCTATTGTAAATAACTCTGCAATGCAAATTTTGTTAAAACAATCCCCGGCTGCTATTGATAAATTGCAAAAGGTCTTTTACCTAACTGATGGAGAAAAGAACTTTTTACTTTCTGCAGGAATAGGGCAGGGCATATTTTTTGCAGGAGCAAACCATGTAGCTATTCAAACTATTGCTAGTGATAGTGAACATGGTTTAATTACTACAAATCCTAATGAGCTTTTACCTAAACCTGGAGCTACTCCAGAAGAACAGGTATAACTTAACCTATATTTTTATAATGCTTAAACCTTTTTTGGTTTTATTAATTATAAATAAATTTCAAACTGCAAGGTTTTTGTAAGAAATGTATTTCATAATATTTGTATCAATTGATTTATTGTTTTAGTTTTTAATTAAAACAATCAGATATCTGAAATATTAATATTTATGTTCTTAATATGTACATGCAACAATTTATAGTGTTAGGCAGATCAACAAAAGACCCAGAGCTTTTAGAATCTAAAAAAAAGACTAAATTTGCCAAATTCAGTTTAGCCGTTAATGAATTTAAGAAAGAAGATAAAACTGAAACAGCAGTTTTTTACGATGTAGTTGTTACTAATAAAACAGCAAAAAATCTTTCTGAAATTCTTAAGAAAGGTGATTTGGTTTTAGTTAAAGGTAAGCCTGAGTGCGAAGGTTATTTGTCAAAAGATAATCAACCCAAAGCAAAAATAACAATTTTGGTAGATGAATGGCACGTTATAAAATAAGTTAATATGGCTCGCTTTGATACTATTGTTGAGAGGCGAGCTGGCTTATTTTAATTGGCCTACAACATGCTCCGAAGCCCACGTCCTGAAAAGATAATAGTAGTTATCTTTTCGTAAAATAAATAATTATAGTAACTTACCTGCTACATACCCAGAAGCCCAAGCCCAGGAAAGGTTAAACCCACCAACGTCTCCATCTACGTCTAGTATTTCACCACAAAAGTATAATTTATCTAATTTAGAAGACTCGAGAGAGCTTAGTTTTATTTCGTGAGTATCAACACCCCCAGCAGTAAATTCTGCTTCATTCCAGCTTCTAGTAGCCTGCACATCTACTATGTAGTTTGTAAGTTTTTCAATTATTAGGTTAGTTTCAAAATCATTAAGTTCGCTTACTGTTTTTTGAGGGTTTACACCAATTGCCTTAATTAATGTTAAAGCAATTTTATTTGGGAATATGCCATAAAAACTTTTTTCTACAGTTTGATTAGGTCTTTTTTGCCATCTATTATTTAGTATTCCTAAAACTTGTTCTTTATTCTTTCCAGGGAAAAAGTTAAGTTTTATTTGACAATCAACTTTATGTAACCTATTTATATGAATAGAAATCTCGCGACTAATATTTAATATAGCAGGGCCAGATAACCCATATTGGGTAAACATAACATCGTCAGTTCTCGTTTTAATATTCTTTCCATCTATAATTGAAGTAACTTCTATTTCCATTTTTGTGCCTTGAAGTTCGTGGGATAACTGATTCTTTGACACAATTGGCAGTGCAGATGGAACCGGTTCAATAATATTGTGCCCAAAATTTTGAGCTAGCTTGTACCCGGAACCATTTGAACCCAAAGCCGGGTAAGTTTTACCTCCTGCTGAAAGTATTAAGTATTCACTTGAAAATTCTAAAGTAGATTCGATTTTGCCATCTATAGATAGTTGATTCGCTTTAAGTTGAAAATTTGAATTTTTATTTACTTCAAAAACATCTGTATTTAAGAATACTTTAATATTCAACCTATTTAATTCATCTTCTAATAATGCTGTCACCGTTTTTGCTTGGTCTGTTACAGGAAACAGTTTGCCAATATCAGTTTTTCTTTCTACATAAAGTTCTATTCCAAGATCATTAAAAAACTCAACAATATTTGGGTAAGAAAATTGGTTGAAAATTGATTCTATAAATTCAGCTGATGCCCCATAATAGTGGTCGGCAAAACTTTTATTTAAGTTTATATTTGTAATATTGCACCTTCCAGCACCGCATACTAATATTTTACGGCCCAATGCGAACGTTCTGTCTAAAATTGCTACAGACATTTCAGGATGATGTTTTTTAGCTGATATAGCAGCCATTTGACCAGCTGCACCCCCACCAATTATTATTAAGTCAAAGTTATTCATTAATTTTGTAATTCTTCTATATATTCATTAATAATTTCTTCATCCTCAGGGCAAAAATCTGTGTAAATTGAAATAACTTCTGTAATTGGAAGTTGATATCTCTCTGCAATTTTGGATAGCGCAATATAAAGGTTAAGTCCGTTGTAATTTAAGGGACTAACAATAATATGTAGCTCTTTTTCTAGAATTCTGTGAGCATTCTGAGCCAAATATTGAGATACTATCAATGCGTTTTCTAAAGATTCTTTATTCCATCCAAGGTTTGCACAAAAATAATTTTCTAGTTTACTGCCAAATCTTTTGTTTACCAATATAAATTGGTCCAATACAAGTTTTATGGGTACTTTATACTTTAAAGAGATCTCGCTTAGAAGTTTAAATATATCTGCAAATTGTATTTTTGTTAGTTCCGTGGATTCTTCCTCTAAAGTGCTACTTCGAGCCCAAGTTGTATATGCCATGTTAAAATCTTCATCTTGCAACTCTGTAGTCATTATACTTAAAGGATCTGATAGTGGTGGCTCAGCAAGGTTTGGCTTCATATTAAAGATTTAATAATATACAAAATATTACTGTGTAATTTAAATTTTGGCAATGGAATAAACTCAAGTTATGTCTCGCCCTTTTTATTTTTGTAAGTAGATAATAACTTTAATACTTCTTCAAAGACTTTTTCTAATTCGTCTTCTTTTAAACCTAGCTTCCTGGCAATTTCTAAAAGTAGAGTAATAAGAATATTTTGAACACCGGTTTGAATTGGTACGGCACCAGAATTACCAAATTGATTATTCTGAGATTCAATAGCGCTTTCTCTTGATGTTTCTATCATTGATTGAACATCTCCAAATGCCTCTTTAAAAACACCAATTAGTTGGGATTTGGGAATATTCGGAGTATTTTCGCTATTCATTTGTTTTTTATAAGCGCCGAATTATATAGTCTATAGGGTAAATATGTCTACAAGAAAGAATATCAATAGTAGATATTATTTATTTAAGAAGGTTTCTATAATATCTGCAATGTCGTTATGTGCATTTAAATTAATTAATGATTTACCATAAGTAATAGATTCATCTATTGGGTTTCCAAAAAAATCTAGTTTTTTATTTAAGCAATTCACACCTTTATCTAAAGTTTCTGTTAAAGTCTTGTATCCAAAATCTTTTTGCTCGATTATTTCTGCTAAACCGGTACTTTTCATAAGTTTAGCGTTTCTAAGTTGCTCATTGTTAGAACTCCACGGTATTGGGATTAGAATAGATAACTTACCAAGCGCTAAATATTCTGTAATACTATTTGCACCAGATCTGCCAATAATAATGTCTGATTTGTTTAATGCTTCACCAACTTCTTCGGGTAATATATAGTCTTTAGGTAAATATCTATCTTGAATTAAAGCTGGTAATTTCTTTTTTGTATCTAGAGCAGTTGTAAAATCTCCTGTTGCACTTGAATTACCAGTTTGATGAATTATGTTGTACTTTTGAAGTAGTTCTTGTAACGAACTAAAAACTACCTTGTTTAAAATATGTGAGCCTTGATTTCCACCATAAATAAGTAGTGTGGGGAACCTTTTATCAAAGTTTTTTGTTAAAGAATCGGTTTTTGCGCTTAAAATCTCTTTTCTGATTGGATTTCCTGTTAAAACTGTTTTATCTTTTTTAAAATACTTAAATGAATTATCCCAACTAATTAATACTTTGTTAGCAAATTTGCCAATAAGTCTGTTTGCAAGTCCACTAACAATTGTTTGTTCGTGTGTTATTACAGTAATCCCCTTTAATTTTGCAGATAAAACTATAGGTACTGCTAAATAACTACCAAATGAGATAATAATTTGAGGATTATATTTGAATATTATATAAATAGATTTTATAAATCCAGCTGGAATTAAAGCTAATTGGTATATAACATAAGGGATATCTTTTAAACCAAAACTTCTAATAATTTTCCCTGTTTTTAATTCAATAAATGGAATATTTTGTAACGTTATTGTTCTGTATTCAGGAGATAATGATTCATTTTTTTGTTGGTTATATTTATGACCTACCCATACAAAATTTGTGTATCCACGTTTTTTAAGCTCTGCTATTACAGATAATGCGGGCGTCATGTGCCCACCGGTAATTAAAATTGGACGTGAGTTTTTTGTTTTATAGTTTAGCAAGGTGTTATTTCAAATCACTATGAATATAGTTTAGCAGAAGAACATGATTTTATTAATAGAACACTATCTATAAAATATAATCTGATTTATGAATATATGATTTATAAATTGACAAATCTTTATTTAAAATACATATATCAAGTTCAGGCCATCTATTCTCTAAATGTTTAATTTCATCAACAGATTTCCAGCTTAACGAATCTCCCAATCTCATTTTATTCTTTTTCAAATTAGTTATGTTTACAGAGTAAATACTGAAGGCATCGTCAAATATTATTTCGTTTGTAGAGTTAATAATTGTTTTTAAATGCAAACTTGTAAAACTAAAATTTTCTGAAGATAGTTCAAGTCCTGTGTATTGATAAAATACCCTAGATAATGAGATATTTATATTCTCTCCGAAAAATGGTTTCCCACTAGGCAAATTGTAGAAATTGAGTCTAGCATTTGGATGGGACTTCACAAGATAGTTATTATTTTCATCATGGCAAATAAATCCTATGAAAAAGGTTTTAACACCTTTATCTTCCAGCCTGAATGGTTCATATTTAGAAATTTCTTTTACACCATCTAAAGAAATAGAGTAAACACCATTATCTTTGTAAATTAATTTATTGCTTAATAACTTATTCAAATGGAAAACGATATTATCTTCAAAATCGTAGCCAGAGGTAAGAGTAGCGTATCTTTGATTGTTTTGAAGAGATAGTCTTTTTAATAAAATTTTTTGCAGTTGATGCATAGTGTAGCTGTCTACTCTAAAAAATAACTGACTAATTGTTTAAAATTCTTTCTATTACTTTAAATATTAACATTACAATTATGTTTAAGGAACTTTTTGCAGTATGTTTACTAGTAAAAAATTTTGATGTTTCGTTAAGTTTTTATAAAGATAAACTTGGTCTTTCTGTAAACCAGATAAATGACAATTTTGCTGATTTTAAATTAAATGGTACTTCATTAGCTATCTTTCAACTAGATGATGCAGTTTCAATGTTTTCAAAGAAATATATGAATTCTGGAGGAGGCAGTGTTTTTGCTTTTCAAGTAAATAATATTAAGGAATCAGTGAAGTCTCTTAAATCGAAAGGTGTAGTAATTTTTGAAGGTCCTAAAACAACACCTTGGGGTCAAAAAGTAGCATATTTTCAAGATCCAGATAATAATATTTGGGAGATATCTGAAAAATGAAAAATATATTTTCCAGTCAATACGAAAAATCTGTAATGTCGGAAGAATTATTGGAAATAGCATTTGATTTTGATAGAGATTTAAATAAGCTATGGGCGGTAGAAATAGCCACTGAAGAAATGCGGCTTTCAGAACTTGAGTGGCATTTGGACATACCATTCTTTTGGCAAGAAAATAAACCTTTTAGTTTAAAGCCAAGAGATGTTTTCAATGATCCAGTAAGGTATAAGAAATGGATGGATAAAATTATGAACGTAGATATAAGTTATCCAATTGATATTATTTTTTGGAAGGGGAGGTGGCAAATATTAGATGGTTTGCACAGATTGTGTAAACTTTATCTGCTAGAAGTTGAGTTTACTAAGGTAAGAAAAATCCCTCTAGAATCTTTAAAGTTAATTATGCCAGATTAGTCTTTGGCTGCAAATTATTTGAAAAAGATTAACTTTATATTAATATTGTTTATATGAAATCTACTATTTATGCCCAGGTTCTAAATAAAATAATTGAATTTTACGAAGGTTACTCTAAAGTAATAAGGGGTACGACTCAACCTTATACTTATAACAGAATAAAATCTAAATTACCTAGTCTGGATTACAAACCCGATGTAGAGCTATTTAGAGAAACATTAGTAGAGCATGTGGGTTCGTTACCAATAGTTGCAAGTACTGTTTATCCGTATATAAATGATATAGAAGTAGATTTAGGTCATGCATTATTGCTTTTATCTATTCACGATATTGGTGAATTATCAACTGGAGATGAAATAACTTTTTTAAAAGACAAGAATAATCCACCTAATGGAATCTCAGAAAAAGATTCTGCTATAAAGTTATTAGATCCGTACTATCACGATTTGTATTTAGAGGTTGAGGAAAGAAAAACTAAGTCTGCAAGATTTGCTAAAAGTATAGATAAAATTACACCTGATATTCTAGATTTAATATTGCCAGCAGAGATCACAATACTACGATATAAAGAATTAATGAAGAAATCACCTAAAGAAATAGTCCCTCTTATTAAAGAGTTTAAACATCCGTATATGCTTTGGAATCCGTTTATGACAAAATTCCATCTACATCTATTAGATGAAATAGATAAGAAGTTGAAAAGTTACTACTAAAATCTTTAGTTGAAGTTATTTGAAGTTTAAAAGCGGACGACGAGGCTCGAACTCGCGACCTCTTCCTTGGCAAGGAAGCGTTCTACCAATTGAACTACATCCGCATTTAACAAGTGTAATTATATTCTAATTTCTATAAACAGTCTATAGATTGAAGTTTATTTAATGTTAAAATTACAAAAATTTAAACCTTAAGTTTACAGACCCTTCAATAGACCCATCAGAGGCAAATATTCAATTAAGTCGATTGAATTTAAAATATTTGGTTGCTTAAGAATATGTTTCTGTATAACATATTATATGACCCGAAAATTTATAAGCACAATTTTAATTGCTTCTACCTTAATTGTACTTTTAGGTCTAATAACATACTTCTTGACATCTTATTCCTATTTAAAATTGGTTAGTTTAATCAATTATTACGATAAAGATTTAGTAGTTGAATTGAACGGACAAAAACATGGTTTGAAGCCATTTGACACCCAGCTTTTAAAGATCAAAGATTTAAGAAATTTGAATGTGACAGCAACTATAGATGGCCAATCTGTTTATAATAAAAGTATATCTCTTTCTTATGAAAATCAGGTTCTTGGCCTATATTTTTCCGATGTTCAGCATTGTTATTATCAAACAAATTTAAGTAGGGAACTAAGCACTTTAACTTTCAATACTATTTCAACTCCTAATGATTTCTTATTGCAGGATGCAAATATGGATTCTACTACTTATTTCATTCCTGGGTCGGCTAAATCAGATATAGATTTAAATAAAACTCTAATTGGCTACTTACCATTGCCTTGTTTTGAAATATCGAATGCAGAAAGTATACTTGCCAATAATCAACTCTTTTGGAATTATAATTCACAGCTTCAAAGAGAGTATTATTTTAGCAATGTAGACAAAATAAATACCTCTACAAATATAGATCAACTTGTTGAGATTAAAGGTGTAGGCGATGATAAATTAAACTTTCTATTTATAAATGGAACTATTCTATTTAGGCAACAGGAAGAAGAATACTTTATTGTAGATTAATCTTAAATTTTATTGTAACTTAAATGTCTTATAAGTCTTGAATGGCTTCTTTACAGTAATCACATTCATGGCAAAGTGGATACCCACCTTCGTTACCCGAAAACTCTAAATTTCTAATTCTTGTTACAACATCTATAATCTTTTCTTTAACTAATTGAACATCTTCTTGAATTACTGGAAATGTTTCTTTTTTATATAAACCGGATTTGTTAGGTTTTAAAAAGTCAATTTGAACTTCTGCTACCTTATACTTATCTAAGCCTAATTTTGGTTTAAAATACTTATCACAATCTGCCAATATGTAATAAAACAACAGCTGGTAATACATTCGTGGGTCAGCCTTCTTTGTTAAACCTTTAATCTCATTTTGGGATTGTGGGTCTTTAACTTTATAGTCTACAACTCTAACAAGGTTTTGCTCTTTATTTAGCCATTCAATCTTATCAAGTTTACCTTTTAGGACAATAGGTTCCTGTCCAGGGATTTCAAATATAGTTTCAGATTTATGAAAGGTATATTCAAC
Organism: uncultured Candidatus Saccharibacteria bacterium; assembly: GCA_965230975.1. GTDB lineage: Bacteria > Patescibacteriota > Dojkabacteria > J137 > J137 > JBGSZB01. The sequence continues at coordinate 694,859 of OZ246402.1, forward strand.
CTCTGCTGGTATTTCAAATTCAGATTTATAGTGCATTATATAATCTGTTAATATTGCTTTCCCTTCTGTTAAGACCTGTTGATAAAGATCTGAGCTGTGCAAGTTTTTGTGTAGGTAGCTCTCAAAATATTTAAGCAAATCATCAATAGAGTAGTTTTCATGATTAATTAAATGTCTACCAAGCTTTTCTAATGCAAAGTGAATAGAAGACCCCAAGATTGCTGTTTTATTTGAAGGTCTTGGCAGTTTTATTAAATGTTCATATTTAAATTTAAGTGGACATTCTATGTATGTTAAGAATGATGTTGCGGACAATTGAAATTTTTTAACAAGCGATTCTAAATACTTCTTTTCATCTTCAGAATGGTCTATTAAGTGATTTGATGTAAGTCTCTCTTTAAAGTATGCAATGTCTTCCGACTCGTATTTGCTTGAGTCGCTTTTATCAATTAATTTATTATCAAGCTCGTAAATAAACTGACTTGGGGACACCTCTTTTTTACCTGTAGATGAATCGTATTGGTTTGAATATGTTAGGAACAATTTTTGCTTAGCTCTTGTTAAAGCTACGTAAAGCAAACGCCTTTCATCTTCCTCCTTTTCGTTACCAGTTTTTACATCTAATTTTGTTATTGGCAGCTTAAAGAAGTTTCTTTCCGGCTTTCCTTCCCAGTTTTTATCGTAGAGGTTCATAACAAATACGTAAGGGAACTCTAACCCTTTAGATTTATGGGCAGTCATTAAATTAACACCATTTCTTTCAATATCTAGTTCGTTTTCGGGTATTGAAATTCGATTTTCTTCGTATAGCTTTAAGTCATTTAAGAACTCGTTTAAATTGATTTTTTTGTCTGCAGTGTAAATAGATTTAATATAGTTGTAAAAGGAGTTTACAGAGTTTATATTCTCAATGTTCTTATCTTTAAAGAATACAAAGTCCAGATAACCAGATTCTTGAAATATCCTTTCGGTTAAATCAATAAGATTTGTGTTTTCGCTTAAAGCTCTCCAGTCTGCGAGTTTTTGTGCAAATGTAATAAACTTTTCTGGTTCTGAAACACCTGCCGCTTTAAGTTGCTCTTCTGTTGAAATTATATTGAATAAAGAGGTCTTGTTAAAAGATGCCTGGTTAGTTACTTTAAATGTATCTAATCTTTTAAATCCTAAAAAGTCATAAAAGAGTATTTTGAATAATGTAAATTCTCTATCTTCATTGGTATACATTATTGTTTTAAGTAAGTTCAAAAATTGCTGAATAATTAGTTCATCTAGTGCATTGCTTCCTGCTGCTAATTTAAAAGGCAACCCTTTTTTGATCATCGCATTAATTAAGTCTTCTGCATCTGAATGGTTTCTGTAAAAAATTGCAATATCCGAGTATGCAATACCTGAATCATTTAGTTCTTTGATTTTTTCTGTAATAAATCTGACTTCGTATTCCCCATCTTTAAATTCAAAAACTTCTGCTTGTTGGTTGGTTATGCCACTTTCTGCTTTTAAGTCTTTATTAACATCTTTAATTAAGTTGCTTAAACGCATTGTATTTTTTTCTACCAAAGATTTTGATAAATCAAGAATAGCTTGGCTAGATCTGTAGTTTTTTGTAAGGGTAATGGTTTTTACATTTTCAAATTCTTTTGTAAAGAAAAGTAAATTTTCTACATTTGCTCCTTGAAATCTGTAAATAGCTTGGTCATCATCTCCTACAGCAAATATGTTTGGCGATTTATCAAAAGAACCTAAAAGTTTAAGTAGCTGGTTTTGAGACCCGTTTGTATCTTGGTATTCATCTACTAAGATATACAAATATTTCTCTTGGTTTTCTGCTAATAAATCTTTATCCTCTTCAAATTTATTAATTACGTAAAGAATCATATCTTCGTAATCATAAAACCCTTTCTCTTTAATTAATTCCTGATATTTTTTATATAGTTCATAAAGTTCTAGATTTTTATCTTGCCTTTGTCTATTTGTTTGCCAATCTAGCTTTGGTTTACCTGTCCTACTATTTATATCTGGATTTGCTTCTAGTTCTTGAATTATCTCTTGGGTTCTGTTTAATAATTCTTCGGGTGAAATTCCTTCTCGTTTTAATGTTTGTATTCCATTAAGTATTTGGTTTTGGTAAAAGTAGGGGTCGTGTAATGGTTTTAAAGTATGTTTTGTATCTTGAGGTAAGCTATCTAAAACTTCTCGCATTATCTTTACTTTGTTTAGGTCGTCTAGTTGTTTTAAGTCTCTTGAAAAAGAGAACTTGTTTGGATTGCTTAATATAATTTCATTACAAAAGCTGTGGAATGTGTGTATTTTCACATAATAAGCTTCTGTACCAATATATCTTAAAAGCCTTTCGCGCATGGCTGTTACACCAGATTCTGTGAATGTTAAGCAAAGAATATTTCCAGGCAAAGCATCTGTTTTTTGTAATATGTTTGCAATTCTTAAAGAAAGCACTTGAGTTTTACCAGTACCAGGGCCAGCAATAACCAATACTGGACCTTCTAATGTATTTACAGCCTGATATTGTTCGGGGTTAAGCCTTACTTTTTCTATCTCTGAAGTGTTCATCTGTTAATATTCTCACATAGATACCATCTTCATCAATAGTTTAATTACATTTCATTATTAACTTTGTTGACAACGCCTTTGAGTGATATAATTGCTATATATAAATATTGTTTTATGCAACCTGTGACAAACATGCTCCATAATCTTGAACTAGAAGATGTTAATTCTAAATCGATTGACGAGCTTATTACAAAATCTTCGTTAGGTACTCTTTCTGACAACACTTTATCAGCTCTAAATATTCTATTCCAAAATAATTATCTGGTTGATGAGGATGAACTTATAAATAGTTGGAAAGAAATTGTAAGAAGTGATCATATTTCTAAAATGTACATAATGGGACATAGAAATGCAGGCACGATAGAGCTGGCTAATTCACTAAATTCCATGGCTTCACAATCTGCAGGTTCTTACATTACAGATCTTCAAGCAATTTTAAATGAATTTAATATTGAATTACCTTATGCTGAATCAAGTGCTCTTAAACTATCTCAACAAGAAATAATTGAATTGTCAAAGACTACAACGCTTGCCTTCCTTAGGAAGTGTCAAGGCAGGTTAAAGGCTATTGGTTATGCAGATAGTCGATACAGAGAAGGTATTATATTTATGCTCCCAGAAAATCTAGAAAGTTTAAAACTTTTTACTTACTACGAATTTGTGATACTAGCTACTTTAATCTTAAATGATGTAGTGACATGTCCAGTTAAGTTTGTAATACCCAAAAGAAAGTAATTTGTTTATCAAATTTGAAATTAGTCACCGATTTACCTGGAGAACTCGCGACCCACTGCTTATCCCGATAAAGCTAACTGTGGGAATCGAACCCACAACCTATCGCTTACGATGCGATTGCTCTACCAATTGAGCTAAGTCAGCTTAATCGGGACTCTACCAGCTGAGCTAAAGTGGCACAAATGATTATATTACAAATCTTATAGTAGTAAACCATAAAACTATTCCAATCTATCCTAGAGAATTCATATCCTTTACATAACATAAATTACGTATCATAATAATATAGTTATAGGTTAAAACTTATAACTGAAAACTTAATACTTACAACCTGATTATGTACAATCCAAAATTTAGCTATACAGATAAATTAGTATCAACTTTAGTTAAAATCGAAAACTCTAGAACTGTTTTGGCCAGCATGGACTTAACTTATGACAATAAATACAAGCTTGCATTAAATGCAAAAACTCTAGACATGTTTCATTTAGGTCACTTTTTAGAACTAGATATGACTTTAAAAGATGCAGAAAAAATAGCAAATGGCTTAAAGTTAGATGACATTAAAGATGAAAATGCAATTAAATTAAAAAACTTTAGAGATGCAATCGATTTTACAAGATCAAATGTTTCAGATAGTTATGCAGAAGTAGATTTAAACACAATAATGCACTTTCATAAAATGGTATTGCACGGTTGGAAAAAGGGTTGGGAGTCAAAACTAAGAGGGTCAAGTGACACAATTCAAAATGATGACAATTGGTCAACACTACAAAATGCTGAGATAGAATCTGACAAAATAGAGTATGAATTATACGAATTAATTGAGTGGTATAAGAACTCTACAATTACAATTACACCTGTAGTTAGAATCGGGATTTTTATATATAGGTTGATTGAGTTATACCCATTTGCCTTTGGTAATAAACTTACAATGCTTGCTTATGTAGATTATCTTTTGTTTAAGAATAATTATGCTAGCAAAATTTATTCTTCTGTTTTAAAGATTTTTGGTACAAATGAAATGAAGTTTTTTGAAAGTATAGAATATTCAAGAAAGAATTTTGATTTATCAATTTGGTTAGAGGCTTTCTCTCATAGCATTTTTAGAGATTTAATGGAAATCAGGGAGCATGTAAATGAGTTTGTTAAAGCCGAAGAAAAGTCTAAAGATCAACCTTTCTTAGATTTAAATAAAAGACAATTAAAGGTTTTAAAGTACTTGCAAACTGTACCGATGTTAAAAAGAGAGGATTATTGTCACATGATGGAGGTATCCACAATGACAGCATTTAGAGATTTAAACGATTTAGTTAGAAAAAAACTATTAAAAGTAGAAGGACAGGGTAGAGGCACTAAGTATAGATTAGCTAGTATGTAAAGGCTGTTTTTTAATCATCTCGATTTGTGCTGGCAGTGTTTCAGGCCCAACTTTTAATACTAAAGAACCATTTGTTTGTTCTAATAATCTACCTGTTTGTATTAAATTAAGATTAATTTTATAAAGTGGATCGGTTAAAGAATTAAATGTTACAGAACAAATACACTCCTCTGGTTCAAAATTGAATATAACTCTCCATGATATTGCAAATTTACCTTTAATATCTTTGTATACAATTGTAACTTGCCCCATTGTTTCTTCTTCAAATATCGGCACATATTCTATCTCCGGATCGAGTTGGAAGTTATTAGAAAATAGAATTATATCTTCGGCAATAGCTGGAATGTTTGAATTATATGGATAGTCTAAAAGTAATCCAATATTCTGTTTAACTAAGTTATATGCGATTTTTTTATATATATCAATTCTTTGCAATCTATCTACAGATTCAAATCCCATTTTATGCATAATTCCGTCTATCATAGTGTCAACGTTGAATGATGACACTATTTTACTATATCAGCTATGTTTTGTTAAGTCTATATTTCACTCATGTAAGTGTAGTAAATATAATACCTTTGGTCTTGCACGTAGATTTCCCCAACCTTTTCAGACCCAATACCATATTTTTCATGTAATGGATTTTGAAATCCTTGTTCACCCAAATCGTTAGGATTAAGATAAAAAATAATCCTTTCACCATTAATTTGAAGTATTGGGTTATCTTTAGTATTAAATATTACTTTAATAGAACTGTCGTTACTGTTATTGCCATTCGGTATCATTACTGAAATTTCTAGGCTATCATCTACTGCAAAATTGAAGTCATAGTTATACCTAGAGATAGGTTTATCAACTAATTTAAGATTATTAACAAATAATTCAGTATCTAGTAAAAGCTTATGAAATATATCTTCTAATATTATTTTATTGTATTTAAATAATCTAGAATTACTATCTTTTAATAAAGCTATAAATTCAACTAAAAAGATAGATAAAATATTTCTGGCCTCCAATTCTGTTACCCCTATCTCTTGAGTCTTTTGACCTATGCGTTTTGCAAAGTTAGTAATTATTTGCATTTAAGCAAAACACTCTTTTAAATATGTAGGCAAATCTTCTATCTTAATTCTTTCTTGCTTCATTGTGTCTCTATCCCTAATTGTCACAGCATTATCATTTAAAGAATCAAAGTCGATAGTTACACAGTATGGTGTTCCAATCTCATCTTGTCTTCTATATCTTTTACCAATAGATGCTGTTTCATCGTATTGAGTCATGTAATCTTTTCTTATTAAGTTTTGAACTTCTAGTGCTTTGGCTTGTAATTCTGGTTTCTTAGATAAAGGCAATATTGCAACCTTGATTGGAGCTAATGATTTTTTTAGCTTTAATACAACTCTAGAGTCTTTTTCTCCGTTTGAGTTTGTTAATTCCTCTTCTGTCCATGCTTCTTCTAAAACCATCATTAATGTTCTGTTTAAACCAACAGCTGTTTCCATAATATGAGGAACAAATCGGGTATTGTTTTCTTGGTCAAAGTAGTCTAAAGTTTCCCCACTAAACTTTGCATGTTGAGTTAAATCGTAATCTCCTCGGTCATGAATTCCTTCAAGTTCTTTAAATCCACCTAATGTTGCAAAGTTGTATTCAATATCAAATGCTGCGGTTGCATAAAATATTAGCTTAGAGTGCTCTTTAAACCTCAAATTTTCAGGGTTTATTCCCATCACTTCTACATGCCATTTCATTCTGCTTTCTTTCCATTCTTCAAATAATCTTTTTTTATCTTCTGGTTTATGAAAGTATTGCATCTCCATCTGTTCAAATTCTCTTGTTCTAAAAATGAATTGTCTTGCAACAATCTCGTTTCTAAATGCTTTACCTACTTGAGCTATTCCAAATGGAAGTTTTAGTCTCATTGTGTCTCTATAGTTTTTGTACTCTAAATAAATTGTTTGGCATGTTTCTGCTCTTGCCCATACAGCGTTTTCATCTGTTAAAGTGCTATCTGTAACTCCCATATTTGTTTTAACCATTAGGTTAAAGTTTCTTGGTTCTGTAATATCGTTTCCTTCAGGAGATTTGATGTTATTAGTTTTTATTATTTCGGCTAATTCTTGAGGAGTTTTTTTATCCATATCTACCTTTTCTCCCTTTTTTTCAAACCATTCTTCAACTACATGGTCAGCTCTATATCTTTTATGAGTCTTTTTGTCTTCTACCAAAACATCAGAAAATCCTGCTGCGTGTCCACTTGCTACCCATGTTTTTGGGTGCATAAAGATTCCTCCGTCCAAAAGAACAACATCGTTTCTATCTTGAGCCATAGATTTTTCCCATGCTCTTTGGATGTTGTTCTTTAAAAGAATTCCGTAATGTCCATAATCATATACAGCTGCAAATCCTCCATAAATTTCAGATGAAGGGTATATAAATCCTGTTTCTTTTGCCCAGGCTTTAAATTGGTCTAAGTTTTGTAGTTTTTTCATTTAATAATTTTAATAAATAGTAATGTACAAATTGAAATGTAGTTTAAAATAGGCATAAAGCCATTTAGCTGATTACTTATATAATTCTTTTCTTTTAATTCTGTAAATCTTGATTTATACATTTTTTAAAAATAATTTAACTTTCACTTTGAATATTATATAAACTATTTAGAAATGGTTCCCACAAACTATCTCCATTAAACCTCAAGCTTAGCTCCTCAATTTGAGTATCTGTTATTACTCCATTTCTGATATCGCTCTCTAAAGATTGCATAACTTTTATTCTAATTTTCTCAATAGTCTCCCACTGTTCATCTGATAAATTTCTATAAAACAAGTATGTCCCTACATCTAATAAATCTACTCTCCATGATCTATTATCCTGATTTTTTATCATAAGGGTAATTGCATCAGACACGCTTATATCATTTCTACTTAGAACACTTCGTATAGATTCTCCATGAAGGAATAATTCATTGGAATTACTTGAATGCCTGTCTTGTAGATATACGACATACTTTAGTCTACTTCTATCTAACTGATTTGTTATTGAAGCTGCATCGCTCATAAAATAAATTTAAATAATAAAAAAAGTCATCTCTATAATCAAATTAATGATTACAGGGATGACTCTTAAATTAAGAACCACGGTTCCACCTTGTTTTCTTGAAGTTACTCAAGACTACTTTTAAATTTTCCAGATTTCTCTAGGCTACGGAACGCCACTTCCATCAACGCATATTAATTGTAGCACAAATTATCATCATTTTCGCCATTTATTTCTTTCATTTTAATTCCTTGCTTGTAAATCTTACTCCAAAAAATAATACTATCAGTAGAAGGTAATTCGTGTATGTAATCCATTCTAAATAGAAAATTTCTAGCTAAATTTGCATAATATCTTTCCATTGGAGTAATAGTCCATGAAAACATAACTCTTGGATCTCCTTTTAAAATATGTAACAAGTTAGCGGTAAGAATACCTGCCAAATCTGCAGGGTCTCTTTTTTGTAATTCTTCCAGTTCCCATTCTGCTGTAGCCTTGTTAAAACATGATTCAATTAAATTTAAGCCATCACTGCATTCAAAGTAATCAGATAACTCCAGTACATTATCGGTAATCCATTTATTAAGAATTATGTATATAAAATTTGCTAGCTTAGGGGCGATCTGCGAAGCTATCCCGATAATGTTTTTATTGTCTTTGTTAAATTCAATTAATAAGTCGCTAGTTATAGTTACAATTTCTTCAAAAGTTAACAGATCTCCAAATGTATCCAGATACCTCTCTTCTATAAATTCATATATATTCGGACTTCCATCAAACACTTTTTCAAGGTAACCATCATTTGCGAGTGCAAAAGCTATCTCGAGCGCAAAAATAACTTCTATTCGCAGTTTGAATCGAATAAGAGATTCTAATAATTCATTTGACAATAATCCAAGTTCTATAAGTCTATTAGTGGCGTTTTCTAAGTCTTCGGTTGAAAAGATCTCAATATTACTATTAGATGTAGTCACTAAATTGAATACATCATCTTCAAAATCAAAAACCATTTTAAAAAATATAATAAGTAATGCTACTGAATTATGGTAACGGATTATATCTGCTGGCAATAAATTTTACAATTTATTAACTAATAGAAAGACTTGAGTTATAATTAAGAAAATGGATAACAAAGAAATACTTACATCTTCTTTTACAATCTCCCTTTAAGGGATACATTTACTATCCTTTTTTCAAGAAATATCTTAAAATTCTTGTATTAATTCCAATAAAACTTATATCTTAAAACTTATAACTAAAACTTATGATAGATCCAAAAATTATTAGAGAAAACCCTGAAAAGGTTAAGGCCGTAGTAGCTTCTGGTAGAGGCAATGTAGAAAAAGCAAATATTAATAGATGGCTAGAACTTGATGCTCAAAGATCTGAATTAAAGCAAAAAGTAGAGAAATATAATCAAAAGAAAAATGAGATTTCAAAGGTTGGTTCTATCAATCCCGAGGAGGCAAGAAGATTGGCAGGTGAATTAAAAAGCGAGTTTGATATTTCTAAATTGAATGCTGATTTAGAGACAGTAGAAAAGGAATGGAATGAAATAGCTTCTTGGATACCAAATATGCCAATAGAGGAATTTATGACATTGGGTAAAGGTGAAGAAGATAATATCGTAATTAAGGTTTGGACGCCAGATAAAGGTTATATTGAAATTGAACCTTATAAATACTCTGAAGGCTCTGCTAAATACATGCCTCAAGGCATTATTCATAGTGATAAACCAGATATGCAACCTATACATCATTTGGATATTGGAGAAGCTTTAGGGATTATCAATAATCAACAAGCAGCACTTATTGCTGGTACAAGATTTACATTTATTTTGGAGGATTTAGCTTTGTTACAATATGCATTACAACAATTCATGTTTGAAAAGCTAATAGCAGACGGTTTCAAATATGTAATCCCACCACTTCTCGTAAAAGAGAAAGTTCTTTTTGGAACAAGTCACTTACCTGAGCATGCAGATCAGTTTTATAGAATTGAAAAAGAATACCTTGAAGAAGGTAGTACTCTAGCTTTGGTAGGTTCTTCAGAACCAAGCAACTTTGCATTATTTATGGATAGAACAGTTGATGAGAAAGATCTTCCTTATAAAATGTTCGCATATACACCATGTTTTAGATCTGAAGTAGGATCTTGGGGAAAAGATGTTAGAGGAATTAAGAGAGTTCATCAATTTGATAAGATTGAGATGGATGTTGTTTGTAAACCAGAAGAATCAAATAAGATATTTGACGAATTACTAGCAATAAATGAATGGATATTACAAAGCTTAAAACTTCCATATCACTTAGTTCAAAAATGTACAGGAGATGCCGGCTACATGGCAAGCGCAAGACAGGTTGACCCAGAAGCATGGTTAGGGTCTCAACAAACGTTTATGGAGGTTGGGACTGATACAAATACTACAGACTTTCAAGCAAGAAGAATGAATATTAAAGTGAAAAGAAAAGATGGGACCTTGGAACTTGCTCACACAGTAAATGACACTGCAATTGCCATGGGAAGAATGCTTATAGCAATTATCGAAAACTATCAGCAATCTGATGGAACAATTAAAATTCCTGAAGTCTTAAGAAAATATTTTGGAAATAGAGAGTTTATTGGAAAATAACTAACTAACCTTTTTTATATAAACTCTAAACAGTAAATACTGTCTAGATCTTATTATTAGATAAGAATAACTTATCTCTATTTGATAGGTTTAATGTTTGGTACCAATTTGTTAAGTTTTGAACTGTTTTTGGTATCAATTAACAACCAAATTGGTACCATCTAACTATGTTTTAATGTGAATATACTTAGTCGATTAGAGCAGAGGTTTTTATTAAACATTAGTCAATCTTTTAATAATAGGTTTAAAAATTTCTAGGGATTTATGCAGTATATATAATCATAAAAACTAAGTCGCGCTGCCTTAATCCTATAGTTTAAACATTTGTCATGTAATAAAAACTTCCTGAAATACAAAATCGCCCAAACATCTTACCTGTATATGTTTCCAATAGAAAATGTGTTATAATATCGTCATGATATACAAATTACAATCAATTGAAACTGTAGATGTAACAGGCAAAATTGTTGCAGTGCGTTCTAATTTGAATACATTCATAAACGGTGAATCTCCGGAGCATAATCAGACAATAAAATCGACAATTGCTACACTAAACTACCTTGCTTCCAAAAATGCAAAAGTAATAGTATTAGGCACACTTGGTAAACCAATGGGATCTATAGAAGATAATTTATCTTTAATGGATGTAAGGTTTGCAATAGGTCACCTATTAAATAAACCAACAAAATTTGTAAACATTAAAAACTCTTTGAATTCAATAAAATTCATGAACTTTGGAGAGGTTTTAATATTAGAAAACTTAGGTTTTCAACCAGAAGAGATATCTGAAAAATCCGAGGACTGGAAGATTTTAACTGAGCACTTATCTAACCTTGTAGACTATTTTGTAATAGATACAGTAGATATTGATTACTCTAGTGGATCGTTAAAGTACCTTACAAAAAAGAAACCTGCATTCATGGGTTTAGGACTTCAAAAAGAAATTTCTACATTAAAAGGATTTGTTAATGACAAATCTAATAATTCAAAAATTTTAATACTTGGTAAAGAATCTAACTTAGATTTAGAATCGGATTTAATTAAAGACTTTATTAACAAATTTGAATATATATATACATCAGAAAAATTGCCTAATGGTTTAAAGCCAAAATATATAAACACTTTAGAAGATTTAAAAGTTCAAATTGAATCTGTTGAATCTGTGGTTTGGATTGGAAAACTTGAAATGTATGGCCAAGATGTATTAGAATATTTGTCTTTGAGTGTTGGTAAAGAAGTAAAGAAGATTATTGGAGGAAGTGATTTAGTAGAATTATTAAATCATAGCAAATATAAAGAAAAAGGAATTACATTTATATCTACCTCCGGAAAAAATTTGATAAACATTTTATTAGGTAAAGAAATTAAGTTAAACTAGGGTTGTACATTTTAAGTATTAACTACTGAATCTGAAAAAGAAACTTCTTAGAGTAAAGTTTATAGCTACTATATTATTTGCTTCTATACTTTTTGCCACAGTAGTTAGCTTTGTAAATCTATCTATTGTAAAAAGTGACACAAGTAGTGATGTTCCACTCATTGAAAGCACCGAAGTCCAAGAGTTTATTCCATTGCCTTCTGTTAGGTATAAAATAGCAAATTTAAAAGAATCGAAAGAAATGGAAATAAAAAAAGCTACCTATGACAATAATGTAGCAAGAACAGAAGCTATTTTAAGCAAATATTCATCACCTTTCAGTGGTTTAGGTTATATTTTAGTTCAAAAAACCGAGGAATGTGGGGGTGACTTTAGGGTATTACTTGCTATAGCAGGTAACGAATCCGGTTTTGGTAGAATCCCTTATAAATCTTATAACCCATTTGGTTATTTAAACGGAGTTCAGTACTCGGGCTGGGAAGAATCACTCTCAGTTTTATCTTGTAAAATTGCTCAGCAATATTTGGTGCCTTGTAACAATAGTCCAGAATGTATTGTTAGAAAATATGCTGGCCCATCTGACGATAAAGATAAGTGGGTTAGAAATATAAATTGGTTTATTAACCAAATCTAAATTAATAAATATTGCTTCAAGACATATTCCGTATTCTTTAATATAATAAATTTAGGTACAACTTATAGTTTTTAAATTTTTTAAATGCATTATTTATATACAGATGGTGGTTCAAGAGGTAATCCAGGTGACAGCGCAATCGCAGCTTTTATATTTGACGATAAAAATCAATTAGTAGATTTAACCGCAAGCTATACACAAATTGGTACAAATAACCGGGCAGAGTACTTGGCTTTGTTAAGTGGATTAAAACTACTTAAAAAGAATAACATTAAAGAGGTTATTTGTTGCTTAGACAGTGAGCTTGTTGTAAAACAGGTAAGAGGAGAATACAAGGTTAAAGATTCAGAGATTCAAAAGATGCATGCACTAATTTCTGAAGAGTTAAAGAATTTTCAAAAAATAACATTTAAGCATGTTCCCAGGGCAGAAAATCACTTTGCAGACAAACTAGTTAATATTGTTTTAGATAATGTTCAGTAAAACTAAGCCATTAAGGCTAATACAACTATTGCTCATTTTGTTTATTCTAATCTCTATAGTTGTATCTATTTATCTATTTTTCTATAGAAAAGTTGCGGTAACAAAAGACTATCAAACCTTTGAAAGAATTTTACTAGAAGATGTCAGTGACGTTCAGGCAGAAAAAATGAACTATGATAAAGTAGAAACATTTGATAGTAAGTATAGTTTGGATCAGTTAAATTACTTTGAATATTCAAAACCTTCAAAAAATAGTGGTTCTATTGCAAAATTAATAAACTTAAAAGATAAAAGCCTTAATTTTGACAAAGATCAGATAGCAAACTCTATTCCAATTGTATATTCAGAATTCTTTGAGACATTTAATGCGAAAGATGTATTTGAAAGTTTAGAATCTATTATTTTGAATTATAACTTAAATTACTTAATACTAGACTCTTCATTGCAAAGTAATTTAGAAGACTACTATAATTTGATTGAAAGATTAAATTCAATACAAGGGCTTAATTTAAGTGTTTTGCTATTGCCCAGAACTGCAGAGTTAGAAAATTACTCGGTCTATAAAGAATTTAATAAAAACTACACAAAAATCGTAGATATAAATCGAATTGTTCAGTATGTAGATTTTTATTTCATAGAAACTTACGATTATACCCCTCAAAAAGCGGCCTTACCGGGTCCGAATACAAAACTCTCCGAGTTAGAGGACTCTATTCAGTATTATATTTATAAAGGTATTCCAAGAGAAAAAGTATATGTTGGAATTAATAAGGTTTCTTTAAGTTGGAGTGATAGATATTACGAACAAGATATTAGTAAAAATATTTTAGTAGAAACTAGCCAGGCAAAGGTTTTTACACTAGATTTGACTGAATTGACAAGTAGAACAACAAATGTAGATGGAGAACAAATTGGTTATTATATAGATGATTCAACAAATAAATTCGTAGTTATTAGTACTACAGATAAATTGGTAGACAACATTAAAAATATAGCATTAAAATACAGTGTGAAGGGAGTCTTTTTTAGATTTTAACTAAGATTAATGATAAATAGAGAAATAAGCCTAGCTTTATTAAATGAATACATTAAAAGTGAATCGCTTTTAAACCACTGTAAAATGGTTGCTAAAGCTATGGAATCTTATGCGATTGAGCTTGGTTTAGATGCTCAATCTATAGAAGATTGGTGGGCAAGCGGACTACTACATGACTTAGATTGGGAGCAGTATCCAAATGAACACCCAAACTATGCCGTAAACAATATATTACCTCAAAAAGGGTATTCAGATTCGATTTTAAATGCGATTAGAGCTCATGCACCAGATAGAACTGGCAAACAACCTGAATCTCTTATGGAACGATATTTATTTGCATGTGATGAGATTTGTGGCTTTATAAATGCTGTATCGTTAATAAGGCCAACTAAATTTGTAGGGCTAGAGGTTAAATCTATAACTAAAAGACTAAAAGAACCAAGATTTGCAGCAAATGTATCACGGGAAGATATTAATAATGGAGTATCTTTAATTAATAAAACATTAGAAGAGCATATTGCATTTTTACTTAAAACATTTTCAAGTTGGAATAGTTAATTTCTGTCTTAAATTCCATTAATTTAAAAGTTTTTCTAAATTTAAAACATATATTAAAAAGGCACCCTAAAAGGGTGCCTTTTTATATTAAGTTTATACTTAGTCTTTCTTTTCTTCTGTAACTGGAGCTGGTGTAGCAACAGGTTGTGAAGGTTGAACGCCTTGCATTTTCTTAATAGCTTCTGGTCTAATTGCTAGGTAGTAAACTAACAAGCCTAATAAGCTAAAGAAGAAAGTTAAAATAGCCCACAATGCTGGGTTTTCTACATTATTCTTTTTTGCATCTTTATAAACAACGTAAGCTAAAACTCCTGCAATTACCATCATGAATAATGGAATGCAGCAACTTAATAACATGCTAAATCCAAATATACCTGATGCTGCTGCATCTGAAGCTGCGCTATACGTGTAGTAGTCGTAGCTTTGTGCAAAAACTGGAGTTGCAGATAATAAAGTGTATCCTGCTCCTGTAGCAATTCCTGCTAATACCTTACCTAATCTCGTTAAAATAGAATAATAAATAACACTTAGAGTTTATTAAATATTTGAAGAAATTTCTAGTGGTAAGTACTATCTTTTGCAGATTTTTATCTCAAATTAAATCAGTATTTCAAAACTGCTAAGATATGTAATTTTATGGTTTTGTAATTAGTAAACGATCCCGGGAATTGTGGACACAATTCCCGGGGGAAAGTTGTACTTTTAAGTTCCAAAGAACTCTAGGTTTTTATGAAACTTTCCTCTTTTAATTTTGTTATCTTTAGCGAGTTCTTTTTGACGTAATAACTCTGTCTTTAGAGTTTGTGAAGCTAAAGAAACTATTCGCCTTAGGTCCGTTCCTTTTTCTTTAACTACAAGCTCTTTTTTGGCAAATTCGAATTTTGCTTCAAGAGTTAGGTAAAAGGTTTTACCCTCTTTTCTAACGCTAATTTTGACTAGTACATTCGGAATCTTTAGATTACTTGCTAATCTTTCGATTTTTTTAAATCGAATATTTACTTGTTCTTTGAGTGTCTCTACTGTTGGCTTTGTGAGATCTGAAGCTGCAATTAGGTACTTCATAATTTTTTAATAAAAAATAAACTATTAGGCCCCATTGATAATGTACCATTGCCACTGGTATTTGACAAGTGAAATATAGGTGAAGACTTAATAGCAAACGTTTATATGACTTACTATTTTGGTTTAGCAACTGTATGCCGGCTATCTGTGACAATAGGTATACCTCGAATTTATATTGTTAGGCATGGTTATCAGACGAATTTAATTAGTGCTAAAAATATATTTCCCAATAAATTTGCCACAACTTTTTAACTGTTGGTATACAAATGTTAAAATAATAAA
Organism: uncultured Candidatus Saccharibacteria bacterium; assembly: GCA_965230975.1. Taxonomy (GTDB): domain Bacteria; phylum Patescibacteriota; class Dojkabacteria; order J137; family J137; genus JBGSZB01. The sequence continues at coordinate 710,647 of OZ246402.1, forward strand.
TATGAATAAGCTGCCAAAAAACTATCAAGGTATTGTGTATCAAATAATTAGACCTACCGGGTTACTTGACCCAATTATAGAAATAAGGCCTTCTTTGCCAGAAACATTTGCAAGTTTAAAAAAACAGGTTATTGAAAAAGGTTATTTGGATATGCCTATTGTAAATTCAACACAATGGCAAGACCCTCAGGTTCCAAACTTGATATTAGAAATTGAATCCATTATTGCAAAAAAACAAAGAATTTTAGTTACAACACTAACTAAAAGAATGGCAGAAGAGTTATCTGACTATTTAATAGAAAAGGGAATTAAAAGCAAATATTTACATTCAGATATAGATACAGTAGAGCGGGTTGAGATTTTAAGAGATTTAAGAAAAGGATTGTACGATGTTTTGGTAGGTATTAATTTACTTAGAGAGGGGTTAGATTTGCCGGAGGTTTCTTTGGTTGCAATTTTAGATGCAGATAAAGAGGGCTTTTTAAGATCGCAAACTAGTCTTATTCAAGTCATAGGTAGAGCTGCAAGGCACCAAGATGGCAGGGTAATTATGTATGCAGATAAAATTACAGATTCTATGAAGGCTGCTATAGATGAAACAAGAAGACGAAGAAAAATTCAAGATGATTTTAATAAAGAGCACGGCATTGTGCCTACATCTATTGTAAAAGAGATTAAAGATCAGTTAGATAAATTTAAAAATAATGAGGATGAAAAACTAGATGAGAAGGAGCAAGATTTAATAAAACAGGCTGAAAGTTACAAAGCAATGCCAAAATCTGACCAAAAAAGATTTATTAAAGAGGTTAAATTTCAAATGCAACTATTTGCAGACATGCTAGAATTTGAAAAAGCTGCAGAGCTTAGAGATGTTTTAAACGATATTGAAGGCAAGTAGCCTGGTTTAAAAGCTAAATAACACTATTGCTGTTGCTTGGCTTACATTCAAACTTGCTCCTTTACCGTACATTGGTATAAAAACACTTTCATCACATTTTTCTAAAGTTTTTTTATTAACTCCAAAAACTTCACTACCGGCTACAAAACAAATTTTATTTACACCATCTAGCATTTCTGGTAATTCAAACAAGTGTTTTGCAGTATCTGTTAATTCAATTGCAATAATTTTAAAACCTTTATTTTTAAGTTCTGTTAAAAGCTCCGATGTAGATTCTTTGTACATCCATTCAACAGACTCTTCTTTATGACGTGATGTTTTTTGTAAGTCTTTTCCGAATGGGGGTTGGTGAGAAATGCCAGTTAAGTAAATTCTTCTTACAGCAGCAGCATCTGCAGTTCTAAAAAGACTTGCAACGTTTACCGCATATTGTAAGTTCTCTAAAACTAAGTATATTTCTTGGTCTCTTTTTGTTGGTTTTTTTAAAAACTTTTTTACTTCTTTTTTGTTTAATTGTCTCATGTATGAATTATATTAAAAAAAGATGAGTTTGCATAATTTAAATAAAATCGGGATAATTAAGCATGGATTACAAAATTGATAAAGATAGAGTAAAAGAATATTTTAAAAATAAAACTTGGTATTATAACTCTATAGCAGAGTTTGAAATTTTAGCCGCATCAAAAGATGGATTATCTGAAAACGAAAAGTCAATTTTAAGCAATAGAAAAATTGAACTTGTAAATTATATTGCAGAACTTTTAGAATCTGAGCAAATAGCTTTAGCACAAGATGGTGAGGATTACGATATAGATAGAAAACCTATAGATACAATTGTAATTCATCACTCAGGCAGTTCTTGTTCAAGAGCTTCTAACCCAGAAAGCTATATAAATGCTTTAGAGTTGATTATGCTTTATGCGCCGGTTTTTAAAAGTAAAAAAAGAGATTATGGAATGTGGTCTGGTCACTTTTTCAATAACAAGATGACTTTTATTCCATATCATTATTTAATTTACAAAGATGGTTCTTTTTCAAACCCGCTAAAAGACGAGTATATTGGCTGGCACGCAGGTAATTGGGACGTAAATACAAGGAGTATTGCAATAACCTTTGTTGATGATCTTGAAAATAGAGAACCAACTGAAATAGCTATGCTTACAGCTAGAGATTTAATTAAAAAATATCCAAATGCAAAACTTGTAGGGCATTCAGAAGTTTCACCTACCGTTTGCCCGGGAAATTTATTTAATATTAAAGGTGGGTGGAAAGACAAACTATTATGAAAAACGTCATGAGAATTATATTCACTCTTTCTTTAGTTATACTTTTTTTAAGCTTGTGTCTTGGAATAATTTCTATTGGATACTCGGGAATTTGGTTACATACATATAATGTTTTTACAGAGAGAACCAAAGTTGCAGATATAGAGCTTTCAGAACTTAAAGAAGATGATGGTGGTCAATATGTTGATGTTGTATATAAAGAATATAAACAGCCAACTGGTTTGGAAAGTGTTTTAGGAATATCTTCTATAAAGATATCTGAAAAATCATTTAAAATTTATGGAGATTCTATTTATATTGGTGGTCCGATTTTAAAGTTTAAAGATGAATTAACTCTTTTTAACTTTAAAACTATGTACAAGCTTGCAAAGATTTATGGAAGATATTCTGACAATAATCAGGAGATTAGTAGAAATGACATAGCTTTAACAAGTTATTCGTATGATTTGAATGATGGCTATGGTGATTGGAAGAATGTTTTTGAAGTTTATAGATCTGATTCTTTTGTAGGAGAGGTTTATAGGCAATTTATAGATACAACTCAATTAAGTGAGCCGGGTCAGTTTGCAACAAATAGACTTTTAAAATACGAGTTGTATATAGCCAATTCCGGGTTTATTTGGGAATATGTTGAATAGTTACCTAGGTGTTTAAAATAAATTGGATTTAGCATATAATCGCAAAGTATTTAAACGGTGACATGGCCAAGTGGTAAGGCGAGAGTCTGCAAAACTCTTATTCCCCGGTTCGAATCCGGGTGTCACCTTAAAATTCAAAATAATCTCTCTCCCCAATCCCTCTCTCATAATATGAAAGAGGGCTGGTTCGATTCCCACTGTCACCTTGCTAAAATACGTATTTACCTCTCTCCTCAATTCCTCTCTCACAATGTGAAAGAGGACTCGAATCCGGGTGTCACCTTAAAATCAACTAAGACTTCTTATTTAAGCTTCGTTCTACTAAGCTCATTGCTATAAACCCCACAATACCTATGATTATAAAGCTATCGTAAAAGCCAAAATATGTAATTAAGATTGCTGATAATATATAAAAGATAGCGGTAGCTATATTTGTTGTAATTTCTCTAATAACAATAAACTCTATTTTAATATCTGAATGTTTTGAATTATTCATTAACTCAAAATCTATTACATCTGAAACAGATGATCTAAATACCTCATTTAATTTATATACAGTATCTGTTATTAAGGCTGTTATGTAGTTAAAAGTAAAAGCCCTAAAAAACCATGCAAAGGTAGAAGTCCACTTAACTTTATCAAATATCTTTAACTCGTTTTTTCTATTTACAATTTTTCCAACAGTATATGCTATTAAAATTGATATAAAATTTACTATCGTAAATAAAATACCTACTTGCAAGAAACTATCTTTAAAAAGTAAAAATATAAATAATGGCCATAAAATATTAAAGTTTTCAGTTATAACTCTGCCGATTTTAAATAGAATAATTTTTTTAGATTCAACTGTTTGTAAACTTGCATGTAAATTTAATTTTTTATCTAATTTGAAATCATTCATTGCAATTACAGGTATTATTGAACCTATATAAAGTATCAAAGCAATTAACATTGTACCGTTTAAATTCAAAAACTGAGCAGTCAAACCTCCAAGCAAAGGATGTATTATTGCTAACAATATAAATGCGATTTTTCTTAAGCTAAAAAGTCTAGGTCTGTTTATATCTGTTGTGTTATGACCCAGAATATAAATCACAGGAATATAATGGAATATGTTTCCTATGGCATTAAATAAAACCCACAAAACTAAAGTACCAACAGATAATTGTGAATCAAAGTAAATTAATATAGAAGCTAGTGAGTAAAATAAAGCTCCAATGGTCAATGATTTTTTTATACCTATTTTAAATAAAATTTCTACAAAAAACTTAAGTAAACTACCGTGAACAAGATGTATTAACGCTACCGGTATTACAGCAAGCAGTACTGACTCACCAAGTTTTTGGTAAAAGAATAAAACCCCAAATATAAAAACTAAAGAGTGTGCGAATTCAAAAAGAAGATCTGAAATGGTTATTAAGAAAAAATTTCTCTGCATTTAAAAATTATACAGATTATTTTTGTAGTTGGTAGTGTATTTTAATATTATGCAATTACGCCTCCGCCTAGGCATTCATCTTCGCAATAAAGCACCAGTGATTGCCCAGAAGTTACTGCTCTTTGAGGTTGTTCAAATATAAACTTTTTGTTTTCTATGTCTAAAGTTCCGCTTTGTGGTTTTTGCCTATATCTAATAGAAGCTGTAAGTTTTACATCTTGGGTGGTTAGTTTATTTAAAGTATTTGGATTTATAAAATGTATATTTTCTAGCGCAACCTCTTTTTTGTACATTTTTGGGTGGTCTGTACCGTGGCCAACAAATACAATATTATTTTCAATATCTTTATCTACAACAAAGTAAGGAATTTGTTGGCCGCCAATTCTTAAACCTTCTCTTTGGCCTAAAGTATAAAAGTAAACCCCTTTATGTTTCCCAACAACTTTGTTTGAATCAATATCTACAATGTCTCCATCTTTTTCTGGGATACGACTCATTAAGAATTTAAGAACGTTAATTTCACCAATAAAACAAATTCCTTGGCTATCTGGTCTTTCTGCATTTGGTAGTTTATATTTTCTTGCAAGTTCTCTTACCATTGGTTTTTCAAATTCTCCAATTGGGAATAAGCTCTTTGAAAGTTGTTCGTAAGTTAAGTTATACAAAAAGTAAGTTTGGTCTTTATTATTATCAACACCTTTAAGCATTTTAAATTGGGATTTACCATCAATTTTATCTTCGACTTTTCTTGCATAGTGACCGGTGGCTATTAAATCAGCACCCATCTCCATGGCTTTCTCTAGAAATAACTTAAATTTTATCTCTTTATTACACATTACATCAGGGTTTGGGGTTCTGCCTTTTTGGTATTCCGCAAAGAAATATTCAACTACCTTTTCTCTATATTGTTTTTCGAAATTGAAAGACCGAAATTCAATCCCTAAATGTTTTGCTACAGCTTCTGCAGATTTTTGATCTTCTTCCCAAGGGCACTCAGCTTGAATTCCATAATCATCGCCAGACCAGTTCTTCATAAAGATTCCAACAACTTCATAGCCTTGATCCTTCAGCAATGCAGCTGAAACAGCAGAATCTACACCTCCGGATAATCCAACAAAGACTTTCATATGTTTGTTTTCTATAGGGTGACATTTTAACATTAAACTTAATCTTACGACATAGTTATGAATGTATCCTATAGAGAAAAAGTTAGTGCAATCATAAATTCGTTTTGTATAATACACGGCATTAACTTTTAAATAATAATAATGCCAAAGAAAGCTACTGGATCAAGAAGTGCATATTATCTTAGGGGTGATACTATTATAGATGAAAGCTTTACAGAAGATCAATTAGCTGAATTTAGAGAGCCGGGCTATACTTACCGAGCTGAGGATTTTGAAACATCAAATACTAATGTTCAAAGATTTTTTGCTATTGCGGGCAATGGTAGATATCATGAATTAACTCCTTCTAACGCTTCTGAGCTTATATCAATTCTGTCGGCTGGTTACCGATTCATCTTACCTGTCCCATTAGATAAGTTAAAAGATTATTTAATAGAAGTAGCAATGACAAAAGGGGAATTAGCTTTAAGATTTATTGAGCATAGAAAAAGGGAAATAGCATTTAAAAGCCCAAGGTTAGGAGCTACTCCCGATTGTGAATTCAAGTATTTGTTTATAACGGAATCAGATAGTAAAAATTCTAAGGAACAATAAAAAAAATCCCCCAGTTTGGGGGATTTTCAATTTAAATTAACTTTGATTAAAACGGTAAGTCGTTTGGATCAATTGAATCTGTTGAATCTTCTGGAGTTGGCTCTGAGCTAGGTGCTGAAGAACCTCTAGAACCACCCATGTCATCATTTGCTCCTTCGTATCTTGCAATTAAGATTGTTTTATCAGAAACAACCTCTGTTTTGTATTGCTTTTTACCATCTTTATCATCCCAACTTCTGGTTTGAATTCTACCTTGAACTAAAATTCTAGTACCTTTTTTAATTCTTTGTGCAAGTTGTTCCGCACTGTTCCAAATAACAATATTGTGAAAAGATGGTTCATCTACCCATTCCTCACCCTTTTTGTATCTTCTATTAGTTGCCATGCTGAAAGATAAAACACCAGCACCAGAAGGTGTGTATCTTAAGTCAGGGTCTTTAGTTACATTGCCCATTAACGTTACCTCATTTAAATCACCAAACATAAATTATAAATAATAGATATTTTTGTTATTTTATTAACATTATTATAATAACCTTAGTATAATAATTTATACAAGTTATAAAAAACAGATGGACATACAAGATGCTATTAAAAACATACTTAATAATGCCCACCTTTTAACTTTAGCTACAGTTGATTCTAAAGGGCCTTGGTGTAGCGTACTCGCGTTTATTGCAGATGATGATTTCAATATTTATTGGATGTCTATTCCGGATTCTAGGCATCAATTAGCCTTAAAAGAAGATAATAGAGCCTCAATAAATATAACAACTGCTCAAAAACCAGGAGATGAAAATAAATTAATTCAAGTTTTTGGAACTGTAGAAGAATACACTGGAAATGCTTTAGAATTAAATGATAAATACAAACAAAAGAAGAATGACCTGCTATACGCTCCAAGGCACGCTGTTCAAGGTTTTATGGAAAAGTGGTATAAATTTACACCTGAATACATAGATGTAACATTTGAACCAGAATGGGCATTTGAGAAAAGAAGATATGTTGTAAATCAAAAAGCTTAACTCCTTAAATATGGATTTAAAACCTTACGTTTTAGAGATTTTAGACAACACATATCTAATGTCTTTAGGAACAGTTTTAGATAACAAACCTTGGGTTAGTGATGTGGTTTATGTTTTCGATGATAAATTTAATATTTATTGGCTATCAAAAACCGAGACTAGACACTCTAAAAATATATCCTCAAATCCTAATGTATCTGCAAGCATCACCTTAAGTACCAATCAAGGGGAAGATAATAAAGGTTTGCAAATAGAAGGTAAAGCTTACAAAGTAAATGGCTTACTACCCGAAATGGCTATTAAGCATCTTTCTAAAAGAAAGAAAGTAGGTGTTGACTTAAAAGACATTCTAAAAATTAGGGATGAAAGATGGTATAAACTAATTCCAGAAAGTATAGAAGTTATATATGAACCGTTATTTGGATTTGAGAGGCGAAAATTTAAATAGTTATTAATATCAAACTTCTTTCTCTCCCAAATTTTCGCCAATCAGAAAGACCTAGTTCTAAAGATTTACTTTTTAGTAATTCAATATTTCTTGTAGTCCTTACAGAGTCTATTAAATCTTTAAACTCTGCAGAGTTAACTAAATCTTCAAAACCATCTGAATAAAAAAGTACATAATCTCCTTTTTCTAATTCAATAGTACCGTAAGAAATAAAATTCAAAGCAGATTCTTCTCCTGTTAATGCACCAAAGCTTACAAGTTTCTGATCAATTACTTGTTTTAAATTGTTTCTGAATTCTTTTCTTACATGCTTTCTCCATTCTGGTTTGTTCCAGTCAAAACCTTGTGGTGTATGTCCTGAGTAGTGAAAGTATTGCTCGAAAACTTCGTGGTTATTTGGAGAGTCTAGCTTAATTTTAAAATCTTTATCAAAAACTTTGACTTTACAATCGTCAATGCTACCCCAATATAAGATATTGCTCTTAATAACACCTCCACAGGCAACACAAGCCCAATAATCGTTATCTAAATAATCTGGATTTGGGTTGTGTGTTTTATTTAACTTTTCTATTTCTAAATTAGATTGCTTAAAAGCTTCTTTAACTGAGTCTTCAGGTTTACCTGCCTGGTTGTTTAAGACTTCTATAAAAGTTTCAACAAATTTATCTGCTGCAACTTTTGCAGGGCTAGGATTGGGATAAGTTTTAGCTAAATCTTGCATTGTAAATTTAGAGAAATCTAAATTTCCAATTGGGTCTCGAGTTATCCCATCTGCTATTGCAAATGAATTATCTGTATGTTTCAAAGCATCTTCTTGTGGATGTTGCTTAGAATATTTTGAATCATCAAGCGAAATGCTAAATATATTCATTTTTTAAATTTAATTGGTTTTATTATAAACTACTACGGAAATTGTGGAAATCTATTTCATTAAATTGATATTATAGATATAATTACCCTGTTATTTACACTTCCTGATTATGAATTCAGTACAAGAAAAAATTGAAAGTTTAAAAGCTTCTGCTATGCAGGAGTTAACACAAGTTTCTGACACAAGAGCATTAGAAGAATTTGAAATTAAATACTTAGGTAGAAAAGCAGAACTTAACGATGTATTAAAATCGATTAAAGATATCCCTGTAGAAGAAAGAGCCTTGACTGGACAAAGTGCAAACCAATTTAGAAATGAATTAAGCTTAAAAATAGAAAACTTAAGAGCAGAATTAGAATCAAAAATCGATTTATCTGATTTAGATGTTACAGCACCAGGAGTTATTCACGAACAAGGTCATTTGCACTTAACAACCCAGGCCATTAAAGATATTACAAAAATCTTTCAAAGAATTGGATTTTACAGAGTAAGATATCCTGAAATTGAATGGGATTGGTATGCTTTCACAGCCTTAAACTTTCCAGATGATCACCCTGCAAGGGATGATTGGGAAACATTGTTTATTGATTCAGAAAAAGAAGCTGACCCAAAACTAGGTAGAAGATTGTATACACCGCACACTTCTTCCGGTCAAATTAGAGAGATGGAGGTTAGAAAACCACCAATTAGAATGATTAATATTTCTAAAACTGGTAGACGACAGCTTGATGTTTCTCATACTATTATTTTCCATCAGTTTGAAGGTTTGTGCATAGATGAAGGAATAAATATTTCAAATTTAAAAGGTACTATAGATTACTTTGCAAAAGAGTTTTTTGGTCCAGACAGAGTAAGCAGAATTAGACCTTATAACTTTAGATTTACAGAACCAAGTTTTGAAGTTGATGTTTCCTGTGGTAACTGTAATGGGAAAGGTTGTAGATTATGTAAAGAGGGTTGGTTAGAAATTGGAGGAGCTGGAATGGTTCATCCTAATGTTTTAAGAAATGGTGGTTTAGATCCAGAAAAATATTCTGGATTTGCATTTGGATTTGGAGTAGAAAGAAATGCGATTATGAGAGCAGGAGTTAGAATTGCAGACTTAAGATTACTTTATCAAAATGATGTTAGATTTTTAGAACAATTCTAAATTAATAAAATTCTATGGACTTAAAATTATCTTACAAATGGGTTAAAGAATACGTTAAAACTGAACTTTCTGCAGAAGATTTTGCTAGAAAGTTATCTTTACATGGTCCATCAATTGAGAGATGGCATAAAAATGATGCAATGGATGATTTTGTTTTAGATATTGAAGTTACAACAAATAGAATAGATTCTGCATCTGTAATTGGTATTGCAAGAGAAGCAAGCGCTATTTTAAATACCGATTTTTTATGGACAAAACCTAACCCAGATTTAACTGTCAATAAATCTTTCCCATTAAAAGCTAGTATTGAAGACCATGCTCGTTGTCCTAGATTTCAAGCTATTGTTATTCATAATGTAACAATTAAAGAATCTCCTGAATGGTTAAAACAAAGATTAGAAGCTAGCGGAATTAACTCAATTAACAATGTTGTAGATATAACAAACTACGTTCTACTTGAATACGGGCAACCAATGCATGCTTTTGATTATTCAAAAGTAGAGGGTTCTGAAATAAAAGTAAGACTTGCAAAACAAGGTGAGAAAATAACAACACTAGTAAGTACTCAAGAAGTAGAATTAACATCAGATGACTTGGTTATAGCAGATGCAACTTCACCACTTTCTATTGCTGGTGTTGTTGGTGGCTCAAAATCTGGAATAAAATCAGAAACTAAAACTATAATCCTAGAAGCAGCTAATTTTAATGCAATAAAAACAAGAAAAACTGCAAGAAGACACAACACATTAACAGATGCTTCATCACTTTTTGAGAAAGACTTGCCGGCAGAACAAACTGAAATTGCAATTTTAAGAGCGATAGAACTTGTAAAAGAACTTGCAGGTGGTGAAGTTGCATCTGAGTTACTAGATGTAAAAGCAGATTTACCACAGCCTAAATTTATAAAATATCCATATTCTTTAACAAAAAGAATCTTAGGATTGGAAATTACAAAAGAAGAAATTATTAATAATTTAACAAGACTTGGGTTTGAGTGCGAAGATAGTGGTGAATACTTGAATGTTAAAGTGCCTTACTACAGATCAAAAGATGTTCAACTTGATTATGACTTAACCGAAGAGATAGCAAGAATTTATGGTTATCATAAAATCCCAAGTGTACTACCAGTAGGACAAATTCCGCAAGTCAACACACCTAGCATTATTACTAACGAAGATAAGGTAAGAGAGTTTTTAGCAGCAAATGGATTTACAGAATTATTTAGTTATTCGTTAATATCTGATAGGTATTTAAAGGTTTCTAGTATTAACCCAGAAAGTGCATTCGAAATTTCAAATCCACTTAACGAAGACTTTAAGTATTTAAGAACAGATATGGCTTCTACAATGCTAATTACAGCAGAATCTAACGAAGCTTTGAAAGATAACTTAAAGCTATTTGAAATTTCAAATGTTTATTTAAAGAAAGATCCAAAAGATTTGCCTTTAGAGGAGAGTCATTTGTCAATTCTTGTTAATGGGACAAACTATAAACACTCTTTTTACGAGCTAAAAGGAATTTTTGAATTAGTATTGAAATCTTTTGGTATAGATACAGATGCTATTGAATATAAAAACGAGAAAGTTATTGAGCCTTTTTTTACAGGCAAATCTGCAAATATATATTTAAATAATGATTTGCTTGGAACATTAGGGTTGGTTTCTAGAAATGCCAAATCAATCTTAGGTTTAAAAAAAGAGACTGCCTTACTTGAAGTGAATTTTGTTAAACTTAGCCAAATTATAGACACTACTGTTAAATCTTATTCTCCAATTCCAAAATATCCAGCTGTAACAAGAGACTTGGCTTTTGTACTGAACAAATCAATTCAGTGGAAAGAGATTCAAGATTTAGTTAAAGAATCTGCAGGGGATCTATTAAAATCTATAGAGCTGTTTGATATGTTCGAAGATAAAAAACTTGGTGAAGATAAAAAGAGTATCGCTTTTCATGTAACCTTACAATCACTAGATAGAACTTTAGTAGAAGAAGAGGTAAGTAGAACTATAAACGAAATCTCAAATCAGATAGTATCTAAATTTAATGCTATAGTTAGATAATGAAGTATATCAAGCTACTTCAATTAGTTTCATTGTTAGTAGCTGTACTTGGGTTTTGCCTTTCCTATTTAGTTACCTCTCAAAATTGGATTGATCAACCAATCATTTTTGCATTAAGTAATTTTCTAAGTTACTTTACTGTTCAGAGTAACATTCTTGCAATCGCATCACTTATAATTATGCTTACAAATTCAAAATCTAAGCTTTGGAGGTTAATTAAGTTTGGAACTGCCGTGAATATTACGATTACGTTAATAACGTACTGGCTTTTCTTGTCCTATTCGGTACCATATTTTGGACTGGCACAAGTTACAAATTTGTTAATTCACTTAATAATACCCTTTTTATATATTGCAAACTGGCTTTTATATTCCCCTAAACACATAGATTATAAAGATGCGTTTATATGGATGATTTACCCGTTATCTTACTATTTGATATTTTGTTTGATAAAAGGTTTGGCTACAAATTGGTACCCATACTATTTTGTTGATTTGAATCAATTTACATTTATTCAAACATTGCCATATGTAATAACTGTCGCAGCTTTCTTCCTTTGTATCTCATTAATTTTTGTAAAGATTGGCAAGTTAAGAACCTAAAATTTGCTTGCATACACTTTTGATAATGCTAATATACATAGCATAGTTAACCTTATCCTATGTTACTAAATATTGCTACGCAGAATATTGAAGATGATGTTGTTGGTGTTATGACTAGAATCGCAACAGAAATTCAAAATAAGTTTAAGGCTTTAGAGAGAGTATAATAATTTTCGTTAAAGATTATTAATGCTTTCGTAAGACAATTTAAAACCATAGGTTGTATAAAACAATTTATCAAAACTTTCTGACGATTTATTCTCGGGTAAACCTTTTATTAACATTAATAACTTTTCTTTCCCAAAAGTCTTAACAAGTTTTTCTACAACAAATCCCGATTCTTGATAAACAGAACCGTCGATAGTTGGCTCAAAATGATTTAGAAAATCAGTAAATATCTCAGGTTTGTTTTTAAGATTGAGTTGTTCAGAAAGATATACTGCACATCCTTCCCATAACCAGTCGGGTTTACTATTATATTTAGATAATATTTGGTAAAAGCAGTGACTAAGTTCGTGTTTTATAAGCTTTTTATATCTTTCTTCGAGTTGGTCAGTACCCATCATTTTTGCGTAGAGATCTTTGTTAACAACATAAACATTGCCGTTACCAACCCAACCAGTAGCTCCTGGATATCTAAATAATTCTTTGTCTGAATTTACAACAGATAAATCAGTTTCTTCTATTACAATTACTTTTGGTTTATTGTAAATCCAGTTTAATTCGTAAAATTCATCTAACTGTTGGAAAGTACTTATCACAAAAGTCTCTAGCTCAGAATTCTTGTTTATAGTTAATGAATACACCATAATAAAATTCTAATTTCTATGATTCTGAATTCGCATCTTCAAATAAATGAGGGTATATTGCTCTAACAACATCGTCTGAAGGAACATCTTTGTTGAAATCCTCTTGTGCTATATTTAATGCTGATGTTAAAGCTCTATTATAAGCTTCGCCTCTTTTGACACTTCCAATAGAAGAGCTAATTTTATTTAATATAATTGGAATAGTCATGCCATCTCTGTTTCTATAGTATTTATGCTGTATTCTCATTGCTATTAATTCTTTTTGTGAATCAGTTAATCCAAACCAAATAGAGTTGGCATTGTCTATAGAATTAACAAATGTTTGGTTTGCTTCTAATGTTTCATCTAGACATCCAAATAGAAATATTAACAAACTAATAGTATCTGGCCCTACATTTCTTATTTTAGCTAGTTCTTTGTTAAATCTTGGAGTTGTCATAATGTTTTTAATAAAAAAGCGGTATACGAGGCTCGAACTCGTGCCACGTCCTTGGGAAGGACGCATACTACCACTGTACTAATACCGCTTATGTTAATGTACATTATAATCCTATTTGTATAAATTCAAAAGACTCTTAATTCTTAATGTTAGATTTCCCTATTAGGAAAATATTGTGCTTTACTGTCTATGCTAAGATGATATAATCTGGCGACATATATTACTAGTAGCAAATGATAAATAAACCATTTGACGAAGATTTATTAACTGATCTAATGGAAAAGTTTACACCTAACAAGAGGTTAAATTTCATTAACGAGATTTATGTTTTTTTAAGTGACATCTTTGAACAACCAAATTATTCAATTGAGCAATTCGACAAACTATTACAAAATCTACGGATATTCGAATATTTAATAACTGCTGATAAACTTCAAATTACAGAAGATGAAAATAAGATGTTTTTAAGCCTTAAGGAAATTATAGGAAATATTTTAATGATGGATGAGTATAAACATTCCAACTTACTTGAACTTATTAAAATGAATACAGTTTTTAATGAATTGATGAAGAACTTTAAAGGTTAGCAATGCGTAAGGCAGCATTCTTAAAAACTCTCTATAAAGAGAATTTGCAGACTAGGAACATTACCCCACGGGATAAAGACTTCGTCCGACCAAAAGTTTTTATTTGTTGGAGTTTTAAACGAACACTAACCTTACGCAAATATATTATACCTTTAAATTAAGCCTTTTTTAAAGTCAAAACCCATTTTTAGTAATTTATTTGCTCAGGCATCTTCCAAAATATTGAAATCCAAACCAATAAGTTTAAAAAAATATTACTGCAATAGTTTATTGTTGATACAAACTTACTAAGGTTTTATACTAGGTTTTAATAATTTATTAAACAGACTTTACACATGGTTCATCCAATAGTTTTAGTTATACTACTTTGCCAATTACTTCTAATTTCTTTTGCAATTTATCTTATATTTAGCTTTATTAATAAAACGCCATTCTATCCATCTTCAATAAAGCAGCTAAATCTGTTAAAAGAGTCTCGATTATTAGATTTTAATAGGTATAAAACATTTATAGACATTGGGAGTGGTGATGGAAGAATTGTAAGATGGGCTAGCAAAATTGGATTTAAAGACGCTCATGGCATAGAGTACAACCCATACCTGTCTTTATATAGTAAGGTAAGATCTCCTTTTGCCAAAGGTATTACAATTCATAATAAACGATTTGAGAATCATGATTTTTCTAAATACGATGTTGCTTATCTATATATATTCCCGGAGCACATGGAAAATATAAAAGAGAAGTTATTTACACAAATGAAGCCAGGTAGTGTGATTATATCTAATACGTTTAAATTTAAAGATATTGCACCATCGGATACATTTGAGAAGCTTTATTTGTACTTTGTCAGCTAATAAGTAAAGGAATAATTCCAACAATCATAGATAAGATCATACCCACTGTAATATATATAGCAAATCTTTTATTGCCAGCTACAAATGCATAAGTTGACTTACCTAAAGTATTTACAAATATAGTAAGAATCACAGAAATCATTGCTAGCTCTATTGAGATTTGTTTATTTGCAAAAAGTCCGGAGAATGCTACAGATGGAGCATCTATTCCTGCAAAACCACTTAAAGAAGTTATTAAAATTAACAAAACCGAACTAACTTCAAAGGAACTTAAAACTTGAACCATCACTCTCACAATAAGTATAAATGCTACAAACTTAATAGCTGGGAAAACTGAAAATGGCTCGTATTTAAGTTCAATTCCACTAGTCTTATTTACTCTATTAGTTGCAAAATAAAATATTAAACCAATTAAAATTCCAGAAATGAACATTACTATAAAGAAAGGAGTGAGTTTGAATAATAACGTTGTACTGTTAATAAAAATTAAGATCCCAACCGTTACTAAGCTAAAAGTATTTGATAGTACAGCTATACCTGCAAGCAAAAGTTGCATTTTTTTGTCGTGATTATTTTTAGATCTTAAAGTTAGTGCAGCAATAGCAGATGTAGATGATATAAACCCTCCAAGAATACCGGATAGTATTAAACTTGCTTTGGACCCAATAAACTTACTTAAAATATAAGTTATTAAAGATATTCCAGAAATAATCACAACTGTTAGCCAAATTTGAAAAGGGTTGAAAAGTTGTTCAATTACAAAACTTAAATTGCTAGTAAATGTTGGTACTGCAATCCTAACAATATCTTGTAAAGAAAAATTTGAATTTGGTAATAGTGGCAATATTACTATTGCTACTAAACCAAACTTTACCACATCTATAACCTCTTTATGATTTATTTTGGCTATGAAAGCACCTAAACCTCGTTTTTGAGATAGAAAAAAAGTAAGCAAAACAAGCACAACTAAAATTACCGGAACCCCGACAATAGCGGTGGTAGTCAAAAACCCAATAATAAATGTTATTAAAACAGCAATTTCAGTAGTTATACCAAAAGCTCTTTTAAGTTGTACATTTAAAACATATGCAACTAAAACAAATAAAATTATTGCTCCAAAAAGAATATAGGAAAGAATAAACGAACCTTGGTTATATAATATTCCGGATATACCACCCAGTAATGAGATTACCGTATATGTTCTTAGCCCTCCTATTTTGGTTTTTTCAGACTTTAAAGCTAATTTAAAACCTTTTGACTCTACTTCTCTGGTTTCTGTTTCTAGACCGAGAATTGCGCCAAATACAATGGTAAGCAATAATCTTAATATAATAATATTTTCCATAGATTAATTTAATTACGTATTAATAATACGTGTTTCTTGTTTCAATTTGTAGCCAAAAAAAGTTTTTTTCGAAAATGTTAATTGATATACTAGTTTAATATTTTTAGCTTTCTTTTAAAATATAATGAATCAAATTGAAGAGCTGACTAGAAAAATCCAAAGGGATCTTTATTCAAAAAATAATCCAGGTAGTGTGATTTTAAGTTTGAGAGAGAAATGGTTAGAAATCTTCACTCAAAGCTATAATGTAAATATAGATGCTTTAATGCTTGGATTTATGTTGGCAGACTTTAAATTACAAGAGTCGATAGACTTAAGAAAACAAACTGACCATATTCGTATGGCTTTGGATTACGCTAATCAAGCATTTGAAAGATACTCTGAAATCCCAAAAGATTTGCAAGAAATAGTTATTGAGATAATTGCAACCCATCATGGAGGGTCTCAAAACTATACAGAATCTAAACTTTTTAAAAACGCAGTTGCAATGTCAATGTTAGAACCAAAAGGTTGGATTCATCAATTCTCTCTTATATACGATGGTAAGGATGATGACTCATTTCAATTTGCTATTAAAAAGATTGATGAAAAATTTGAAGAGATGTTTTTATTGGTTGATTTAGATGAAAATACAATTAATGAAGCAAATTTACTTAAAGAAAAGTATGCCTGGTTCAGAAAAAGATTACTATAAACTTCAACATATTAAAGTTCCAAGAAATATAAAGCGTTTACTATGGCCATTTAGAATATTTGTAGGCTTTGCATTAATTGTTTTTGGAATTATTGGAATAATTTTACCTGGGCTTCCAGGGTGGACTCCTTTAATTCTTGGTGTAATGATAATATCGCCTAAACATGGTAAATCACTTGCAAGTTGGGTTTATGGTATATATAAAAAGTATATAGTAAAATTCCTCAAATATATTTCAAATTTATGGAAAAAATAATTATTGTTGGAGGACCTACTGGTTCTGGCAAAACAAAATTTGCAATTAAATTGGCAAAAGATATTAATGGTGAGCTTATTAATGCAGACTCTAGACAGATTTATAAATATTTAAATATTGGAACAAATAAAGGAGTTCTGTCGGGGGATTCAAAAAAATATATTGATGGTATTCCTATTCATTTGATAGATTTTTTGAAACCGGATGTTAGGTTTAATGTGTTTGAGTGGAGAAGTTTAGCTATTAATTGCATTAAAGATATTCAAAGTAAGGGTAAACAGGCAATAGTTGTTGGTGGTACCGGTTTGTATATTGATTCATTAATAAAAGAATATGATTTCGAATCCAAATTTCAAATTTCTGATGATCAAAGAAAACCACTTACAAGTTTCGATAATTCTAACCTTTTGAAAGTTCAAGAGCATTTTAAAACTCAATTAACTCAAGTTTGGGATTCTTTGAATTATAGTGATCAAAATAATTTAAGAAGATTACAAAGACTAATTACAAAATTATCTACATCTGAGAAACCTGTAACTAATATATTGCCAAGTTTTAAAGACTACACTTTTTACTATCCTAAATATAATTGGGATAATCTTAAGATGATTATAGAGAATAGAGTAGACGAGATGTTTAAAGAAGGCTTAGTAGAGGAGACCAGAAATGTTTTAGCAATGGGTTATGATAAATACTGTGTTGGTCTACAAGTTATGGGTTATAAAGAAGTAATCAGGTTCTTAGATGGCGAAATTAACCTTGAAAAATGTATAGAACTTGTAAAGTATTCTCATAAACAATACGCAAGAAGGCAAAGAACTTGGTTTGAAGGTGAAAAAAGAGGATATAGATTCAATTATTTTAAACCTATATCCTCCTAGTTACTTATTCATGACCTGTTAGCTACTTAATCTCCTCCCCATAAATCTGAACAGTAAGTGGGTCAAGCTCTGATTTCAATTGAGGGAAAGGAACCCCTTCTCTTGCTGTTACATCTTCTAAAAACCAGAAAACTCTTTCTGAATGTCCATAGCCAAATGTTGGTGGCATGCCGTATTCCAACATTTCAACAAAATCAATATCTAACCATTGAGCTTCTGCATCACCTGAGTCTCTCAATCTTTGTTGCTCAACAAATCTATTGTATTGATCTACTGCATCATTAACCTCACTCCAACCATTTCCTAGCTCTGTACCTGCAATAATTGGTTGAAATCTTTCAACCATGTCTGGGTTTTCTAGGCTAGGTTTTTGCAATGGAGATAAGTATTTTGGATGATTTACTAAGAATGCTGGTCCTCCAATATTTTTTCTTAATCTTTTCCAAAGTGCATCTACACCACGGGCCACATTAACACTTCTATCAAATTCAATATTATGTTTTTCTAGTAATAGTTTTACCTCATCTAAATTAATTGTGTAAATATCGTTTACACCATATTTTTCTTTAAAAATTTCGTTAAAGTCAATAATCTCCCAATCTTTAGAGAAATCTACATTAAAGCCTCTGATAGTAAATTGCATTTTGCCACCATAGACTTTTTCTAGAATGTATCTAAACATCTCTTGAATAAATTGCATACCATCTTTCCAATCTGCATAAGCCCAATAAAATTCCATTGCTACATGTTCTGGCAAGTGTTCGTCAGATAAACCTTCGTTTCTAAACCTTGCACCAATATCATAAACTTTATCAAAACCGGCACCTATCAATCTTTTTAAAGGTAATTCATGAGATATTCTTAAAAAGAAATCTTGATCAAGTGCGTTCATGTGTGTTGTAAATGGAACTGCATCTCCACCTCCTGGTACGTGCTCTAAAACAGGAATGTTAACCTCGTAAAATCCTTTTGAGTTAAAAAAGTCTCTATGAGCTTGCCAAAACAATGCTCTTCTTTTCATTCTCTCTTTTACTTCTGGATTCACTGCCATGTCTACATACCTTCTTCTAAATCTCTCTTCTTTGTCTGTTAGTTCTGTAGGTAGTGGTCTAATTACTTTTGTTAGCATTCTAACGTTTTTTGCTAATACTGATATTTCGCCCCTTTGAGTTTTTGTTAACGTTCCATGAACTTCAATATAGTCTCCAATATCCATTAAATGGAACTCTTCAAATGTTAAAGATCTTCCACTTGCAAAATCTTTTGTTGCAATTTCATCTGATTTTACATAGATTTGTATTTTACCAGAGTCATCAAAAAGATCCATAAATACAAGTTGTCCGTGTCCTCTAAGTGATTTGATTCTACCTGCTACTACAACCTCTTGATTTTCAAGATCTGAAAAGTTGTCTACTAATGCTTTATTAGTATGTGTTTTGTAAGATTTAGCAGGGTAGGGGTCTATTCCTAGTTTTCTAAGTTCTTCTACTTTTTTTAATCTTAATTGACGTTGACCAATAAGGTCAGAGGAGATATTTGTAGTTTGCATATTTTTAAGGTAATGAATTTATATAATTATACTTAATATTTATATTTAATCATAAGACTTTCCACTAATTCTGCTAGTTTTTTAAAATCACTCTTCTTAATTCGTTCAGATAATTTATGTGTATCGTAAACTGCAT
The DNA here is from genome assembly GCA_965230975.1 of uncultured Candidatus Saccharibacteria bacterium. Taxonomy (GTDB): domain Bacteria; phylum Patescibacteriota; class Dojkabacteria; order J137; family J137; genus JBGSZB01. The sequence continues at coordinate 730,334 of OZ246402.1, forward strand.
CTCCAAGGCAATATGTTTCTATTCCAACTGAATTTAAAAATGCTGCATCACTTCCAGATGTTACGGCTTTAGGATTTATCTCAACTTTTTGTTCTGAATAGATCTTTTTTAATTGTATAAAGTTTTGAGATTCTAAGTTCATATTGTAACCAATTGAATATGGTATCCATTTAAATTCTACCGTTGCATTTAGTTTTTTTGCAGAATTATTTATTGTCTCTTCAAACTCTCTTTTAATTCTTTTAAAACTTTCTGAATTGGTGCTTCTTAAATCACCTTTAAGTTCTAAAATCTCCGGTACAGTATTTGTAGAAAAACCACCAGATATTAAACCAATGTTTAAAGTTGAATATTCATCTGGCTTGCCCAGTTTCAAATTATTGGATGTATTTAATAGTACTTGTAGCGCATTAACCCCATTTTGTGGAGCACTAGCATGGGCCGATTTACCTCTAATTTGAATCTCAAAATCTTCAATAGTTGGTGCCGACTGGGCAAGCCAACCAATTTCTCCTAATCCACCATCAAATATAAATCCTACTTTAGATTCTAGTTTTGATACATTAAATTGTTGAATTCCAGAGTCTGTTTCTTCTCTTACTGTAAAAAGCAGTTCTATGTTTAATTCTTTATTATCTTCGATTAATTTTCTTAAAGAATAAAGAATTGTGGCCAAAGATACTTTATTGTCTCCACCTAAAATTGTAGTATTATCTGATTTAATCCACTCTTGGTCCTCAACAACTTTTACTCCACGGCCTGGTTCTACTGTGTCCATATGTGCACAAAATAGAATTGGGTTTGGTTGATTACCTATTCTACAATAGATGATTCCATTAGAATCGGTTTCTGGGTTAAGGTTTAAATCTTGTAAAAACTTAACAATAAACTCACAAACTTGGGCTTCTTTACCTGAAGGAGAATCTATTTGCGCTAGTTGTGTAAAAAGTTTAAATAATTGGTTCATATTATGATTCTTGTATGTTGACCTCTGGGTTCCAATTTAAAATATTAGCAAATCTTCTTCTATTTTCATATGATGGTTGCCCAAAAGTTTCACTTACAAGTAATTCTAACCTTTGTGCAACATTTGAGTTTGAAAAAAACATTACGCATTTACCTGCGGTCATTTGATCTTGCGTTACTTCTGCTACTGGAATATCATTTTCAGTTATTAACCTATTATTGCACTCTTCTTTCATCTGTATACCTGTCCCGTATGGTGGGTGAGTTGGTTCGCATACACAAGTGCTTGCTCCTAGGTATCCATCAGGAGTGCCTTTCATGTAACCTACATTGAATGTATTTGCAAAATTCAAGCCAAGAGCTTTAATCATAACGTAAGTAGTTGTTGTACCCATAAATAAAACCTCTTCGTTTATAAGTTGATCTTTGAATCTTTCGTGTAATTGAGTTAAAAGCTCTTTCCCATGACCTTTGCCTCTATGAGCAGGGTGTACAATTACTGTCCCTAGCTCGTAAATATCTGGCAGGTTAGGGTTCCATTGGTTATTTCCAATATGTTCTCTGCCTAACACGGGTATTAGCCTGCAAAACCCAATCAAGTTATTGTGTTCATCAAAGCACATAGCAGCTAACCCTCTTTTAATTGATTCTTTAATTACTTCAATTGGTGGGTGTAACATTTTTTCTTCATGAGATAACAGCTCTTCAAGTTGAATAGCTATTTCAGTTAGTCTCGCATCACTTAAGTTTAAGTAATTATTATCGTTACAATTTATTTGATCATTCATATTGTATTTTTAACTATTAAAAAACCCTCCATTTGGAGGGTTTGGATTCTTAAATATTAATATATTAAGCCCTCCTGAAATTTAGGATTGACTTAACCTTCTTTATTAATGCTGTTATATTTTTCATGCGGTGAATAATAATGTATCCAATAAATAATGTCAAATATTTATAAACATATTTAGAATAAAAAATTTACTTTATTCTTTATTTTTTTGTTTCTACTAAAATTGATTTATGATATCTTGGTATAAAACATGGAATCTCAACGTAAGAAAAAAATAGTAATACTCTTAATAATAGTAACCTTTTTGCTAGGTTTATTATCTGTTGGTATATCTTACTATATACAGCAAAGTCAATCTCCGAATGATAGTGGTGCTGATGCACAGTGCTCAGGCTATAATCCCGCAAAGAACGGTGTTCAATGTTTATGTACTACTGACAATGGTAAGACTTCGCTAGATGGAGGTGTAATGTATTCTTGTACAGCTACATATGATGAAGATACTAATATTACCACTGCTACTTGGACTGCCGTTGGATGTGATATTGACGGTTCCGGTGTATTAGTTGGTCACATTAGAGATTCTACGTGTGGTTCTGGATCTTGTGCACCTAATCAGAGGGAGGTTAAGACTTGTAATCTACTAGAGGGTGTAGCCAATGTTTCTACAACTTGTAACAATGATTCAACATGTTTACAAACATGCGAAGCTGGGCTTTCCTGCTCTGGAAGACCATTTAATGGTGCTACCATTAACTGTATAACAACAGCTAACGAAGTTGCGTATTGCTGCCCTAGTGGTTATTTGAATAAAGATGGAACTTGTATACAACCAAGTGTACAACAAAATGGATGTAAAGTAGGTGATACATTTCTAAATTTAGGCGAGTCGATTAAGCAAAAGTGTGGTGGTAATTGTCAACAAGGTTTTTATGAGACAGTGACATGTACTTCTGATGGTAATCCAACTTCTGTTTGTGTAAAAGATAGTAGTTGTCCTATTGAAGTTGCTACAACAACTGGAGGTTGTTCAGTTTCATCTGCAAGCTCTTGCTATAACCTAAATGTTGGGAATTCATGTGTAGTTTCATCAGTTAAAGGAACTTGCACAGATGCAAGTACTGGTTCTGGTACAGATTCAAAAATTAAGTGCTTTTGCAAGACAGAATCAGTCACTTCTCCTATTCAGGAATCCCAAACTTATCTGCCTTCATCTGATGGTCAAAAAACCTCAATAACTACTTATTCTCAAACTTGTAACGATGCCGATGGTTGTACATGTCCTTCTGGTTCTGCATCTACTAGTGTTACCAGTGGAAACGTATGTACCCAATCAGGATCGCTTCCAGTAGTTGGGGGATCTTGCGGAAGTGGTGGGTCTTGCTTTTTGCAAGGAGGAGTTTATTCTGGTGTAACAGTTAATAACTGTGGAAGCGTAGGTAGAATAGACTCTACACCAAACAATTGTTCTGCAGGTTACTTATGTTGCAAAACAAATAGCTATATAGCTCAATGTACATGGAATTCTAACTCTCCAGCTGGTTGTACAGGCGATGGCGTAAATAGACAATATGTAAACGGAACTCCAACAAGAGCTGCTTGCTGCAGCGGTTTAACAGAAGATGGTTACGGAACATGCGGTTGTACTCAAGCAGTAACTCTAGCCTTATCTTGCACAAATGGTGCAACTAATTATCCAGATTGTAATGCTTGCCCAGCTGGTCAATCGTATATTGGCGGTAACTGCCAAAGTGTTTGTACCAACGGAGCTACTAACTATCCATCTTGTAACGCTTGCGTAGCAGGTTATACATTAGTTAACGGAACTTGCTCCGCACCATGCTTAAATGGTGCAACTAATACTCCAAGCTGTACAACTTGTCCTAGTAACTTTACAATGGTAAATAATCAATGTGTTGCAAACTGTACCAATGGTGCTACAAATCCTTCTGCTTGCAATGAATGTCCTGCAGGTAAAACTTTAATTGGCGGAAGTTGTATAGTACCAACAACAGTACCAGGTGGAATAGGCGGGGGGGCATTGCCAAGTACAGGGTTATTTGATAGCAACTACAACAAAATGATTTTGGGTATTATATTCATGCTTTTAGGTGTAATTTTCTATAAATATAATGTATATTCAAACTCTCTAGAGCTATTAGCAGGTTTAGAAAAACAATATTCTGTATATAAAAAAGGTAAAAAAAGTAGTTCTAAAAAATCAATAAATTCTAAATTTGAAAATGCAGTAGAAAAACGATTTGATGACTTTAGCTAATCAAGCTCCTCACAATTAAGTATAGTTTCTAAACGTTCTAACATTTCATCAAAATCTTTACCATCAATGCCATGAATTTGAGCACCTTCTTTTAAAGTATCAAACCCAGAAAACATACAATTAACACAATGAAACCCATAATCTTCTGCTAAAACTTCTACTAGTTGTGGGTAGGTAATAATAAACTCAGACAAATTAATATCCGGGTCAATCTGAATGTAATTTGAAATGATTGTAGAGTTATTATTTGTACTAGTCATTTTAGTCATTTGTTAAGTTATTCCAAATATCAATAATGTTGGCTTCTACATTTGTAGGATCATCTTTCGACATTACAATGATATTCGCTTTATCCCAATTATAAATTTTGTTTGCAAGGTTAATTACATCTTCAAATTTAAAGCTTTGAATCAATTTTATGTAATCAGAAATTGCAATACTCTTACCATGATATTCTAGCTCTTCTTCTTGAGAACTAATCCAATCAATTACAGTTGCTGGGTTATCGTATCTCATTAGCTCTGTATCTATTAATCTTTTCTTTCTTCTTTCAAAAATTTCTTTACCTTCTAAACCCATTTTAATTTTATTAACACCTGAATATATTTCGCTTAATACAACCTTTAAATTTTCTGGGTTAAAGTTTGTATCTATTGCAAACATTGATCTAGACATCATGGAATATGTCCATGCGGATACATCGTAAACTAATCCAAGCTCTTCTCTAAGCCTTCTCCACAAAATAGATGTTTGATGTTGTTGTGATGCAGTGATTACTGATAAAAATGCAAGCAAAGATCTCTCTTCAAAAGTAGTAAGTAAGAATTCAAGTGAAGGAAAACTTATAATTAAATAGTATTGATTTATATCAAGTTTTTGCTTAGCTTTGATAGTAAAATTTGAATAATTTGGGTACGTATTTATAAATAATCTATTTGGTTTTGCTTTTGATTTGAAAGTACCAAAATATTTTTCTAGTAAATTTGTAGCTTTTGCTATATCAAAATTCCCAACTAAATAAACTTCAATATTTTCTGGAACATAATGCTTGTTAAAATGGTCCTCTACAGTTTGTTTAGTAAAACTTTTTAAATTTTCTACAGTACCTATAAGATCTCTGCTAAAACATGTATCATTATCTTCAAATCTATTTTTCAAAACTTCCATTTGAACTTGATATTCTATTGAATCATCGTATCTGACTTTTTCGTCTAAAATTATATCTACTTCTTTTTTAACATCAGATTCATTAAATAATTGGTACAAAGATACTTGGGAGATATATTTAATACCATCCTCTAAATATTGATAGGGTAGTGTTGCATAATATTTTGTGTGATCATCTGATGTATATGCATTAGAACTTCCGGAAAAGCTGTTCATGTAAGTGTTTAGTTTTTCCCAAGAGTCATAGTCTTTGGTAGCATCAAAAGCTAAGTGTTCAAGTAAATGTGATATACCGTTTGTTTCTTTAGTTTCATCTAGCGAGCCGACGTTTATTTTTGCGGAGATACTCACAGAGTGAATTTCTGTTCTAGGATATAATATGCACTTTATGCCATTACTAAGTGTAAATTTTATATATTCTGTTTTAAGGCTGCTCATAATAAATTTATTTAAGGAAATACATCAATAGCTTTACTGAAAGATTTCCAATATAATATTTTGTTCGGACCATTATACCAAAGAAAAAATGAGAAAAATAAAATTAGGTAATACTAACAATATAAAATTATTATTTGGAGTTTTAATAATCTTTATTTTGTTTTTTACAAGTTATGTAATTGCTAACTATGTTTATTTTGATCCTTCAAAAATTAGATTTGAAACATCATCTGTAAAAATATTTGATGAAAATAATACCTTGCTTTGGGAAATATCTAAAGATAATGCTGTTAAAAATACTCCAGTAACAATTTCAGATGTGCCTCTTGATTGTAAAAATGCATTAATAGCAATTGAAGATAGAACATTTAAATCAAATATAGGTTTAGATTTTAAAGGTTTGGGTAGACTTACTATATCATTCTTTTCTAATGGCTCACTAGGTGGTGGAAGCACCATATCTCAACAAGTTATTAAAAATTACTACAATAATATTTATAACAGAAGTGCTGTAGATAAATTAAAGGAGATTATTTATGCAGTTAAATTAAATAGCTACTATTCAAAAGATCAAATTCTAGAAATGTATTTAAATAATGTTTATTTTGGAGATTTAAATTATGGACTTGGTTCTGCAAGCGAAAATTATTTTGGTAAAAAAGTTCAAGATTTAAACCTATCTGAATGTGCGTATTTAGCTGGCATTCCACAATGGCCAGGAGTTTATAGCCCTAATGGAAACTTAGAAAAAGGTAAAAAAAGACAAGCTCAAGTTTTGCAAGCAATGCTAGAAGAGAAATATATAACTTACCAAGAGTCAATAGATGCATATTCTCAAAACCTAGAATTTAATTTGCAACCTATAGAGGTTAGGGCTCCGCACTTTATTCAATTTGTTCAAGATACTTTAAATTCAAGTTCGGGAAATAATACATCAGATAATTCATTAAGCACAACATACAACTACAAAATGCATTCAGATATTTTAAGCTTAATACAAAATAATATAAAAATTGCAAATTTAACAAAACTTAATAATGGAGCTGTGGTGATTTTTAATAAAAATGAATTAAAGGTAATGATTGGTAGCCAAAATTACTTTGACGATTCAATAAATGGTAAATTTAATAGTGCATTAGGTTTAAGACAACCGGGATCTTCTCTTGGTCCTTTATTTAAATATTTTCAATTAGAAGTTAAAGGTAGTAATAATGAACTATCTGACTTAGATATATACACAAATTTTGAAGAGTATTTAAGAGCTCTCACAACAGTGCCTGCAAGTAACCTGTGCAATGAAAATCTTTTAAATGAAGGTTGTGAAGTTTCTATTTATGATCTATCAAAAATATATCATTTATTCTTGAATGGTTATTCCTCTAGTTTTATAAAAACTGATGTTCAAGTTGTAGATTTTAAAAATTCAGAATTTGAAAAATATTTTAATCAAAACGCAATAACTTATGATAATTTTAAAATATTATTAGGTGATACATCTAATATGAAAGATATATTTGCAATTGCAACTAATGGTGAATATACTATTGGTATTTGGTTGGGCAATACAGATGGTGATCCAATAGATGGTTTGTCGGCCGGTAAATTCGCATTGCCTACTGCCCAAAATATTATTGATTATATTTTAAAAAATGAACGGTAGTAGTGTTTTTAAATGGACCAAAGAATATTTGGTAAGCATTATGTCTACTGGCAAAGACCCAATTCTTAAAGATCCTTTAATAATTAATGCATTTACCCAAATAGATAGATCTGATTTTGTACCAGAACTTTTAAAAAGCAAAGCTTATAACGATTTAGAATTAGATATTGGCTTTAACGAAAAGTTATCAAGGCCGACTGTAATTGCACAAATGATAGCTTTATTACAACCTAAATTGGGTGGAAAGTACTTAGATATAGGGTCTGGCACCGGTTATAGTGCAGCAGTTTTAGGTTTTATTGTAGGTGAAAATGGGAAAGTGTATTCTTTAGAACGTGTTCAATGGCTTTGGGAGCAGGCTAGATCAAATATTCAAAAGTATCCAAAACTTGTTCAAAATGTTCAGTATGTTTATAAAGATGGTTTAGAAGGTTTGGTTAACCAAGCGCCGTTTGATGGTATTCATATAGCATTTGCTATTGATAAAATTCCAGAGTCATTACTTATGCAATTAAAGATGGATGGAGGTAGATTAATAGCTCCTACAACTGATTTATCAATTAGAATTATTCAAAGAAACAGTAAAGATGATTACGAAGAAGAAATTGTCCCGGGCTTTACGTTTGAAAAGTTTAAAGAGGGGATTGCATAAAAAATATAAGATTCCTGTATTAACTTTAGGATTTATTTTTAGTGTAGTAATTTTCTTTACTATACTATTTATACCATCTGGAAATTTAGTAAATAATTCTATAAAGCGTACTCAAGATATACTTTCTACCAATGAGTTAATAATTTCTAATCTTAGTAAACCAGAATCTGACTCTATAAAAATTCTTTTTGTGGGGGATATTATGTTGGCTCGGTCAATAGGTCAATCTATTAAATATGGTAACGATCCATTCGTAAATGTTAAAAATAAATTTAAAGATTATGACATTGTAGTGGGTAATTTAGAAACCACTATTGCTAATTTGAATACAGGATATAGCGCTTCTAAAGGCTATAATTTTAAAGCTCCAATAGAATCTGCTAAAAACCTTGCAGATTCCGGAATCGATATTGTAAGCTTAGCCAATAATCACTCTATGGATTATGGTGAAGATGCATTGCTAGAAACTATTCACTTACTAAATAATAATGGAGTTGGCTCATTTGGTGCTGGGAAAACTTTTACAGATGCATATAAACCTTTTTATGTTAAATATAAGAATATAAAAATTGCATTTATAGGCTTAAACAATATTGAAAGATGGGTTACAGATATTAATGATTACCATGGTGGAAGTGCTTACTTTGATGAAACGCTTGTTAGGAAATCCTTAAAAGATGCTCAAGATAATTCTGATTTGCAAATAGTTTTCCCTCATTGGGGTGAAGAATACACAACACTTGTTAATGCAGATCAAAAAAAGTGGGCAAGGTTTTTTATTGATAATGGTGCAGATTTAGTTGTTGGCTCTCACCCGCATGTTGTTCAGACATACGAGACCTACAAAGATAAGTTTATTTACTATTCTTTAGGCAATTTTGTGTTTGATGGTATGAAAGGTATTTATTTAGCAGATAAAGGCTCTATGCTGGAGGTTAATATTGTTAACAAAGAGATTGCCGGGCACAAGGAGTATTTTGTAGAGTTGGGTTGGAACGGATTTCCAAGGCTTTCTAACTAATTTCTTTCTAAGGATAGTGTCTGTTTTACAAAAACTATGCACCTCTCGAATTCTATTAGGTAACTTTTAAATCTAAGGAAGATTTGTAGTATCTTTTAAGGAGTTGTGAATATAAATAATTAATATTAATGGCATTCTAGTACCATCAATGTATACAATATGTGAGCTATGGTGAATTTAGGGTGAAGATTTATGGTATATATCCTTCTGTACTAAGTTTATATATCAGAATCGTGAAGTCTCTAAGTTGTCTTTTATTAACTTTCAATACCCCAGATTCGAACTTATTGTGGAGAGTATCATGAATTAAACGATATGAAAGATTATATTTTTTGATAATTTTAACAATCTGAAATTGATATTCGTTATTTAATGGCTCTTGTCTTTTTATCTTTTTAACCATTAAATATAATAGGATTTCTGGTACCAAATCACTACGATACCTTTCTTCAAATAGCTCCTTAATAAGATTGTTTGAAGAATTTGAGTTTACAATTGCAATAGCATCTATAGATTCGTAATCACTTGTTTTATCTTCATGAGTTGCAAATAAGTTTTGTCCATGCTGATCAGGTCTAGTATTACTTGTTTCTAAAGATAAAGTAGATCTGTAATAAGCTCTCATTTTCGGATTTCTAAGCACTTGATATGCTTGTTGTAACCTATCTACATAGCTTGCCCTAAGTATTTCGTTGCTAATGTTATCTGATTTATTTAGTAAAAGAAGGTATGTTTCTTTTATTAGTTCATCATCATTTATGTCTGTAGGTAGTCCTAATATGTCAAAATAATTGACTTTGAGAATCTGATGCGATAGAAAAACAAATGCTGTTTCAATCTCTGCAAATTCATCAGCTTCTATATCACCCGTGTTATATCGATTGAGTAGTAGTCTATACCTCCTATAGATATCTTCTAAGCATACATCTTCGTCAAATTCCATTCTCTCAAGATACTCTCTTCTTGAGACACTTTTTTCTTTTGGTAATGGTCTTGTCATGTTTATATTATACTATAGGGTTGGTATTGTTATCAACAATTAACAACAGAATAAAACGTCTAATTGTAAGACTTAGGATTCTTGTAGCCGTTTAGAAGTTACAGCCTCAAATTCTTTATCAGTGTAAATTTCCCACTCTTTAATAGCATCTATAAACAAATTGGCATTTTGAATAGGAATTTCTATAGGTTCATTCGGGCTTTGATATCTAACACTGCTTATACCTACGTATTTACTATCTTTATATAATAATTTTATATCGTAAATAGTATCTTTAGCTTTGCCAATATAAATTCTAATCCGAGATACATACTCTTCATCTAAATCATTATAGTTACTTAATGCAAATAATTCTGCTGGTTTAATTTCTTTACCATCCCTTATAAATATTTTATACCCGCTCCACGAACTTCCATCAAAAGTTACATCCTCTAATTCTGGGTGAGTTTCTAAATCGATACTTGTTGCAGGATAGACGATATTTAATGGCCTACTTTGAGCCACGGCAATTAGACTACAAATTAAGAGCTGTAAATAAATAGGTTCGTCTTCTATGTATATAGTTTCAAATCTTTTCTTAAAGATTCTTATAGCACCTTTTAGTTTATTATCCATATAGTTATTAATTTGAAGGATAATATCACTTAAGTTTTGAAAAACAAAATTATTGAGTCTAGTTAGTTAATTTAATTTTGCGTTAGAAGAGAAATTGTAAAAGTGTTACTGTCTTTTTTAGTGTTTACAGCAATTTTGCCACCAAAAGCTTCAATAATCTCTTTAGTTATTGCTAAACCCAAACCAAACCCTCCGGTTGATCTCGATCTCGATTTGTCTATTCTAAAGAATCTATCAAAAATCTTATCTTTAAATTCGTCTGATATTTGTTCCCCTGTATTTGTAATGTATAATTCAATATTATTGCCATTATCATTTAATGCTATAACAACATCACTTTTCTTATAAGAGTATTTAATAGCATTCTCAACTAAATTAGAGACTGCTCGTTTTAACAAAATTTCACTTGCGCTAACCAAGTATTTTTTATCTACACCAACATCAAATTTTAAGTTTATCTCATTTGCTTTTGCGGATGTGTTTAATTCTTCTATAATATCTTCACATAATACCTTTAAATCTATCTCTTCTTTTTTAATATCACCTTTGTCTAAAAACGATAAAAGCATTAAGTCCTCTACAAGGTTATTTAAAAAGTTAATTGAATCTATAGAACTATGCATAGCCTCGTCTAAATCTGACTTTGATATATGTTTATCTAAAATAATAGATTCAAGATTTGTTCTTATTACAGTTAACGGCGTTTTAACTTCGTGAGATACATTTTCTACAAATTGTTTTTGAGATTTAAATGCTTTATCTAACCTTGCCATCATCTTATTAAAATTGCCAATTAATTGTGCAAGCTCTTCACTTGTATCTTCTGTTGCATTTATTTGGAGATATAATAGCTTTTCATTAATATCTTCCATTGTCTTATTTAGATCAGCCAATGGTTTTAGCTCTTTACGAATTAACAGGTATGTTCCGGCAGATGTAAATATAACTTGAAAAAAGATTCCAATTAAAGATGCAGTTAAAAGTCTTAAGGCATTTTCTTTACGCTCTTCTTGAATGCTTTCTTGAATTTGAGCTTGAATTTGTGCTCTTTGCTGACTCCAACTTAAAGATGTATCTACAGTAACAGGTATTGGGTCTTTATTTGGCTTTTGTTGTGTTACTAGGTTTACAAAAATAAGTACAAACACAGTTGAAATAATCACTAAAAGTGAGATTTGTATTATCAATTTTGTTTTTAAGCTTTTAAAAAAATTCATATATTATAAACAGCAACTTTTTTAACTTTAGTTAATCTAAACTATACAACTATTCTACTAGGTAACCTTTCCCTTTGATTGTTTTAATTAAGTCTCCATTCCCATTCATCTTGCTACGTAATGTTTTTATATGTGTTTTAACGGTATCTGTAAAAAGATCCATATTTGTATCCCAAACATGTTCTAAAAGTTCTTCTGTAGAAACAGCCCTACCTTTATTTAAAATCAAATATTCCAAAACTGCGCACTCCTTATTACTTAAATTGTATATTTTTTCGCCTTCATTTAATTGATTTTTACCAGTGTCTAAAACTAAATTCCCAACCTTAAGCTCGGTGTTTTTGTTAGGGCTTCCTCTTTTTATTAAAGCATTAATTCTTGCTAATAACTCTTGTAAGTCAAATGGTTTTGTTAAGTAATCGTCTGTACCAACATCAAACCCTTCAAGCTTGTTGTATATTTGGCTTCTGGCGGTAAGCATTAAAATAGGTGTAGCAATTCCCGATTCTCTAGCTTTTTTGCAAATATCTATGCCGTTAATTTCGGGTAAATTCAAATCTAAAACTATGCAATCATAATTATTTTCTAAAATCATGGCTAAACCTTTTTTGCCATCCATTGCATAATCTACAAGATAGTTTCTTGATCTTAAAACCCTTATTACTGGTTTTGCTATATTTTCTTCGTCTTCTATATATAAGATTTTCATACTGTTGATTATAACTAATTTTGGTGAAGTTAGCGTGAAGGTTATATCACTTTTCAAGTGACTGTATTACTTATTAGAGCTATAATTCTTAATACTTTTTTCCAAATGATTTTGAAAACATCACATATAGAAATTTTGGCCCCTGCCGGTTCTTTTGAATCTTTACAAGCTGCTATAAACGCCGGTTGCCATGCAATATATTTTGGTATTGGAGACATGAACATGAGGGCAACTGCTGCGGCAAATTTTTCAAATGAAGACATGCCAGAGATTGTTAAAATTTGCCACGAAAATAATGTAAAGGCATATTTAACACTTAATACTTTGGTTTACGATCAAGAGGTAGCAGAGATGAAAACCATTGTTGAAACAGCAAAAAAAGTAGGGATAGATGCAGTTATTGCAGCAGATATGGCTACAATTGCTTATGCTAACCAAGTTGGCTTGGAGGTTCATATTTCTACTCAATTATCTATTTCTAATATTGAAAGTGTTAAATTTTATTCTAAGTTTTCTGATAGATTAGTTTTGGCCAGAGAACTTACTATTGAACAGGTTAAAGAGATTTGTGAGGAGATTAAAACTCAAGACATTAAAGGCCCAAAGGGTAATTTGATAGAGATAGAAGTTTTTGCACATGGTGCATTGTGTGTCGCGGTTAGTGGTAGATGTTCTATGAGTTTGTATTGTTATAACACCTCTGCAAACAAAGGTAGGTGTACTCAAATTTGTAGAAGAAGATACAAGGTAACAGATATTGATACTGGTAAAGAGCTTGTTGTAGACAATAACTATATTATGAGTTCTAGTGATTTATGTACTATTGGTATGTTAGATAAACTTGTAGATGCCGGGGTTAGTGTTTTAAAGTTTGAGGGTAGAGGTAGGTCTGCAGATTATGTAGATACAGTAATTAAAACTTACAAAAATGCTTTAAAAAGCCTTGAAGATGGAACATATACATCTGAAAACATTATTCAATGGAATAGAGATTTAAAGACTGTGTTTAATAGAGGTACTACAGAGGGTTTTTATATGGGTAGAAAGATGGATGAGTGGTCTGGTGTTCATGGTAGTAAGGCAACAAAAGAAAAATATGCTATTGGTACTGTTGAGAAATACTATCCTAAGATTAATGTTGTTCAAATTGCTATTCAAGCAAAAGATGAAGTTGAATCAGAAGAAGAATTCTTAATTATTGGCCCTAAAACTGGTGTAGTTAAAGGCAAAATTCCTGAATTTATGGTTAACGATAAACCTTCAAAAGTTATGGCACAAGGTGATGTAGTTACTTTTAAAATAGATTCTGCAGTTAAAGAGGGAGATAAGTTTTATGTTGTAAGAGATAGGCTTTCAGATATTCCAAAGGGTAGAGAGGTTTTGATAAAGTAAGTTATCATACTTTCACATCAATGATATATAATTAGCGCAATATCTTTAAATATTCAATTGATGGATAATACGTTATTTACTAGAAAAGAAGCAGGAGAGCAACAACTAGAAAGTATTTTGATTTCAGACATTTTAAATGGATTTAATTTTTCTGAGGAACAGATTAAAGAAGTAAAAAATATTCTTAGATCTATATTTGAGTCAGAAAGCCTTACTCCAGAAACCATTTCTCCATTAAAAGCTGCGATAGAAGGCTTTAATAATCAAAATAATCAGGTAGTTCCTACATTCAACCTTCTATTAGCACAATTATTATATGCAATAGTTCACTTTTATTTTGAAGATACTCAATCTCTTAAAAGATCATTCGATACACTAGAAGATGAAGAACTCTTAGAAATTCCATTTTTTGATTATTTTGAATCGGCTTATACATTATCTGAAGAAGTAGCGGACGAAGCTTTATGGGATTATATTAATAATCTTGAAGGAGGATTGTTAAATAACTCATGGATAATTAATTAATCTTGAGGAATTCTTAAAAAAAACGTATAATTCAATGCTTTCAATTTGGCCCTATCGTCTATCGGTTAGGACACCAGGTTTTCATCCTGGAAAGCGGAGTTCGATTCTCCGTGGGGTCAATAATTTCAATAAATCTAAACAATCTTGTTCTTTTTAAGTAGATATAGTTATTGCAATTTATCTGTCTTATCCTTGAAAGTTTGAAAAACACTTACCCTATAAAGCTCAGCATTTCTTTCCATAACATCTAACCTATTTTTAAAGTCATAAATACTATATTTCTGAGAGGGTAGAAACTCATTACTTGAAACATTAAAATATTTTTTCAAAATATTATCGATTGTAAAAATATTAGCATAATCATCGATAAAAGATGCTAATAATCTTACACTTAGCAAGTCTTTTAAACTTAAACTTTTTGGATCAATATTTGAGTTTATTGTATGCATAGCTAAATCAAGAATATACTTTATTTCTGCGTATGAAATATCATACCCAATATAGGCTAAAATCGCCCTAGATCTATCATTAAACGATCGTTCAATTTTTTGAATAGTAAAATTCTCAATTTCGATTACCATTCTTTGATCAATATGATTTCTAACAAAATTGTCAAAAACACTAATGATTGATTTATCTATGTCTAGTAGATGGTCTCTTGGTATTTCATAACGAGTCTCTTTTAAGGGGTCATAGTATGTAAATTTGTCATTAGAGCTTAAAAACCCTATTCTTTGAATAAGTTTAGTGTTTTTACTTTGTCGCTTATTTAGTTGTGATAAAAGTCGCATGCGGTATTCGTTGGTAGGAGGTCTAGTTTCAGAAGTCCGTTTATTGAATAAGTTAAAGTTCAACATAAAATTTTAGATTGATTAACACAAATCTATAATTATATTGCAAAAAATAGTACACTTATATATACAATAATATATCAGTAGTAATATATTTTAAAGAAGAATATGGAAAATATTAAACAAGATCTTCTAGCATTTTTTGGAAATGAAAAAAATAGATTATTTATTTATATTCTCTTTGGATTTATTTCTTTAATTGTTATAAGTTCTGCAGTACTTCTAATATTATCTGTACCTAAAACTCCAAAACTCTCAAATGCAGAAGAAACAAAAGTTATAGATGAAATAATCAAAAATAACCCATCTGCTATTTTAGAAGAAACTATTAAAGATTCTAAAGATTCAAATGTACCTAATGAAAGTGCTCCATTTGGTACTCCAAGTCAAACTCCTGATCTTACTAAATACAACTATAGAATCAGTGAATATAGCTATAAAACGGGGCCAGCTTATAAAGCTTGTAATTTAAATAATGGTAACTTTGAAGGCGGGCAAAACTCATCCTTAATGAACTATTTTGATGGTAACTATAATTATACTTTTACAGAATATTTTGAAAAAAATCGTTCTGTTAACAAAAGCTACGTAACGTCTAATACATCTGGTCTGTTTCAAATAAATATATCAGATTATTCTAATATTCAATCACAATCTTATCAATATAATGGTGGAGAATATGCGATTAAAGCAATTTACGAACCTTACGAAGGCTATGTACAAGATGAGTACTTAAGTTACCCTGCATCTTATGCGAATCAATACTTAGATAACAGTTACTATACATTTATTGGAGAAGAAAAAATTGATGGTAAAGATACTTACAAAATTCAAACAAATTATTATACTTTTTGTGATGGTAGCTACGGCTTGCTAAGTTCTGATTCTGAAAATGAAATACCTAATGCTGTAAAAATAGTAAATATAATTTATGCAGATAAAAATACCTACAGCATTCTAAGATATCAATCTTTCTTAAATGAGGTTAGTGACTCAAATCTTATAAGTACTACAAATTCTTCTATAAAAACTTCATTAGTAAAGCTAGCAGATGTTAACGGAGAGTTTAAATTTAATTACAATGTTGCAGTTAAAATTATTGACTACACAGGTTACTGGGATTTGTTTAATGAAGATAATATTAAAAGTATATTTAAAAATTACTTAGCAACAAGTAATACTAGTCTTTTAAATGATAGTAGTTATGTTGTAAGTGGCATTTCAATACCAAGTGCATACCCTAAATTAGCAAACTCAGGATTTTTAACAGACAGAAAGTTTTACCCTACAAGTGTAGAAGGTGACGATTTTTACTTATATATGGTCACAAATAATAATATTAACCCAGAATCATCTATTAATCTTTATAGACGTGTTAACTTTGAGAGCTATGACTATATTAATTTAGATATTTACGATATCTCGGTTACTAAAGATGACCTTATTGCTTCACTTTTGCAAGATAAATACACTAGTTTTGAATCTTTTGAAGAAAAATTAATTATTGATTCAATAGAGGTTCCTGCAACTAAAATAAGTTTTGAATACAAGTACTTTGAAATACCTACTTCTTACACGTCAAGTAGCTCTTACCCTGCATCTTACCCATCCTATCACTGGACTTCAGATGTTTATGTCTTTAGCTTTAACAATCGGGTATACAAACTAACTTCATCTCAAGATGCAACAAGTTTAAATTTTAAATCTTATAGTTCTAATAATCAGACAGAGTTAAATAACTTTTTTGATTTAATTGTGGGTTACAATTACTACTTTCCAACAAGTTATGCAAGCTATCCAGTAAGTTATAATTGGTAAAATACAAACATAAAAAGTGGCCCAACACAGTTGGGCTACTTTAAACTCATGTTTTAAAAGCTTAAAGGAAATTTCTTAGCAAAAGATATTACATTCTTTTTGACATCTTTTATTCTTGAATCCTTACTTGCAAGTACATCAAATTGTGAAAAGTCTATGGATTTTGCTTTTAAATCTACTGCAATATCTGTTACTTCGTTAATCCATTTAGCAACCTGCTTCATCTCTTTTTCCTTCATTCCTCTAGTTGTTAATGTTGGTGATCCAATCCTTAGGCCGCTTGGATTTAAAGGGGATCCAGATTCGTATGGTACTGTATTCATGTTGCTTATAATATTTGCATAGGCTAATGCTCTTGAAACATACTTACCTCCAATATCACGGCTTGATTTTAAATCTATTAAAACAAGGTGCTTATCTGTACCACCCGAGACAATTCTTAATCCGTAATTAGATAACTCAGTTGCAAGAACTTTTGCATTTTTTAATATTTGGCTACAATACTTTTTAAATTCTCGTGTGTCTGCTTCAAATAAAGCTTGTGTAATACCAGCAATAGTTCCGTTGTGTGGACCACCCTGCATGCCTGGCATTACAGATTTATTAATTTTTTCAACAAATTCTTCTTTCATAAGTATCATGGCTCCCTTAGGGCCTCTTAAAGTTTTGTGAGTAGTCATTGTAACTACGTCTGCTATTCCAACTGGAGATTCAACTACACCTGATGCAATTAAACCTGCCTCGTGAGCTATATCAGAGAGGTAAATAGCACCAACTTTATCTGCAATCTTTCTGATTTTTTTGTAATCTATCCCTCTTGGGTATGCAGTCCCACCTGTAATAATCATTTTGGGCTTTTCTTCTATAGCTAGTTTTTCTATAAAGTCATAATCAAAAACTTCGGTTTTAGAATCAGTTTTGTACTGAACAACATTAAAAATTTTAGATACTATACTTATTTTTACATTACCACCTCTATAAGTCATATTAGTTGCCATATCTTCTTTATCTTGTTCGGTTCTATCTTTAGTTGGAATATAACTCCAGCCATGCGATAAGTGACCTCCATCTGGCAAATACATGCTTAAGATTTTGTCACCTGGTTCTAATAAGGCATTGTAAACAGCCAGGTTTGCATTTGAACCTGCATATGGTTGTACATTTGCAGACCAACCTTTTGGTGCTTTAAATACTTTTAAAGCCATTTCTATACAAAGATTTTCTAATTGATCTATAAATTCGTTACCTTCGTAGTATCTAGCACCAGGGTACCCTTCGGAATACTTATGCATAAAAATACTTCCAACAGCTTCTCTAACTGCAGGGGACGTAAAGTTTTCAGATGGAATTAAGTCTAGTGTTTCTGATTGTCTTTTCTTTTCATTATCTAGGATCTTCTTAATTTTAGGGTTCATAGTATAAAAATAATAATTATTTGGGAATTTGAGTTTGTGTTGTCAGATACTTCAGATCATAAAGAAGGTTTAATAGATTATCTTTGAATGATTAAAATACATTATTTATGATATCCTTGAAATATTCAATCGAAAAATAACTATATGGATGAGATTCTAAAATTGATTCTTGAAAAGTATCAATTTGATTTTATAAATATTGCCGCTGCTCAAAAAGGGTATAGAAATTCTTCATATTTAGTTACATGTAAGAATGGTGAGCTAATTAATTTGATTTTATATAAAAGGGAGCTTGGCATTTTGCAAAAAATTAAATCTGCAAATAAAGTTTCTTTAGAAATGCATAAATCTGGATTGCCTGTAAGATATCCAATAGGAAAAATATTAAGACTAACTGAAAATTACTACGCATGCATTTATAACTACCTTCCTGGGTCAACTATTCCTTGGGAATCTTACAGTATGGATCATTTAAAATTGCTTGGTCAATATCTTAACAAAATACATTTTCATGGTAAAAATATGCCTTCACAAAACCTCGTTAAAGAGGCGGAAGTGCTTAAGGTGATACTTAGTAGGGTAGATAATTACTTTAAAAATGATAATGTTAAAGTTGCATTAAAAAATAAATTAAACATTGAAATAAATTTTGATAATCTCTTAAAACAATCAGAAAAGATTATCAATGATGTAGAAAGTTCAAATAAATCTACGATTTTACACATGGATTTTGTTCGTGGAAATATCTTGTTTGAATATAACCCAACAAGAATTTCAGGAATACTAGATTTTGAAAAAGCATCTTATGGTTCCCCATTATTTGATATTGCAAGAACAATGGCCTTTTTAATAGTAGATTGTAAATATAAATCTGAAGAAAAGATTAGAAAGTATTTTTTAAAGTCTGGATATATTAAGAATGGGAACTACAAATTTGATAGCTTTAAATACTTGAATGAACTTGTAGCACTATATTTAATTTATGATTTTTATAAGTTTTTAAAACATAACCCGTACGAATATTTGAACCAAAACGAGCATTTTAATAGAACAGTTAAAGTACTAAAAGATACAAGACTTCTTCTATAGGGTTTATCGACAGTCTACGCCTTTTACTTTAGAATATATTTCTAGTAATTACCTTTTACCCACTTTTTATGGCTTCTGCATGGAAAAAACGTCTTATAGATCAAAGCGATTTAATGACTTTAAACGAAAAATTGAAAGAGAAAGATAAGAAAATTGTCTTTACTGCAGGTAGTTGGGATTTATTGCATGTTGGGCAGTGCAGATATTTAGAAGAGGCAAAAAGCAAGGGTGATATTTTAGTGGTTGGGGTAAGTTCTAACGAGGCTATTAGAAAGGTTAAAGGGCCAAATAAACCAATTTTAGACGAAAAGATCAGAGCAGAGATGCTTACTTATTTAAGATCTGTTGATTTTGTAACCATATTACCAGAACCATCTTGCCAGCCAACTTTAGGTTTACTAAAGCCAGATGTTTATGTAACTGTAAAAGAAGATTGGACAAGTGAATATAAAGAATCAAAAGAATATAAAACAGTAGTTAAATACGGAGGGGAAGTTTTAGTTGTAGATAGGCAATCAACAAAATTATCTACTACAAAGATTATTCAAAGAGCAATTGGTGGCCATTTAGGTGAGATTTTTAAAGATTTTATGGAACTTAGAAAAGACCCTTTAAAAGAGTAATATGTCTAACGAAAAGCAGGTAAACAAAGTCACATCACATTTAACTGAAGATGAAAAGCAACAGCTATATAAAAATGCACGGGCAAAAGATTGGTATGGTGGTATTTGGCAGAATGTTGGCAAATGTGTTTTTTGCGATCTAAAAGATAAATACATTCTTCACGAAGAAAACGGTGTTGTTTTGACAATAAACCTTTACCCTTACATTGATGGACAGATGATGGTTATCCCAAGAAAGCATGTTTCCTCGCCAAAAGAGTTAACAGATTTAGAATGGGAAACGATGCGTAAGTTATCTTACCTTGGTAAAAAGTTAATTAAAAAAGTTCATGGTCATAAAGCGATGTGGAACTTAATAAGAGAAGGGGGAGAAGCAGGTCAAATGACTGTAAGTGACCATTTGCATATGCAATTAATTCCTTTTGATGCAAAAGATTTATGTAACTGGAATTTCAGAGAATTGAAATATACTCCCTTAGAGAATGTTCAAATGTATAAAGACCAAGCAAAGGAATTTATTGAAGATAAATATAAATTTGAAAAAAAATATGGTGCAAGTGTTAGTTTGCCAGTAGTTTGTGATGTAATAATCCAAAATAAAGAGGGTAAGTTCTTATTTCAAGAAAGAAAGCCAGAATATAAATTTCATCCAGATTATTTGACCTTACCAGGTGGTCATGTAAATGATTTTACTAAACCTTTTGAAGAAAACTTAAAGCGAGAAGTTTTTGAAGAGACTGGTTTGAAAATCAAAGAGACGGACTTAAAACTTCTCGCGTCCAGAGTGTCCAGTTTAAACTATGTCTCTAAGTCTATTCATTTGAATAAGAAAATTGCTACCTATAAACAATTTGTTTGGAACACATACTTACTTAACTATTCTGTTGATGAGACTAAACTAATACCCGGTGATGATTGCGAAAGCTTTGTATGGTTGAGTTTAGATGATATTAGAAACAATAAAAGAGTTTCTGAAGCTTTACAGACAACATTTATTCAACATTTTTCAAAATGAAAAGTTACGATTGGAATAAAATTTCAAATGAGAAAAAGGAGGAATTATCAAAGTTAAAACCTATATTTATACAAGGTTCTAGAGATATATCTACCAAAAAGATAGCACAGCTAGCAAAGTTAGCTGAAAAGAGAAAATTAATTTGGGGTGTTTTAAAAGATGAATACATTAATGGTTTGGAAGGAAGTATTCAGTTTAAAACCCTATCTAAGAAAGTTATAGAAGAAACTTTAGAAGAGAGTAAAAATGTCTATTTACTAGAATATTATCAAAGAGATTTAAAACACATTTTTAAAGAGTTAGATTTTTCCTTAGTTATATTGATTAATGGATCTTGGCATAAAGCAATTCATTTCAACCCAGAAATTTGGCAATTAATTAACAAGAAAACAGAATATAAATTAATAAGCCCATTTGTAAACGAATTAGAAGCAAAAGAGTATGCAGAAAAGATAGTCCTAGAGTATTCAGCTAGAACGATTTTTGAAGAAAATAAAATCTACACAGATAAAGAGATTTTTGAAATTTTGAAAGAGGAGTCTAAAAGATCATTTGATTGGAACTATCAAATTGCCAGTGCACTTGTTAACGATGGAAAAGTATTACTAACTGCTCATAATACAGTGATACCATACGAGACATACAGTGCACATTTTGGATCAGAACGTGAGAAATACTATGTAGCACCAGGCGATTCAAATTTTTACGATACAAATCACGCAGAGGTCGAATTAATCTTAAAATCAAACAAAGAAAAAATTGATTTATTAGGTACATCAATTTACTTGAATGTTTTACCATGCCCAACTTGTTCTCGTATGCTTTTAAGGAGTGGTATACAAGAGATAGTATATTCTCAAGATCATTCTGATGGTTATGCTATAAAAATGTTTGAAATGGCAGGTAAAACTGTCCGCAGATTTATTCCTTAAACTATAAAAATTTTAGAACTTTAACTATTAACTACAAAATATGACACATCCAGAACTTCAATATTTAAAGTTAATGTATTCTATCTTAAAGGATGGAAAGGGTAAGAAAACAAGAGGTATTCATGGTGTTAGATCTATGTTTGGGTATCAAATGAAGTTTGATTTAAGACATGGATTCCCCTTACTAACAACCAAAAAGATGCCTTTTAAAATGCTAGTGAATGAGTTGCTTTGGTTTATTTCTGGAGATACTAATATTAAAAAATTAAATGAAAACAAGATATTTTATTGGGACGGTTTTGCAGATGAAAATGGTGATTTAGGTCCAGTTTATGGTTCTCAATGGAGAAAGTGGCCAACTTTTGTAGATTCTAGAACAGGTAAAAGTGCAAATGCGCAAACGCCTAAAGAATTTTTACAATACAAAGAGATAGATCAACTTCAAAATATTATTGAAGAGATTAAAACAATGCCTAATTCTAAAGCTATGATAGTCACAGCACACAATCCAGCTCAGTTATCAGAAATGCGTTTGCCACCATGCCATGCTTTCTTTCAATTTAATGTTACAAAAGAGAAGTTAAAGTTGCAGTTGTATCAAAGAAGTTCAGATGTATTTTTAGGTTTACCATTTAATATTGCTCAGTATGCTTTATTGTTGATGATGGTTGGGCAGGTTACTGGTTACGAGGCCAGAGAGCTTGTTGTGACTATTGGAGATGGTCATATTTATTATAACCATTTTGATGCAGCAAAAGAGCAGTTAAAAAGAAAGCCATTTGCTTTCCCTAAGGTCAAATTAAATCCAGATGTTAAAAATATTGATGATTTTAAGCTAGAAGACTTTACTTTAGAGAATTATGAGTCTCACGAGGCTATTAAAGCTCCGTTAGTTATTATTTAACTAAGGATTTATAAACTTCTAAATGTTCTTTGCACATTCTCTCAATTGAGAATCTTTGCTCAAATACTTTCCTACAGCTTTCTCTATTTATTGAGACTATGTTTTTTATCGCTTTAACTAAAGTATCAACAGCATCTATATCATTTTCAACTAATAATCCAGTTTTACCTTCATCTATTACCTCAGGAATTGCACCAGCTTTAATTCCAATAACTGGAGTACCACAAGCTAAAGCTTCAATCATAACCATTCCAAAAGGTTCCTCCCATGTTGAAGGCACAATAAGTGCTTTGGCATTACCTAAAAATTCTTGCTTTTCAGAATTCTCTTTAAGGTAACCGACATACTTAATTTGCTTACCGTCAACGAATGGTTCAATCTTTTCAGACCAATACTTATCTTTAGCATAATCAGAATAATGTTTACCAGCAATTCTAAGTTCAACTCCAGCTTTTATTGCTGCATCTATAGCTAAATGAACACCCTTGGGTTCTATAATTCTGCCAAAATATGCAAAATAATCTTTTGAAGGGTTTTTTAAAGGGACAAATTTATTAACATCCATTCCATGGTAAATAGTCCGTAGGAAATTTGTCCCGGTTGGCATGCTTTTTCTTTGAGAACTTGAAATTGAAATCCAGTTTAAGTGCTTATATTTAGGCATAATGCTCCTGTATTTTGCGGAGAAATTGAAAGGTTCGTGGTGTGTAAAAACTAGAGGTTTTTTGCAAAAATCAGCAAAAACCAAAGCTAACTCTTCCTCGTTAGTATAAACATGAACAATGTCAAATTCATTATTATTTGCTCTTTGAAAAGCGTCTTTAATAATCTCTGATTGAACTTGTCTTGCCATATTAATAAATACTAGTGGGTGTTTTTTTAAGAGTTCTATGTAAGAATCTTTTCTGAATTCAAGTTCTTTTTCAAACAAAGATAAATCTGCACTAATATTTTTTACCGAAGTATTTACCTTTCCTGGCGTAAAAAGAGTAACAACATGACCAAGTTTTTGAAGTCCCTCAGCTAAATCTAATGCTAAATATCCCGGGGAGAAAATAACATCAGGTAGTATCTCCTGATTCATGAATATATGAGGAACAACAATTGCTATTTTCATTAGTAAATTGAGAGTTTTAACAAAGAGAATTACTCCTCTTTATCTTCTTCGTCATCCAAAAAGCTTAAGTCTAAATCATCCATGCTTGTATCTAAATCTTCGTCAAAATATCCATCTGCTTCATTTTCAGACTCATCCTGTTTATCAAGATTAAGCATTGGATCATCTAATAATTCATCATCTTTCTTTACTGGGTTTGTGTTTGCTGTATTGCTCATAAATAGAAAAATAATTAGTGTATAATAATTTGATTTCTAAATATTACCACTAAAAATATGATTAGCATAATTGTTGCCATGGCAAAAAATAGAGTTATTGGGAATAAAAATCAGATCCCTTGGCACATTTCAGAAGATTTAACTCACTTTAATAATGTAACTAGTGGTCACCCTGTAATTATGGGTGTTAAGACTCACGAATCAATTTCTGGTTTTGAACCTGGCAAAGGTTGGGACCCTACAAAGCCATTAGTGCATAAATTGCTTCCAAGAAGAACTAATATTATTGTTAACGATCAAGGTAATTATGAGGTACCTGGTGGAATTGTTGTAACAAATTTAGATGATGCTATTAAGGCTGCTAAAGAATCTGAGGGTGGTGATGAGATGTTTATTATTGGTGGTGCAATGATGTACGAATCTACAATTGGAATGGCAGATAAGCTTTATATTACAATGATTGATGCAGAGGTTGAAGGTGATAGATACTTTCCAGAAATCCCAGCAGAATTTAAATTGGTAGAAGATAAGAAAAGAATATGTAGGTTAAATGATGTTGAGATTAGATATAGTTTTCAAGTTTATCAAAAATAAATGCTGTCTGAACAATCTTTAAAACAATTAATTGCAGATAAGCAACTATTGATAGAAGGATCTAGTGACATTTTAAAAGGAAATGCAATAAAACTTCATTTAGGAGCTATATGCAAAAGATTAACTTCTGAAATAGTCGATATAAAATCTTTAGAGGATGCTGAGTACGAAGAGGTAGATATATCTTCGGGATACGATTTGAAACCGAATGAATTTCTATTAGCTTACACATTGGAGAAAGTAACAATGCCAAAAGGTTATATGGGTTGGATTGAAACTCGTGGTAGCTTAGCAAATATTGGCTTTCAAGTTCATTTTTGTGATGCTCATATAGACCCTGAATCCTCTTTGCATATTGCTTTGCAAATAAAAAACAACTCAAATTCAATAATAAGAATTTCCCTGAAGGAATACATTGCAAAGATGTATGTAGAAAGATTAGTGTAACCTCAAATCTTACAGTTTCAAAAAAAGTTATTGACCATTGTAGCTTTAATGAGGTATAAATATAGTAATGTTAGTGGGTGAAAGTCCCTTCTCCAGTATAGAATAAAATCGAAACCGGGAACTAACATTTTAAAGCACCTATTCGGTGCTTTATTTATCCTTTAACATAACACTTAAGAAAGTATATTTATAGTTTTCAATTCGTTCAATAACTATCCTTATAGTATGCTTGTTATCTATTATATATATTAAAGAGTAGTGCTTAACTTTGTGTGAGTGTTTAGATAATTTATACTCTATTATTCTAATTTGCTCAATCTCTTTGCTGTCATTTATTGCCTTTACTACATATTTTAGAAGTGAGAGTTTTAATATCTGTTCATTAATGCTCCTATCCTTTCTATTAGAATCATAAATCAAATGATTAAACCCTTTAGAAGTAAAATAAACCCATCTCTTTAAAGCAGGAGAATAAACTCTTCCTATTTTTTTATAAAATTTACGGTATTCTTTTCTCTCGTAATACAAATTCATGAAGACATTTTCTCACTCTAATCTTACAAAAACCTTACAACTACAATTTTGTGATATATTAGATGTATGGATATAGAATCTGATGTAATAACTCAAACCAGCTCTAAAAAACTCAACCCGTACTCCTTACCATATCTAAGAGAGTACCTTTCTAACCTGAAAAATAATAACTATTCCCGAGAGACACTAGAAAACTACGCACGAGATTTAGAAATATTTAGCGCATTTTTGTATTATTTAGAGGTCCCATTTGAAAAGATAGAAAAGCTAACTATCAGTGAATTTAAAGGTTTTTTAAGAGAACAAAACTATATACCAATACTGCATAAATACCAAGCAGGATATGAACTTACAGAAGCAGATGTAGCTAAAAGCAAAACAGATGTATCTGAAGTAAAAAAAGCTATGTATAGAGGACAACTATCGGATGCAAGTGTAAATAGAATGCTTTCTGCATTACGTTCTTACCTAACATTTTTAGTAGATAATGATAAACCAATTCCAATACCTCCAACTGCTATTAAAATGATCAAGGCAGAAAAGAAAGAAAAGCAGGTTGCAGAACTAAATGAACTTATTCAACTTATTGAATGCCCATTAGAATACGAAGATGAAATTATTGTTCAAAAAAGAAATAGAGCGATTTTAGAACTTATATTTTCAACAGGAATGAGAATTTCTGAAGTAGTAAATCTTAATCGCGACCAAATTAAAATGATTAATGGCAGAATATCTGACGATAGAATTTATATAGTAGGTAAAGGAAAAAAACAAAGGTTTGTTTATTTAACACCTAGGGCAATAGAAAGACTTCAAGAATATTTAGATGATAGAGTCGATGATTACCCAGCTATGTTTATCCCAACTAGAGGAACTAGAAAAGCAACTGAAAACCCTTATATTGTAAGACTTTCTCAAAACTATATTCAAATGAAAATCGCCTACTACCGAAGAAAACTGGGGATAATTGTCCCAACATCTGCACATAGTTTGCGTCACGGGTTTGCAACATATATTGCAGAAGAAGGTGCAAACCCTGCAGCAATTCAAAAATTATTGGGGCACTCTTCATTGCAAACTACATCTAAATACGTACATGCGTCTGATAAATTTGCAGAAAAGGCTCATAGAGATTTTCACCCACTGCAAACAGATGAAGATGACCAAAAAATCCAAGATGATAAAGTTAACAATGTAGAACCTGAAGCCGAAAATCAACATGAGTCTAAAAATCAAACTGACTTTGAGCCTTCAATTGAAAGTTTAGATACTTTTGCAAGCTAAGATTAAGTGTTGCAATACATAATAAGTGAAATCTAAGTGAAATTTTTGACAGAATAAAATTACCGGATTTACAATAAACTGTATTTATTAAAATTAACATATGAGAAATCTTATATTTGCTATTGGTGGTGTATTTATAATAATTTTCTCTTGTTTTGCCGGTATTTTTGGTGGGGTAATAGGGGCTAGATTTTCCGGTGTATCATCTTTGGGAGATTTTGCAAATACAATAACTCAAGAAGTTAAAGTAACCGATGAGCAATCTGCAATTATAGATGTTGCTAATAAGTCTACTCCATCTGTAGTAAGTATTGTTGTTTCAAAGGATGTGTCTAAATACTACAATAACAGGTATTTTAATGATTTCTGGCTAGACCAAGAATCTAATAATTCGCAATTGCAAGAAGTAGGAGCTGGTTCTGGTTTTGTTATAGATTCAAACGGATTGATAATAACTAATAGGCACGTTGTTTCAGATGAAGATGCCTCATATACAGTAGTTTTTAACGACGGGAAACAGGTTGAGGCAAAGGTTTTAGCAAGAGACACAATACTTGATATAGCATTTTTAAAAGTAGAAGGGGTTGAAAATTTAACTGCATTATCTTTAGGCAGTTCTTCAGAGCTAAAGGTCGGGCAAACTGTAATTGCAATTGGAAATGCGTTGGGTGAATTTAGTAATACAGTAAGTAGCGGAATTATATCTGGCTTAAGTAGAGATATTGTTGCATCTGATTCGCAAGGTGCAAACGAAGAATCAATTGAAAATGTTATTCAAACAGATGCGAGTATTAATCCTGGAAACTCCGGTGGACCTTTACTTGACATTAATGGGAATGTAATTGGGGTTAATGTTGCTGTTGCAAGTGCAGAAAATATAGGTTTTGCAATTCCAATAGATATTGTTAAAGACCTTATTTCTAAACTTAATGCTAAAGGAGAAATTGAGAGACCTGCTTTAGGGGTAAGATATGTTTTAGTAGATGAATCTGTACAAAAAGAAAAGTCACTAAGTGTAGATTATGGTGCGTTAATAGTTAAGGGCAATTTATCAACAGAAACTGCAATCGTACCTAATAGCCCAGCAGACAAAGCTGGTTTAAAAGAGGGAGATGTGATTTTAGAAGTTAATAATCAAAAAATTGATTCTGAAAATACACTAGTTAGTATTATTCAAAAATATAAAGTTGGAGATACTGTAAATGTTAAAGTTTTAAGTGGTGAAACCGAAAAGACTCTAACCATTAAATTAGAAAAGAGTATCTAATATAAATACCCTAAAAACTTGCATTTTATGAGATAATTACCCCGTATTTTAGCGGGGTAATTTAAAACTATATGGCAATAGATGGTAAAAATATATCTTTACAAATTTATAAAGACATACAATCAAAACATTTATCTAATTTAAAATTAGCTATTATTTTAGCTAATGATGATGAATCTTCAAAAAAATATACTGATCTTAAGAAATCATATGGTGAAAAATTAGGAATTTCTGTAGAAATATTTAGATTTGATAAAAATTCCACCAAAGATAAAATTATTAATTTAATCTCACAATTAAATGCAGATGACTCCTTTAATGGAATAGTTGTGCAATTACCACTTTTTAAACATCTTGAAGATGACACATTTGAAATATTAAATAATATAGACTATAGAAAGGATGCAGATGGTTTAACTACAACATCATTAGCAAGTGCATTTAATTACAATGAAAACTCTATAATGCCTGCTGCAGTGGAGGCTGTTTTAATAGCCTTGTCGCAAGCAAAAGATCCAAATGATTTGAACGGGCAGAGTATTTTAATAATAAATAACAGCAATCTAGTTGGAAACCCATTGGCAATCGTATTGTCAAGATTTAATGCTACAGTAACAATCGCTAACGAGTTTACAAAGAACCTAAAAGATCTTACATTGAATTCAGATATAATAGTTTCTGCTACTGGAGTTACGAATATTATCGAAGCTAAAGATATTAAAATGGGAGCTATTTTAATAGATGTAACAAGCGTTTCTTTAAATGGAATGGTTTTGGGAGATTTTGTTTATGATCAAGATCTAATTAATAAATGCAGTGCCTATACAAAGGTTCCAGGAGGAATTGGCCCAATTACAGTAGCATCTTTGTTTAAGAACTTAGTAAGGTTAAAGGAAATATATGGATAATTTAGAACAAAACAAATTTGATATATCTTTAATAAAACTAATAGTAGGCCTTGGCAATATGGGCAATGAATTTATTGCTACAAGACACAATGTTGGGTTTGAATTTTTAGACTCACTTGTTTCTGGAGCAAGATTTAAAGAGGATAAGGACTTTTTTGCAGATTTTATTGAAGCAAAAATTGAAGATCAAAAGGTTTTACTAATGAAACCTAGGACAATGATGAATCTTTCAGGAAAAGCTGTTATTGCTGCAACTAACTTTTATAAAATTAAACCAGAAGAAGTTTTAGTAGTTCATGATGATTTAGACATTAAATTAGGTGCGTTTAAAATACATTTTTCAAAAGGTCCTAAAGTTCATAATGGTATTCTATCAATTGAAAATAGATTTGGGACTCCAGATTTTTGGCGGTTAAGAATTGGCGTAGATAATAGAGATGTTGTAACTAGAAATCATATGACAGGTGCTGCATATGTTTTAGGTAAATTTAAAGCAGATGAAAGAAATTTGATAATACAAACTTACAACGATATAATCAATCAATACTTCTAAGTTTTTCAAAAAAGATTAATTAGCATTTTCTCAATATCTTTACTACTAATTCGGGCAAGCCCAGGAGTTTTAGCAATTATCAAATATTTCCCCTTGCGAGGTTGACTATCCTTTAATATTTCAATTAAAGCAGCTCTAAACTTTCTTTTAATAGTATTGCGGACAACAGCGCTTTTACTTACTTTTAAACCAACTGCAAGTGCAAATTGAGGGTATTCTAGAGAATTATCCCACCAAACTTTTATATCAAAAAGTTCTGATTGAAGTCTTTTACCCATTTTTGCAACCTGGGCAATCTCATTTGTGTTTAACCTATACTGTTTTGGAAGCATATTGAATTATACTAAGATTCATTAAAGAAAGCACCAAAAGTCATATCGAAAAATACTTTAAATTTTGTTATCATTACAAGTTACGCTACTTCATTGGACTGGGAATGAAAATGCGAATTGAATTTAATATTATAAATGTAAGAAAAAATTATGATAAAGATAGAATTTCATGGTGCTGCAAAAACTGTAACAGGTTCAAATTATTTAGTAACAACAGATAAATACCAATTTGTTGTAGATTGCGGAATGTTTCAAGGGCCAGATGTAGAACACTTAAACCTTAAAGAATTAGATTATGACCCTTCTAAATTAGACTTTGCGCTATTAACACACGCACACATAGATCACTCTGGAATGTTACCAAAACTAACAGTAAGAGGCTTTAACGGTAAAATTTATGCTACAAGCCATAGCGTACAAATATCAACAGAATTACTTTTAGATTCTGCAAAAATACAAGAAAACTCATTCCAAAAAGGTTTACCTTATGGTAGATACACAGGAATAAAAGCAATAGTATTTAATACAAGAGACGCCATAGAAACTATAGGTAAGTTTTCTGTAGTAAATTTTGAAGAAACTTTTGAACCTGTTCCAGGAATTAAAATTAAATTCTTGAGAGCTGGGCACATATTGGGTGCCGCTTCAATTGAAATTGATATTGATGATAATGGACAAAATAAAAAAATTATTTTCTCTGGAGATATTGGTAGAAAAAAGAGTCATATAATTGAAACATTTGATGCAAATTATAAATCTAATCCTGATATTGTTCTTATTGAATCTCTTTACGGAGGTCAAATTCATCCAGACAGAGACGAATCTGCAAGAGAGCTGATTAACATTATAAATAAGACAGTAGAAAACAGAGGTAATGTATTTATTCCATGTTTTGCAGTTCAAAGAGCTCAGGAGGTTTTGAATGATATTAAAAATGCTAAGGATTCTGGCGTTATGCCAAAAGAAACTCAAGTTTGGTTAGATTCACCTTTAGCTCAAAGAGTTACAAATATCTACACACAAGCACTTCAAACTACAGAAAAAGATCTGTTCAATTTTGATAACCTTGTTTATGTAAAAAAGGCAAAACAGTCGGCTGGAATAACTAATAAAACAGGTAATGTTATCTTGGCAGGTAGTGGAATGGCAGATGGAGGTAGAATACAAAACCACTTAATTAAAGGTCTTCAAAACTCTAAAAACAGTGTTATTTTTGTAGGATTTCAAGCAGAAGGAACATTGGGTAGAGAACTTATTAGCGGTGCTAAAAGAGTAACTATTGAAAAAAACAGTGTGAAAGTAAATGCTCAAATTTATCATTTACAAGGTTTTTCCGCACATGGAGACAATAATGACTATACTGCTTGGATAAACAGGTTCATTAGCCCTAATTTAAAAAGAGTATTTATGGTTCATGCAGAAGAAGAAAGGGCATTAATGCTTAAAAGCCACTTTGAAACGCTTGGAATTCACAATTCGTACATTCCTTCAATGGAAGAGGTTGTTGAGCTGTAAAAATTTGAAAATAAATATAAAATAAGAGTATGTCAAAAGTTACAAAAGACGAAATAAAAAAAATAGCAAAACTTGCAAAGCTTGAACTTTCTGAGTCAGAGGTAGAAAAATTTGAAAACGAATTTAACGACATTCTAGGCTATGTATCAAAAATACAAGAAGTAGACGTATCTGGAATTGATTTTGAACATAATATACAAAATCATTTAGGTGATAAACTTGCACCAGATACAGTCAAGACTTCTTTAAATAAAGATAAAGCTCTTGAAAATGCTACTAATGGCAGAAGTAAAAATGGTTACTTTAAAACCAGTAAAATAGTAAACAAAGAAGAATAGATAATATTATTAAACATTAAAGTCTTATTCTAGCTAGCTTTCTGTAAGCTGGCGCTCCACCAAGAGTTGTTTGGCTTTCCATAACATCTATATATTCGGGTACAAACTCTAAGGGTGCTTCTAATTTGATCACTTTGATTAATGACTCAACCTCTCTAATAAGACTTTTAGGTGCGTGAGGTTTTATTCTAGCTACAGTAATATGAAAACTATCTGAATGTTTAACTTTCCATCTTACAGTATCTTCTAAACCCATCTCTTTTAATAATGTATGTACAATATTAGCAATGTTAAGTAATTCTGGGCTATCTTCAACCTCTGAAAGTACGTGTACAGGATCAAGTTGATCCGGGAAACCAAATTGTACGGGTTTAATTTTAATAGTTGGCTTAGAAAACTGACCTTGCAAACTTGTTAATCTTTGAATTAAAAAATCCTTGCTTGCATTACTAACCTCTGGACCTATAAATTTAACTGTAATGTGTATTTGATCAAGTGGAATAGGCCTTAAATTTCTTTTTTGTTTATCTAGCTCTCTTAAAACATTTCTAAAATATTCGCGATATTCTTCAGGAGGGAAAATAGCTAAAAACAATCTGTATGTACCCGGCTTTTGCAATGGCTTTCTTTTCTTTTTAAACCTATCGTCAGGAAGTCTTTTTCTTTGATTATTCATACTGGTATTTTAACACATACCCTATAGATTATACTGATTATAAAAATAATTGTTGAACATCAAAATCTTCTGGTGGCGTTGAATCGTTTGATTCAGAAGTGTTGCTATTTTCAGATTTAGTATCGTTGGTTTTTGGTTTTGCCCCACTCCAAAATCTTGTATTGTTTAAGAACATATACGGTTTACTAAACTCGCTACCTTCAGGTATCAAATTAATTTGTGATAATGCAGACCTGGTTTTAGCAGATAAATTATCTATATGTGTTAGCATTAACGCCTCCGTTGTACTTGGTAAGACTGGACTTCCCATATCAATTGAACCATGGTGAGAAAGTATCAGGTGACAAATATGTAAAAATGTATCTTCTGGCAAATCTTTTCCTCCAAACCTTTCAAACATCATAACACCCAATACTATATGACCAATTAAACCACCTTTTTTTGTATAGACAGTAGAAACTCCATTTGTACCAAGCTCTTCTATTTTTCCAATATCGTGTAAAATAATTCCAGCGGTTAGAACATCATAATTAAGTTGAGGGTAAAACCTTCTCATGCTTTTAGAAATAGTTATCATTTCTAATACATGTTGAAGCAGTCCAGACCTAAAATCATGGTGTATTGAGCTTGCAGCAACAGAGTATTTAAACTTACTAAGAACCTCGGGGTCTTTTAAAATTTTTGTTAATACCTTTTTTATCCCTTCATCTTGAATTTGATTTACTTCTTGCATCAACTCATTAATCATGTCATCTGCGTTATATTCACTAGATTCTAAAAAATCATCTAAAGCGTTTTCATCTACACCCTCGGCTTTTAAAATATTCATTTGCAAATTCCCTTTATATTCTTCAATCTTTGCAGATACAGATATTATTTTTCCAACTTCTAAACACTTAATATCAACGCTAGGTAATTTATCGTTCCAAATTTTTGATTGAACCCTACCGGTTTTATCTCCTAACACTAGTTTATAATATGGCTTACCATTTTTATCTTCCATTTTTTCCGATTCAAAAACGGCAAATGTTTCAGAGTCAATAACCTGATTTTTAACAAAATCTTTTACATATGTACTTTTCATATATTTACAAACACTTAATTATTAATAGTATTTTACCAGAAGTTATAAATTGGAGCTTAATTAAATTTTATAAAGTAGTAAAGCCAAAATCCCGCAATACTTGCTACTTCAATAATAATTGAAAGTATAATCCCCACAACTTTCATCCCTCTAAGTAATAGAGCATTAGGTAGTATTTTAACTACTCCAAAAAGTATAGATACAATGTTAATAACCGTGGCAGCTATACTTACGGCTAAAAATGCGCCAGCATCTCCTAAAAAAGATGTTCTTAATGCTAAATATGCAACTATAGGAATGGCAATGCTTCTAAGAACTGTAAAAAAGATTCTTATTAACATACTTATATTATTTTATCTTTTAAAAACCAAGTAAACACACCACCAACTATCAATCCTGCAATTACTCCTACAATAGCCCCATTAACAAAGCTAGTTTGAGTTTCCTCACTAACTGCTGGACTTTGAGTAGATGGTTGTTCTGTAGAATCATCACCAACTGGCAATTCGGGTTGAGTATTTTCTTCAATTACCGGAGCCATTAAAGTTGTGTCTTGAGCAACTATATGAAAAGGTAATAAAGAAGTTAAAATCAATACTGCAAAAAGAGTTAAAATTTTCATAAAGGTTTAAAATAATTACTAATAATAATACTTTAGTTATAAAATATTTTAAAGTAGAAACCAAAATAAAAGCGGTCCCAATTTCTTGGGACCGCTTGTGTTAAAAACATTTTAAAATTACAAATCCGTATCTATGTTTTTTATTGGTAAGCAGGCATCATCTGAAATTTCTGGCAAATCAGGTAAATCTGCATATCCAACATTACAAGTACTTGAAGTTGGAGCTTTTGCAATAAATTTAAGTGTAAATTCATAGTAATTACCCGGAGCGATTGACCCTAACACACTGCTAGATGCTACATTTGCAATTTGAATTTCTCCATTAATTTTCAATGTTAAGTGTGGGTTTATATCAGATATAGAACCACCTGAGCTTTTAATTGCAGAACCACCAACATATGTTATGTAGTTTGAATTATAGACATCTCTAAATCTTACATTTGTAAGAGTTGTTTGACCAATATTTGTAATTCGTACTCTAAAAGTTACAAGCTCACCAATATTGAAAGGACCTTGGTTTCCTTCTAATACTTTTTCAATTTTATAGTTAGGCGGAATTACCTCTTGTGGCTGACATGTTGCAGAACTAGTATTTGACGGTAGTCTACATCTGTTTGTTCCGTCAATGTTTGTACAACTTAATCCAGATGGACATAATAAGTCAGTATTATTACAAAGGTCATTACACTTTGGTTGTACAACCGCTGGTTGGCAAGTTGCAGAACTTGGGTTTGCAGGCAATCTACATCTATTTGTTCCTGCTACATTTGTACAGGTTAATCCATTACCACAAAGTCTATTAGTTGTATTACACTCATCATTACATGCAACAGTTTGAGGTTGTTCAGGTTGACATGTTGCAGATGATAGATTTGCAGGTAATCTACATCTATTAATGCCAGCAATATTTGTACAAGTTAAACCATTACCACAAAGTCTATCTGAAGTATTACACTCGTCATTACAAGAAACAGTTTGAGTTTGTGGAGGTTGGCAAGCAACCCATTCTGGATGATCTGTTAATCTACATTTATAGCCTCCACCTAAATTAGTGCAAGTTAAACCATTTTGACAAGCTCTACCATTATCTGATGGACCACATGGGTGTTCACAAGCAGCTAATGATGGTTGAACTGGTGGGTTTGTAGGAGTAGGAGGTGTGACAGTATTTGTTGGGAAACAGTCACCAGAACAATTTATTCTAGATCTGAAAACTAAATTTACTCCAGATGTTTTTATACAATCTGCTTGTCTAACGCTACAGCTTGGTGTACCTGCAATAAACGCCATAGCTTCTGATTCGCCTACAATTTTAATTGCACTGGTAGTAGGATTACATCCTTGAGCATAGGTTCCACAAGCATTCTGCTGAGCACTACACTCGTATAATTGCCATAAACCACTCTCACATTTGCCATTTTGGTATTTACCACTTTGTGTTCCTATTGTACCTATATAGCCTTGGTTTGTTGAACCAGAAGTACCGCCACTATTGTTATTATTGTTTTGACTTGCATTATAGTCTGAAGGACAGTTTTCAGGTGTTTCTCCTGGTGGATTGTATTGACCATCTCCACAAGAAGCTGGTGTACCTCCTGTTCCACCATTACCAACACAAATATTTACACAAGCATTGTAACAACCTTCAACCCATTGAGGGTTATTATTTTGCATTCCACCTTGAATACAACTTTGAGTACATTGATCGATTGTTTGAAAGTTCGAGTTACCTGGGCAAGAATCTGCACTTTGAGCGAAAGCGAGTCTATCACTATTAGTTACAATACTAAATGCGGTAAATATTCCGGCAATTATTAATATAAACGTATATAAATATAATGCTACCTTTATGTTCATTTTCGGGATTTGTATTTTCATACTTTTAACTAAAAAGTAATAATTCTATATTAAAGACAAGCAAAAATATGCTTATTCAAATATATCGATTATATCATGACAAAAACAAAATAGTCACTATTAAAATAAAGCTATAAACATTATTGATAAACGCTTATAGCAAAGACTATTCATGCTTTGTAAACAAAGTGTAAATATAAAAATCAACTCAAATTCAATCAACTTTAGAGCTTAATAGTGATTTTTGTAATACAATATGAAAGTCATAAATTTAACACTATGTTTGGCAGGAATAAAAGCAAAAAACATACAACACTAATTTCTAAACGAGACTCTAAAATTACTAAGCACAAAAAGCCAAGTACTAAAGGAAAGCCAGATATTCAAATTTTAATCGTATCTACGTTTCTAACACTATTTGGAGTAATTATGGTTTTCAGTGCAAGTGCATTTTTAAGCTTGCAAAACGAAAGCTTTAATAATGACCCATTTTATATATTCAATAGACACCTAATTTGGATTTTTGCATCTGTAATATTTGCATATATATTTTATAAATTGCCAATCAATAGTCTTACAAAGCTTTCGCTTGTATGGATTATTATCATGATAGTGATTATGATTTACATGTTGCCAGAAGCTTTATCTTCAATAGCAGACCCTCAAACTTGTAGAAAAGCAATCGAAATGCCTTTGGTAAACACAAAAAATTGTGGAACAAGATGGATTGATTTAGGCTTTTTTGATATGCAACCATCTGAATTTATAAAAATTCCGCTTATTATTTTTACAGCTTATTGGATTAGTTTAGGAGACAAATCAAAAAAGAAAGTAGAGGAGTACATAAAGAGATTTAAAAATAATGAAGTTCTTCATTTCATATTATATGTAAGCTTGGTTTTCTTACCATTCCTTTTACTCGCAATTGTGGTACTTCTTGTATTAGCACAAAGAGACTTAGATAGCGCAATTGTTATTGCAGTTCCAATAATAGCGATTTATTTTGCGGCCACTACAAAAAGATCTCAAATCTACTCATTAATAGGTGTTTTAGTAATAGGCGTTTTTGCCGGTTTATTATTAGTTACACAACAAGACTATAGACGAGGAAGGTCTGATTCTTATGTAGAGATCTTACTAGAAGGAGAACCCAGTGTACAATCTCAATCGTCAACAGGATTTCAAGTTTGGCATGGTTTAATAGCAATAGGTTCTGGTGGAGTATTTGGGAAAGGTTATAACGAATCAAGAGAAAAATTTTACTACTTGCAAGAAGCAGCTTATACAGATTCTATATTTGCCGTAACTGCAGAGGAATTTGGTTTAATAGGGTCAGTAACAATTTTATTAAGTTTTCTATTTCTTGGCTCAAGAGGTTTTAGAAATGCATCTGAAAATCCTAGCAAATTTGAATCATATGTAATTATTGGGATAACAACTTGGATTTTAATTCAGGCATTCCTGAATATTGCGGCAAACTTATCTATTATTCCTTTCGCAGGAATGCCGTTACCTTTCTTTTCTTATGGCGGAAGCAATACTTTAATGATTTTAATTGCTATTGGAGTTTTGCTCAATTTAAGCAGAAAACATATATCTACTAGAGATAATCCACTATTTAGAAGGCGAATTTAAAGGTTTAATTTGCTATAAATTAACTTTGAATAAACACTCATAATTTTCAAAATAAATGCACCAAGGCTATTTTATTAAGTGTAAAAGTAAAACGCGGTTGAGTAGTTATTAAGTTCAAATTTTAACTACTCAACCGCTTAAAGTTTGTTTACCCTATTACCTTTAAAAATGAAGATGTTATTAAAAATAACAAAATTGCAAAAGTTACAATCAGTATAAGTTTTAGCAAAAGCCCATAAATATTGTTAAATCTGCCAAAAATGGTTAAAGGAAATATTCTTTTATCTAATGTTTCTTTTACATAATTTGGAGCCATAATAAAGCTTAATGAGGCAAAACAAACCCACCATAATATTGATACAAAGATTGTTGGGTAGACAAATAATGAAAAGATTGGGACAGAAATTATTACAAATGCTATAGCGTAAAGCACTTTATTATTATATAAATTTGCTTTTAAGGCTTTAGTTAAGTTAATTACTGCAAAGCTACCAAAAACAATATATGTAATAAAACCTATTAAACCTTGTATTCTTATAATATTAGAAAGTAACGAAGTATCTCCAATTGCACCTTTGAAGCCCGTTCCCATAAATACTGTCAAAAAGTTCTTGCTGGATTCTGAAAATAAATAGTTGAATGAGTTAATAACACTATTAAAATCTGAAGTTATTCTGCTAACTTGATAAGTATTAGAGGCCAACATGCCTAAAATCAAAAGTAATATTAGCGCAGGAGAAGCAAATATTAACCCAACAAATAAGTTTCTTAAAAATAACCTAAGGTTGGTTACTTGTTTCTTAACTTTTATTTGTTTAAAAGAGGCTTTAAGCTCTTTTATATAAGATTTTATAACATTAGGATTAGTTTTATAAATAACAAAATCTAAAGTTAATGTAGACAAAAATAGAGGGACTAAAATATCTCCTAAAGCTATAGAAAAATTTTTAAAAGTGTAAAGTTGAACAAATACAAATGAAAGTAAGCCTATCAAAAGCAGTGTTCTAAATAATTTTAGCCTTCCAGAATTTAAAATTAGTATAAAAAAGAAGGCTGAGTAAATTACTAAAGCAGGTAATTCTGCGGACAATGAAACTTTATTTGTTACAAAAATTAAAGCTAATAGGTACATCGAAAACCCTAAAAATAAGAATCTTAAAAGAATTTTTAACCTGTTAGAATTAATAATGTAGTTTCTAACAAAGTAAAATAACAGCAAGAATAAAAACACCGCAAGACCAGAAACTATTTTTAAATCCTTAGACCCAAAAGTATTTGCAACGTTTGCTGGCAAAGCAAAAACAGATGCTGTGGTAGAAAAAAGTGTATATAATATAACAGACATAAAGAATAAAGGGTCTTTAAGTTCTGTTTTACCAAAAAGAACTATCTTTCCAACATATAGAAATAGTAAAAACCCTAAAAATAAAACTATAAAGCTCATTACTGATTGTTCCCAACTTACAGAGTTAAATTTATAGAATGGTAAAACTACAAACATTAGCGGTACAGTAATATAAAATAACCATTCTATTAAATTTCCTAAGGCACCTAATTTTCTATTTTTTGATAGTGATAAATCTGGAAGTGTAATAATAAAATTTGTCTTTAATGCAGGTACGTTAATTGCGTATCTTTTCATAAATAAGTAAGTAATTAATTAAATTCTTGAAGTTACTAAATAAATAATACTAAGGTAATGTAAAAATGCCAAGCCCTACGCTTCCTGTAAACCCTCCAATTAGTATTACAAATATTAAAATTATTAAAAGTGAAAAGTGATAATGTGAAAAAGATCTAACACTGCTAAGCATTTTTGTTCTAGATAGAGCAACAAAATCTATCAAAAATAATAATGCAAGAAATAGCAAGAAAGCTACATTTACAGTGTTTTGTAAACCAGGCGTAAACCCAGCTATTAACGAATCTGACTTTATAGAAATCTCATTACCAGTATTATTTGGTAAGTTTACGTTAACTTCTACAGAAGAATTCAAATCTTCACCTGTTTGAGTTGTGCCATTTACAACAATAATATTTTTACCTTGCACTGGATCTTCTATTCTATATGTAAAAACACCGTCTAAAATTGCCGGGGAGGCTTTATACTCTGAATTATTATAGATAGTTAACTTATCAACTCCAATAGCTTGACCATCTACATTAATAAATTCAGAATTAATTGTTTCGTTTTCTTTAGGGTTTAAAATGGTTATTTTACTAGAATTTAGATCTGCAGATACATAAGAAGCCTGGCTACCAAAGTGAACTGCAATGATTAGATTATTATTTCTATTTTGATACGACCCAGTGATTAAGCCAAATCCAACTTCGGTAAATTCTGGTTTAAGAATGTTCTCTCTATGAGTTTTGCTATTTATCCAGGCATTCATAACATCTGTTATATTTGAAAATCCTTCTGCTAAATTTTCACCTGCATAAGTATATATGTATCCAACATCATCAAAATATTTCCAGGGTTGAGTTCCTTCCGGACAATAATGTGACCAACAATCTAAATTTAGCATTTCAGTTGCTTTTTTTGTTGCAGATTGGTTTAGTAAAGAATTAAGTTTTAATTCTGGCAAATTATTTTCTTTTCTGAATTTGTTGTGTTCAACAAGAAGTGATTCATTGTTTATAAGAGTTGAGTAGTCTTGTGCAATAATGCTAGATTTGGCAAATAAATTAAAGAAAGTTATTACAATAGTGAATATAATAAGAATAGGGATCTTTAATAGATGAGCTTTATAGCCGTTTTTTTCGGAAGGTATTATCAAATCTAACATTTACTTTGAATGTATTGGATATTTTAATATAATTTACTTATACATAATATTTGAAAACTGTAGAAAGATAAAGTATGTTTACAAAATCTAAGGGTCACAGAAGGGTAACTAGTTTGTTTTATGCTATGGCAATAACATTAGGCATTTACATTTCTGTTAACGAGTTACACTTTTTTCAAAATACTTATAACTTTATTGTATTTAGTGTTGCAACTTTCTTTATTTATATTGTAGAACTCTTTACATCTTTTCAAAATAAAAGCAGAAAAATTCAAATCAATTTTGATTATAATGATGAAGTAAACGAGCTATCAGAGGTCTTTCATAAAATACTTTTACCCATTTTTTTATATTTAAGTATTTTAGGATTCTCTTACTTTAATATTACAAATGCTAGCATCTATATTATTTTGGCAATTACATTTGTAAGTTTTTATACACTCATTCTTAATACTAAGCTATTCTTGGAGCATGAAGTTAAAGAGGAACATAAAACTCACTATGTTTACGATGTAATAAAATTTTTAATTTTCTTTTTAATGGTAAATACTTTTGCGAATTTGTATAAATATATTGGTGATTATATTGCATATTTTACAATAGGAGTTTTTGCAATATCTTTCTTAATAAATTACCTTATGTTGATTAGAATTAAGATGCTTACCAATAAATTTGTCATTCAATCAACATTAAACTCTGCAATAATTTCTTTGGTCTTTTTAGCATTAAACTTAGGATCTAAATTTAACGCTCTTCAAATTGCATTAATCTTAATCTTTTTGTTTTATATTAGTACTGCTATAATTCACCATACTATTAGAAAAACCCTTACAAGAGAGGTTTTTTTGGAATATATGGTAGTAACCACACTATTATTAGTAATAGCATTCTTGGGCATTTAAATTGTTTTTTTGTTGAGGGATCGTCTAATGCTCAATAAGACAATATTTATGCAAACAAAGTGTAGCATCAATATATTGTCGCATTAGTCACGATTTATAGGGAGTAGGACTTTAGAATTATTAAAAGGAGTAATGCACTTTTAACAATGTTGCGGGATCGTCTAATGGTAGGACGATGGTTTCTGGAGCCATCTATCTAGGTTCGAATCCTAGTCCCGCAAATTTCAACATTCCTTTAACACTCCTCAAAACTTACTGTATAATCTCCAAATCATTTGAGAAAATATATATGAATAGATTTGAAATAATACAACTTCCTTCTAAGTATATTTCTGAAAAAGCTGCCATTAAATTTAAGTTAGCAAGTAAAGACCTTAGGTTGTTAAAACAAAAACTTCAAGTAAATAATATCTGTATTAGAGGAGGATTTA
Organism: uncultured Candidatus Saccharibacteria bacterium; assembly: GCA_965230975.1. Classification (GTDB taxonomy): domain Bacteria; phylum Patescibacteriota; class Dojkabacteria; order J137; family J137; genus JBGSZB01. The sequence continues at coordinate 772,517 of OZ246402.1, forward strand.
TTATCGACACACTTATAGGTAAAAACCCAAAAGATATAGATATTTTCTATATTTCTCAAAATGCTTTAAGTACTCAAAAAGAGTCCTGCATATGTGATTCTTTTAAAAATACCTATTTGACTTTAAAAAATGATTTATCTCTAATAAGCAATTACGAAATTGACTGGGGTCATTATGGTAAGAATGAATTAGTATTACCTTTAGTAGAATGTATATGTGGCTATCTAACTCAAAGTTTGGATTTCCTTTCATTATTTGTACTTGATATAAATGGCAAGGTTTGGACCAACAAATATGGTCTTTACTGTTTTCAAAATCAAATTTGGGAGATAACACCAATGACCTGGATGACATATTCCCATTTTATGGCAGATAAGCCAGTAGATTTTTATGATCTTTATACTGGAATTTGCTTAAAAGTAATTCGTCATATTAAAGAAGGTAAAGCTAACAAAATAGGGCCAATGACTAAAGAACTATTAGAAAATTTTCATTATGTTCTGCAAAAAATAAAACCTGAATCTGAAAGAGGCAAAAATATTGTTGGAAGATTTAATAAAAACGAGCTTAGTTTAGTAGATTTAAAAAAAATCTTAGCTATTTTAGAAATTGAAACTTCAGAGTTAATAATGATTCAATTTTCTAGAATTATAGGCTAAGCAATAAAGCGAACATTTAAATTAATAAGGTACATATGGAGCTGGATCGATAAAAACTCCATTTTTAATTAAAGAAAAGTGCAAATGAACCCCTGTACTATTACCAGTTGTTCCCATTTCCATTATTGATTGACCTTGCTGAACTCTATCTCCAGCTTTAACATAAAAAATACCACTACCATGGTAATAATGAGTTACAATTCCACCACCGTGATTAATTTTAACAGCGCATCCCTCACCTGTTCTAATACATCCAACATATTCTACAACACCAGCAGCAACTGATTTAATTGTACAACCAGGCCATCTGGCAAGATCTAATCCATTGTGGTAAAAAGTATAACCTCTAGATAGAATATACCCTGTGCAACTAGAGTCTTCTAAAGGATTAGAAAAGATACCTGTAGGAATACCCGCTATTACAATATCGTTAACGTTTAAGTTGCCGTCTGGAATAAATAATTGTTGACCATTAGTGAGAGTATATGGCTGAGTTAGCCCATTGAATTCTGCAATGTTAAATTCATTTGCTTCTGCATTATTTGCACTTGTATGCGCAACCACATCAGCCAATGTTTGCCCAGCTTTTACAGTGTACAAAACTCCATTTATTGTTTGCCCTTCTGGAGTAGCAGGAATTTTAATTTTTGAACCAATTTGTACCTCATCTGAAAAGGGGCTAATAATATCGGAATTAAACCATCTTATTGTATCTTTGGTTACAATATACTTATCTGCAATGCTATCTAGAGTGTCGCCAAGTTGAACTGTATAAGTTATTGTAGATACGCCACTACCGCTAGAAGTTAAAACGGCTTGAATAGAGCCACCTTGAGACAATAAGTCGTTTGATCCATATGTGTTGCCTCCATCTAGGTAAACTGCATCGGCTACAGCAATTCTAGACACAACACCGCTAATTGCTACAAAGCCGGTAATAAAAATCATTGAAGCATGTACTATGTTCTTGTATGCACTACCCCTTCCCCAGTGTATTTTAGAAACAATAAACCGTTTAATTTCATCTATTAGGTTTGCTAAAAACCCAATTTGTTTTTTAAAGATTTTCATTCTATTTACTTATTCTATTTAGTAATTCGGCTTTATTTATTAATTGCATTGCCTCAAAAAGAGAAGGTGAGAATGGAGAGCCAACTACACACATTCTTAAAACCATAAATGGGTCACCATTTTTTAAAGCATATTTTTGTGCGATAGATCTCATTTTGTCTACCCACTCAGATTGAATCCATTTTGAAGGATCTTCTTCAAGAGAATTCATAACATGATATACCTCTTGTTTTAAGATTTCTAGCTTATCTTTAAATGCGGCTACCTGATCTATGTTCCAGTCTATATTACTTAGGGCTTGATAAAAGAATTGAATTTGATTTGCAATTTCTGACAAGGTAGTAGCTCTTTCTTTTACAAGTTCAATCTTTTTAGATAGGGTAGAGTCTGATTTATATTGTTCTAACATGGATTTATCTTCAGAATATTTTTCGCACCATTCTACAAATAATTTTGCTAATTCTTCAGAAGTCTTTAATTTAAAGTATTCTTTATTAAACCAAGCTAGTTTCTCTCTGTTAAAGATAGGGTTAGACTTATTAAAATCTTTTATATCAAATAATTGTACAAATTCATCTAAAGAGAATACCTCTTTCTCTTTTTGACCAAACTCTCGTATTTCGGGAGAAGACCAGCCCAAAAGCATTACAAAGTTTAAAACCGCATCTGATAAGTAACCATCTTTCAAGAAAGCCTTTGCGGATACTGATCCTTTTCTTTTCGATAACTTACCCCCTTCTGGGTCAAGTATTGCTGTTAAATGAAAATAAGGGGGCATTTCCCAGCCAAAATACCTATGTAATAAAACCTGTTTAGGAGTAGATGAAAACCATTCTGCGCCTCTAAATACATGACTTATCTTCATTAAACGATCATCTACTACAACAGCTAAATGATATGAAGCGATACCATTAGATTTTATTAAGACTTCATCTCCAACTAAGTTACTATCAAACTTAGTATGACCTTGAATGCCATCTGTAAATTCTATAATCTCATTGTTTGGAACCTTCATTCTAATTACATACTCTTGGCCTTCAGAAATCATTTTTTTAGATGTATTAATATCTTGATCTCTAAAAGGAGATCTAAAGCCTTTACCATGGTACATTTGCTTAAAATTTTCGAGTTCCTCACCTTTAAGAAAACAATAATAAGCGAAACCTTTATCAATTAGTTCTTGAGCATATTTTAAATATATCTCTTTTCTTTCGGTTTGGAGATATGGACCAAAATCTCCGCCATGATTAATACTCTCATCTGGAATAAGTTTGTAAGCTTCTAACATTTCGAATATCTCATCTACAGCAGAATCAACTTTCCTTGTTAAATCAGTATCCTCAACCCTAACTAAAAACTTGCCGTTATTTTTCTTTGCCCATGCATAACAATAAAGAGCAGTTCTTATACCACCTATATGTAGTGAACCTGTAGGGCTAGGAGCAAATCTAGTTCTTACTATTTTCATATATTATTTATTTGAGATTAAACAAAATATTATATCAAATAACTGAAAGTACGTTGCTGTATTTGAAAATTTCCAATAATACTTGCAAACACCGCAAAAATTAATGTAATATAAAGAGATATTTAATTCATTAACCTAATATGGATAATACTAATCAGGGAGTCAAACCTGTGCTTAATACGTCACTTTCCGGTGTCACTCCTACAATGAGTGTCACAATTCCAAGTACACCTGGCTCTACTGCACCTGTAACACCATCAGTAAAAAGAAAAATTTTAGTAGTAGATGATGAACAAGATGCAAAAGATTTATTTGCCGAATTACTTAAAACTAATACAAACTACGAAGTAGAAACAGCAGCAGATGGAAATGAGGCCTTAGACAAATGTTCAAAAAATAAATTTGACCTTGTGTTGTTAGATATTGTAATGCCAAATTTAGATGGGGTAGATACACTATCTCAAATAAAACTTGATCCTACAAAATATGGTAATCCAATTGTAATTATGCTAACTAATATTGGTGGGGACATTGCTATTCAAGAAGCATTAAAGCTTGGTGCAGTAGGTTACAAACTTAAAATTGATACTGAGCCAGATGAATTATTAGAAACAGTTGCAAAGGCTTTTGAAACAAAAACACCTGTTGTAACTAGCGATGCACAAGTCACAGATCAACCTGCTAAAGCGGCATAAGTTTATACAAACTAAGATTAAAAGCTCCCAAGAAATTGGGAGTTTTTTAAAGCACTCTAATTTCTGCATCAATAAACTCTTGAATATTTCCATCTAAAACGCCATCCGCATCTGAAGTCTCATGTTCTGTTCTTACGTCCTTGACCAGCTTATACGGCTGTAAAACGTAATTTCTAATTTGATTACCCCATCCTGCAATTTTGTATTCCCCTTTTTGTTCACTTAATTCTGCTTTATGTTTATTTTCTTCAATTTCGTACAACCTTGCTTTTAAAAGCATCATGGCAGCATCTCTATTTTGAAATTGAGTTCTATGTTGTGAAGATTCTACTGTTATTCCTGTTGGCTTGTGTAAAATTCTAACTTTGGTTGCTACCTTGTTAACATTTTGACCACCAGCACCACCACTTCTAACAGCAGAGAATTCAATATCTGCTTCTGGTATTTCTATATCGATATCTTCATTTACTACAGGTAATACTTCTACACCCACAAACGATGTTTGTCTTAGACCTTGTGCATTAAAAGGAGAGTTTCTTACTAGTCTATGTGTACCATGCTCATGTTTTAAAAAGCCGTATGCATTTCTACCTTGAACTTCAAATTCTACACTTGCAATCCCTGCTTCTGTACCGTCCACCTGGTCAATTATAGAAACTTTCCAACCCTTAGAGTTTAGATACCTTGTATACATTCTAAAAACCATGCTTGCCCAATCACAGGCTTCGGTGCCACCTTGACCTGCAATGATTTTCATAATTGCATTGTTTTTATCAAATTTCCCGCTTAAAAAGGTTTCTGTTTCTAGTTGTAGCAAATCCTTTTCAAATCTTTCTAGTTCTTCTGTAATCATAGTAAACATTTCTGTATCAGATTCACTAATTTCAGGTGCTAAAGATTCTATATCTTCAAATCGCTTTTTTATTAATTCTGTTTGTTCTATCTCAGCTTTTAAATCACCTAGTTTTTGCATCACCCTTTGGGATTCATATTGATCATTCCAAAAGCCTTGTTCTTGAGATTTTTGTTCTAACTCTAACTTTTCTGATTCTAGTGCTGCTAAATCTTTTCTAGAAAGAATAGATTGTAATCTTGATTTTAGTTCTTGTAGACGTTCTTGCATACCGGCAATTATATTATCTATAGATCCTATAAGCAAGAAAGTAATCTATGGGATATTGAGCATTTTCAAAAGTATAAGTATCATCTCTAAGTTTAAATTAATAATTTTATGCTTCCACAAGATATAAGTTCAGATATGACACTTGCAGATTATATTAGCTATGCAAACAATTACGATTTATCTGATATAGAACAAAATAGCTTTGATATTCCTAATAACATTAGTGAGTTGCTAGATTCAAACTTGGTTTATTCAGATAATCCACTTATAGCAGGACAAGTTGCATCAAAAATCTTAGAAATTGTAACTAAAGAAATGAGTTCAGCAAGAGGTGCCACTATTTTTAAAAGAATACTAGGTACTTATATTTTAGCTATAGACAATGAATCTCTAAAATCCGCTTATGTACTTGATAAAATAGTTCGAACTAAAGAGCTTGTGGGATTAATTCCTAATATCAAAGGGGAGACCGAGTCATAGATTCCTTAATATATCTTTAACAATATATTTAATATTAAATATTGGGAAGCGTTTATCATCTAATACTATTTTGTTGTCTATAATCTCAATATAACTATAGTATTCCCATCTTATTAATCCTGAATTGTAGTACTTACGATTTGGGCTTTTGTAGGCTAAGTGTGTATGACCGGTAATTAAGATATCTTGAGGCAAATTTGATTTCTTAAAAATCTTTATTATTGCCTTATTCATATTTTTGGCAAAAGGCATTAAATAATACAACCCAGAAAGGTATAAAATATTACCTGTGTAGAATATAAAAGATGCAAGCCAATAGCTTTTTAAGATCCATTTAAATTTTTCTTCTGGTCCAGGTAAATATGAGTGACCATGAGTAATTAGGACTTTTTTATCACCAACTTCTAGTTCAACTGAATCAACTTGATGATTAGAAAATAAATTAACCCTATCATCCGAAAACTCTTTTTTATCGTGGTTACCGTAAATATATATGGCATTTTTAGCTTTTAAAATAGGGAAAAGCTTGTTCCATTCAGAGTTAACAAATTCATCAAAAGTCCATAAAAATCTTTCCCAAAAGTCTCCGTTTATAATTATTTGATCGTATTTTTGAAACAACTTTGTAAGTTCTTCTAAACGACCATCTATATGTGGGCCAAAGTGAGTATCGGAAAAAATTAGTATTTTAGACATAAAGACAATTATAAGAATTGTATAGGAACTTCTGCAGTAACAGTAGCTCCTTTAGATATCCCTTCGCTATAAAAATAAATATTAACTCCTGATTTCCTTAAGTTTTCAAGTGCAATTCCTTCGCTTTCCATACTTGGTGATTGATTTATTAGTACACCTTTATTTAGTAATTCAAGTCGACTTGAATCAATTCCTATTCCGTTATCTTTAACTTCAAACCTTATAACCTTACCACTTTCTAAAGATAAAATCGAAACTTTAATTAGAATTTGTGAAGCCTTGAACTTTATTGGGTTTAAAAGAATAATTTCATCAAGTAACAATCGTAATTTACTAACTGACAACAGCATTTGAAATTCATTTTTAAATTCATCAGACAAAGAATTCGTCTCAATTTCAATTTGGCAAAATGGCGGTTTATTATACCGATTGAACATATCTACGACAAAATCATGAACTTGAAAATTAGCATAAGGAGCGCAGACATATCTCAACTCATCTAACATAGACTCTAAATCTATATTAATAACCCTTGTAATGGTTTCTTGCACTTTCAAGCTATATTTTGTGGAATCGGACTCTCTTAAAATAGCAGATCTTAATGTTAAAACAGTTGCAAGCAGTGGTGTTTTTATTGCATGGCAAACAAAAGAAGCTTCTTCGGAATCATTTACTACATCCATAACAATTTTTCTTAATTGCTCATACCAAGATTCGATTTTTTGCTGAAAATAATTTACATCTTCTGAAGTTAGTATGGAAAGGGTATCTAAATGAAATGCTATTTTCCTTAATTCATTCTTTAATACATTAATTTGAAGCTCTACATAATCAATCTGAAGAAGTTTTTCTTCAGAATATAAAGTTAAACTACTATTCATAGTACAGTTAATCAATTTTAAGCGCAGCTAAGAAAGCCTCTTTTGGGATTTCTACATTACCAATAGCCTTCATTTTTTTCTTACCCTTCTTTTGTTTTTCTAGCAGTTTTAACTTTCTTGTAACATCTCCACCATAAAGTTTTGCTAAAACATCTTTCTTGTAAGCATCTATAGTTTCTCTAGCAATAATTTGGCCACCAATTGCAGCTTGAACTGGAACTTTAAATTGTTGCCTTGGAATTAAATCTTTAAGTTTAGAAACCATTTCTCTACCTCTTCTTTGAGCATTGTCTCTATGAGTTAAGAAAGACAAAGATTCTGCTGGTTCATCGTTAACCAAAATACCAACCTTAGCAATGTCACCCTTTCTGTATTCTAAAAAAGAGTAGTCCATTGATGCATAACCTCTAGAAATTGATTTTAACTTATCAAAAAAGTTAACAATAATTTCGAGTGTAGGGATTTCATATTCAATAATTGCATGCTGTGAGCCATTTGCATTCTTTGAAATAAAGTTCATAGATTTGTAAATACCACGAGACTTTTGGCAAAGCTCCATTATTGGGCCAATATATTCTTCAGGTGCAAAAATATCTAACTTAACCCATGGCTCAAAAACATCTGAATATAAGCTACCATCTGGGAATTCTGCAGCAGTTCGTACTGTTGCTAAATTTGTTTCTGGGTCAATGTTTCTTGTATTAATGTTAGGCACTTTAGAATAATCTGTTGTAGTTAGCTTAATCTTGAATTCTACAGTAGGAGAGGTACTTATTAAATCAATTCCATATTCTCTTTCTAATCTATCTTGAGTAACTTCTAAATGTAATAAACCTAAAAAGCCACAAACATAGCCTGTCCCTAGTGCTTGAGAATATTCTTTTTGATAAGTTAGCGCAGCATCGTTTAAAGATAGCTTTTCAAGGGCTTCTGCAAATTGCTCGGAATCATTTGCCTCTACAGGGTAAAGGCTGGCATAAACCATTGGTTTTGGTGCTCTATAACCTTGCAATGGGTCTATTAAAATGTGACTTTGATCGTTTTTATAAATTGTTACAGTATCACCAGAGTGAATTTGATGAATATCTTTAAGCCCGGTTGCAATGTACCCAACTTCTCCTGTTTCTAGACTTTGAGAGGGTACCATTTTTGGTATTAAATACCCAATTTCTATTGGCTCTACAGCAGTTTCAGTACCCAAGAAGTAAAGCTTTTGTCTATCTTTAATATTGCCCGAAACTACTTTTACTAATGCTGTAACACCTTTAAATTCATGAAAAAAAGCATCAAATACTAAAAGTTTTGTTTCTTGCTCGATTGGTTGTTCTGGTGATGGAATTCTTTCTACTATTGCGTCTAAAATCTCTTTTACTCCTATTCCCGTTTTACCTGATGCTAATATAATTTCAGATTCATCAAAACCAAAAGTGTCTATAATCTCTTGTTTAACCCTATCAACTTCGGCAATATCCATGTCTACTTTGTTTAAGACTGGAATAATCTTTAAGTCGTATTCCATTGCTTTGTAAACTGTTGTTAATGTTTGAGCTTGAATTCCTTGGGTTGCGTCTACCAACAATAGTGCACCTTCAGATGCGGCCACAGAACGGGATACTTCGTAACTAAAGTCAACGTGCCCGGGTGTATCTATTAGGTTTAAAGTGTATTCTTGTTCTTGATGTTTGTATTTTAATCTTGCTGTTTGTAATTTGATTGTTATACCTCGTTCTTGCTCAAGTTCCAAGGTGTCTAACATTCTATCTTTAATTTCTCTAGTAGAAACAGTGCCCGTAAATTCGATTAATCTATCGGCCAAAGTTGATTTGCCATGGTCTATATGGGCAATAATACAAAAATTTCTTATTTTACTTAAGTCGGACATATAATGTAAGTTGAACGAATGATTATAACATTCTGATTAGGTTTGGTTTACTTTTATTTAGATTAGCTTTTTAATATTAACAATAATTTTTTGCACCCACCAGTTGAATTTACTGAGAATGCTTTTATGCAGTACATTGATGACCAAGTTAAGTTTATAAAACAAATTCAAAATAAAATAGTTTTAATTGAAACTTTGATTACTTTTGAAAATTATATATTAGGATTATCTTCAATCACATTGACCACTAAAAAGAAAGCTTTTATTCAAATATCTATTGAGTTACAAAAAGAGATGTTCCATTTAAACAAAGTACAAAAAATAAAACTTAAGAAAAATATGTTGGAAAGTTAAGTATATTTAATTCATGAAACGTTATTTGATCTGCTAAAATTAGAAATTTAAATATACTAAATGCCACCTTTACCGAATAAACACATTTTAGTTTTGAACTTACCAAAGAAAATTATAGATAGAATTTACCTTGAAATAGAGCACGCGATAAATAGTTCAAGCCCGGAAGATAGTATTTTGAAGCTTTTCGCATTATTAGAAAGTTTAAATGTAGAAGAAGAACAATTGGCAAATATTTCTAAAGCACTTACCGGTTTTATACATTCTCTACATAATACAGAATATGCAACCGAGTTTAATGATGATTTGCTATATGTATTTTCTCCTTCAGTACAAAATCTTATTGTTGAAAGTTTTAAAGAAATTTCTAAAGAAAGTGCGCTAATTTTAACATTGAACTTATATCGTGCTTTGAATATGAGTCTAAAAAGCATCAATTTAGAGCTTACTGAGAAACTAATTCAGCAAATGGAAAAAACTGTAGTCTCTATGTTTGGTAAGCTTGAATTTGTATTAGTAAATGATGAAATACCTAGATTTTACTATGAAGAAAATGAAGCGTACTACTCAGATGGAATGAATCACCCCATAGATACCTTCGAAGATGACTATACAGATATTGGGTTCCCGCCAGATATGGACAACGAAATTGTAGTATATATAAATGAACTTTATATGAATGCAATTAATAGCCCTAACCCTTTACAAAGCTTAGTTATTTTAAAAAATTACCTGTTAGGATTAGCTGATAATAAGAAGCTTAAAATTATAAAAATTAAAGGGAAAAGAGTATTTAAAGCAGATCTTAGAATTATTGCAGAAGAAATTGAAGATATCATAGCTGATCTAATGACTTCTAACTCTGTCTCGGGAAGAGTTACTAAATTCGAAAATCACTTAAGAGAATCTTAAACTTACTTTATTGACCCAAATACAAATAAAGCAATTATTGCAAATACTGCACTTGCAAGCCAAAATCTTTGAACCATTTTAGTTTCTTCCCAACCAATAGCTTGAAAGTAATGATGAATTGGAGCAATCTTAAATAGTTTTTTGTGCAAGAATCTAATCCAAAATATTTGTAAAAAGCTGGTTGTAACTTCAACCCAAAAAACCATACCCATTATAAAGAAAATATCTACTGTATTTGTGATAATAGAAAAGAATAGCAATGCAAAAGCAATTGGGAAAGTACCAGTTCCACCCATAAAAACTCTAGCTGGGTTTATATTGAAATATAAATAGACAACGCTTGAACCTAACATTAAAGCTAATATCGGAACTATATCTTTATGTCCAGTTAAAACAGTAATAACAATATAAGAGATCATTGCAATAATAAATTGACCTGTTACCAAACCATCTGCACCATCTGTTATTTCCATAGCATAAACAGCAAAAACAAAACAACCGGAACCAATAACTATAGAAAGTAAGTTTACCGCTATTGTTAATCCAAAAATATCTAAACTGGTAATACCTAAAACATTTGTGGTTAAAGATACTACTAACAAACATAACGTAAATAGCACTCCTAATTTGAATAACCTGAACCCAAAACTACTTTCTAACTGTCTTAATCTAACACTTAACTTTCTTCCATAAACATAGAGTCCTTCTATAAGCCCATACATTGTAAACACAAACCAAAATGCTAAAAATAACGACTTTAATGGAGAGAAAGGCACTATTAAAAGTGTCAAAACAAATACTGAAATGGATATCATTAAACCACCTAAAGTTGGTGTTCCAGATTTTCCAGATTGAGTCTTCATAAACTCAGCATTACTTTTATCTGGCATGAGTTTATGCCTAACAACAATATGAAATTTGTATAAAAGTTTTATTAAAAATGGAGCGTATATTATTGTAGATAACATTGAAATTATAACTAAGCCCGCAACTTGAGTAATAGTATCCATTATTAAATTTGTGACAGTTAATTTATCTATAATATATCATTAACAGAATTAAAAAAAGGAGAATTGTTAATTTGATCTTTTAATTTACGGTATACTTGTATTAGCATATTTTTAAGTAACTTTTAAACATAAATTATGGATCTATTTCAAATAATTACACTTGCACTTCTAATAATACTAATTGTTGCTTTATTTTTAGTATTTAACAAACTTAATAAACCAAACAAACCAGATGAATCTAGCAACCAAGCACTTACTTTGCTTCAAAGCCAAATAAATGCATTAACCCAAATGCAAAACGAAAAGCTTGATAGAGTAGTCAGCGAAGTAAATACAAGACTTACAGAAAACAATAAGTCATTAAACATGACAATAAGCCAACAATTTACAGAATCTCAAAAAAGTTTAAGAGAAAGTAGCACTTCTGCAGCAAAAATCATTCAAGAAGTAACAGAAAAGCTTACAAAATTAGACGAAACAAACAAGCAGGTAGTAGGGTTTGCGGAACAACTACAAAGTCTAGAAAATATTTTAAAGAATCCAAAGCAACGAGGTATTCTTGGTGAGTATTTCCTTGAGACAGTTTTGAAGAATGTACTACCACCCGGAAGTTACCAAATGCAATATAAATTTAAAAATGGTGAAATTGTAGATGCAGCAGTATTTGTAAAAGATAAAATTATTCCAATAGATTCAAAGTTCTCTTTAGAAAACTACAATAGAATTGTTGCAGAAAAAGACCCTGTAGAAAAAGAAAAAATCGAAAAAATATTTAAACAAGATTTAAAAAATAGAATAGAAGAAACCTCTAAATATATTAGACCAGAAGAAGGCACAATGGATTTTGCATTTATGTTTATTCCTTCTGAAGGGATATACTACGACCTTCTAATTAATAATGTTGGAGCTATAAAATTAAACACAGCCGATTTAATTAGTTATGCGTTTTCAGAAAAACATGTAATTATCGTTTCTCCTACATCATTCTTAGCTTATTTACAAACAGTATTACAAGGACTTAAAGCTTTAAAAATAGAGGAATCCGCACAACAAATAGTTGCTCAAGTTAGAAGTTTGCAAAAAAACTTAAATACCTTTGAAGAAAACTACGATAAAGTTGGTAAGTATTTAGGAACAACTGTAAATGCATACAATGGATCATTTAAAGCATTTAAACGAATGGATAAAGATTTATTTAAATTAACTGGCGAAGCAATTACAATAAATGCTGAAGAACTAGATAAACCATTATCACTTACTGAAGAATGAGATTTATTAAAAATGCATTTACAACAACGCTACTGGTTTTCTTGTTAATAGCTTCTATTGTTTTAAATACATATTTTTATGTTAATCCTCAAATAACATACTCTTATAGAAACTCACCTTATGTTGTATATTACTCTAATAAAACTGCTACCCAATTAGAAATTGAGGAACTTCAAAAAGTTGATAGATCTCAAACTAGTGATATATATGTTACAGGTTGGATACCTGATTGGGATTTAAAAGATGGGCTTACAACACTTAAAGCTCAACAAAATTCTTTTGATTCAATTAGCCCGTTTTGGCTCTTACCTCAAGAAGATGGAACTATTAAAGAGGTTTTAAATAATGCTAATCCAGAAATTTTAAGTTTTGCAAAAAAGAACAATATAAAAATTATTCCTACAGTACCACTTTTCGATTTTGAGCTTTTAAGCAAAATACTTAACAACAAAGAGAGCTTTGAGAGGCACATTAACGAGATTTTAAATAGAGTTGATAAATATGACTATGATGGAATTGACTTAGACTATGAAGCAACATCATTATCAGACAAAAAATTATTCTTTGACTTACTTGAGCGGTTATCGGGTGAAATGAAATCAAGAAATAAAACATTTGTTTTTACAGTTATGCCAAAATGGGGCAATGAACTAACTTACCCTAGTCTCCCACAAACACGGCTTGTACAAGATTATAAAATGATAGCAGATTTAGTGGATGAGTTTAGAATTATGACTTATGATTTTTTTGGACGAACAACAACAGAAGCGGGCCCAATAGGTCCTTTAGAGTGGTTAGAAAGAGTATTGCAATACACAATTCAAGAGGGTGTGCCAAGAAGCAAAATAGTACTTGGAGTTCATACTTATGCTTACGATTGGAGTGATAGACCTGTTGCACCTTCAGTCGATTTAGTAAATTGGTATGGTAATTTAGCAAATATTCAAGGTTTAGAACCTGGAGATGCATACTATTATTCCGCGCTTGAAAAGGTTATGAAAGATTACGAATTAAAATATGAGTTTAATACTATTTGGGGAGAAGCAGTAGGTAGATATATATTTGAAGGTAAACAAAGAATTGTAGTATTCCCAACACAACAATCTATAGATATGCGAAAAAAGTTAGCCAAGGAGTATGGAATTAAAGGCATAGCAATTTGGAGAGTAGGAGATGAGGGAAGCCTTAAATATTAAAAAACTCCCCCAACAAAGCAATGCAATTAAACGACTTTTGCTAATCCAGATAACACATCTGCTTCTACTTTTTTAAACTTTACATCTTTCAATTCTCGACCGTCAGAATATCTAACTGAAACCTTATCATTTCTGCCATATTCTTTTGCTGCAAGATTTTTAGTTTTAGTATTAGAATTTGACTGGGCGTTAGTTGCTAAAGTTGATTTTCTTTTAGCTTGCTCTTTTAATGCCTGTCTGACAGCACTTTCTGCTCCTTGTTTTTTAACCTCTACTGGAGTAGATTCTACATCTAAAAATTCTCTAGAACCAGTATTTATATCATCTATTTGGTCTGTATTTGTTTGCAATTTTTGCATTACTGGCCCAGGGTTAGCTTTAACCTTTTGAAGATTTAATATTTTTGAGGCTATATTATTATCAATCCTTCTAATAAATGAATCGAAAATTCCAAATGCTTCGTTTTTATATTCTACTAGTGGATCTTTTTGAGCATAAGACTGCAAACTAATGCCTTCTCTAACGTCTTTCATTAACTCTAAGTGATCTACCCACAAGTTGTCCATCTCTTGGAGGGTTAATACTTTAGCTATATTATAAAAGTCATTTCCATATTCTTCTACCTTTAAATCAAATACTTTCACTGCAATATTATAAACAAAGTCTGAAATTGCAACCTCACTCTTAAGTTCTAAAATTTTATTTCTTAAGGTTTCTTGTAATAAGCCAGTTCTAACACCCATAGCGTTTGCAAGCATCTCTGCTGGCAAGAAAGGGACTAATTCTTTTATAAATGAATCCACACTTTTTTCATCTATTTTTGAAATCTTCTCAAAAGCATCTTGTAACTTTGAATTTAAATTTTCTAGGTAAATATTAGAAATCGTATTTTTAAGTTTTAATTTACTATCCAAAATTTTAGATTCAAATTCAGGGTTGTTATTTGCAATAACAATGTCACCATTTATTAAAAATTTACCGTCTACTTCATCTCCAAATCTTAAAATATTTCTTCTTCTTGTGTAAAAAATTTCTCTATGTTGGTTCATTACATCATCGTAGTCCACAACTCTTTTTCTAGAGTCAAAGTTAAGGCTTTCTATTCTTTTTTGTGCGGTTTCTATTTGTCTTGTTATTAATCGCAACTCAATTGGCATGTCTTCTTGCATACCAACTGCTCCTAACAAACCTTGAAGCATATCCATTCCTAAAATCTTCATTAACTGATCTTCTAAAGAAACATAAAATCTTGAAGATCCAGGTTCACCTTGTCTACCGGTTCTACCTCTAAGCTGATTATCAATTCTTCTTGCCTCATGTCTTTCTGTACCTATTACGTGCAAACCACCCAAATCTGCAATCTCTTGCCAAGCTTCATCTCCTCTTGAGCCACCACCAATAACGATATCTGCACCTCTACCTGCCATATTAGTTGCAACAGTTACAGCACCTTTTTTACCCGCTTCTGCAATAATTTTAGCTTCTTGTTCGTGGTATTTTGCATTTAGAACTTCGTGTTTTATTCCGGCCTTATCTAATAAATTTGAAACTATTTCAGATTTATCTACAGATGTTGTACCAATTAAAACGGGTTGACCTTTTTGATTTCTTTCTATTACATCTTTAACAACGGCATTGAATTTTGCCTCTTGAGTTTTATATATTTGATCTGGGAAATCTTTTCTAACTACAGGTTTATTAGTAGGTACAGGAACGCTTTCTAATCCATAAATCTTAAAGAACTCTTCGGCTTCTGTCATAACGGTTCCAGAACCTCCACAAAGTACTTTATAAAGTCTAAAGTAGTTTTGAAATGTAATTGTTGCAAATGTTTTATTCTCTTGTTTAATTTCTACACCTTCCTTTGCCTCAATGGCCTGGTGTAAGCCTTCAGAATATCTTCTTCCTTTTAAAACTCTACCTGTAAATTCATCTACAATCAAAACTTCTCCATTCTTAACCAAGTACTCTTCATCTTTTTTAAACATAGCATGAGCCTTTAAGGCATTTTCTATATGATAAGCTGTGGAATAATCTTTCCATAAGTTGTCTATACCTAAATTCTCTTCAACCTTTCGAATTCCATCTTCTGTTAAACTTACAGACCTAGTTTTGTGATCTACAATGTAGTGTGCTGTTTCGTCTAGATTCTTTACTGCCGATGCAAAACTAGAGTATTTATCTGTATCTGCATCACTTGGTACACCAGATATAATAAGTGGAGTTCTTGCCTCATCTATTAAAATTGAATCGGCTTCATCAATAATACAAAAATACAATTCTCTTTGAGCTAAGTTTTGTACATCCCAAACCATGTTATCTCTCAAGTAATCAAACCCAAACTCGTTATTTGTTCCATATGTAATATCACATCTGTAAGCATTTCTCTTTTCAGTTTCTATTAAATTTAAGCCATCTAAATTGTTTATTTGCAACTTCATCTCTTGTCTTTTTAAATTAATCTCATCTCCTTTTGCAGCTTGCAATTCTTCATCTGGAATAAATTTAAAGTTTCCTGCAGATGCAACAATACCTACACTTAAACCTAACTCTGTAGCAATATGCCCCGCATATTCACCATCTCTTTTAGAAAGATAGTCATTAACAGTTACTAAATGCGCGCCTCTTCCTGCAAGCGCGTATAAAAACAAAGGCAACTGAAAGGTCATTGTCTTACCTTCTCCTGTGTAAAGTTCTACCAGTCTTTGTCCTTGTGCTAATATTATTGCCGCGCTTAGTTGTACATCGTGATAAGTAAATCCTAATTTTCTTCTATAAATTTCGTTTATAAAAGCGTAAACCTCGGGCATAAATTCCATAAGTTTCACTTGAATATCTTTTTCAAGTGCCGGAAGTCCTTTACTTCTATCTATTTTCTTTAACGAACTCTTAGATTGCTCCGGAATTTTAGAGTTTAAAATTGATAGTTCGTCTTTCATTTCTGAAATGCGAGCTTTCATTTCTTGGAAAGTCATTTTCTTTACAGACTCTTCAAGTGCTTTTATCTTTTGAAGTTGAGGCTCTGTTTTTTTTACTTGAGATTGATTTAAATCGAATAGGGATTTAATTTTAGTTATCATTTAATTTATTTAAATTTTAGTAATTAATATTATAGTGCACTAACTCTTTTTGGCAAAAGATTTTAATGTAAATTCCAATAAAATATTCAGCTTTAAATTCTAACTTTAGATGGTGATTTTGTCACTCACATTTTGTATATGCTAACCAAAAAATGAGTATTATTGAAATATCTCGTAAACTGGTATAGGTAAATAGTTAAATTCAACAGACATTGGATCAAATACAATTGTTTCTATCCATTCATTAAATTTTGCTTCTCCCAAATCTGTTAAATAGGTTACTGTTATAACAGGCTTTACATCTTTTTCTAAACTTAAATAATTCACGGTAAAATCAGAAGTTCCATACGGCAAAACCTGAAGTAACTTTGATGCACCCTTGAACTCATCAATATTTGCTACCTTATCGCTATCTGAATTTTGATTTAAATAAATTTCATCTTCGATATCTACAGCAGGTATTTGACTCTTGATATACAGCGAAATAATAATAATAGTCATTAAGACAAGCGTAGATAATAATAGTAATGTTAGCGTATTAAAATTTAGCTTAATTTTTTTTAATCTATTTAACTTTTTCATAATTGATCGTAAATTTCGCAAATTTTTGCTGGGAAATTTGGATTACAAATAAAGTTGTTTATATTACATGTTCTCACCCCATCTGACCTAATAGTCCCAAGCTCCTCTGCAGTAAGTCTACGATCACAAACAGTGGCAGTTCCATCTGTAGCTGGCTCGCCAGAGTACGTACACATAAAATCATTGAAATTGCCAGACTTCACAACCATACCATATAAACACTCGAGCTGTTCCTCCATATGATTTATCATTGCATCTTTTCCTTGTCCATAAGGAATTTCAGGCAGAAACCTAACACCACATCCCAGTGCATGTCCTCCAACTGCCGAGCCCCCTGTCTCTTCTAGCCACAATGTGAATACAAATCTAGGATTTATACCTAATGTTCTAGCTTTGTTAATAACAAAGTTTGTAACCTCTAATCTTTGGTTTCTATCTGCTAAGTAACCCGATTCGCCAAGCTTGTTAATAAGCGCCTGTCTCAAAGAATCCCCCTCCTGGACATCTGGGTTAGCTATCCATGTATAGCTTTGATTACTATCTAAATTATAACTTCTGATATAAACATCTAAGTATCTTGCTGCATTAGTGAAATCAACATAATCTCCAGTATTGTTTACATTTAAATTACAACTTAATTTTCCAGGTGTGAAAGTTGTGCCATCTGGGACATCTCCTCTTTGACCGTTAACCTGCTCGTTATAACACTGAATTGTATTAGAGGTGCCACCGTTTCCATTTACTCCATTATTCAATTTAATTCCCAAGAAGTTAGGTACAAATCTAGGATTTTCTTCTGATCTATTAGTGGCTGGCCAGTAAACAGTTTTATCAAAATACAAATCCTCTTGAGGAACTTGATCAGTAAAAGTACCTCTATAATACATTTGGGAAGATCCACCTCCATCTAAACTAATTGCATAATCCAAATTTAACTCATTAGCTGCAATTTGAGATAATTTTCTTAAATCTGCATTATCTATAACTGCAACTACTATATTTTGACCTCCATTTTTCCATCCAATAATAGTTCTAGATGTAAACTCGCTAAAGTTTGCATAAGCAGAAATCATTTGATCACTCATCATTTCTCCATTATTAGCAATAACAGCTAAACCCGAAACAGCCCAAGTTAATCTTGATTTTAAATAGTTAATATTTTCGGTTGTAAATGTACCAAAACCTGTAGTTTGACTAATATCAATAATTGCAAAATTACCAGCCTCTGCAAATATTCTTTTATCCCATTCATTATTCCCGCTTCTAATATTTCCACTTTTATAAACTAAAGCATAATCAAGTGATCTTAAATCTCTATATTCAATTTGATTATTGCCACCATATAAACCATCTACCAAACCTGTACCATCTGAAAAATTAGTATTAATAACAATATCCGATTGAGTTGCATTAACATAATCATTTATAGATTTATTTCTAAGTTCATTAGGCAAAGATGCATTAATAGTTACATCTGACACACTTGCTTCAAATATTGCGCCTCCCGAACCTATTCTAGTTGGAACGGGCCCAGTAGCATTTTGAGCTACAGATGACTGAGCTCCTTCAACCACTGCACTAAAATATGGAGTTGGGTCCATTGAACATGTTCCCAAATTATTTGCAGCAATACTTCCATCATATTCGCATGTTTCATTTTTTCTTAATTCAAAATGCACGTGTGGGGCAGTACTTAAACCTGTACTGCCTGATAAAGCAATAACATCTCCTTGGGCTACATATGCACCCAAAGAAACTAACACCCTTGAGTTATGTCCATAAACTGTAGCGAATCCATTATCATGTTTTATTTTTACATATAAACCATAACCAGTTGCTGGATTGTCACCAATTGCTACAATTTGACCTGCCGCTGAAGCATGTACCTCTGTGCCGGTTGGAACTCCAAAGTCTAGGCCTGTATGAATATCGCTAACTTCTTTACCTGTTTGATCCCTAAAAAGTCTTTTTCTACCATATACATCACTTAAATTTGTGGAATAAGTTGGGTAAATTAAAGAGAAATCTTCGTTACCAGATGGGGGAATACACGCAATACTACATGTGCCATCAATGCTATAACCTTTCTGGCAAAGAGCAACTTTAAGATTATCTTGCTCACTAGATTTTATTGTATCAATACATGTAAACTCTTGATCTGTTGGTAGTTTATCGTTAAATGGACAATAGCTATTTGCTAACTTATATAGTTGGTCTTGGCTATAAGTTGAATACTGTTGCATTCCTTTAAATTGATCTATTAACTCTGATCTAGAGTATTTTCTGCAAATATTTACTTCGTCGCAAGACATTAAAGGGTAGCTTTGATATTTTGATGCTTCTGCAGTTTTTAAAATAAGTGATTTATTGTAATTAGGCTTAGAAGAATCGGTACCATAAAATGGATTGTTAATAAATTCTTCTGATTTTAAATTGCTATTTAAAGTATAAGTAGATGTCCATTCCTGAATTAAATCTAAGTAGCCCAACCAACTATAATACTCGTATTTCACTTTTGAACTAGAACCACTAGCTTTTGCAAAATTATTTTCAAAAAAGCGTACTGGCAAACACGAATTTGTATTATATTCTCCCACATATAAATAGTCTCCTAGGCTAACAGGTTTATTTTTATCTCTAATTATTAACTCTTGTTTAGATTGCCAACCTACATCTTGTTTAAACACAACCTGCAACAATCTTGAACTCATTTGGTTTTGAATCATTTGATAAGATCTGTAAAGTGCATCATATGCACCTTGAATATCATAAGATTGGAAAGATCCATAATTTGTTGTTGCAACTTGAACTTTACCACTTCTATAAGTGAAACAATTTTTTACAGATTCTGGCAGGTATGCAGTTCCATTTTGAAATGCAACCCAAGAATCTAATCTTCTTGGTAAAGTATTGCATGCAGGGATCCCTACCAAAACAAATGTGTTTATTTCACAACCCATAACACCAAATTTATAATTGTCCTTAGTATCTTGATGATTTTTTCTTTGACCGTACCTCCAACACAACTCAGAACCGGAAATATCTATAGATTTATCAATAGTTTTAACTTCTGGGCCAGGTAATAAGTCATCTGCATTTTTTAAGTAAACCAAACTTTTCCCATCGCTTTTTTCCATTGAGTAGTAACTTGGCTTTAACGCAAATGGTGTATACGCCTCTAAACCACTTAATAACTCTATACTTGAGTTATCAAAACACTCCTCTTTGCCACTTTCAGTTTTTACACAAACAGTTTTTTCTTCAGGAATATAATCAGTTCCATTTTCAGTAATTGTTTGGAAATCTAAAGAATCGGCTAATGGCAATGCAAGCTTTCTTGCTAAATCACTTTCTGTTTCTTTAATTGCCTCAGATCTTATTGAAAATGGGTGCGGGTTTAATGCCGGAGTACTTAGTTCGCTTGCAAAGTCTACGCCAGCTAAAGATAACTCTGAAATACAATTGAATAATGATCCTAACCAAGGCATTGGGTAAGCGTTTGTGACTGGTGCACTTGTTAGCGAACCTATAGAGTTATCTGTAATATTAACCTCAGAATTACCATTGCCGGAAATAGCATTATATATTGCCTCATTAATTGGCCTATAGTTTGCAACATGTAAGCCATCAGAGTAAAGGTAGGCAGATTTATTTTGTGGGTCAAATTGTAAATTAACAAAAGTCACATTACCACCTCCAAAACTTCTTAAAACCGAATTATATTCATTTACTTTAGAATCATTACATTGACCATCTGTTCTGTATGGTATTGGTAAAATATATACTTTGGTAGATGCATTAATCCTTGAAAGAATAGTTCTTATATCTGCTCTGAATTCTTCGGGTGAGAAAGCAGGGCAATCGTTGGTTCCTAACCATAAAACAACATTACTATTTGCATTAATTGTAGATGGAATACCAAACTGACCATTAGAAAAGCCTTCTGCACTTGATCCGGGAATTGCACCGCTTCTTTCTACGTTAGAAAACCACTCACTAGGTAAAAAGGTACCACGTTCAGGCCCAGGTGCACCTTGGCTATCACTAATAATATTAATTTGGGCATCTAGCGGAGATTTGCCATCATAAGTGTTGTTACTGCTTGTATTATTTGAAAGACTTCTAGCAGTAGAAGTGGTCAAAACTCCGGCAAACTGGTTAAGAACATCGTAAAATGCTTCTCCATATTGCTTTGCTAAAGATACACATGATGGCGGATATTTTTTGTAATTAGATGAGTTAGTTGCAGTTGTACTAGCAAGTGCTTTTATAGGCAAAGATATTTGCATAGTATTTTGCTGACCAGCACTACAACTATTACCATTACAATTAACTTGTAACCACGCTTTTTTAGATGATTGATCTGGTGTGTACTGAGCAACCGGCTGTGCAACACTTCTTGTTGTATAAGTGTACTGAGGGCTAATGCAAGAATCAAAATTACAATTTAACCACTTACTATTTAAACTGTTTACCTTTTGAGGTTGCTTATCACAAGAATCGATTAAATTAGAGATTACACTAGAACTAATTTCCGGGTCTTGTCTTGGCTCACTGATAGGTAATTCACTATTAAACGGTCTAAAGAACAAAATACCATCTATTTTTTCATCATTACAAAGTTGCTGATATGCAGTGTTAAGGTTTTGAACATTTAACGAAGCGCCATCTCCAATAGAACCAAATTCTGTAATAACTACATATAAATCTGTTGAATCCACATAGTTTTTTAAACCACTTTCTTGGTACCAGGTATATGCATTTGCTTGCCCCAAAAGGTTGTATGTATTTCCTAATAAATAATCAAAAAGGCCCGGGTCAATTTCACTTCCATCAAGCAAATACTCTTTAACATCATCATTTTGCCTATTTACAATATTAAAAATCACAGGTGCAATATACATATTCCCGCCATTCGTAACCCTGTCATCTTGCAAGGCAGTTGCTGCTTCATTAGCTCTATTAACTAAAGTGCCGTAATCTGATACTCCAAAACCTTGCATCTCATTTGCAGTTCCGGGCTCATTCGGACCAACTACACCAATATAGTTGTAATCTGTACCTTGAAGTTGTTCATTAATTTGCTGATAAAATTTAATTATTGGGTCTGCACTGCCAGAAATGTTGAATTCACAACCACCAGAATAACAAAGCCTTACAATTGGCATCATGCCAGCATCTGCAACACCTTTAATAAAATTTACAGTTCCAATAACTTGAGAAGGAGATGTAACTAAACCAAGTAAATAGCTCATTCCTAATTCTTTTTGTTCAATAAAGTCAATTTGACTGTTCCAATCATCTACCCCAACACCCTGATTTAAACCGGCAATAGTTTTAATCTCCCGACCAGAACCAATACCGCTATCTGCAAGCCTTTGTACCGGCTTACTAGAATTTGGATTAAGAACCAAACATCTACCATAACTGTCAATAACTTGAATATTGTTATTAGTTGTATTAATGGATTTAGTTTTTATACCAACTGCATTAGCAACTTGAGCAACAATATTATTAAAAGACCCAAAGGGCTTTATGCCAAGAGTAGTAGAATCTCTAATCAGTAAATAACCTGTTAAAAAAGCCATAAGAATAAAAACCACAACAATGCTTCGTGGCAAAGGTATTTTATGATTTTTAAAAAAATCTTTTTTAAAAGTAATTTTCACTAATTAAGTTAATTAAGAAGCTTAATCATTCTAATGATCTTCGATTCATTTTACAAGGAATTAGCAGGTGAGGGCTTGATATGCTAAGACTCCCGTATTAAAATATAGATAACGTTTTTTGAATGTGAATTAAATAATTTCACACAAAATTCACTTTTAAGTTTAATAAAGGTAATAAATATTGGTTATTACCTTCAGAATTTATTAATTATTTTAATAAATATGAATCTATCGGATCTATTTTCAAATAGAACACAACTTGCATTACAAGAAGCAATTAGAATTGCAGAAGAAAAAAAACAAAGAGCTGTAGATACAGAACACTTACTTTATGGATTAATTCAAGATAAAGTTGTAATGAATAAAGTTTTAAAGACTTTGGGAGTTGATATTTCTGAATTATCTAACCAACTATCAAGGCAAATGTCAGAAGGAGGGTTTACTATGGATAAACCTAATTTTACTCCTAGAGCATCACAGGTAATACAGTTAGCTTACCAAGAGTCACTCGAACTTGGTCATAACTATATTGGAACAGAGCATCTCTTTTTAGGCTTAATACTTGAAAACGAAGGTATCGCTTCTCAAATACTTAGAAAATATGCAATAACTCACACTCAAGCACGACAAGCAGTTGTAAAGGTTGTAGGAGAAGGTGCAGAAGGGGAAACAAAACACTCTAGCGATACACCAACACTAGATGAGTTCACAAAAGACTTAACCGATCTTGCAAAAGAAGACAAAATTGACCCTGTAATTGGCAGAGACGAAGAGATTACAAGAGTTGTAGAAATACTATCCAGAAGAAAAAAGAATAACCCAGTTTTAATTGGTGAACCTGGAGTTGGCAAAACAGCTATTGCAGAAGGGTTAGCTCAAAGAATAATATCTGGAAATGTACCTGAAATATTAAAAGATAAAAAAGTAAAAGCATTAGATTTAACATCAATGGTAGCAGGTAGTAAGTTTAGGGGTGAATTTGAAGAAAGAGCAAAAAAGCTTATTCAAGACCTAGAAAAAGCAGAAAGAAGTGTAATTTTATTTATAGATGAACTTCATACCATTGTTGGATCTGGGGCTCAACAAGGTGAACTAGACTTTTCTAATATGATAAAGCCAGCATTAGCCCGAGGTGAGCTTCAAGTAATTGGCGCAACTACATTAAACGAATATCAAAAATATATTGAAAAAGATGCCGCATTAGAAAGAAGATTCCAACCAGTTTTAGTAGAAGAACCTACAATTGATGAGACATTACAAATTCTACAAGGGATTAAAGAACGATACGAAGCTCATCATAAACTAAAAATTAGTGATGAAGCACTAGATGCTGCCGCAAAGCTATCAAATAGATATATAAAAAACAGATTTTTACCGGACAAGGCAATTGATGTTTTAGATGAAGCAGCAAGTAGGGTTAGATTAAAAGTAACTAGCGAGCCAGACGCTTTAAGAAAAAAGAAAGAGGAGATTAAGAAATTAGAAACCGAAAGAGAATCTTTAACAAGAGCAGGCCAACATAAAGAATCTGCAGATATAAAAGTAAAAATTGAACAGATTAAAGAAGAGTTAAGACCTATAGAAGAAGCATGGCAAAGAGAGAGAGGAACCGGTACCCCTGAGGTACATACATCTGATATTTACGAAGTTATTTCTAGAATGACTGGTGTGCCTATTACAGAAATGAATAAAGAGGAAAAGCAAAACCTTATTAATTTAGAACAAAAACTTCATGAAAGAGTTGTTGGTCAAGATGAGGCTGTAAAACTTGTAACCCAAGCTATTAGAAGAGCCCGAACTGGATTGAAAGACCCAAAAAGACCTATCGCATCGTTTCTATTTTTAGGCCCAACAGGAGTTGGTAAAACTGAATTAGCAAAAGCTTTGTCAGAAGTTGTATTTGGTGATGAAGATGCAATGATTAGAATAGATATGAGTGAATATATGGAAAAGTTTGCTGTTACAAGATTAATTGGAGCGCCACCAGGATATGTAGGTTATGAAGAAGGTGGTCAATTAACAGAAAAAGTTAGAAGAAAACCATATTCTGTAATTCTTTTAGATGAGATAGAAAAAGCTCACCCAGATGTGTTCAATATACTTTTACAAGTAATGGACGATGGTAAACTTACAGATGGAAAGGGTAGAGTT
The DNA here is from genome assembly GCA_965230975.1 of uncultured Candidatus Saccharibacteria bacterium. GTDB lineage: Bacteria > Patescibacteriota > Dojkabacteria > J137 > J137 > JBGSZB01. The sequence goes on from OZ246402.1 coordinate 797,695, forward strand.
GTTGATTTTAAAAATACTATTATTATTGCTACAAGTAATATTGGTGCAGATTTAATTTTAACTGCTATAGGTGCAACAGAAATGAGCAAGATGTTAGATTCTATAAGACCTAAAGAAGATAAAGATAGTTTAGTAAAACTTAAAAGCGCATCTGACTTAATTCCAAACTGGGAAGATTTAAAAGGTGAAATTTTTGAAATGCTAAAGAAGTATTTTAAGCCAGAATTTATAAATAGACTTGACGAAGTTATTATGTTTAAAGCCTTAACTCAAACTGAAATAAATACTATTGTAAAGCTAGTTTTAAATTCAACAAAAGAGTTAATGTTATCTCAAGGTATTGAGATTAGCTTTTCAGATTCTGCAATAAACGAACTGGGCAGAATTAGCTTTACTCCACAATTTGGTGCAAGACCAGTTAGAAGAGCAGTTCAAAGAGAGATCGATAATATGCTTTCAACTTTAATATTAGAAGATAAAATTAAAGCAGGAGACAAAATAGAGGTAGTTTTTGAAGAAGGAAAGTTTGATATAAGAAGAATTATTTAAGAATTATAATTCTTGCAATTCAACTTTTAAAGTTACCTCAATCTCATTTAAATTTGAATGGATTAAACTTGCATCATACATGAAAAGTGGCGAATTTATTCCACGTTCAAGCATCTGTTTATGTAAATCCAAAGAGCTTTTTAAGCTTTTAACCAGATTGAAATATTCCTTTGTAGCTAAAGTTATAGACTCGTGAGGTTCAGAAAGGCTTTTAATAAGGGCAATCAATGCATCTTTTGCGAAATTATTAGTTAATGCAATTAATAATAAATAGTTTATGGCTCGTATTCGCATTGAATTCACAAATTCTCGATCATAACTTTTATTTACAAATTCAGGATATTGGTTAAACCTCTCATTTTTCATTAAATTACTTTCAACAAGTACAATGTGAAATCGAGTGTGAATACAAAAATCTACTAAATAAGCTATTGTTTCTTTTGTAATTTGAGATCTCTCTGCAACATCTTTACTATGTAGTTGTTCTAAAGCCATAAGTAACAGGGTATCTGCAGGGTGAGCTTGATAAGACAACGTCTTTTCGAACATCCCGGGATAAGATTCAAGTAAGGCTTCTGCCTCTATAACTTCACCTGATTCACTTGCTATTTGACCAATTGCTAACATTAACTCTTCTGCAAGATAAGTTTGAACATGAGAATTAGGATCTAAATTCATATTTTATTGATTATAATTTTTTATATATTCTTTAATAGCGTTTATTAATGTTAACTCTACATATACAAGACGATCTATAATTCTGAACCTATTTTCATCTTCGATATGGGTAGCAAACCTCACAACTTGAACATTATCTTCAATCGACTCACCTATAAAATAAGCAAGCGAGGCAGAATCAAAAGGTGAAAATCTTACATTATATTTAGAGCCACCATCTCCTAAAAAAGAGATGAAATTATTTAAATTATCATCTGACTCTATTGATTTTAATAGAAGTATACCCAACCCAAATCTTTTAAATACCTCTTTATAGGTGTGATTTGTTATTAAACGCCATGTTTCTGAATCTACTGATAAATCCTTCCCTGTTTTTATCCTGTAAAGTTCACTAATCGCAGATGCTGGACTAAATGCAAGTAAAATAAAAAAATCAAATGGCATATTATCAATAGATTTAAAGAGTTCATCAAAAAGAATACTAAAGGGCCGAGAGGTGTCTAAAAAGTTGTATTTAGATAAGTTGTTAAGAATATTATGTGGATCAGAAGGTAAGAGTCTAAATAATGAATTGAAATCTGATAGAGTATCCATTTGTTTTTATATAACTACTAGAGGTTAAAATTTATTACTCACCTCTGTCAAATAAAATACTATCTATAGGATTATTTGACATGCTCTTTTCAAACTCTCATAATAATAAAAGTTGCTTTAAAAATTTAGCACACATTACTTTGTAAAAACTATCTTATGCTTGGACAACCTCAACCATACTTAATTAATTTGAAAAATTTAGACGACCAAGATTTAGAGCTTGTTGGTAGAGAATCTATACAAAACAGCTTTTTACACAAACAAAAAATACCAACCCCATCATCTTTCGTAGTTACTAGCAAGGCTTTTGATGATTATCTAATAGCAGCACAACTTGTAGAACCAATAATGAAAAACATATCTGAAGTTAATCTAAATAACTATCCAGAAATTTCTAGAAACATTCAAAAATTAATAATCGAGACTAAAATACCAAGCATAATAGAAAGACCTTTAATTGAAGCATATAAAAACCTTGGGTCTACACCAGCAATGCCTTTTGTCTCAATGGAAATATCTAACGTAATAAATTCAGAATTTTTACCCAACTCACATCATCACCATTTCGCACTTAATATTTATGGAGTTAACCAATTTGTAGAAGAATTAAAAAGATGCTGGGCGGAACTATTTAGCGTTGAAGCTACAAGAATCAGATTAGAAAAAAACTATGTTGGCATATTAACAACAGCAGTAATTGTTCAAAGAATGATTAGACCTGAAATAAGTGGAAGTGTTTTTTCAAAAGATAAAGATTCCAAAAAATTTATTTACGTAAATGCAATATATGGTCTTGAAGATGTAAAAAAGAATGAGATAAATGCCAAAGATGTATATAAAGTTGCTATTGAAAACATGGAAATTGCAGAGCGAAATATAGTTCAACAAACTGAAATGATAGTTAGAAAAGGAAAAAGCAAAGAAGGAGAAGACCCTAATATGGTAGTCAAAATATCTCAAGAATGGCAATCAGGTCAAAAGCTAGAAGATGAAAGAATTATTAAACTTGCAGAATTAACTTTAAAAATAAACGAGTATTTAAATAAAAACATAGAACTATCTTGGGGAATTGAAGCTGGAGAAATAAACATATTTAATATTCACGATAGCACAACCACTTCAAAACCAAACTTACCAACTTCGGTTATTGAATATAAATCTAGCAAAATAGCCACTCAGTCAGAATTAGAAAATAATATTAACAATGAAAATTTAGAACAACCAACTGAACTGCCTAAAAACTTAATTGAAGATATTGTCCCACCACTAGCTTCATCAGAAGAGGCAAGAGAAGAGATTATTAATGAACTAAAAACTATAAGTTTACCTGAGGAATCAGTACAATCAAAAATTAATATGCTAACTCAGATTTATATTGACACTGGAAGTATGACATCTGATGCTCTTTTTGAAACGGGAAAATGGAAAAGATCTTATTTAAACGGAAATGATTTAATTTTAAACAACCAGCAACTTCCAGAAAAAGCTAAAACAAAGTCTGAAATTTTGAACTATATTTCAAACCTATCATTACAAATCAATAACATTTCAAGGCTTTTAGATGGTGGAGAATTGATATACTCACTTAGCAGCATAAATAGTTATACTTTAAAGCTTTTAGCAGAAGATGATTCTAGCGTAAAAGGGTTTTACGATGAAAGATTTATAAATAATGAAGAAGCATTATTAATTGAAATATCCGCAATTAAGAAATCTAGAAACGAGGCAAGACAAAAAAATATATCTTTAAACCTTTCAGGTATTAGAAATTATTCTAATCTAATGAAAATAAAGAGAATAATATCTTCGGAAGGGTTAAGAAGATCGCCAAGCTTTAAAATGTTTGCAGAGTTAAGCATAACATCCTTTGCATTTGATATAGATCAAATTGATTCAGATGATGTTGATGGCATAATAATAGATTTAGATGGATTTATAAAAAACTCTACCTTGAAAACAACTCTATTAGAAAAAGACTATTTATCTACAATAGAGCAACTAAAGAAAGTTAAACAAATAGCAAAAGAAAAAAAACTTACTTTAGGTGTAAGACTAGAATCAGAATTACCCAACAATGTATTTAAAGAAGTTATTTTATTACAACCAACAATCTTAATAGCTTCATTTAAGTTAAATGATAATCATATTCAGCTTATTAAAGATACTGAAAAGGAGTTTTTTGAAAACATGCTTGTTCCACTGAATAAAAGAGGGAGAAAAATCAAAAAGCTATTTTAAGCATTAAATGTTTAGTAAACAGTACTAAAGTTTTATAAGCTATTCATATCTAAGGGCATCTATTGGGTTTAACCTAGCAGCCTTTAAAGCAGGGTACAAACCAAACACAATTCCAATAAAACTAGATACTCCAACAGCTAGTAAAATTGAATCTATAGTAATAACACCTTCAAAGCCTAGTGCCTGACTTGCTAAGCTACTTATTAAAAACCCTATTACTATTCCAAAAACTCCACCAATCACTGTTAATAATAAAGCCTCTGTTAAAAATTGAACTAGAATATCAAAAGTTTTTGCCCCAACTGCTTTTCTTAAACCAATTTCCCTGGTTCTTTCAGTTACAGATACAAGCATAATGTTCATTATGCCAATTCCACCAACCAACAAAGATATTGCCGCTATACCAGATAAAAGAGCTGTTAAAACTCCTGTAATTTGACCGGCAACTGAAAGTAAATCTTGTGGAGTAATAATACTAAAGTCTGCAGATTCTGAACTTTCAATTTGGTGATTCTTTAATAGAATGTCTGTTATTTGCGTTTTAGCTTGTTCAATTTTATCTTCTGAAACAGCTGTTAAAATAAATGAATTGTAGTATTTTGTATCAATTAAATCTAGTGCTACATAATCTGGAATAAACACGCTGTAGTTAGGGGTATTTGCAGAGAAATTACTTTCGGGTTCCTCTTCTAAAACTCCAACAACGTTAAATTCCGTGCCTCTTATATTTACAGTTTGATTAAGAGGATCTTCTTCTATAAAAAGTTCTTTTGCAACTTTTGACCCTAAAATTGCACTGTAAGATTCACGGGTATTATATACGCTACCACTAATAATATTTAAATTTGAAATTAAAAAATATTTTGGAGAAACACCCACCACAGTAGATAAAAGCTCTTTATCGTTGTATTTAATATTGGCATTAGTAGTTAGCGAACCCGCTACTTCAGATACAAATTCTTTATCAAAAGTAAGAGATTCTAAAGAAGTTAAATCATCTTTTGTTAAAGATTGAGTTTGGCCAAATTGCCTGGGTGCATTAGATTGCCCACTAGCAAAATTGCTTGCTCTAGAAAATCCACTGCCAGAAACAACGTTTAATCTAGAAGAACCTAAAGAACTTATTTCACCTTTAATTTCTTGCTGAACACCATTACCTAAAGCAACTAAACCAATCACAGAACCAATACCTATTATTATTCCTAAAGTTGTTAAAAAACTTCTGGCTTTATTTGCAAAAATAGATATTAAGGATTGTTTTATTAATTTAAAAAATTTCATAATTTTGTTTCATCACTAATAATTACTCCGTCTTTAAGTATAATTTTTCTATTTGCATATTGTGCAATCTCATCTTCATGGGTAATCAATATCACCGTGCGCCCTTCTTCATTAATTTCTATAAATAAATCCATAATCTCCTTACTTCTTTTAGAGTCTAAATTGCCGGTAGGCTCATCTGCCAAAACGATAGAAGGGTTCATAATTAACGCCCTAGCAATTGCTACTCTTTGAATTTGACCACCAGAGAGTTGATTGCTTTTATTTCTTGTTTTCTCTTTTAAACCGACTTTTTCTATAAGCTTTTTAGCTTCTGTAACTGTATTCTTTTTAGTACCGTAAATAGTTGGTAATAATACATTATCTATAACAGAAGTTCTTGCAAGCAAATTAAATTGTTGAAAAACAAATCCAATTTCTTGATTTCGAATTTTTGCTTGATCAGATCCTTTCAATCGACTGACGTTTTTGCCATTTAGTTTGTAAGTACCTGAAGTAGGTTTATCAAGTAAGCCCAATATGTGCATTAAGGTGGATTTACCAGATCCAGACGGCCCCATAATGGCTACAAACTCACCTTCGTTGATTTGCAAGTTTAAATCTTTAATAGCAAATGTTGTTTCACCACCATTTTTATAAGATTTTGACAAATTATTTATTTCTATTAACGGATTTGGCATTAAGTATGATTTTCAAATTTAGACAATTAAATATAATATCATAGTTTTGTTTAATAAATTTAGCTAATGGACTTAATTTGCAAATTAGGCACTATATATCATTTATAGATTAAAACACCCTTAAAATGTTATAATATAAGGTATGAATCTAACAAAAGAGCAACAAAATACCTTTATAATGATTACTACTATCTTAATAGTAAGTTTAATTACATTTATTGCAATTTTTAACATTATCTGGGGTATTGTGGCACAACCTTTAAACGATGCATTGGGTTCTGTATCCTATTTTCTAAGAACTCAAAATGTAGATTATAACTTTGAAGTTCCAGCAAGTAATAATACTCAAGTACAAATAATACAAGAAGATACAAAAGTTTCAGATCAAAATAATACTGCGACTACGGTGCAACAACAATCAGAAAACTATCAAAATGTTACACCAATTTCAGATGAAGAGGTTAAATCAGAACAACCAAACATAGAAGTTAACTATAACTTTGCTGTGCCAGCTGTTAATACAAACAATGCCGCAATAAACTTTGAAAGCTATCCAGATGCAATTCTTACAGACGCCATGTTAGCGGGTTATGGATCCGGGTCTGGAACACCTCAAGTAAATTTACAGATTATTATTCCAAAGATAGGAGTAAACAGTCCTGTTCTTCAAGGGTTAGGTGCAGATGATTTACTAGAAAGAGGTTTTTGGACGTATCCAGGATCTTATACTTTGGGTGAGGGTGAAGTTGTAATGTTGTGTCACAGAAGATATTTTGGACCATACGACCCAAGAAGTTGTTGGTTTTTAGATAAAGTTGCAAAAGGTGACGAGATTATAATGAAGTACGCAGATGTATCTTTAAAATATGAGATTGTAGGGGTTAATGTATTTGATGCAAATGATCCACTAATCTATTCAATTTCTGATACCGATGATTACATTAAAATAGTAACTTGCACACCTCTATATTCAAATACTCAAAGATTAGTAGTTTTAGCAAAAAGAGCGAATTAAATTGCCTTTACCCAAGTAGATATTCCTTGTATTATAATAAAGTGAATATTTTTCGACTTAGCAACTTAAACATAAAGCTAATTGCCATTTTAATGGCTTCTTTTGTATTGGGCACATCAATTTTAACTCTATTCACATCCAACTATTACTTACATGCAGACCAGTTAGAAATACTAAATGGACTTTCATTAAGTAGCAATGTTAAAAGCGATCTTCAATTGCAAACGATCAAAGTTTTAAATATAGAATCTACAATTCAAGCAAAAGACAATAGAGGATTTGTTTTAGACCAATATTTTCAAAAATACAACTCTCCTTTATTTGGCTATGGCAATGTTTTTGTAAAAGCATGTGACCAGTATCAAGCCCCAGAAGACTGCATAACTGTTGCTGCAATTGCTAAACACGAAACCAATTTGTGTACTTACCCTCACTCAGCAGATATGTTTAACTGTTGGGGTTTTGGAGGTGGCGGAACAAATAGAATAAAATTCTCATCATTTGAAGAATCTATTTTTAGGGTAACAAAAGTTTTGGCACAACAATATGGAAGGAAATATATGATTGACCCGGAGTTAATGGAAAAAACCTTTTGTGGAACAGAAGACCCCCTATGTGCTGGCTGGGGTGACAGAGTAAAAATAATTATGAAAGAAATTAACGATTTCTCAATTAGTTTGAATATGGGAGATTTATTTAGTTTAAGAAGATAATTTTATGGATGGGTCACTACTTTCATTAAGAGATGTTTCAATTATACTAATAACTGGCTCAATTGCCGGCTATATAAGTTTAAGATTAAAGCTCCCAACTATAATAGGCTACATTTTGGCTGGTGTTTTGCTTTCAATAATACTGCCTTTATTAAACATTACTGGTGGTTTAAATTCTAATTTTGTAGGGCAAATTGCCAGTTTTGGGGTAGCCTTACTATTGTTTGCTGCTGGTATAGAATTTTCGGTAAATAATATTAAGAGTATTAAAAACCTGGTTATATTTGGAGTATTGGCTCAAACATTGCTAACTATAGTATTTGGAATTATATTTATGCCGCTTTTTGGGTTAAGCTCTTACGAAAGTTTATTTGTTGGAGTAGTTGCCGCAACCAGTTCAACAGCATTCGTTTTAAAAATGCTAGAACAAAACGAAGAGATATCATCTACTGCAAGCAATATAATGATTGGATGGTTAATTGTGCAAGATATTCTTGGAATTGCTTTGTTTTTAATATTAAAAAGTTTTGCTCCAGGTAATACTATAAATATTGTTACACTTGCAGACCCAATTATAAAAAGTCTTTTACTTATAGTTTTAACGTTTACTATTGGTAAAGTAATAGTACCACCAATTTTCAGAGAAATTTCAAAAACAAGATCCCAAGAATTGTTATTAGTTTCTGTAATTGCTTTAAGTATTGGATTTGCTTTACTATCAGAGGTTTTAGGGGTAAGTTATACTCTTGGAGCATTCCTTACTGGTTTAGCATTATCGGGTACTTTTTTAAAGCACGAAATTTTTACAGAAATAAAACCCTTAAGAGATTTATTTTCAATGGTGTTTTTTGTTTCAATTGGATCATTATTAAATGTAAGCAGCATATTCAATAATATCCCTATTATTCTTGCGATAGTAGTTATTGTACTTGGCTTTAAAGTAGTAACTATATTCTTAGTAAATATATTCTTTAAAACCCACCCTAAAAACTCTGCAAAAGTAGCACTTGGGATTTCGCAAATTGGGGAGTTTGCATTCTTAGCAATTACAATTGCACAGCATAACAATTGGATCAATATAAATTTTTACTCTGTAATTTTGGTTTCCACAGTTATTAGCATGACCCTAACTCCTATTTTATATAGCAATTACAGCACTTTGTTTAAGATTTCAGAAAAGATATTTAGCTCTTACTTTCCAGGTTTATATAGAAAATACTATCTATCTAAGTTAAAGAGCTCTCAAAAAAGTGAGCTTTCAAATCATGTAATAATTGTTGGTTATGGAAAAGTTGGGAAATATGTTGCCGAGGCTTTGAATATTTCTAAAGAGGATTATGTTGTAATTGAATTAGATGCAAATTTAATAGAAAAGGCTATTAGCGATAATCACAAGGTCATATTAGGAGATGCTACAAACATAGATACTTTAAAAGAGGCAAAAATAGAATTTGCAAAAGCTTTGGTATTGGCATTACCTGAAAGTAATCATGAATTGTTACAAAAACTTATTTTAGATGTTAAAGATTTAAATAAAGAGATAGAAATAATAGTAAGATCTAGTAAAGTTGTAAATGATACAGATAACATATCTAGCGTTATAGAACCCGAATTTGAAGCAGCAGTTAGAATCATTTCTAAGATGGAGGGTATTATTAGCGAAAATAAATATAGTTTAGTAAGAAAAATAAGAGCAATAAGGCGAAAAGAGATTAAAGAAATACTTGAGAATAATTGATTTTCATCAAAGAAAGTCATATAATTCACCTGCTCTTAAAAATATCCAGATCTCTTTACTAATAACGTATTGAGTCAAAGTTACGAGTTGGTAGCTCAGTGGTAGAGCAGTCCCGTTTTACGGGATTGGTCGGGTAAGTTGTAAAATGTTTCTGGGTGTACAAAATCATAGATTGTGTACTAACCAAAAGCAAATTACTTTTTGCTTTCGGGGGTTGGTAGCTCAGTGGTAGAGCAGTCCCGTTTACGGGATTGGTCGGTCAAGTTCATTTATAAAGTTATGGGTTGGTAGCTCAGTGGTAGAGCAGTCCCGTTTTACGGGATTGGTCGGGTAAGTTGTAAAATGTTTCTGGGTGTACAAAATCATAGATTGTGTACTAACCAAAAGCAAATTACTTTTTGCTTTCGGGGGTTGGTAGCTCAGTGGTAGAGCAGTCCCGTTTTACGGGATTGGTCGGGTAAGTTGTAAAATGTTTCTGGGTGTACAAAATCATAGATTGTGTACTAACCAAAAGCAAATTACTTTTTGCTTTCGGGGGTTGGTAGCTCAGTGGTAGAGCAGTGGCCTTTTAAGCCATTGGTCGGGGGTTCGAATCCCCCCCAACTCACTTTTCTTCATTTCAAAATCTCATGTATTACGTTTATATTCTTTATTCTAAGTCTATAGATAAATATTATATAGGTTATACCTCAAACCTTGAACTTAGAATAGCTCAACATAATTCTGGATTTCATAAATCAAAGTTTACAAGAAAAAACTCATCTGACTGGGATTTAGTTTATCAAGAAAAATTTAATTCTAAATCTAAAGCCATCATTAGGGAAAAGGAGATCAAATCTTTTAAAAGTAGGTCTTACATTCAATCACTAATAAAGAATCTGTAGAGAAGTCCCGTTTTACGGGATTGGTCGGGGGTTCGAATCCCCCCCAACTCACTTATAGTCAATTCTCCTTTAGTAATTTAAAAACAGCTTAGTGTAACTTCAAATCTACAAAAATAAAGTTTAGAATAGATCTATAACTTTTAGATCTCGTTATGAACGAATATGCTTTAATTACCGGAGCGTCAAGTGGAATTGGATTAGCGTTAGCTTATGAATTTGCAAGTAAAGGTCATAATTTAGTCCTTGTTGCAAGGACTGAAGATACACTCAAAGAAGTTGCAAAAGCATTAGAATCGCAATATGCAATTAAAACAGTAATTATCCCCAAAGATTTAAGTAAACCCGAATCGGCAATCCAATTATTTAAAGATATTGAAAAGCAGAATATATACATTAAATACTTAGTTAACAATGCAGGAATTGGAGTTGGAGGCAAATATTTAGAATCTAGTATGGAAGATAATGTAAACTTAGTAAATCTCAATATAATTAACTTAATAGAACTTACTCACTTATTTGCCAAGAAAATGCTTGCTACGAATGGCGGGAAAGTATTGAATGTTGCATCAATCGCTGCATTTTTTCCTGGGCCATATTTATCTACATACTATGCATCTAAAGCATTTGTATTAAGCTTTACAGAAGGATTAGCTGCAGAATATTCAAACTCTAACGTTACATTTACTGCACTATGCCCAGGTTTAACAGAATCTAACTTTGGGAAAAGAGCAGGGGTTGAGAAATCAAGCTTTTGGACACAAAAGAAAATGAGTGCCGAAGAAGTAGCAAAAATTGGGTACAGCGCTATGCAAGCTGGGAAAACTATAATAATTCCAGGTCTAAGTAATAGAATATTTGTAAGCATTGCTAAAAGAATTCCTAGAGCTTTATTAGCTCAATTTATTAAAAAACTTTTTTAATATGAAAAAACTGCTATTAATATCACTTGCAGTAATCTTATTGATAATATTAAGCTTTATTCTAAAGCCTAGTTCTTCTACCAAAACTCTATTTGGAATTGTTGGATACACACCTGTTGGGTTCCCAAATGCAGGTGTAGAAGAAATGAGCCAATACTTTAAAGATATTAATCAGTATTCAAACGTTTATGGAATTAATTCAGAGTTAACAGAGGCAGAACAGCTTGCTGCGCTTTTTACCAGAAATATTAGCAAACCACTTATTTTGGTTTTAGGATACAAAGACGTGAGTTCTACAGAAAAGATAATTAATATATTAAAAGAGAATCCCAATGTTAAGTATTTAGGATTGGGGAATGAAGTTAATTTAATATTTAAAGAAGATGAAACTTTGTTTGATTCGTATTTAGCAAATTACCTCAGCTCTTACGACAAGATTAAAGCCATAAACAATCATGTGAAGATATTTCCTGTATTTCAATATGAAGCTCTTATTGGCAAAGGAAAGATAATGGGTGGTGAGAATCAAAGTAACATTGAACTTATTAATAGATTTGCTAAAAAGATTGATCTTATTGGGCTAACACTTTACCCACATTTTGATTATGCAACTCCACAAGATATTCCAACAAACTACTTTGAAGATATACTCAGGTTTAACTTACCAATTGGTGTTACAGAAACAAGTTGGCCATCTAGTGTAAATGCATTTTCAGGTGATTTAGCTTATTTAAATACAACAACACAAGAGCAAAAAGATTATGTTGGCTGGATAAATATGCAAGATAAAAATAAATTTGAATTTATTAACTGGTTGTTTTTAAACGATATAGATCAAAACAATCAAGCATTTAAAGGTAGTGCATTAAGGGATAAAAATGGTATTTCAAAACCATCATTTGACGAGTGGATTAAGTTAAAATAAACTATACAAAATATTGAGAAATACCTTCTATAGGCTTATTTTAAGTGATATAATTCGTGGCATGTTTGGGGTTTGTAGCTCAGTGGTAGAGCAGTCGCCTCTTAAGCGATTGGTCGAGGGTTCGAATCCCTCCAAGCCCACCATAATGTTCTTTAAAGAGTTTTAAGTTATAAGTTTTGATGGTAAAATCAAAGCGTTCTAAAATCTTAGAACATACACTACATGTGCCCGTAGCTCAGTGGATAGAGCAACTGCCTTCTAAGCAGTAGGTCATACGTTCGAATCGTATCGGGCATATATATACAAACACTACCCAGATATAAACATAGAAGTAAACATTGAGAATAGCAAAACACAAAAATTTATGACTCAACTTGCTTGGGATTCTGGACTATTACCTACAAATTGGAATCAGTTCATAGAAGAAGCTGATAGACTAATCAGAGAAGAAAATGAGGTTGATTTTAAATAAATAATCAAAGAATGCTATATTTCAATTCATTAATCCAATTAAATACAAATTATTAGCAAAGTCTAGTTATTTAGTAAATTTACAACTAAAAGTATTAAGTGCTATGATCTTTGAATAAATTATTAAACCACTAATATGGATTTTTTAAGACTTAGAAATTTTCCACAAGAGGAACAATTAGAGTTACTAAGAAAACTTAGAATGTTACTAAGAAATTTAGAAAAAGGAACCTCTGATACCAGATTATCTAAAACACAAATTCAGTTTCTACATGGATTCACTGGAGATGTAAGAAATTATATACGCTATCAAGGAAATCTTGGATCATTCGCTTTTATTTCATTTAACCGGTTAAATAGTAAGGGTCTTTACACAGATCCTGATGGGAACACTAAAATGGAAGAACAAACTGCTGCAGAGATTGTACCAGAAATTTACGAAATAGGCATTCTGTTAGGTCTTTACGATATAGTCACCGAAGGTTAAACCTTCTTATAATAACAAACATTGACTAACTAAAATTCAAAGAGTAATCATTTAGTGAGATTTACTAGAATTTTTATGACTTTCTTTTGAATGAGGCATATTTTCTTTAAGTTTGAAAAAGAAGTTATAAAACTTAGTTACAAACATTTGTAATAATAGGGTTGCCTCCTTCACATGCATACGGACTCTTACTTACTAAAAACCTGGTTTGAGATTTGTTCACACAAGACCCCCAATTTGAATATGAAAAACCAGAGCAAATACGTTTATAAATCTTGTGATTTGTAAGTGCTATTTGCCCTAAATAGTAATGTTTGTCTTTTAAAGTTTTACTATAATTTGCATTATTTACATCAAATAAGTCCCTAATGTTCATTCCTAAACCTGAGTCAGTTGTTTTATAAATAAAAGTCAACATCCCAACAACCCTATCATTAGATTTAGCTAAATCTGCATATAGGTCAAAATTTCTAACTAATGAGTTTACAGTTCCACTATTGTAAGCAAAACCATCTGGAATCAACCAAATCTTCATTCTTTGTGGCAATTTTGCAACCATCTTATTAAAATATTCCATATACTTTGCAAAAGTTGCTTGAGGATATTGAGTAAAATAGTAATCAAAACCATAGTCTGTTATGTAATCTAAGATCCCAGCATAACTTGTTAATGCTTTTTCTAAAACATCATAACCTTCAACAACCATTAGGTTTGTTTTTGGCAAATCAAATCTAATTTTAAGCAAAACCTTTAATAACTGATCTTTGCTAACTCCATTATAAAAAGGTTCGTCAAAATATATTGCATATATAGAATCCTCATAACCTTTTACACCTTCAAGAAAATCATTCCATCTTTTTTCCCAGTTAGATGCAAGTACTGCACCTTGACCATTACCACCAGCTTTCAAGTCTGCAAAAAACACCCACTGAACACCTATTATCGCTTTCTGATAAGTATTGGTAAACGCTTGCATTTTTGCAGTCAAATCAGGTTTGTTTACCTCATAAATATTACCTTGTGCAGTTTTTATAATCACAGGAGCTGAAAAGTGCCCAATATTATTAGACCTAAGTTTATAACTTTCTTGAATATATTCAACACTATCTAAACCCATATAACCAAAATATTTTAAATTTTGATTTGTTGAATATGCAGATGAGCTGTCTGGCGAGAGGTTGCTATTAACAAAAACTACTGAAAGCACTATTGAGCCTATAGTTAAGAAAACTATTAAAATTAGTAAAGATTTTCGCATAATTAAAAATGATATTTATCTATTGATTCTATTTAATATTTATTTAAATTACAACAAAAAATAGATATTAAATTTCAATTTAATATTCGCAACTGTACAAATAAATCGAATGCACCTTTCTGTTAATAGTATCAATTGACGAACTGATACTATAGGCGTAATATCAATATAACGTATTTTTAATATTTATATTTTTATGGATAAAAACATCCATTCAATAATAGAAAGAATCACTGGGGCGGTGTTTCTAATATTCTTAGGTTGCATACTTTTACTAAACTCAACAGGTGCATTGCCATGGAGTATTTGGGGTAATCTGTTTATGACTTTTTTTAGAATATGGCCAATATTCTTAATATTTGCAGGGTTTCAAATAATATTTTCTAGCAATAAAATTGCCAAAAGCGTTTTTGATATTGCATGGACAATATTAATTATTGGAATATTCTCACTATCTATACTTGCATCTATTGGCAAAATAACATTGCCTGAGTGGACAAATAGTATTGGATGGAATTTAAGCTTTACCAATGCAAATTCTGTAACTCAAACCCAAGAATTAAAGTTTGAAGATTATCAAGACGTTTCAACTTTAGCTTATGAAATAAACGTACAGGCTGGAGAATTCAATTTAAGCTCAACTGATAGTTCGAATGCATACCTTACAACTAAGGCAGAATACAAAGAAAATATTGGAACTCCCAAAAGTGTCGTAGAACAAACTGGCTCTGACATGCTTATTAAGTTTTATCAAGAATTTGAAGGGATTGCATTTGGTGCTAGCAATTTCAAATACGATTTAACATTAGATTCTAACGATAAACCTACCAAAATAGATGCTCAAGTAACAGCTGGTGATTTAAAAGCAGACTTAAGTCTACTAAAATTAACAGACTTAAAATTTTTAATGACGGCAGGTGATGCAAGAATTAAAGTAGGAGAAGAGGTTAAAGATATCAATGTTAAAGTAACAGCTGGAAAATTAACTTTATTAGTTCCAGAAATTTATAGACTTGAAATTGATGCAAATTCTACAGCAGGCGATATTGATGTAGATGGGAAAGAGATAAATAGCGGTTCTACTGTTATAAACTCAACTGGAGAAAAAACATTAAAACTTGATTTAACTCAAACTGCAGGTTCTATTGAAATAGAAAGAATTTAATTATTTATTAATATTATATTATGAAGTCAGATACTTTAACTAAGCTAATAATTGGAGGTTTTTTAATCTTCTTAGGATTAGGGTTTTTAGGTGACCAAATACCTGGTGTAAATTTTGGCAGAATCTTTGCAATCTTTTGGCCGGTAGTGGTTATGTTAATTGGCTTATACATTATTTTAAAGACAAGAAGTCAGTTTTTTATTGGATCTATTGTAATGTTGTTGGGAGGGCTTTGGTTAGTAGATCAATTTATTGACTTACCATTTTCTATTTGGAATTTATGGCCTTTAGTTTTAATAGTTATAGGTTTAAGAATAATTTTCCCTGGTAAGGGTGGTAAATTTAACTATATTAACTCAAGTACTGTAACAGACGATACTTTTGAATCTACAGCGGTTTTTTGGGGAGATAGTAGAAAAATAAAAAGCGAAAATTTAAAGATGGGTAAGATTACAGCAATTTTTGGAGGGAGTGAAATTGACTTAAGAGATGCAAATATTGCAAAAGATGGTGCAAATGTCGAGATTGTGGCAATGTTTGGTGGTGTTAGTGTTAAGGTTAACGAAAATACTTTGGTAAAAAGTGATGGGTTAGGTGTATTTGGTGGATTTGAAGATAAATCTGCAAAACCAGCTAAGCCAAATGGGACAATAGTTATTAAAGGTTCTGCAATTTTTGGTGGAGTAGAGGTGAAGAATTAATAGATTTATTTGATTCTAGGATTTCTTTAGAAATTTATACCGTCTCGATTTATCGAGACGGTATTTTTTTGAAGAATATGCGAAAAAATTAGGACTCTTTACTATTTGGAATAATAACTAGACCTAATTCTGTTGATCCATCAAATTTAACATCAAAGTCCTCTTGTGACACAGGTGTGCCTAATAGGTTTGGAGATTGGGCCATTTCTGTTTGTATACCCATTGCGGTTCTCCATCTTAAAAGAAATAAAGTTCTAATAAATTGTATTCTTTTCTCATCAGGTAAATTCAATATATCCTGTTTATCTTGAGCACTTAAGCGTGCAAACATTCGCATTGCACTCTCGTCATTAAAAAATGAGGGGAAATCTTCCATAATTCTAAATTAAATATTATATATAATATAGCATATCAGATTTAACCCATATAACTTAAATTATTAGTAATTAGTTCTTAACACTACATAAACAGTGTCAAAACAGTGCTAAATCTGGTTGATTTTAGGTCGGATTTAGCACTACTTCAGCACTGTTTATGTATCCATCTAATTGTAATATTTCAAATAAGTTCATTTAACAAAATAGCTATAAATTAAATCTTTACTATCATGTATAATTACTATATGGGTAAACTCTCAATAAAAATTGCATTCACAGAGGATGAATATCTAGAATTCTACAACATTTATACAGATGCATTTAAAAATGAACCTGACGAAATTTTTAGCAAAGAAGAAGTACTCAAGTGGATAGATGAAACGGAAGACTATGCAAATACCAAAATCTTTTTACTTTTAAAAGACAATATAACAGTTGGATTTGCAATATTGATGCATAAAGATGGAATAGGAAACATACCTTGGGCTGGAATAAAGTCCCAATATCAGGGCCATGGATTATATTCTCAATTTATTAACCTAATGATAGATACTATTTTTAATGAGTTAAACATTAATATTCTTACAAGAGAGTGTGATAACCCAGAAGTATTAGAAGGCAATGTAAAAAAGTTTGCTATAAAAAGATTGTCTATGTTTAGAGAAAAACTAAATAGTAAATTTTATAATAACAACGAGTTTGTATATTTTAGAGAAGACCCTAAATCACCAAACGAAAGAACTTATAAGTACTTGTTTGGATTCACACTATTAAAACCTAATTCAAACTGGGAAATTACTAATAATAAAGTTAGTAAAAAAGATTTTAAGAAATTAGTTCAATATAGAATTTTCTTTGAAAGAGGTATTTTTGAAATTGAAAAACAATTACAAAGTAACCCGGTTGTTAAAGATTTATACCAAGAGATTGATAACTTGAAAGAGGAGTATTTAACTATAGAATAAATCAAAAGCTTGCTACCTTATTCTTAATTAATTCTTTTATAGATTCTAATGAATCTATATCATAAACAGAGCAAGTTAATACATCTTTATTAACCATTTTTAATTCTTTTAATTTTTGAGCAACTACATCTGGTTTTACTAAATCTGTTTTAGTTAACAACACAACTTCTGGCTTGTTATATAAATCCAAGTCAATATTCTTAAGCTCAGCTCTAATTTTTTTGTATTCTTCAACAACGTTTTCGTTTTCACAACTTACTAAGTGCATAACAAACTTTGCACTTCGGGTATGTTTAACAAAACTTGTACCTAAACCTTTACCTTCAAAGGTGCCTTCAATTAGTCCCGGCAAGTCCATAATGGTGATTCCGTTAAGTCTACCTAGTTGAGGGTTTAAAGTTGTAAAGGCGTAAGATGCAACTTTGCTTTGTGCGTTTGTAATCGAATTTAACAGTGAGGACTTGCCGGCGTTGGGAAACCCTATTAAAAGCACATCACTATATAGTTCTAATTCTAAATTGGCATCTAAAACTTCACCTTCTTTTCCTTCATCAGATCTATGCAAATTTTCAATTCCTTTTGTTCTGTAAAAATGATTACCTAAACCACCAAGGCCACCCTTTACTATTAATTCTCTTTGTCCATCTTTAGATATAGAAAATAATAAATTGCCGTGTTTATCATAAATGTTCGAGGTTAAAGGAACCTTCATTATAATATCTTTACCGTTTTTTCCTGTAAGATTTTTGTCACCTCCTGGTTGGCCGTTTTCTGCTTTGATTGTAAAGTCTAAGTATATTGAGTTTAAATCATAAGTAATTGCAGATCCTTCTACATAAATGGAACCACCATTGCCCCCAATTCCTCCTTCTGGGTTTCGACCTTTGTAAAAGGCAATGGCTCCGTGGCCACCTTTGCCGGCAATAAATTTTAATCCTATTTTGTCTTTAAATTTTTTATCCATAATTAATCTTATTGAAAATATTTAGTTACCGATTGTTGTATTTCTATAGGGTGCTACTATAACATATTTACTTAATAAGTAGGATAGCAGATTTAAACAAAAATAGTAATTCAGTTTACAGTAAACTATAAACTGTTTTAAATTAAATAAAATTATCCTTAAATTGTGTAAGTGTTAATTTTCCTAGATAATAAGTCTGTTTTTTAAACGGTCATTACAGAAACGGTGCTAATACAGTGCTAAAACAAAGCTAAAAACGGTCAAATTTAGCACTGTTATGACACTGTTTATGTAGTGTTATGAGATACAACATTAGCTAAGTTCTTAGTTTAAGTATCAATATTTGTTTGGAGAGATAAAACATCTCAAATATGAAGATATAAAACTGCCAGCATTTCGCTGGCAGTAATTTATCTTCAACAACTAGGATTTAGCAAATATTATTGTGGCCTTAAAGTTCCGCTAAAGATTTGCCAAGCTAGGGCACTTTTAGCAACCAAACTTAAGATTATGTACATTCTTTCTCCAAAAATATAGCTTTTCCATGGTCCAACTTTTTTGTATTGCAAGAACATGTTTAAAGCAAATATATTAAAGAAAATGAATATAGAAGCCAAGATTGCGTATACAAAGCTTGGAATATTTGTACTTACAGATTGAACTGCTCCGTAAAAATACATTCCAACTGCAACCCAAGGCACTATTCCTGCAAAGCAACCGAAAATGTAAGATGTCCAATTTGTTTTTTCTGTAGTTTGATTATGAAGTTCCATCATTAAACCAAATAGGTTCATTGTTGCGTTTAAAGCAAATATTAAAATCAAGCTTGGTAAATCAAACATTCCGCACAATATTGCGATTGCTACAATCATTACGCTAGAACTTAATGCGTATTCGTACCATCTTAAATAGTTGATTTTCTTTTTTAAGTTTTTAACATACCATTCGTTTATTCCAGGCAATATTATTAAAAAGTGAAAGAATGCAGATAAGAATAAGAATACTGCTATAAATTGACCTAGATTTAGTTTTAAAGCCTCTTGTGTCACCGGTAAAACTGTTCTTGCTTGAATATTAAAGTCTAGATATGTTGTTGTTAGTGGTATTTGAAAGTCTTTACTAACAAGCAACATCGCAATTCCTTGCACCAAGTGCAACACAAACATTACCGCATTGAATATGCGTAAGTTCTTAAATGTACGAGCTTCTTTATCCATAAATGGAATAAAAATAATAGGTAAGTACTATTATGGTAGATAAATGCGGGAGGGAAGTCAAACTTTAAAAGGCTTAACCTTCTTTATTTAATTTATATTGTTCGTAAACTAAATCTTCTTCTTTTGCAGAGAGTAGATTCATCGATTTTAATCCAGTAATAATTTCTAAAATTCCTTTTTTGCCTATTCCTATTACAGGAAACTCATCTGTACCATGCAATAACTGGTATTTTACATAACCCACTAAATGATATTTCTTTCTTTTTAAAACATTATGATAAATTGTAGATAGATTTAATGTGTCAATACTTACAGAAGGGTATTTCTCACTATTATTTTCACCTATCAAGCTAATTATAATTGACTCGGTGTTTTGTATATTTACGGTTTTTAAGACTAAACCCGCTTCTAATCTATCTATATACCCTCTGTTAAACAAATTAACTATTAGGTCTTGATATGATTCTCTAAACCCACCTGGAATATCTACAAGACCACCATTTCTAAAGTATCTTAGTCGTTTTAGTAAATCAGCAATCGTATAAATCCCTTTAGATTTTAAATGATCAATAAAATTATCTGGTAGTTCTAAAACTGCAATATCTAAATTTGTATCTTTATTTTGTAAGTAATCTGGTTGTGAACTCATTTTATGGATATTAACTTGGTTGCATACTACTTTTCTATACTTCTAAAGGAATATCATATTTAGCTAATATTTGGATAAACTGATCTTGAGTAATATACCCTTTCTGAATTAATTGGCTTGCTATCTCTTTAATTGATTTTTTTGAAAATTGGTTTAAAAGTAGTGGAGTTGATATTTCAAGCAACATGAATTTAATCTCACCAACTGTGTGGTAACCATTTATGAATAAATTAAAGTGTAAACTTGAATCTAAGGATAGCGCACCCAATGGAATTTCCGGATATTCCTCGCTTGTATTGGCTCCTAATAACCTAATTAAATCCAATTGTCCTGCACCTCTATTTAAACACTTAATGTATACTTCGGCTTCTATTCTGCTAAATAAGTTCATTTTATAAAGTTTAGCAATACAGTCGCTAAAATCGTAAGGTGTAGAACCATTATCTATTCTTATTCCTCGCTTGACTAAAGACTTTAGAAGGTCCATAAGTTGACCGACAGTATTAATATTGCTTTGATTGACAAGGCTTTGTAAGTCCTCATTTAAATCTAGCACACTTACATTGAGGGCTGCTGCATCTTCAGGGGATATTGGTTGACTTAGTAAGTAGTCTTTAAAGTCTGCTACTGTTAAGGTGGCAATATCGGGCAAAGTTTGTTGTATATCTGAAAGTAGTCTTATAACTTGTGCATGCTTTGTGGTATCTACTTCACCTTCATTTGCCAATACTTGGATTTTTGCTAATGCTAATGCTTTTATTGCTGGGAATTCCGGATTGATATTTGGGTTATTTGCTACATAGTTAAGGTAGCTAGCTATTGATATATCTGTAAAGCCGGCATCTAGTAATTGTTTTATTTGTAATTCCAAAACTGTATTACTTGTTGGGGGGATTACATCCGGATCCTGTAATCGTGTATAAACTGGGAAATGCTGAAATGCCATATCAAGTTGAGTAATATGTATACTCGATATTAACACCTTGTTACTAATTTAGACAATCAGTTTTGTCATATCTTTTGCGTAACAAAGGTGGATAATTATTAGTTAGGCCTCAATTTCAAATCTGGCATATATTTCTTTTTTGTAATCTTCCTCCGATTTCTCATCATCTTTAAAATATCCTTTAGATATTAAAGCCTCAGTTATTCCTTTTATTCCACTTACCCCTATATTCTTAACATTGAATTCAGGGCCTCCAAATAAAAGCTCGTGTTTAACTTCTCCTATAAAAATATAACTACCTCTCATTAAAGCATTATATGTTCTTCTAGGAAGATCTAATTCAGATATATCTATAGAAGGGAAACTTTCACTATTATTAGCTCCTATCAAGTTATCTACTTGACTCTCATCAGGAAATCTTGCAATAAATCTTAAATACAAACCTGCTTCTATTCTAGATATATAATTTAATTCAAATAGTTGAACTACTAAATCTATAAAAACTGGGTTATTCATAATACGACTAGCAAACTGGTAATCTTCTCTGATTGTTCTTAAGAGCTGTACTAAATCTGAAATATTTTGAACGTTTCTTGATTCTAAAAGTGCTCTTAATTCTCCACTAGGTCTAATCATTTCGATTGAATCTTGTAAGTTGCCTGGAATTCCTGATTGCATTGTGGATTGATATATAAAATCCAAAAAACTTTCAACTGTTAGTGCTGATAAGTCTTCTGAGTTATCGTAAGCATATTGTAAAAGTGCGTTTAATTTTAAATAGTTTGATTCTTCAATATCACCTTTCTGTACTAATTGTTTTATTCTAAGTAAAACTACAGAAGTTATTGCAGAGTAGGTGGATTTATCTATTGATTCTAAGTTTTGTAAGTATGCAAAATATAAACTTATTTGAATATCTTCAAAATCGTTTGCTAAGATTTGAGATATAAGAGCTAAAAGATTATCTGCATGAATCTTTACATTTTCTGGTAAATCTTCAGAACTTAAGTAATTGTTTAGAGCTGCAAATACCATATTTTTAAAATAATATGCGGAATGTTAGCATTAATGGACAGATTTTATCAATTTGCAATGTTTGGAAGGGCAGCTAAAGTTGAACCTCTTTATTTTTGTACCTTAAAAGTGAAAGCGCAACCAAAATTACAATTGCGACAATCATTACAATTATATTTTCTGGCTTTAAACTACTAGTCTTGGTAATTCCATTTAAATCTAAATAATAGAACGGTGTTAAATACCGTACAAATTCTGGAAAACCTGGAATTCGCGATAACGTATCTACCATAAAAGAGCCTAGAGTTAATGCTAAACCTGCAAACAAGGCAACACCTTCTGACTTAACTAACCCAGCAAACATGGCAATTACACTAAATAGTATTTGAACTATAAAGCCTGCGCTAAAAGCAGCAAAAAAGAATTGAGGATAAAATGCGTTTTCACTACCCAAAAACTTAGAAGACAAACTAGAAATTAATAGCACAACTAAATTACTTATTCCAAGCAGTACTACAAAAGCTGCAAATTTAGTTAAGAATATGTTTTGTCTTTTAATCTTTTTTAAAAACAATATAAATACAGAACCATCATTTAACTCTTTAACAATCATTCTGTTTAAAATATAGCCGCCAATAATCGAGTTGATTATTATTAATGTAGATAAAAACTTTGTGTTGTAATAGCCTTTAAATTCAACCAACGTTTTAGCATCAGATCCAAATGCCTCTAGTAGTTCTGGAGGGAATCCTTTTAAGACTTCTGTTAGTTGAGCTGCCTGCTCTTTGATTGTTCCAAACAATGCTATTAACATTACAGCCATAGAGGCGAATATTAATCCCCAAAAGATCATTAACTTTAAATGTCTTTTAAATTCAAACATAAAGACCGTTGTGGATTTGTTTAGTTCTGTTTTATTCATAATATTTCATAAAAATATCTTCTAGTGTTGGGTGTTCTATATAAAAGTCTGTTATGTCGTTTTCAAATAGAGTAGTTACGTCCTTTTTTACATCGCTTGTTAAGATTATGTAGTCTCCATTATCGTTTTGGGTTATTCCTTTTTTGAATATGTTTCTTAGTTTTTTAGATTCTTTGCCAAATTCTATTCTTATTTTTTTAGAATCTCCGTTTAGCACTTTTTTGGTGTCTCCTTCCATTAATATTTTGCCGTCTTTTATTAGTATTATTCTGTCTGTTATTTTTTCTACTTCTGATAGTACATGAGAGCTAAAGAATATTGTGCTGCCTGTTTTTTTTAGTTCTGTTAGTTCTTTTAGTACTTTGTTTTGCATTATTGGGTCTAGTGAGTTTGTTGGTTCGTCTAGTATTAATAGTTTTGGTTTATGTTGTAATGCATTTACTATTGCTACTTTCTTTTTATTACCTAATGATAGTCTTCCAAACTTTTTGTTTAAATCTATTTCAAAGCTTTGTATTAAATGGTCAAAGTATTGTTTATCAAAGTTTTGGGATAATGATGCTGAGTAGTTTAGTATTTCTTTTACCGTTAAGCTTGTTGGAAATGTTGGTTCTCCTGGTAAGAATCCTATTTGTTCTATTACTTTTTGTAGATCTTCTAATGTTGTTATTTGCTCTCCAAACAGTTTATAACTCCCACCTGTTAGATTGGCAAAACCCAATATTGTTCTTATTGTGGTTGTTTTGCCGGCGCCGTTTGGGCCTAAGAATCCTACAATTTCGCCTTTGTTTAGCGTTATGTTTATGTTAAAGGCTCCTTTGTTGTTTGTGTATGTTTTGGTTAGGTTTGTGGTTTGTAGTATTGGGTCCATTTATTTAGTATATTCCTAGTTACTTCTCTTGGCAATTTTTGTTTTTACGTTTTTAGTTAAGGGTAAATAGATGATATAATACATCGATCTTTTAGCAATATGGTGGTTGTAGCTCAATGGTAGAGCACTCGCCTGTGGAGCGAGGTGTTGTGGGTTCGAGCCCCACCAACTACCCCAAATTTGATTCTTCCCATTCTTTTTTATACTCGTAGTAATTAGGTGATCTATTCTCAATAAAAGTGTTCAGAATTTCCTCAATTTTATCGGCTGGCTCTTTAAATTCAATTAACTTTTTAACGGCCTGATCCATATGGTCTGAAGGATTTAGACCCTTTGGATAGTTAGCTAAATAATCCATCCATTTTATGAATTCTTCTTTACCTGCTTTATTTAATATTTTCAGTAGGATGTCTCCATTCTTGTAAAATGGCCACCAATTCAACTGTGATAAATCATTTTGACCTTTAAAGAACTTTCTCTCATTAATAATACACTTAGTCCAAAGTGAGAAGCATTCTGTGAATTTCTCATCAATATTCTCTTCTATGAAATAATAGATTCTTTCATAGATTTCGTGATTATAAACTTTTGTGAATTTCTCTAAATATTTAATAGCAATTTTAAAATTTTCATTATGATGCGACTTATCTGATCCTAGTCTCCAGAAATTCCATGCGATATTTACTTTAATACTCTCAGAGGAATTTTCCATCAAATCAAACAATATGCTTTTGAATGGCTTATCATTAAAGGTGTTGACTTTGTACCAATAGTCCTTACCCAAAACTGCTTCAAAAGCTTTGGATTTATAAGCTTTTGCTCTAAATTCCGCATAGAAGATTATCAATGGAAGGAAGTGGTCTATAACTACCTCATAAGGTGATTTACTTGATCTGTTATTGTATACATTTGTCAAAGGTAAATTCAATATTATATTTACAAATTTCATTGCTTTATCCTCTTCTATACTCCTCATAAAGCCAAAAACGTTAACTATAGACTTCATTAATTCCATAACAGATTGATTATTTTTATCTACTAGCATATCAAAAGCGATTGATTCTATTTCTTGTGCTAGTTCGAATGAAATAAATCTTTCAACAGGCATAATATTTGGCATTTTTGTATGCCTGTTTTTCGCGAGTTCAGTTAAAGGTACGCATGCTTGCATTCTTACATAGTAACTTGAATCTTGAGATAAAATCCTTACAAGTTTCGTAACTTCAGCTAAATAAGCCCGCCCACTTAAATTACAAAAATATAACAATGCCCAAGCACAATAACCCCTAACTGTTGTAATTATTGAAACTTCATTTTCATTTTTAAGCAAATCTAATTCAACACTATCCTCATGAATTGGATCTTTATCTTGAATAAATATTCTTATTAACTTTAAAGACTCATCAAAAAACTTATTTCTTGCCAATTTCTCAGCAAGTTTAACTATGTTTTGTCTTGCTAAATTTTCGCTAAAGAATTGTTCAATTTGAGCAATATTATTATCATATTTAGTCAGTATTGGATCTAATACCCTATAAACCTGTATAAATAAATCCGAATCATCAGGTATGTAATCAATAATACTAGTAATTGAATTTTGTTGATTTGGAGTTAGTGTTACTTCGTTTAATATATTACTTATAAGTGTAGTACCCTTATTTATATCTTTTTGAAGTATGGTAACTAACAATCTCGAAAATTTAAATACCTCAAAATGTTCTGTTTCGATCTTAAATTTATCAGTATTAACATAGTTGGTTAGGGCATCGATGCCTTCGTCAAAACTTATATCCGAACTGATTAATTTACTTATTATCTCAAACGGATTGAAGCCCCAATGACCATGTCGTTTCAAATAAGTAGAGTTATTTAACCAGACTTTTAATATCTCATTTGCTTCAGTATTACCTTCAGCAGCAAGGTCTGACACGATTTGCTCAACAAACACATTTGCCGGTGCTCCGTTATATCCCTTTATCTTTAACTGTTCTTTAACATAGTCTAATTTTACTGTGCCAGAAAGTTTCTTTGAGTTTCTAAGTGCCTGAAAAATCAATTCTGTTTTATAAGGGATTCCACTTCTCATCAGAATAAACTTCTTAAGAATATATTTAGTTTCTTTGACATACTTATCTTCTTCTAGATTCTGAATTAGTAAAGGAATAACAGCTCTATTAAGAAAATCTGGCCTTTTTGTGTTAATCTTTTTCTCATCAACCTCTATCAAATTTTCTTTTATATAATTCCAGGTTTCATCATCGAACTTATAAAATTCTTCAAGAGCTGGAGTTAGTGCATACATCACAAAGTGCCTATCAAATAGAGAATGTTCATCATTCAAACTTGATATTCCAGCACCCATATGTTCCCATCCTTTAAATCCATCTTTTATACCTATTCTCTTATAGTCTTGTTTATACTGCTTGACTATAATCTTTTTAATTTTTAAGAAATTACTTTCAAAATCGAGATTAATATAATTCCTGAGAATAGTGAATACTGTTTTAGGAGTATATAAATCATATTCTCCATCACCAGCTACTAAGTTAAAATATTTATCAAGTAAGAAAACAATCTCTGCTAATTCTTCAATCTGATTAATCATTTTAGATGAAGCATTTCCCAATAATTCTGCAACTTGTATTTTTTCGTGCTCTAATTTATTTCTATGATCTAAGGATTTATAGCTATGTCCTCTATGTGTTAGTACTATTTTAACTATAGTAATTAAGTCATTATATTGTAGTAAATTATTATTAAACATCGTATTTAATGTATGAAGAAGACTATTTGATTCAAATTCAAGAAAGCCATCTATATTATTGACGAGAAGTTCAAGGAAAAACGACTTGCCTATTTGTGGATAATTATCCTCGAGTGTTTTTAAGACCAAAAAATATTCTCGATTTTTAATCAAGAAGTCTATTAAACTGATAAAAATTTCGTTATTAAAGTTATTCGTAAGTTCTTTTAGGTAGTATCTTAGCATCATAGGATCATGTACGATCTCGTTAAGAGATGCAATATCTTTCTCACTTAGGTGCTGTTTGTCTAAAGTTTCTTTTATTTTTGATATTTTATAGAGCTGGTTCATTTATATTTTCTATATTAGTATTGATTGGATTTTCTATATACTTTTTTATTTGAGGATCATTAGCATTACTTGGAAATCTGTCATCTCTTAAAATATTACAAATTCTTCTAAAATCATCAACATTGAATTTATAGTTTTGTGAATATTTTTCGTTGTAACAATGAATTGTTGACTGAATTTTTCTTGCTATGTCTCGACCATTTGCAAAACGAAAGAAAAGATACCCTCCATTAATACGACTAAGGATATGTAACTTGGCTGCATGGTTAAAATCACCCGAAGTAACAATATACAATTCTCCAAGTTTACCAGCATCATGCAACATTGTGAATTCATTGTTAAGCGCCTCACTTGCCTGATTACAAACTGTCCGAATATCCTTATCCGTATTTCCACTTTTTACAATATCTTCAGCTTTTAATAAAACACCTCCTATTAAACGATCAGAAGAGTAGAAATCACAAAAAGTATAAAGAATATCAACTCCATTTTCGGAGTTACCGTGATTATCTTCAACAAAATGATAGTTGACTTCATACAATGGGATTATAACCTTTAACCTCAGAGTATTTTCGTCTAAATGTTTTATCTCATCTTCAATTGACATTTTCTGGATATTAGAATTTTATAAAGATGTTATCACCTTTAATACCAATTGTCTTTAGTTTAAATAAATATATACTCAGTATAAATCATACCCTCACCACCACGCTTCCTCTTTTTCTTCCTGTTTCTACATACTCATGTGCTTTTGCAATATCTTCAAACTCAAATACCCTATCAATATTCGGCTTTAACTTATTACCTTCAATCAAATCTATCACAGCTTGTAAATCCTCCTTCTTTTCCGGAGCAGTACCAGTCAAGAATTTCTTACCATCTTCACGATTTTTCTTAGCAAACAACTCTGGAAAAGTAGCAACCGCCTGTAAAAACACACCATTAGAATTCAACAAATGCTTATAATCCTTAAACCTCAAATTACCAACAACATCTAAAATAACATCAAACTTTAAAGACAAATCCCTCAAATTAATATTCTTATAATCAATAACATCTTTAGCACCTAAAGACTTAACAAAACTTGCATTACTACCGCTACAAACACCAACAACACTAGCACCGTTAGACGCTGCAATTTGAACAGCATTAGAACCAACAGCACCAGAAGCACCATTAATCAAAACACTCTGACCAGCCTTAAGATTACCCAAATTCAAAAAAAACAAAGCAGTACATGCACCAAAAGGAACACCAGCAGCCTCTTCAAAACTTAAATTTGATGGCTTAAGCAAAATAGCACTACTAACATCAATAACAACATACTCGGCATAAATATTAAAAACCCTAAAACCAATAACTTCATCTCCAACTTTAAAATCTGTAACACTAGACCCAACCTCTTCAACAACACCAGAAAACTCAGAACCTAAAATCTTTTTTCTTGGTGCAAAAATCCCCAAAGCTAACCTTGCTGGAATACTAAAACCCTTAGGGAATTTTGCACTCCTAATTCTTACATCCCCTGAAGTTACACCAAAAGCTTTAACTTTAACTAATACCTGTGTAGGGTTTGGAGTTGTTTTATCAACCTCAGTAATTTTAACAACTTGTGGGCCACCATATTTTGTTACAATCGCTGCTTTCATAAATTAATCGAATAATAAATCACACCTACATTAAAAAACAAACTAATTACTAGTAAAAACTTATCGTAATAACCTTTATAAGTAGGTATTCCAAACAAATTAAACACAAAGAAAAATCCAGAAACAACAATATTTACAACCTTATTAAAATCTATTGGTAAAACTAAATTTAAAAACACCATCAAAATAGGAACAACCATCAAACAAGCTATAAACATCATCATAGACTGAGTAAGCTTCTTACCTTCAACCTCACCCATAACAAAATCCCCCTTAAAAATCCTTAAAACATCTCCAAGCAAGTAAACAAGTGCAGTGCAAATCCAAAGCGCGCTAATTAAGATTATATTATTGTCCATAATTTATTATTTAACAGATAAGGAAAATTCTACCAGTAAAATTGATAAATTGCATAATTATATTTCAAAGTAGTTATTACAACATCACTTTTCTAGACTATTACTCACAGCTCTATATTTAATGTATACAAGGGTATTCATTTACCCCAAATAATATTATAATCTACTTATGAAATTTGTAGCCTGCTTTATAATATTTGAAAACAAAATACTAACTGTCAAAAGATCTTCCAATGAAGTTGAAGGTGGTAAGAATGGCTTAATTGGAGGTGGAATTGAAGATGGAGAGCTAGCTATTGATTCTATGACAAGAGAAATTCGCGAAGAGATAAACTTACAGGTAAATGGTAACGACTTAATAGATCTTGGAAATCACAAATTGCCATTTAATGGGGTAGAAGTAGAGTTTAATTGCTATAAATTGAACCTAAAAGAGTCATTTAATCCTAAACTTGATCCAAACGAAGCAGAAGGTTTTGAATGGGTTACAATTGATGAACTACTATCTAAACCAAATCTTGTAAGTGGATTAGGAGAGCTAATTGAAATTCTAGGGAAAGATCGAATAGTAAGCTAAACCTCTATAAGATAAATTAATTGACTTGTATTTTCTCCCTCAGATACAAAAGTCATCTTCAGAAAAGTTTATCCATATCTGCTATTATTAAGTCGTTAACTTATTAAAATTAACCTATGCTAAAAATAAACCCATGGATCAACTTTAACGGCAATGCAGAAGAAGCATTTGATTTTTATCAATCAATATTTGGAGGCGAAATTCAAAAAGAACTAGATGAAAACAACAACTTAATGTTTATAAGATTACCAATAGGTGCACAAAATACATTAATTTCAAACAACGTACCCGAAGAATTAGGAAAAGTAAACGAACGGGAAAATAGAAGCAAAATAGATGTAAGCACAGACAACAAAGAAGAAGCAGAAAGAATATTTAACGGACTATCACAAGGAGGAGAAGTAGAAGTACCAATGAGCGAAGGCATGGGAATGTTCTTTGGAATGCTAAGAGACAAGTATGGAATAGAGTGGATAGTTGAATATAATTCAAATAACTAGAAAAACCCAATCGTATTTAACCTTACAACTACAATTGTTCCCACTCTTCATAATCAATTACATGAGCTGTAATACTTCCATTAGAATCAACTTGATATAATAATTGTCCAGCATCAAAATCTAAAAGTATTAATCCTCTTGTATGTGCGAATTGCCTAATAGTTTTTATATGATTAATAACAATACTTTGCTGATCTTCGGTTAAATCATTATAAGAAATACCATTTTCTATAAAAGGTGCATAAGAAACAAGTAGCTGTTGCCCTGCATTACGTTCACTAATAAGCCATGGGAGAAATGATGAGGCAGTTTCGGGAGATAAGGCAATTGCATAATTAATCGGCTGTAATTGCAAACTAAAAGTATCATCTGCAAATTGGGCATTGAAAGCGGTTACAAAATTTTCCATAGGATCTTGCAGCATCATCTCTTGATTTTCTGCATCGGTATCATGAAAACCTGCTTTTACCATATATTTGCCTGTGCTTGTAGAAAGTACTGTTTTTAAACGCGACTCATCTTCTCTTGCTTGTAATTCCTGTAGATGCTCAAATCCGACTCTTCTAAAAAAATCCTCGCAATTTATTTGTTGGTCACAATTAAATACTATGTCCATTAAAGGTTTTTAAACACTTAATTATATCATCAATCCATATCTTTTGATATTATCAGTTCCGCAAAGTAAAACAATTTGGAAACAGATCTAAATGAATATATTATTTACATTAACTCCCATCTTTCTCTCATCACTTCGCTATACATTCCCGCTATCTCTCTAGCACTAGGCAATTCTAAAGTCTTTGTCTTATCAAACTTTCTTTGTAACTCTAACTTTCCATTCCCTTCTGCTAAGCTCTCAGCCCAAGCGTAAAATGCTGTTTGCAATACCTCATCTGTAACAAAAGCAATCTTATCTGCCTCTTTAACAATCTTTTGCTCTATACAAGAATTAATAGTCTCTGGATTTTCAAAAAGAATATTCCTCAACTTATGTAATTGATCTGGGCTTAAATCTAAACTTTCAAAGAACTCATTTGCAATATCCCAATTAAATTGTGCATGTCTTTGTTGAAGAACTTGTGGAGTTTCATCAGCAGTCTTACCAATATCATGAAAAAGAGCACCCAGCAAAATAACTTTTAAATCTGCATCTGTATAATCCTTAGCAACTTCAACAGCAATGTTCATAACATCTATACTATGATTAATCATAATATCTGCGTTATTAAAACTATATCTTGGGTTTGCATTAAACCTATCTCTTACAAAAGCTTGAGCACTTTGCTTTACTTGAGCTAAACCTTTACTATCTAAGTAAGCTTGAAGTGATGGATCTGTAAACATAAAGCTTAGTGTATTAAAGTATATAAATATTAGTTAAAATAATAACACAATCTTTACTTGAATAATTATGAGAAATACGGGAATAGAAGGCGCGATAGATTCTGACCCAAGCACAGAACTAATTACAAATTTCGAACAACTAGTTAAAGTAGCCCAACTTTACAGATTAGATTACCTAGACTTAAGACACCCTTATATAAAAAGAAGTATAAGTACGTATCAGGGTTACCCTAGATATACAGAAACTATACAAGATGAAGATGAGCAGGGTAATGACGTTCAGACAGAAGTTAAAATTAATACTGAGTGGCATACTTCAATAGAAGGAATAACAAGTGGTAAACCAAGGCTAATATTAGAAGTGAGATGCGCAACTTTCGGTAGTACTGAAAAAACTAAAACGAATGTTCAAAAATTAGTTGCTGATAACGCCGCATACAAGCTTAATCCCAAATACCTACTTTTAGAAGTAAGTATTGAGAATATTGATAGGATATTTGAAGAAATTTATAAATTGGTTTTAGCATTAGAAAAAGCTTTCGACGAACCTTCAATTTCACAGTCTGAACGAATAGACAATGTAAACATTATCATTAAAACAATAGCACAGGGATTAAATCAGGTAAGTCAATATCTTAATAACTTTGAAAACAACAAAGAAAGGCAGACATTATTAGCACAAACCATAAACCCTAATATAATTACCGTTTTTAATATTTATTATGATGAAAAGGAGAAGGATTATCCTATTATAAAACCAGAATCTATTGCCAAATACTATTTTTTAACAAGAGCTTGTTTAAGCCAGGGTTATACCGATATAAGTTATGAACAACAGATTTATCTTAGAGATCAAATATTGACAATAGCCAAAGAAATGTTTTCTGCACTTTTTTACTTAAATCTAGGCGGAGATTATAGATCAAAATGGGACCCTAACGGTGAATTTGCTAGTAGAGTTGAAGAAGCTTCAACCTTTGAAGAGATAAAAGAGATATATCAAGAATTTATACCAAAGATAGAAGAAGTTATAAAACCTTACATAACAGGTAAGCGAAAAGAAGTAAGTGGATGGGAAGAGGTTGCACTTATTTTGTTTATGCTAGGTGAAGAATTAACAATAAAAACACCCAGACTAAGGCTAATTATATCTCTTTTAGAAAAATTTATTCATTTTACACATTCTGGAAATGAGGAGTCTACAATATCTCAAAGATTAGTAAGATTTAACATGAATGCATTACTACCTTTTCTAATTGCAAGTGAGGGACATTCTGACCCAAAGGAGATTTCATGTCTCTTTCAAACACTAAGCCCTCTCGAACAAGAAGAAGTATTGCGAATGTTTCCACAAATAGATATAGAAGATTACACTGATTTAGATGTATTAAACATGATTTTGGAATCAGAAGCAGATGATTTAAAAGGGGCATTTTGGCGTAATTTAATAAATCCAGATTTAAGAATGAGAGGTGGTACAAACTCTAGTAATATGACCTTTGAGATAGCGAATGTGGGGGATGGAGAAAATACTTCTTGGAAAATACTTTGCGATTTATATACTAAGTTTTACAGATTTTCTAGATACGACCCAAACAAATCATATAGAGCTTTGAATTTTAGATACGAAGATTTTAAATACGCTAGCCCTATAATGTGCGAGTTCTTAGAATGGTATCCAAAAGTAAATAAAAAGCTATTTGAAAAACTTTTAGAAAAATTAAAAGTTGAAAACGAAGAACCAGATTTTAATGCTAAAAAAGTATTATCATTTTTACAAGATAATGTATTTTCACAAACTTTGATTAATCTAGGTAAAGATAGATACGAGTTAGTAAAAGTACCTGAAAGTAACTTACAAATATTACTAATAGACCAACCACCAATAAATATTCAAATAGCTGCAGAATTTACAAATCTAAATGGTGAAGTTAAGTCAAAAGATTCTTTTGTTCCAATTGTTTTTATAAATGGAGTTGAAGTTACAAGTCTTGAATCAATTCTCTCACATTTAGGTATTGTTCAAGCAATAAAATACAAATTTCAGCAAGGAGATTAAATTAGCTAATTGCATTTCCACCCACACCTTACTATACTAGTATTAACTCCTGGGTTTACTATACTATTTGTTAAGCTAAACTAAATGAGCAAGCCAACCGTACTTATAATAGGTGGAACAGGATATATAGGCTACCACGTTTGCAAAGAGCTTGTTGCACAAGACTATAGCGTAACGGCAATATCAATAGACGATGTACCTCAAAATTTTTTACCAGAACAAGTAAAAATAGTTAAAGCAAATATAGAAAAGCTAACAGATGAACAACTATCAGAACTATTTAAAGACATTGACTACTTTATATTTGCAGCAGGCGCAGACGATAGACTAACACCAAAAGCACCATCTTACCCATTCTTTTACAAAGCAAACGTAGAATCTGTAGAAAGATTGTTAACAATCGGCAAATCAGCAGGAGTAAAGAAATGCGTAGTACTAAACTCTTACTTTGCATACTTTAATAGAACCTGGCCACAAATGCAGCTCGCAAAAAAGCACCCATATATAAGATCTAGAGTAGCGCAACAGGAGATGGCATTCAAAATTGGAGGTGACACAATGCCAGTAGCAGTTTTAGAACTACCTTACATAGTAGGAGTAACACCAACCAAAGGATCTTTATGGAAAGGTCTTGTAAAATATGTAAACTCTAAGGGCAATACAAAATACTATACAAAAGGAGGAACAGCAGTAACATCTGTAAGAAATGTAGGGTTAGCAATTGCAAACGCATTAAAATTCACAACACAAAACACACAATATCAGGTTGTAGATATTAATATGACTTGGGAGGAGTGGTTAAAAGCTTTAAGAGTAGATAAAACAAGAGAGATTAAAGTTGTAAGCATACCAACATTTTTAGTAAAAATCGCATCTGTATTCATGCTAATTAGGTACAAACTAAAAGGTGAAGAACCTGGTTTAAATATTGTAGATTTTATTGACCTGCAAACTAAAAATACCTTCTTACCAATAAAAGAAAGCCAACAAGCTTTGCAGTATAATAAATACGATATAAATCAAGATTTTGAAGATACAGTAAAGCTTTGCGCGTAGTTTATATAAAAGCAAAATGCCCACCAAAGGTGGGCATTTCTTAATTCAATTACTTATCTTAAATTTACTTCATTTGAAATAGCTTCTCCAACGCCACACCATCCTCCATATACATTTTGATCTTTTGCACAAACCCTAATGTAGGTGTAATCCTTAAATGGAGTAAGATCATATTCTCTTACGCTAGGTGCTACATCAGAATGAGTATAAGATGCATAAGGGATGCCGTTTGTAGGAATAGGGCTATATGAACCGATAATCTTAAACCCAGATAAATTAGTACCAACTACATTCCAAACTAGTTTATTTGCTGTGGTATCAACACTTAAGTTAATACTTTTTACAAATGGCTCAGAAGTTTTAGTTAAGTCTACCTGCTCTGAAATAGCTCCGCATTTAGCAATATAACCTCTTTCGTAAGAAATAGCGCAAATTCTTGCCTTACTAATACTAATATTAGAATTTTGTAGAGTGTAGTTTCTTTTAACTGGATCTGAAATAGTTACTTGAGAATATGTAGCTGCAGGGAATCCACTATCTGGAATATCTGCATCTGAGAATGTAATTAAAAAACCGTCTTCCGCATATCCATTAGTTACCCAAGAAAGTTCATTAGATTCTTTATTAAACTTTAAATCAATATCTGAAACCAATGTACCTACATCTTCTAAGTAAAATGTAATTAGATTAGAAAAGGTATAACAACTATCTGGAATATCTTTATTTACAAGACATGCAATTGCATTGTATGTACCAGGTCCATCAACTCTTGTAATTTTTCCATATTTATATGCTGTAGCAGTAGTAAATTCCCCATGAGATACAGTTGGATTATATCTTAAAATATCTGGTGACTTTGACCATATAATTTTTGTTGTATCATAACCAGTTGCATCTCCACTTACAGTCCATGTTAAAACCCTATCTGATTCGTATTTCAAAGTAATTATTGGAGTGTTTCCATTAAATTTATTTGGATCACTTTTAATCCATTTAACGGTACTTACCATTGCATCACAAATAGATACATCTCCAGTACACTTCATTGATAAACCGAAAGAATAACCTCTATTTGAGCCATCTTGTAGTGGAACAAATACAGAAGGTTTTCCACAAGGTGCAGATATACTTACTCCTTGAAATTCGCAGGTAGTATTTAATAGATTTGCAAAATAATAATAAGTTCCATTTGATTCACCTCTAGTAAATTTTTGTCCTAGTTCTGTAGTAATACTTACTAAGCTATTATTTGTAACTGCTACCGGAGCTATAGGAACTCCAACACTATCCCACAGTATACTTAATATATAGTCTTGGTTTTCGAACTCTACTGTATCATTTTGAGTTGATCCATTTACATATTTTTTGCTAGTATTTTCTGGGGTTTTTAGTTCAAAAGTAGCTGTATATAAATCAAAATTAGCCTTTGGCCAAGTTTGAATTGGTAATGCAATTATTTCGTTTGCATTATCTATAGAAGTTGGTCCAGAAACTACACCCTGATTACTATAATCTACACTTTTAACAGTAATAACACTTGGAGTAGGCACTAAATCTTCAATAGACTTATCTAAGTCATTTGCAAGATTTGAATTATTGTTATTTAAAAGTTGATACGCAATGAATGCTCCAGCGGCAACTAATAATAATGCAACAACCGACATTATTAATGTTTTCTTATTAAGAAAGCGCATAAAATAATAATAAAAATGTAATATACCAATATTAGTATTTTGTAGTGTACATTGCAATTTAGGTATAAAAGTTTGGGAATATTTTCTTCTTATGATTAGTTGGCTATAGTATAATATTCAAATCTTACTTAACTAAAATCTATTATGCTTCAAAGTAAAATATCTGACGACAATGCACGTAAATTTAACAAGTATTCTAAAGCACCCGAAATAATGCCAAGAGATGAAATTATTAACAAAAAATCAGTCTTAAAAACAGACAAAGGCGTAATAGAAATTAAACTATTTGGAGACGAAGCACCTTTAGCTGTAAGTAACCACATCTTTTTAGTAAAAGATAAATTCTATAACAATATAATCTTTCACAGAAGAGAAGAGGGATTTGTAATTCAAGGTGGAGACCCACTAGGAAAAGGATACGGAGGACCTGGTTACCAATTTGAAGATGAACCTGTTATGAGAGATTACACACGAGGGATTGTTGCAATGGCAAATGCCGGCCCAGACACAAACGGAAGTCAATTCTTTATAATGCTAGACAATGTACCATTGCCCCCTCTATACACAATATTTGGCGAGGTAATATCTGGATTAGATGTAGTAGATCAGATTCAAATAGGAGACACCATTCTTGAAGCTAAAATTGAAGATTTAGATTAAACAATAATTCTATGCTAATTTTTCAAAAAGATGATTGGAACAAATTACACATAGCTAAAATAAATGGATGGACTTTAACCTTAATGGGGGATCAAAACCTATTAGGATGGGTTATGTTATTTCCTTCTAGAAAATTAAAAGGACCTATAACTTTATTAACAAATGATGAATTAATTGAATTTAAAAAAGTGGCTTTGTTAACTGAAGAACTATTAAACGATTTGTTTCAACCTGATTGGTTTAATTATTCTCAGCTCGGAAACCATGATGGAACATTGCATATTCATTTAGTTCCTAGATACAAAAGTAATAGGGTTTTCGATGGATTTACTTTTACTGATGAGAATTGGGGTAATAGAATAAAATACCTGCCAATTGAAAAATTAGCCCGCAAAGAAACCGTCTTGAAAATAGTTCAAGCTTTTAAAGATAAATTAAAAGAAAGAAATATTCAAGATTTGAAAATAGAAATACTTTGATTCTATTAAATAACGCTAATTAAGCGTACAAATTAGTTCTCTTCAACATAACTTTTAAAATTATCAAGAATTGCTTGCCATCCTTCTCTTTGAAGCTCAATTGAA
This sequence comes from uncultured Candidatus Saccharibacteria bacterium, assembly GCA_965230975.1. GTDB lineage: Bacteria > Patescibacteriota > Dojkabacteria > J137 > J137 > JBGSZB01. The sequence goes on from OZ246402.1 coordinate 835,493, forward strand.
TTTTCTGTTTCTGCATCAAAGGTTACTTCTATATTTGTTTGGTCGCCTGATTGGTTTAATAAAGCAGTCACATTTCTACCATCTTCCATCGAATACTTTATGGATTTATTATCTATAACCTCTGTGTAAACACCTTCAAAATCAAAACCATTTTTACCATCTACTGATTCCATTCTGTAACTAAATTTACCTCCAACTCTTAAATCGTTTTTAGCACTTGGAGTATGCCAATCAATAGACGCATTATTCCAATTAACAATATGCTTTGGGTTTGTATAGTATTCCCAAACTTTTGTAACCGGCGCATTAATTTTGGTTTGAACTGTAATTTTTTGAAACATAATTTAAATATTAAAGTTATTAGATTATTTTTACTTAAAACATGCTATTTAGGCAAGTAAATAATTTGTAAGTAGTTGTTAAATCACCCTATATAAATTTTCTATTATTTATAACTTATATAGGCACGGAAATTCTTAATAGAAGCACCAAATCTGTAAATTAATTGTAAATTTTTAATTGAAAACTTGTTCAAAAATCCCTATTATAGAAAGAGTGAAAACTATATCTGTATTTATTTATATTATATTTCAGATATATAAAATACCTAGTTAATTTCAATTCAATTAATAGTTGAGAGTAACATTTAAATTAAAACAACTCTTAAATAGTGAAAAAATGCTATCAGTTAAGCATTCTTTTCTAACTTCATATAAAAATAATAAAAATAGATTCCACGTTATTATTGGTTTGGTTTTAGTTTTAAGCATTGCAGGATTAGTTTACGCAGCTACATCTACTAATAATATTGCTACCTCTTCTACAAATACAGCTACCACTGTTTCTACATTAAGAAGGGTAGTAAGAACAAGCGATGGAACATTACATGCATTTGTACAACTAGGTACAGAGACAATGACCTGTGGTGGAACACCAACAAATGGATTACTCTGGACTTATTCAACAGATAACGGGACAAATTGGACATGTGGTGGTCAGGTTTCTAACAATGTTAGTATTCTATTTCACGCTTCTGCCGTAGTAGATTCCTCAGATAATATTTATATAGTATATTCACCTACAAATAGCGGAGCAAACAGCACTTACGATGCATATTATAGAAAACTAACAAAAGGGTCTGGGTCTACATGGACTTTAGAAAACGCACAAACAGTATTAGATGCATCTGCATCTACTGGATTTAACTACGCAACCATAGAAATTGAAGGGACCGATAGACTCTGGGTTGCAGCAAGAAGGTTTGATGGCACCAACTATCAAATATCAACTTACTATTCAGACGGGCTCACTACAAACCCTACCTGGGAAACATCTGAAAATGTATTAAGTGTAGCCGGTAATAGCGCCTCTTACCACATACCTGCAATGTTTAGATTCGGAAATAAAATAGGTATTGTTTATAACTCGCAACTGCCTACTGCAGTTATGAGATGGAGGTTTAGAGAAGATGGAGAATCTTTAACAAAATGGGCTTCTGAGACAATTATTAACACATTAACAGCTACTGGGCCAACATTTTCTGTAATTTCTGATAGTAATGCAAATGCATATTTTGCTTTAAGTAGTACTACTAATGTTTTCTTTAACTATTGGAATGGTAGCGTTTGGTCTCAAAACGCAATAGTTAGTACGACTGCGCTTTCAAACAGCTATGTATCTTTAACTACAAACGGTTCTAGCGTCAAAGTAATATATGGTGAATCTACAAATTTAGCTGCTGGTATTACAGGTCTAGGTATTTATAAACTATCTTACAAAAATGGATATTTACCATTCTCCTCATCTGAATTTGATGTTACTGCTAGCCCTGTGGTTAGCTACCAAACCACATTTGATAAATATTGGAGTTACAATGGCACAACTTATACAAACGATACAACAGATGTTGCAAACGCAACTAGTGCAGATACACAAATGACATCTGGGATTGGGAGTATCGCATACTTTGGAAAACTTGAAAAATTTGACTCTATAGCTTGGGATATTTCTACAAGTGGAGTAACTGGTACTATAGTTTGGGAGTACTGGAACGGGAGTTCATGGACAGCCTTAACTTTAAGAAACTCTTCTAGTCCTAACTTTACAGCAGATGGTTGGATAAACTTTGTAGACCCTGCAAACTGGGCAACAACTCAAGTTAATGCAGAAGGCACACCTTATTATTATGTTAGAGCTAGAACTAGTGTTGCATTTACAACTCAACCTGTAGGTGTTCAAATACTACCAATAACAGGCGTTTTTGGTGCTAACTTTATACAAAACAGTGTTAGTGGTAGTAGCTATGGTATTTGGACAGAAAACACTGCAAGCAGATTTGTTATTAAACAAGGATCTCTTAGCTATCCAGCAGTTACTGTAAATAATGCAACAAACACAAATGCAGTAAATAACTTGATAGGATACTCAACACTTGCTACAGCTACTCACCCAAGTACAATGAAAAATATATTACAAACATCTGACGGTACATTTCATGCCTTTATACAAGCTGGGAATAATGTTGCCTGTAATGACACGACTTATAATGGAGGGCTAGTATGGACATATTCTACAGATGAAGGAGTAAATTGGGATTGTGGTGCAGAACTTATGAGCGAAATTGTTAATGTATCTTATGCTTCTGCAGTAAAAGATAGTTCTGATAATATTTATGTAGTTTATTCTACTTTAAATAATGCAGGTGGAGTTACAAATGACACCTACTATACAAAGCTAACAAAAGGAGTTGGATCAACCTGGAGCGTAGGCACTCCAGACTTAGTTTTAGATGCAAGTGGAACAACAGCATATACATACTCAACAGTTGAGATAGAAAATAATACAAGATTATGGCTTGCCACAAGGTACTTTGACGGGGTTTATTATCAAATCAATACTTATTATTCATCAGACCTTTCGGGTGCTCCAAACTGGAGTGTTTCGAAAGCCCCATTAACAGCTCTTACCGCAACTAGCACATATCTGTACCCTGCAATCGTTAGGTTTGGAAGTAATATTGGTGTAGCTTATAATGCTCAAACTAATAATCAAAGGTGGCGAGTTAGATCTGATTCTGACCCGTTGAGCTCTTGGGGTACTGAAAACATTGTAAGCACAGAAGCAGTAGCTAGCCCAAGATTCTCAATTATATCTGATGGAAGTGATAATGTTTACTATGGGTCCTTGGTAACATGTTCAATTTATACAACCTTTTGGAACGGTAGAACATGGGCTCCAACAACTACAGTAATAAACAACAACTGTACTCAGGTAGCATCTGGCACTTACTTTAGCTTGTCTACTGATGGTACAAATTTAAGGTTATTTTATGGAGAGCCATTAAGTACTAGTACTGGAATTCCCCAACATAGACTAGTTTATAGAACAGGTGTACCTCCATATAGTGCAAACAGCTTTGATTTAACTGCAACACAGGTAAATACAATGCATTCAACATTTACTAAGTATTGGAGTTATGTTTCAAGTGTTTACCTAAACGACACTACAGATGCCGCAAGTGTGACAAGCGCAGATACTCAAATGCTAACAAACGCAGGAGATATTGCATTTTTTGGATCCAGTTCAAAATTTGATACTGTTGCATGGGATGTTTCAACATTAGGAACTGTTGGATCCGTAATTTGGGAATATTGGAATGGCAGTGCTTGGGTAGAACTAACAGATTTTACATCAGTATCTAACCCATCTTTTTACAATGATGGATATATTAACTTTGTTACGCCAGTAAATTGGGCTACAACACAAGTTAATGCAGAAGGCACACCTTACTATTATGTTAGGGCTAGAGTAACAAGGTCATTTAGTGTAGCACCAGTAGGCATTCAGTTTACAACAATGCCATTAGTTTCTTGGGCAACTGCACTCCCGAATACAAATGCTAATAAAGTTGGTGCTATGTGGACTGAAAACTCAGTTTCATCTATGCCTATAAAATTTCAAAATATTAGCTTGGGTAGCAATTACACTAATTATAACGCTACGCAAACAGATGTTATTCCAACTTTAGGTTATTCAGCTAATGTCACTTCGCTGGGGCCAACAACTATGGAAAGCTATGTTAAAACTTCAGATGGAACATACCACTCATTTGTGCAAGCTGGAAACAAGCAATTTTGTAACGATGCATCATCTACAGTAAACAATGTTGGTTTAATGTGGGTTTATTCTACCAATGGGTCGGATTGGAATTGTGGAGGTCAATTATCCGGTGATGTTACTAATTTTATGTATGCTTCCGCTACAACCGACTCTGCAGGAAACATTTATGTAGTTTATTCAGTAACCGCAAATGGAGCAAACATCGCATATAGCACTTATTATAGAAAACTAACAAAAGGGGTTGGTGCAACATGGACAATAGGAAATGCAAGTCAGGTTCTAAATGCTTCTGCAGGTGGTATTGCTTATTCATACTCTGTTATTAAAGCAGAATCAGATTCAAGATTGTGGTTAGCAACGCGTTACTTTGATGGTACAAACTATCAAATATCTGCTTACTATACTGATACTTTAGTTGATGATCCTACATGGAACCTTTCAACAATGAGTCTAAGTGTTGCGACTCCAAGCACAACCGATTTCTTTCCATCAATTGTAAAGTTTGGAAACAATATTGGAATAATTTATGCATCCCAATTCCCTGCATCTTATCAAATGTGGAGATACAGAAGTAATTCTCAAGACCCTACTGTTTGGTCATCTCAAATGGTAGTTAATACAGAAAACTTATCTGTACCTGCTTATTCCACAGTGTCTGATAATGCAGGAAATGTTTATACAGTTTCAGTTAATGGTGCTAATGTTGTATTTAACTATTGGAATGGTAACGTTTGGTCACCCTCTGTAAACTTATCAACAACCGCCTCTACTGCTTATGCAGGTATTATTACAGATGGTTACAACGTTTGGGTTAACTATTTAGATACAACTGGGCTTATCTCATCTGGACTTGGATTAAGAAAATTTAGCTACAGAAAAGGAATACCTCCTTACACAGCTACAGAGTGGGAGGCTGCTACAAATTTGGTGACTAATCATGGATTTTTTGATAAATACTGGAGTTACTTTAGCTCTGTTTACTTAAATGACACAACCGATGTTACTTCTGTTGCAACAGCAGATACTCAAATGCTAAGAAATATAGGAGATATTGCATATTTTGGGAAATTAGAAAAATTTGATGCAGTATCTTGGGTTTTAAGCACAGCAGGTGTTGGGGGGAATGTTGTTTGGGAATACTATAATGGGAGTGTTTGGGCACCAATAGAGGATTTTGAGCATAACTTGAATCCTAATTTTATTGGTGCAACAACTGGAATTATATCTTTCAGTCCTGCAAGTGATTGGCAAACGACCACGGTTAACAGCGAACCCACACCTTATTACTATGTTAGAGCAAGGGTAATTGCAAATTACTCAACAACCCCTGTTGCATCACAAATTGTTACAATTCCAAACTTAAATAGCTCTGCATTGCTACCTACTTTAGATGGAAACAATATGTCAGGGCTTTGGACAGAAAACTCGGTAGCTCCTATTCGAATAAGAAAATACGATATTACATTATCTACAGAAACACCTAACACAGCATCTGCATCTGATTTAATGCCTACCTTAAACTCGGCAACTTGGTATTCTTCAACAAACCTAACTAATCAATCATCTACTCAAAGAAGTATTGTAAAAACATCTGATGGCACTATCCATTCATTTGTTTACACTGCTAACTCGCCAGCTTGTGGTGGCAACTCAACAAGCCAGGCAAATTCAGGTGGGTTAGTTTGGATGACCTCAAGTGATGAAGGTGTAACTTGGGATTGTAAATCTACTTTGTGGTCTGACCCGACAATGGGGTACTACGCATCTGCAACAGTAGACAGCAACGACAATATTTATGTTGTTTATTCTCAAGCTGCAAATGGTGGGAGTGTTAATTACGATATTTATTATAGAATGATTACAAAAACTGGACCTGGGACTTGGAGCATGGAACCTCAACAAATACTACTTGATTCAATTACTGCTAATACTGGGTACACTTATGCAACAATAGAGGTAGAAGGTTCTAATAGACTTTGGGTAGCATTTAGAAATTATAATAATCCAAACTATCAAGTCTCTGTATATTATTCTAGCGCACTAACTTCTGAACCAGTTTGGACACTTTCAAGCTTAGCATTAGAAAGTGCAGGCACATCTACAAGTTACCATTATCCAACCATTGTACGTTATGGAAGTAATATAGGAGTTATTTATAGCAATGAAATTGGAGGTGTTTCTACCAGATGGAGATCTAGAGCCGACACAGATGGTTTAACAACATGGGGAACAGAAGCAACAATTATGGCATCTGCTTCAACAGGGCCATTATTTTCTGCAGTTGGTAGTGATGCTGGTGAAATCTATTTAAGTGTTGGCTCTGCTGCAACTGTTTACTTTACATCATGGAATGGAAGTTCTTGGTCAAGTAGAGCAACATTATCTTCAACTGCTATTACAAATGGATTTACAAATGTAAGTATGGTTGGAACAACTGCATATGTTTACTATACCAATGCAAGTGGTTTGAGTGCCGGATTACCAGGTAATAGAAAATTAGTATATAAAAGAGGTGTTGCCCCATACTTAGATGCAAACTTTGATGTATCAGAAACAAGTATTGTTTCTTACCACTCACTATTTGATAAAGTTTGGAGTTATGTATCTTCAGTTTACGCAAACGAAACTACAGATGCTTCAAATACAACAAGTGCAGATACTCAAATGGTAAGCCAAATAGGGGATATTATATATTTAGGTAAAACTTCTAAATTTGATAATATCTCTTGGGACTTATCTACATTGGGTACAAATGGAATAATAAGATGGGAGTATTATAATGGTGCTTCTTGGAAAGCAATAAATAAATATTTAGGTGTATTAACTCCATCATTCACAGGAGATGGTGCAATTTCATTTGTTCCGGCTCAAGACTGGGCACAAACAACAATTAACGGAGAGGGAACATCTTATTATTACGTAAGAGGGGTAGTAACAAGAGCATTTAGCGTTGTACCAATTGGAGTTCAGTTTGCAAGTATTCCATTACTGTCTCAATTTACAAGCATTGCTAAAGCTAACAACATTTACTACTCATGGACAGAAAACTCTGCATCTAACTACAGAGTTAGATTTTCAGCATACATATTTAATGTTGCTCCAAACACACCAACCTCATTGGGCGCTAGTGCAGTAGTAGATGGATCTCCAACAAAAAACAATCAACCCGAATTTATATTTACAACAAGTGATCTTAACTTAGGAGATACTTCAACATATACTATTCAAATTGATAACGATAGCGATTTTTCATCTCCAGTAGTAGATTACACTTCTGCATTTACATTAAATGGAGTTAGAGGCTTTGCAGTAGGGCAAGCAGTTGGTAGTGGAATTTACACTACAGGTTCGCAAGGGCAAACATTGACAGACGGAGATTATTACTGGAGAGTTAAAGCAAGTGACTTAGCAGGTTTAGAATCCGGGTTTGCAGTAGCAAACAGCGGAAGTGTTGCGTTTAAAATAGATACTGCAAACCCGGCAACAAATGCAAGCAGTATTTTAATGTTAAAAACCGCTGGTGGACCTGGAGTTAACTCTAATGGTTGGACAAATAACGCATCTCCTTATTTTTCTTGGACACCTGGTGTAGATAACGTAGGTGGTTCTGGAATTTTTGGTTATTGTGTTTATTTAGGAACAGATTCTAATGGTAATCCAGAAACTAGCAAAGGCTTGTTAGGAACATCACCTGCAACTTTGGTAGATTCAACTTGTCAATTTATAACTACAACTACATCAATTGATTTTACCAACGCTAACTTAAAAGGTGGAACATGGCTTACAACATCTTCTAGCCCATATTATATAAACATTAAAGCTATAGATATTGTTGGTAATATATATACAACTTCAAGTGCGCAATTTCAGTTTAGGTTTGATAACGTTGCACCAACTAACGTAGCTTTCATAAGCACCGCTGGTGGAACATTTAATAATGTAGCAGATATGAGCTTTTCGTGGCCAACAGCAGGTTTAAACACATCATCAGATGCAACATCTGGAGTATTGGGTTGGCAATATGCAATTAATATAACAAGTGGTAGTTGGCAAGGCACAACAGATAGTACAGAACTAGACGAGAGATATATACCAACAAGTGATAGCAATTACAGCTTAACAAATGTTCAAGATGCAGGTTCTATTGTGACTGGTAGCAATACAATTTACTTTAGAACAATTGACCAGGCGGGGAATTATTCATCTGAGGGCACAGTTAGAACAGGTGTATTGCAGTTTGGTGGAGCTGCACCAATGTTCCCACCACTTTCTCAAGTAACAGTAACACCATCCGTGGGAGTATCAAATAATTACGAATTATCTTGGCCAGAAGCAATGTCTGGATCTGGTGGAGATATTTCAAATTATTACTATATGATAAATATAACGCCACCAACGGTTTTAAGTACTATAACAACAAACCCTGCAACATTTATAAACAACAACTTAAGTTTAGGAGTTACTGCAAGATCTTTACCAAACGTAAATAGAGGAACGAATACCGTATATGTTGTAGCAGTAGACGAAGATGGACATTATTCACCATCTAATTATATTACCGGAACATTTGAATTGAATTCAACAGAGCCGGACAATCCAACACAACTTACAGCATCAGATGCATCTATAAAATCTGAAAACAGATGGATGGTTACATTAACATGGATTAAACCAGCATACGAAGGTGCAGGAAACTTAACATACTTGGTACATAGATCTTTAGATGGAGTAAGCTTTAGCTTGGTAGGTACAACTACAAGTTTGTCTTATGTAGATAACCCAGATGAAAGTAGACTATATTATTACAAAGTTTATGCAAAAGATGGAGCTAACCAAACATCGTCCGGTACAAATGCTGTTTCTGAAACGCCAACAGGTCGGTGGACAGTACCTCCTACACTAGACAATGAGCCAGAAGTTACAAATATTACTACTAAGAAAGCAAAAATATCTTGGACAACATCAAGAAAAGCAGATTCTAAAGTAGCTTATGGTACAGAAAGTGGAGTTTACTTCCCGGTTGAACCTAGTACATCTGATTTAACCCCGGCACACGAAATAAATTTAAATGGTTTACAACCAAGTACTCAATACTATTATATTGCAAGATGGACAGACGAAGATGGTAATACAGGTTCGTCAACAGAATATAGCTTTGTAACACAACCTGCCCCAAGTGTTAAAGATGTAGTTGCAAGTAACGTTGGTTTAACATCTGCTATATTAAGATACACAACCTTAGGTGCAAGCAAAGTAAGGATATTTTATGGAACAACAACATCTTTTGGAGGTTTGAAAGAGGTTTCTACTTCTACTAGCGAAACAGTTCAAACTACAGAAATAACAGGATTGTTAGATGGTACAAAATACTATTATAGAATAGATACTTTAGATGAAGAATCAGCTCAATACGAAGGAACAATTTTAGACTTTACAACACTACCTAGACCAAAAATTAATAATGTTAGAGTACAGCAAGTTAGAAATACCGCACAGTCAACTGTTTTAATAAGCTGGCAAACAAATACGGAAGTATCTTCTATAGTTACATACTATCCGGAAAATCAACCAGGACTTTCTACAGATGAAGTAAATGTCACCTTAACAAAAGGGGATCACAGTATGATAATTAGAGGTTTGCTACCTCAAACAAATTACAATATTATAGTTAAGGGAAGAGACAGAATGGGAAACGAAGCAGTATCTGATGTTCAAAGATTAACAACTGCAACAGATACTAGACCGCCGGTATTAAGCAACATTAAAATTGAAGGCGCAATTTCAAAGTTATCAAGTAGTTCTGATAATACTCAAGTTGCTCAAATAGTGGTTAGTTGGAATACCGATGAGCCAGCTACATCTCAAGTTGAGTTTGGAGAAGGCACAGGTACAACTTATTCTCAAAGAACACAAGAAGATACTAATTTAACAGTAAATCATTTGGTGGTAATAACAGGTCTTACACCTTCAAAGGTTTACCACTTAAGAATACTAGCTAAAGATAAAGCAGAGAATTTAGGTAGATCTGTAGATACAGTTACAATTACGCCAAAAGGAACGGATAATGCATTGGATTTGGTTTTATCTAGTTTGCAACAAACCTTTGGATTTTTAAATAATTAAAATGGGTGACCCAATAATAAAAATACAAAACATTAATAAAGTATTCACAGTTGGTGATCAAGATTTGCATATTTTAAAAGATATATCTGTAGATATTGAGAGAGACGATTTCGCAATCATTTTGGGGCCATCAGGATGCGGAAAATCCACTTTATTACATACAATTATTGGATTAGAAGAGCCTACATCTGGTAGTTTAATATTTAGTGGGGTAGATATTTACAAAGGTAAAACTGATGATGATAGAAGTGTTTTTAGAAAAACACATATTGGAATGATTTACCAACAACCAAACTGGGTTAAAGCCCTACATGTTTTAGATAATGTAGCGTTACCTTTAGAAATGCTTGGAGAAGATAAAGAATCTGCCAGAAAAAAAGCATTGTCTGCATTAGGATCTGTATCTATGGATGAGTGGGCATATCACTTACCAACATCTCTATCTTCTGGTCAACAACAAAGAATTGCACTTGCCCGGGCTTTAATTACAGACCCAGAAGTAATAATTGCAGATGAGCCAACAGGAAACCTTGACTACGAAGCTGGACAAGCATTAATGAATCTTTTAAAGATTTACAACACTCACTTTAAGAAAACAGTATTAATGGTAACTCACGACTTGGAATACCTATCTTTTGCCAAAACTGCCATTAAACTTTTTGATGGTAAATTAGTTGGTGTTTATCAAGATGGAGATAAAGATGAACTGCAACATAATACTAAGACTAAAAAACTACCTGAAATGGCACTACCAGATATTGCAGTAAATACTGCAGCTATTGCTAAGGCTCAAGATGAAAAATCACAAGCAAATGGTGTTGGGAAACTTAACTCAAGTAAAGTTGGACAGGATGACAAGCAAGATTTAGCAGACTTTAATAAAGGTTTCTTTCAAAAGCAATCTTTAGAAAAAGTTGCTACAAGTGGACCTAAAATTAAGCCAAAAACTCCTTTAGCACAAAAGATTATAAGGATTATAAAAAACATACCTTCTAATATAAAAGGTGCCTTAATACTTAGTAAACAGATCTTTGTAATAGTATTACTTTTAACTATTTACTTAATAAAGCTAATCATAGCTACAGTAGTAAAAAGATTAATTCCAGGTTTCATTATAAATGTTATTGGAAAGCCATTAATGCAAATAGATCTATTAGTAACAAAATGGATTGATCCAAGCTTTTCAAAAACAATTCCGAAAATTGAATTAATAAGTATTGCAGTTAAGAACATGCTTGCAAAAAAAACTCGAACTGCAGTTACAATTGGTGGTATGGCTGTAGGTATTGCTGCAATTGTATTTTTGGTTTCACTGGGTTATGGATTACAAGATGTAGTAATTAGTAGAGTAGCCCGGTTAGACGAGATGAAACAAGCAGACATATCTCCTCAAACAGGAGGTAATGTAAGTTTAAATGACGAAACAATTGCTAACTTTTCTAGAATACCTAACGTATCAATGTTAATGCCGTTAATTTCCGTGGTAGGAAAAATCTCTTACCAAAACTCTGTTACAGATGTTGCAACATATGGTGTTACATCTGATTATTTAAAACAGTCTGCTGTAAAACCATCTTTCGGAACAATCTTTGAAAGCAATGAAACAGTTGTAAGTGTTAATAAAAGTGATTTAGTTGATCAAGGCAAGGTTGCAGGACTAAGTACAGAAAATGCAATTGTAAAAGTTGGTGAAAAAATTTCAGATGTTACGTTTAACATAACAACTAATGTTTGGGCAACAGTACGCTCTGGCCCTGACTTAAAATCAGAGATTTTAGGTTTTACTAAAAGAGTAGAGGGTAATTTAACAGGCGAAGAGGTTTGGGGAGTAGAAGACAATTGGGTTAGAACAAAATATTCATTATGGAAAGAACAATCATGCTCAACTATTTATAATTTAGACTGCGCAGATGGGAAGTATTTAAAAATAAAAGACTCTCTTGGAACTCAAATACAGCAAAGTGGATATGTTTATAATGCTGATTTACAAATTTCTAATCGAAAATTAAAACCAGATAATTCAACCGCCAATGTGTTGGGGCTATCAACAGATAGCAATGTCAAAGTTAATGGTCAAGTATTAGGTGTTTCAGATGAGCAATGGGTAGAACTACCATCCGAATCTTCAACTTCATCTTTGGAGCAAGTTACAACCATAGAGCTTTCACCTCTTGCAAAAAAAGAAGCTGTTGTAAATGTAGCAATGCTTAAAGTACTGGGAATTGAACCAAGCGAAGCAGTTGGGAAATCTTTTGCAGTATCTTATGTAGTAGTTGGTAATTTATTAAATCAAGATAACGAAAAAGTCGAATCTGCAATTTCAGATTACAAGATTATTGGTGTTGTTCCAGAAGATAAAACTCCTTACTTTTATGTACCATTTATTGATTTAAGATCTTTAGGTATTGCTAGTTATTCTCAGTTAAAATTAGTTGTTAATGACTCTGCAAATTTAGCTGGTGTTAGAAACCAAGTAGAGAGCTTAGGTTATAATACTGTCTCTGTTTCCGATACAGTGGCTCAAATAGAATCCTTATTTTCAACATTAAGAACGTTACTCGCATTGGTAGGGTCTGTTGCATTAGCTGTTGCATCTTTAGGAATGTTTAATACATTAACGGTATCTTTATTAGAAAGAACTAGAGAGGTAGGGTTTTTAAGAGCTATAGGTATGACATCTTCAGAAGTTCAAGAGCTATTCTTAACAGAGTCCTTAACAATGATGTTCTTTGGTGGGTTTGGTGGAATTTTTGCAGGGTTAGTATTTGGGAAACTAGCTAGTTTAATAGTTTCTTTGATAGCCGCCAGAGATAATGCTGGATTCTTAGATATATCAAGACTGCCTTTATCATTCTTATTAATAGTATCTGCCTTAGCATTATTGGTTGGTATTGCAACTGGAATTTACCCAGCAAGAAGAGCAAAAAAGATATCTGCACTAAATGCCTTAAGATACGAATAATATTTTTACTTAAATGAATTTTCTATAGCATTAGAAATTAATGTATTTATCTTTTCTATTTGGCTAACAGCTACTTTTCTATGCATATAAACTCCTTTAAAATCTTTAACTTCATAAGTATCTATTATTGTTTTTACAGTAGAAGAATAATCTGAAAATATTAAGTTTACCAAATCAACAGAAAAATTTGAGTTTAAAGAGTTATAAAAGCTAGCAAGTTTTGCCGGGAAAGAGGTTATTTTGCTTAATTGTTCTCTAACCTTATTTGTATCTCCACTTTTTTTAGCATTTGTATAATCAATAAAAGTTTTAATATAGTCATTCCATATATTTGAAAATTGAATTTTTTGTTCTTCTGTATAGTATTTTGCAAAATATAAAGAAAGCTTTTGCGTATTGGTATTTAATGATTCTTGAATTGCATCTTTTTCTAAAGTATCAAAATATACAGCATTAATATAGTTAAATAACAAGTTTGTTTGATCTATACCATCAATAATAAAAGTTTTATCTGTAACATTTGCTACACTTAATTCTTGTTGATAACTAGTTAATAACTCATTAACATAAAGCTGTTTTTTAACTTCTGAAACTATTAATATTGTTAAAATAGATACAACTATCAGCGAAATAAATATTAAAACTTGTTTCTTTTTTATATTTTTGAACCATGCTTGCAATGGATTTTTTAAATCTTTTGAAGATCTTTTTATTGTCATAATTAATAATAGTAAATACAAAACTAAGTATATTAGTTTTTACTATTTATGACAAATTTGATTTGACTACGACTGATTATAAGCTTGTTCCAATTTTGCAATATCAATTTTATGCATTTCTAGCATAGCATTCATAACTCTATGCGCTTTTTGTTGATCCGGGTCTTGCAAAAGTTCACCCAATCTTTTTGGGATAATCTGCCAAGATAAGCCAAACTTGTCTTTGCACCAACCACACTGTTCTGATTCTGGAACAAAAGATAGTTTTTCCCAAAAATAATCTAGCTCTTCTTGGTTTTCGCATTCAATTTGAAAAGAAACTGCCTCTGAAAGTTTAAAAGTTGGGCCCCCATCTAAAGCCATAAAACTTTGCCCATTAAGTTCAAAGATTGCTGTTAAGACTTTACCAACCATGTTTTCAATTCCAGGAGTATTCATTCCTTGTTCATATTTTTGAATGCTAATAATCTTAGATTCTTGTAGCTTTACTGGTGAATTATTAAAAGTTTTAACATAGTGGTTTATAGCCTCTTCACAATTATCTGAAAACCAAATACATGGCGTTATTTTTTGCATTTATATATTTTAATAAGTATTTATTTAAATTTAACTTATGTATACCGTAAACTTCAAGTAAAGAAATTGTAAATCTGTGATATATTTATAAAAACACAACCAAATTAATGGACCAATTTAAAGGACAACCCAATTTAGAAATTGTAGCAAATAATATCGAAAAAAAGATAAACTTACCTGTTCAAGTTATTATCTTGTGTGGGTTGCAAGGGTCCGGTAAAAGCACCGTAGGTAGAATTTTATCTGCAAGAACAAATTTACAATTACTACTTTCAGACAAAATTAGAAAAGAAGTATTTCAAAACCCTAGCTACTCATCACTAGAAAGTACTTACGTTTATAGCAGAATGATAGCAATGGCATTAGAAAATTTAAATAATGGTTTACCTGTAGTGTTAGATGCCACACATACTAACCAACGAAACAGAGAGACAGAAGAGAGAATATTTAAATTAATGGGTTACCTTGTAAAAGTTGTTTATATTAAGGCTCCAAGTGATACTATAGTTAAGGAAAGAATTGAAAATAGAACAAATGACTTTAGTGATGCGGATTATGAAATCTATTTAAGAACTAAAACAAGATTTATTGAGCCAACAAACGCCATTGTTATAAATAACAATGGGGCAATTGCCGATTTACAAGAGCAAGTTGAAAATTTGGTACAAGAATTAGTGTTTGCAGAATGTTAAAATATTTATAGTTATTTAAAAGATATGAACCCAGAATATAAAATAGGTCAAGAGATAATAGGCGTTGTAGATAGATTTTCACCTATGGGAATTAATGTAATTTTAGATGAATGCAATGAGGGATTGTTATATAACAACGAGGTTTTTAGGCATTTACGGAAAGGAGAACGAATTAAAGTTTATATAACAGATATTAGAGCAGATGGTAAAATAACACTCTCTTTACAGCAGCAAGGTTATAAAAATTTTATAGATAGCGCTACTAACCAAGTTTTACATGCCCTACAACAATCAAATGGGTTTTTACCTTTAACCGATAAAAGTTCCCCCGAAGATATTTACTATAATCTTCAAATGAGCAAAAAAAGATTTAAAGATGCAGTTGGAGCACTATATAAAGCAAGAAAAATAGATATAACATCAGATGGCATAAAGCTAGTTAAATAAAGCTGTGGCAATTGAGAAAAAATCACAACTTGCTATGTTAAAAAATTCCCTATAATATTATTTTATGACAAATAAAAAAACCATTATTGCTATAGCTTTATTTTCTATAATTACCTTAATTGCTATTATACTAATTGTAATAGTTGGTACATTAGCAGATAAAAATAATTATTCTGATAGAAACGATTCGGGATTTAATAACAATGGGTATGGGAATTATCAAAAAAATCAGAAATCTAGTTACACAGAGCAAAACCTACCAAAATTCATTAAGGAAAATTATATTGATTTAAATTTAATTGGTTTTGTATCTCAATTTAGGTCAGATAACGGACATGACTTTTCCGATGAGACAGCTAAGTGTTCTAGTATGAAGCATTATTTTGAATTTCCACTAGGGAAACGATTAGATGTTAACGGTCCAAATGGAATTCCTGCAGACCCGACAGCACAAAATGGTGTGCCAATATATGCACCTGTAGATGGCACAATACTGGATATTCAGTCAGAAGTATTCCCATTAGGTAAACAGCTTCATATTCAGGTAAAAGATTATACAGATTTTAAGGTAAGATTATTTCATATTTACCCGATTATCACTTTAAAAGTTGGTCAACAAGTTAAAGCAGGTGATCAAATTGGCTTAATAAATATGGGACAAGGTACAGATATTGCAGTAGAAGCAAATATAAATTCCAATAGAAGATTTTATTCAATTTTTGAGTTAATGACCGATCAACTATTTCAAAAATATATACAAAAAGGTGCAAGTTCTAGAGATGAATTTATACTTTCAGAGCAATATCGTAAAGAGAATCCATTAACATGTAACGGCCAACAATTTACTAATCATTCAGAAACTTGGAAAGAGTGGGTTGCATTTTAAGAATTTATAATACCAGTAGTTGTAAGTTTAAATAAATTCACCTGTCTACTATTTAGGTGTAAATATTCATTTTAACCAAAAACACCACCCCGAAAGGGGTGGTGTTTAAAATTTATTTAGTTAGCTTTACTTTTGCTTTTTCTTAAATACTCCCAAGTATATTGCTATTAACAATAAAACTATAAACAAAACAGCACATAGCAATGGAACAAACCAACTATTTGTTTGAGTTTCAGTTGTAGATTCTCCTAAAACATTTCCACCCGCATTTTCATTGCTTTGATTTGACTCATCTGTACCATTTTCATTTGATTCTTCTTCTAAAGTGTTGTCAGTTTGGTTTTGTTCTTCTTGGCTATTGCTACCTTGATTTGAGTTACCTTGCCAACTTGCACCTATACCCAAAACCGCACCATTATTAACAACAATCACAACACCTGCAGATGCAGTATCTGAATTTGAATCTGTAACATCTAACCTACAATAGTAACTACCTGGAGTTGTTGGGACAGTTGCAGTATTAGTTAAACCTGTTGCAGTTAAAGTACCACTTCCAGAACAAGCACCAGACCAAACATAGCTAAAGTTTGCATCTCCCGAAAGAACATTACCTTGCAAAGTAACTAATGTTCCTTGAGATACGTTTGTTGATGGTGTTGCAAAAATAATTACAGATGGAAGTGTGTTATTTGCACTTACAGTTATACTAGAAGTTGCAGTATCTCCATCAGAATCTGTGACTAGCACATTACAATTATAAGATGTTGCACTTGGTGTATTTAAAACTACACTTGCTGTGTTACCACTACAAGCACCACTCCATAAATAAGAAACTATTGTATTACCAGCCAAAACATTGCCCGAAATATCTGCAATTAAAGTAACTGGTGTACCTACAAGAACAGATGTAGACGGGTTTGCATTAATAGATACAGATGGCAAAGTGTTATTAATAACTAGTTGCGAATTAGCAGTAGTTGTATTACCTGCTTCATCTGTAATACTACATTCAATATCTAATGTTTTTGTTAGGTTAGGTAAGTCAACATTTAAATCCCCGGGGCTGAACACAGAAGGGGTACATGTTAATGACAAGTTTTCCGGATTATTTAAAACAAAATCTTCAATAGCTGGTGCAGAATCTCCTTCATTTATTGTTAAGGTTTGTAATTCTAAAATTGGGAAAACCTTATCAATATTAGTAACAGTAGCAATTGCACTACCTAAGTTACCTGCCAAATCTGAAAATGTAAATGTGAATGTTCCATTATCATCGAATGTGAACATGTTAGATGCTCCATTGTTTGTAATTGTAACAGTCTCACTTGTACTTAAAGTTGCTACCACACTTGTGTTTGTAGGTGTAGTTATTGAGTAAGAAATACTACCAGTTGGGGCTACTGTATCTAAAGTTACATTCCAAATCTCGCTCCAATTACTTTCATTTCCCAATTGATCTATTGCTTTTACCTGCCAATACCATGTTCCATCTGGTGCACCAACAGAAAGTATTTGAGGTAAATTTAAAGGATTTTGAGCCGGGTTAGAACTTGATGTGTTTACCCATACACCAGAATTCAAAACCCCACCAACTTGGCTTGAACTTAAAGATGCTTGAAAAACATATGTAATTGGTCCTGGATTATTATCTGTAGAAGAATCCCAATTAAAGTAAAAATTATTGGTATTTAAATACGAGTTATGTGGCAATCCATTTGTAGGTACAGATGGAGCAGTAGTATCTAACACAAATTCATATTGAGTTGTATTGCCTGCTACATCAAATACTACAAGAGTATTTGTTCCCTCAATAGCTCCAAAAACTCCGGGTTTTACATTATTTAAATCACTCCAAGGGTTATTACTTAAATCTTTTACAACTCCATTAATGCTTACCTTATCTATTTTATTTGCATCATAAAGTTTAAAACTAACAATCTTAAACATATTTCCATTACCAATAGAAAATGGTGTATATGAATTACCCCATGCACTTCCTTTAACATAAAAACTAGGATTAGTTATATCTATAGTAAAGTCAAAAGTCTTGGTGGTAGATATATTTCCAGCTTTATCTTGAGCATTATATTTAAGTGTGTAGTTGCCTGCTGGTAAAGGTAAATTACCTGCCATAACAGTTGCTAAATCAATGGTGTGTGTCCCACTTAAACCTGAAATACTTACACTTGTGCTTCTATACAATGTACCATTTTTGTAAATATTACCAACTATCCTATCTAAAGCCAAATTATCTGTTGAATCAATAACTAAATCCATTGTTTGATTAAATACATTAGAAGAGGGTAGTGGGCTGGTAAGCGTTACTGTTGGCTTTGTATTATCTATATAAAACTGTCTTAAAGCTTGGCCCCAAGTAGTATTGGAGTCTAAAAATTGTGCCGAGAATACATATAATCCATCTGGTGTTAATGTTGTATTGTACTCACAAGATTCATCTAAAGATGTACCAAGTAAATCTGCACCAGGTGCTTCTTGGCAAACAAAAACTAAGTTACCTGAACTCTCAAACGCATCTTTCCAATACCTTAAATAGTAACTACCCATTCCATAATCATCTGTAGCTAAAGCTCTACTTGTTATTGTGCCTTTTACATAAGAATTTTCTAAGGGTGTAGGGCTTACAATATTCACAACAGGTGCTTCGTTACCAAACATATTTACATTCATAGCCAAGGTGAAAGGACTCCAATCTGTATCCCGTCTTAAAATACCAACGCCGCTTGCACCTGAATCTGTATAAAAACCTGCATGTGTTGTATTCCAAAATACTACACCTGGTTCTGTATCTGTACCAGTTGTAGGGCTTAATGTTGCTAAACTAACATTTAAAGAATCATATGGACCAGGCATTCCAATTGGCGAGTATCCATGTACACTTGTGTTATATGCCAAAGTTATAATTACGTTATTTGGTAAAGTTAAATTATCTAAAGAAAAATCATAAGAGATATTAAATGCATATCCATTTGTACATACACCTCTTACTGCATCAAACCATTTACCTCCAAAAGGTACATTTGTTGAAGGATCTGTGCAGTTAACAGCGTCATAAGATGGTCTAAAAGGGATATTTGCATTTATAGTCTTGGTTGTAATTAAACTACCTACTTTATTTGTTCCACTTGAACTATCTACATTGTAAATGTTTAAAGTAATAGGATGAGTAAAAGAGCTACCAGGTGTAGTTACACAAGCTTCTGTAGAAGTTCTATTAGGAACCCATGCAGAGCCACTCCAAGAAAAGTCATTTTCACAAGACCAGTTTGTTAAACTAATTTCTATAGTGCTTAGTTTTCTAAAAGAACCTGCCAAAGTAATTTGATCACCAAATTCTTTTGTTGAAGTAGCAGCATAACCCAAGCTTGAAAATGCACCAGGGTAAACTGATGGAATACTATTATAAGTAACTACAAAAACTGTAAAGTGGTTACCAGCGAAAGTTATTGTATTATTACCAATATTTGCATTAACATCTTTAAAACTAATATTATCTTCTGAATATTTAAGTTCTGCATTATTTCCAAAAGGATTAGGCAAAGTCATTACATATTCAAATGTGTAATTTTGCATGTTTGTATTAAACTCGTAGCCTTTAGAAAAAATACCTTCTACCATTAATTCAACTTCTTTAATACTAAAAAAATTATCGCCCTGTGGTAGTTTTGTAAAAGTTATATTTACCTGATTGTTATTATAAAAAGTGTAAAGATAGTTTAATTGAATATTACTAAAAGTTTGTGTGCCATTCGAATCAATGGAATATTGAGGCTGAATTGGTTTTGAAGCCTCGTTTAAGCCTTTTCCAGGCTGATCAACTTGTACATTTTCTGTACTATCAACCACAGCTGGTTCTTCTTGCTGATTGTATGTTGCTGGGTAAGACGGGATATTCTCATCTGTACCACTATATTCTTCTGCAAATAAAGGTGTTACGGGGTAAACTAAAAAGAAGGCTAAATAACTCAGTAAGCAAAAAATCTTGAGCCGGGATTTTTGAGTAATTATTCTCATAATATAGGAGATAAAGAATAAATTTATACAACAGTTTTATATAAAGTATATCACTGTTTTCTTTAAATAAAAGCCCTATAACTCAAATTGTAAAAAAATTTACCAAATAAGTAATTCCATTTTAATCTGTTTATGGTATCATTCATATAACATAATCCCACAGATGTTTATACAATTTACAAATAATTAAATTTATTTGTTTTTTTATTTTTATTGACAATTAAATTATGAAACTCTTTAACCGAACTGGAAAGTACAAATTCAATAAAAGACGTGAATTTGGAAGCGAAACCAATATCTCTCCACTACCTTGGCTTCATGAAAAGCCATCAACTTTTAAGCTAGTATTTAGTAGAGTAGCAATATTCTTAACTGTGTTCTTTTGGGTTTTATACATACTCTCAATTGTCCTAAGACAAGTTGTAAACTCTGCAGGTAGAGGTTATGACTTTACTTTAGAAGCATTTGCCTATGCAAGTGTGGTAACATTTCTAACATTTTCTGCATTAATGTATTTAATATCTAGGCTAGGAGCATTTGAAAGATTCTTAAGCCATGTTAGAGTTCCACACTCAGTACTTGAAAAACATTTTAGTGAAAATAAATCAGAGATAACAGTATTGGTACCAAGCTATGATGAAGAGCCAAGCGTAATTAGAAAAACATTGCTTTCTGCAGCACTTCAAGAGTACCCCGAAAAGAGAGTAGTACTATTACTAGACGACAAGCCTTTTCCAACTGACCCTAAGGTATTAAACAGATTGAATGAAACAAGAGAGATTGCTAAAGATATAAACACATTGTTAAAAGAACCTTTCAAAAGATTTGAAAAATCTTATTCAGAATTTACTAAAACAATATCTAGTAAAAAAAGTGCTACTAATAAAGATATTCAGTTAATCGAAAAAGAGTACGAATGGGCTGCACATTTTTTAAATAATTTAGCTGAATCAGAAAAAATTGAAGACCATGTTGATGTATTCTTTAAAGAGCAAGTATTACTTGGATTATCTTACGATTTAAGTTTGGTAGCAAAAGCATTAAAAGCATCTAGCAATGATGGAGCAAAAATATCTCTAGAAAGAATTGATCAACTTTATCAAAGACTTTTATGGATTTTTAAATGTGAAGTTTCATATTTTGAAAGAAAAAAATATGTATCTTTATCACACGAAGCAAATAAAGCTATGAACCTAAACTCTTATATAGGGTTAATGGGTGGAACATATACAATAGAGGCAACTCCGGATGGGAACATACTTTTACCTTCTTCAGAGAAATCAGAAGGTGAGAAAATTACTATTAAAGACTCAGAGTTCTTACTAACCTTGGATGCAGATTCAATATTACTTAGAGACTATTGCTTAAGACTTGTATACTTTTTACAAGAACCAGGCAACGAAAGAGTGGCAGTAACTCAAACACCCTATTCATCTTTTAGAGGAGCGTTTACGCGAATAGAAAGAATATCTGCTGCAACAACTGACATTCAACATATTTTGCACCAAGGCATGACTAAATTTAACGCAACCTTTTGGGTTGGTGCAAACGCAGTTATTAGAAAGAAAGCTGTAGAAGATATTGTGGAGAAAGAGTGGATTGGTGGTTTTGAGATAAAAAGATACATCCAAGATAGAACAGTAATTGAAGATACAGAATCTAGCATTGACTTAGCTAAACATGGTTGGAAGTTAGTTAACTATCCAGAAAGACTAAGTTACAGTGCTACACCGCCAGATTTTGGGTCACTTGTTATTCAAAGAAGAAGGTGGGCTAATGGCGGATTATTAATATTGCCAAAACTATGGAGCGTAATAAGTGAAAGAAAAAAAAGAAACGAAAATGTATCTTTAATGGAGATATTAATCAGAATAAACTACATGGCATCTATTGCCTGGTCAAGTTTGGGGCTACTATTCTTACTTGCATATCCATTTAATGGACAACTTTTAAGTACATTAGTTTTATTAACTGCATTACCGTACTTTATAGCTCAAGCAATAGATTTAAAATATTGTAGATACAATTATAGAGATATTTTAGGAATTTATGGTTTTAACTTAATATTACTACCCGTTAACTTGGCAGGAGTTTTAAAATCAATAGAACAAACACTTACCGGAAAGAAAATTCCATTTGCAAGAACACCAAAGATTAAAAACAGAACTGCCACAGGATTACTTTATGTTGCAGCACCATTAGGAATTGTATTATTCTCAATTCTTACTTTTTGGAGAAATGTATTTGAACAAAACTGGGGAAACGCTTTATTTGCTGGCTTTAACGCTTTAGCCGCTGTTTGGGCAATTTCATCTTATATGGGAATTGGAAACTTCTTAACAGACTTTTGGTTAGGTATAACAAATTGGCTTTACGTAGAAGAGAAACCTAAAAAAGCAAAAACGGTTGCAAAGCCAGAAAAAGAACTAGACTGGAAAGCAGTTTTATACCACGGAGAAAGTGATGGTATTGTGCCATACACTTATTTAAAAAACTTAGTTGTTAATAATGTTAAAGAATCAAAATGAGAAAATTAAAAAAAGAAAAACTAACACAAACAACCACTCCTCAAAGAAGATTATCTTTATTTAGAGTTTTAATTGCTGTTTTAATATCAGGAGCTAGCATTTATTATGTTGCAACTAATTGGATCGATCTTAAAGATAAAGTTATAGAGATAGTTATTGCAAGTTCTACCAGCACTCAGTTTTATGCACCTTATGTAGATGTCACCGCAACTCCAACATTTGAGTTTGAAAAACTTGGAAATACCACTTCTAAAAATGTAGTTTTATCTTTTATTGTCGCAAGTAAAGAAGATGCTTGCTTACCAACATGGGGCACAGCATATAATTTAGATCAAGCAAGCGTAGGTTTAGACCTAGACAGAAGAATTGCAAGACTTAGGCAATTAGGTGGAGATATCTCTATATCTTTTGGCGGACTGTTAAATAATGAGCTAGCAGTTGGTTGCACAGATTTAGATAAATTAAAGCTTGCTTATAAATCTGTAATCGAGAAATATAATGTATTCACATTAGATTTAGACATAGAAGGAAATGCATTGAATGATACATCATCTAACATAAGAAGAGCAGAGGCTTTGTATGCTTTACAACAAGAGTACAAACAAGATAATAAAAACCTAGCTATTTGGTTAACATTGCCGGTCACAACTAATGGGTTAACAGAAGCAGGCACAAATTTTGTTTCCACTATGCTTAATTACAATGTAGATATTGCAGGAGTTAATGCTATGACTATGAACTTTGGAGATAGTAAAGATAGCGATACATCTATGGCACAAGCTTCTATCAAGTCGCTAAATGAAACTCATAGACAACTTGGAATATTATATAGACAATCCGGAACAAGTCTAAGTAGCACCTCATTGTGGAAAAAAATAGGAGCTACACCAATGATTGGGCAAAATGATTTCTCTAAAGAGGTATTTCGTTTATCAGATGCGAAAACTCTAAATGAATATATACTTTCTCAAGGTATTATTAGAACTTCAATGTGGTCTATTAATAGAGATAGACAGTGTGGAGAAAACTATGCAAATGTTAACCAGGTTTCTGATTCTTGTAGTGGTACAGAGCAAAACGCTTTAGATTATTCAGTTGCATTAGCAAATGGATTGACTGGTAACTTTATTGTAAACCAAAACAATACTACCAAAGAGAGTTCAGATAAGGAGGTATTAATTTCAGATGATCCAGAAAATAGTCCTTACAGAATTTGGGGACCAACAGATGTTTATATTGCTGGTACAAAAGTTGTATGGAAACGGAATGTTTACCAGGCAAAATGGTGGACTCAAGGTGAAAACCCAGATAACCCTGTACTTCAAGCATGGCAAACTCCATGGCAATTAATTGGGCCTGTGTTACCCGGAGAAAAACCAGTTGAGCAACCAACTTTGCCAGATGGAACTTATCCGGAATGGGATAGTAAAGCTGAGTACCAAGCTGGTGATAGGATATTATTTAACAAAGTTCCTTTCCAAGCAAAGTGGTGGACACATGCAGATAATCCAAGTGTTTCTATTGCCAACCCCGCTATTTCGCCATGGGTTCAATTAAACATAACTCAAATTGAAGAGATTTTAAAAAGCCAAAACAAATAGATAATAAAAATTGGCTAGCAAAACAGCCCCTTTCGGGGCTGTTTTTTTATTATAAACGAATTTTAAGCTGCTTTTGCAACTGCAGCTGGCTTTGTAATATGAGCAGAGATTAATTTAGCGATCTCGAACATATTTACAGAATCTCTATCTGCAAAAATCTTTTTTAATTTTGCATCTGTATTTACATTTCTTTTGTTAGTTTGGTCTTGTAAACCATTTGCTCTAATGTATTCCCAAAGTTTTTTTACAACTTCTGTTCTAGGCATTGGGCCTTTACCTACTACTGCTTCTAAATCTGCAGATAAATTTAATGGTTGCTTTAATCCTTTTGCTGCTTCAGCCATATTTTGTTTTTAAAAATTAACCTTTAAATTTAGCATAGAACTATTAATTTTGCCAATGGTTATAAGAATATATTAAGGGTACTAAGATTGTATTGGCTAGGATTTGCAAATTGAGATAATTGATTGAATAGTTAATTAACAATATCTTCTCCTATGCCTGGCATATAACATAATGTATTTTGAGTAATTGGGACCCCACCGCATACACCTTGCATATAAATGCTAGACATTTTATTAACAATCTCTTTAGAAAAAATATTTGGACATAATAACCCGTTACTTCCATTCATATGCAAATTATAGTGAATATGAGTGCCAGTTTTTGGATCGCTACTAAACTTTGGCATTATTGCAATTACATCTCCTGCTTTAACTTCTTGACCCTCTTCTACTTTTATATATTTTTTATAGTAATCTGCATTTGTTTTGCATCTTAATCCATCAAAAGGCTCAATACTGTAATCTAAAGATACAGGAACACCGTTTAAACTGGCAAAACTTACAGATACATCAAACTTATCATGTGTTCCCAAGTCAAAACATGGTTGAACCCTTGTTATTCGTCCATCTACGGGTGTTATTATTTCAACCTCATATGGAGCATTATTATTTGTAAAGTTTATGTGGGCACCAGAGTGTGGGCAACTTGTGTTTAATCCCATAAACGGTGTTGTGCTTGCAATGTATTTATAATCTGATTCTTTAACTATAAATAAATCTGTTGGTTTATTTACAAATGTTTTTATGCTTGGCAAATCACTTCCAAATATAGTGGTGGAAATATCATAGCTAATATTTTTTGATTTTGAGAGTGCTATTAAAAGTATAGAAAGTGGAACCAAAACAAATACAGTTATTATTGCAATGAGGATGTATTTTTTTGTGTTAGGTGTTTTCAAATATTTATTAGTAAACACTTAATTATACATATTTTAATAATCTTTTATAGCCCATGCATAATTCCAGACCAAGGAAGTTAAGCAGAAATCATAATTATTTAGTTACTAAAAAATTTACTCTTATAAAGTTTCTAAAAAAGAACTATTAAGCAGATTTACTATACTGTTGGTACATTTGAGTTTCTTTTGGCTCCCTAACAACAACTCTTTGGTAAGGGTTTGTGACCCAGTTTTCAATTAACGTTACTGGAACATCATCTAAAATCACAACATGAGAAAGTGTTTTATTGTAATCTAAACCTTTATTGTACATATCTTTTATTACATCTTTGTAAAACTCCTGAATATTGAGAATATTTGCTTTGTTAAGATTTACATTAGTTTCACTAGAGATAGTTAATATTTTGCCTAAGCTTATTACCCCCGATGAGTGAATACCTTCTTTACTGTCCATTAATAAGTCTTGCCTTGTGTATAAACCAAAATCTTTTGTATTTGTTAAAACATCTATTTCTAAGTCCTGGCTAATCTTATTAGGTTGATAAGCTATAAACGATTGTGAACCATTAATAATTGGGTAAAGTTCTCCATTAAAAACAAATGATATAGCAAAATCTTTTGGTAATTTGTCTTTATTTCTTTCTATCCTGTTTAGAAGTCTTTGGTAAATCTCTTCAAAATCAATTGGTTTAGTTTTATCTTTACTTTCAAGTTTTATCTCTGTCATTGATTGAAGATATAAAGATCTTAAGTACTTAACCTCTTCTTGAGTTGCCTCTGGAGATATTCTTATAGAAGAATCAAAATCTTGTACTAATTCCATTAACTCTATTTTATATTGATAACTTATCATTTCTAATACTATTATTTCTACATTCAGTTTAAGGTTTGGATTATTTGCATTAAGTGCTACTACAATATTTTCTATGGTGGTTTGCTGAGGGTTTGTTAAGTAATTTTTAACATCGTTATAAACCTGAGTATTTGGTGTTAAAGTTTTAATTTCTTGAGTAATCTCTGCTGGAATGCTTAAATACCTTTCTGCATTTGCAACAGATGCTTTTATTGCTAATGATAATTGTTGTGAACTTTGGTTAGTATCTTGTGTATTACTTAATGCGTTGGCAAGTTCTAAAAGTTGGCCCTTTTGATTAAGTACCCTTTCTGATTTTTCTTGTTGATTATTAAGTATTGTTTCTAAAGATTGATCTTGTGGCAATACTTCTACAGTTGGCAAGTTAGGGTTTGTAGCACCAATAACATCAAAATTAATAACATCTAAAAATTCTTGAGTAACATTTGTTTTTGTTAAGAGTTCAACTTCTGAACCAGTAAAAGTTAGAGCATTTAAACTAACCGAACCTTCTATTTGCATTACATTTTGCAATATGTCGTTTACATTGTATAAAGATTGGGTTATTTGAGTGTAATCTACAGGCTCAGTTAAATCTTCAAATGATTCTGGTTTTGTTTGTAAAGCTGTATCTTGGTCTAGTTGTTGTGTAATAGAATTAACGTCTATTGGTTGTAAAGAATCTAAGTCTTGTGTTTCTTGGTTCGACACCAATGGTTGAATTGTAGAGTCTAAGTTTGTAAATAGTTGAGGTTGTACTTCGGTTTGTATTTGAGGTTGAGTTTCTAAGTCCGGTTCAATTGGAGCATCAGATTTAGATTCAATTACTGGCTCAATTTGTATATTGGTATCAATAGGTGTATCTATTACGCTTTCTGGTAGAGTATTCTCGATTTCTGTATATGGTTTGTAAGCGCTTACAGAATCTAATGTGCTATTGGTATCTGGTTGTAATTCTAAATCTATACTTTCAGGGCTTTCTTGTGGGTTTGTAATTTCTGTATTTGCTAAATCTATTTCTGGCATTGTACTATCAGAATAGGCTTGTGTTTGTTGAAATATGTCTTGCAATGGGTTTTGGTCTAATGTTTCTGTTTGTGGTATTTCTACATTATTTACAATATCTATTTCTTCTTGTTTGGAATCTAGTGTTACAAAATCTGGTTTAGTAAAGTCCTGAATTGCATCATCTTGCATTTCTATTATATTTATATCTGATGGCATCGCGTTTGCAAAGAAGTCAGATGTTTTAGGTGATACAAAGCTGTTTGGTGAGTTTACACCGGGAGTATAA
This sequence comes from uncultured Candidatus Saccharibacteria bacterium, assembly GCA_965230975.1. Classification (GTDB taxonomy): domain Bacteria; phylum Patescibacteriota; class Dojkabacteria; order J137; family J137; genus JBGSZB01. The sequence continues at coordinate 863,568 of OZ246402.1, forward strand.
GCAAAACTTGGAGCCTCTAGTGTATTTGTATTCATACATGCTTATTATAACAGTTAAATTGTAATTAGCACTCTTTAACTATTATATATGTCTTGTACGGTGTACTATACAGATAATTTACCCGCAGAGAAAGCAACGTCAACCATTCCCATTATTTTACATATTCACAATTGTATTATGTATAGTAAAATCTTGGCATAATTATTAGATTAAAGAAATGACCGATTTATTAGAACCTAAATTCACTTCTGTACAATTTGGAGAAGAGGAATTACCTTTACTAAGAGTAATGGTAGATGAAGCTTCAGATGTTCCATTAACTATTCAAGACCTAGAAACAGCGTATAGTGCTTCATCTGAAATTTTTTACATACTACAATTGTTTCAAGATGCTTATCACTTATCAGACGAAGGTTTATGTGAGGACTTTTCTATAACTAACGAAGATGGAACTAGGTCATTCTTTAAATTAGATCAAGAAAATTTAGTTAACTACATGCTAGAGAATTCAAATTTGAGGGATAAGGTTTTTGATGTGTTAACAAGAAATATGTCTTATATAGAAAGTTTAATAGAGTTGTTAAGGTTAATTGATAGTAATTCATTAAATATTAATTTTGTTATTACAGAAGAGGGTGATAAATTTATTAACAGACTGAAAAGAGAATTACCAATTTTTATACTTGCTCACAACAAATTGTCTCAAATTGCTAATCAATTTGCGGAGGCATTAAAATTCAAGTTAAAAATAAGAATCGAGGCTTAAACTAAAGCCAGATAATGTTTGTAAAAGCCTACTAATGTAGTAAAATCCGTTAATAAATTTTAGTAAATTTAATATGCAAGTTGATCAACGTTTAGAATTTGGAGAATTGGCAAACTCACAAGAAGAATTTATTGATGGTTTGGTTAAAGCAAAAGTAAATTCCCTTGTAGATGGTCCAGATAGCACTTCTGAGGCAATTAATTCTTCTAAATTTTTAATGGCTTTACGAAATGTAGTCAGCTTAAATATTTTGAACCCACATTTAGATAATTTCTTAGTTTTGCTTTTTCAAAATATTCAACAAAATGATTTACTTAAAGATATTAATTTTGTTAATGAGTTACTTGAGTATTATGTAAGACCAGCTTTCGTAATTGAGATGAATAGATGCAAAGCATTAGGAGATAGCGATTTACAAAACAATTTAAAAGAGCGATTTGCTATGTTAATTTCAGGTTTACCTATAGATGTTCAAGTGAATAATGCTATTGATGATGAAGAAATAGATTGTGACTTTAAAATTAAATTAATTCAGTTTTCTGACGGTGGATCAAATTTTTTAACTCACAGAATTTCGATTTTAATAGCAAGGCTTCAAGTTGAGCCTGAATCGATTTTTAAAGATACAGAATACGTTTCAGAAAATGCCACTTTATACAATAATCTATATTTTCTAATAAAGAATGCAATAAGAAGGTTTTTAATTAATTATCCAAGCGATAGTCGTGAACCTAATATTGTTGCTCAAAACAGAAGGCTAAAAAGTTTAATAAATAATCCTTTAGGATTCTTTACAGTTGAAAAAATGTTTATTGAGCTTATTTTTACCGAAGAGGATTTCAGATTAGCATGGGAATGGATTGGTATGCTAGAAAGAGGCGAGGATTTACCAATTTATGACCCCGAAACAGAAGTTAGGGAATTTGAAATGAGTCGGATATTTGCAGAATTTATTCCCAATTTTGACACCGAGGTATCTGTGTTGGTTAATGAGTTAGATAGTTCTAAATTAAGCACTTCTGTAAAGAAAATTGAATATTCTCGCATAGTAAATATTATTAACAATTTTGTGAAAGAGATTGCAAAAAGATTAGATTCGTTAAATATGAATTCTGATTTGTATGTGATTAGAACTGTTTTAATTAACTCATTGGCAGATGATGTAAAAACCAAACTAACAGTAATGCTAATTGATGCAATGTCTTAAATTTATTCTCCGAATTGCTTATTAATTGGATCTAGGTAATTAAGATTCTCTAGGTGGTTTTACGTAGCCTTGTCTAACTAAAAAATCTTCATTAAACCCTATTCTTAAGATTATTCCGGTTAGAGAGTGATCTAGATTGTTATAAAACAAGAATGTACTAGATCTTATATCTGTGTTGTAATAGCCAATATTTAGTGGGGCTGTAAGTGCATTAGGTGGTTCAAATTGGTTGCCTTCATGCTGTAAAAGATCAAATTCGATATTTGATGGTGGCATTCTGACAAATTTAAAGTCAGCTAGTATATCTGTAAATCGTATTGCAGGATATTCTTCGTAAAGTCTTGATAAAAAATATCCTGCTTGAAAATAGAGTGCTTGTTTATGTTTACCTTTAAACTCAATTTTTAAATCGTTCTCTGCTTTTTTTATTTGTGTTGCTAGTTTTCTGGCCTGTTCTAGTAGAAATTCTATTAGTGTTGGTTTTAAATCTAGGTTTGGATATGCTTCTACAAAGCCTTCAAGTAAATTCTTGAATAGTATTTTTAGCTGAGGTTCAGATTCAGATTTTATTAGTAAGTCTGGTGGTATTTGTATTTTTGGCATATTAATATTTGTTATTCATAAATAGTAACTTAAGTAATGGATTTTACTATAATACTAGGTGTTTATGGAATATTCGAGGTGGTGAATCGAATACTTTAGTGTGAATGTAGAAAACTTACTAATGCATTTCAATATTATAGAAACGTTTTGAATGTTTACTTGCACACCCTGAATTTTAATATTGCCAAATTACGGGTTCCTCGTGATAGAATAAAAAAACTTACGGAATATAATGGCAAATTTAAATAAACTAAAAACAATTGATTTATTCGCTGGTATTGGAGGAATAAGAATAGCATTTGAAGAAGCAGGCTTTGAAACAATCTACTCCTCAGATTTTGACAAGTATTGCTCGGTAACATTTAATACAAATTTTGATAATCCTAAATTGGATTGCAAAGATATTAAGCAAACTACCTCTCAAGATCTTCCAGATGCAGACTTATTACTAGGTGGGTTCCCTTGCCAACCATTTTCTATTGCCGGGTACAGAAGAGGCCTAAAAGACTCAGGCCGAGGAGATCTTTTCTTTGATATATTAAGAATCTTATCTGAAAAAAGACCTCCCGCATTTCTACTAGAAAACGTTAAAAATCTATACAGTCATGATAAAGGAGAGACCTATAAACTCATAAAATCTGAATTAGAAAAAATTGGATATAAAGTAAAAGAAAAAGTTTTAAACACAATGGAGTATGGGAACTTGCCACAGAATAGAGAACGTATATACATTGTTGGATTTCTTGATGAAAACAGCTTTAATAAGTTTAATTTTCCCGAACCATTAGAGCTTAAAGTGAAAATTCAAGATTTACTTGAAAGCAATGTCGCTGAAAAATATTACTATAATAACAAACCCTTATTTGATAAATTAAAGAATGATGTTGTAGATCAAAATATAGTTTATCAGTGGAGAAGGAAATATGTTCGTGCTAATAAAAAAGGTGTAAGCCCTACTTTGACAGCGAATATGGGTACAGGAGGTCATAACGTCCCTATTATTAAAGATATCAAGGGAATTCGGAAATTAACACCTAGAGAATGTGCAAGAATACAAGGTTTTCCAGATTCATACACTTTACCTACTCAATTGCCCGACTCTGCACTTTATAAGCAAATTGGTAATTCAGTTTCAATACCTGTTGTAAATAGAATCGCTTTAAATATTAAAAATGCTTTGATATCATAAAGTTATGATTTTCTTTAACCAGCAAAACCCAGAATCTCAAAAGAATTATTTAAAATACTTAACAAATGTAGGTGCACTTTCTAATTTATTTTCAGATAATCTTATACCCTACATAAACTACAGGACGACGGAAATAGCTTTCTGCAAAGCATTCTCTGCAGATAATCTGTCAAGATCAGATACAAGTGCAGATGCAGGTAAAGAAGGACTGGGCATAGGAATTAAAACATTCATTAATGGAAATGGAAGTAGTTTTCAAAAGGTTGCCGAATTTAATAGAGATGTAAAAGAAATTAGATCTTTAAGCAAAGATCCAAAAAACTTAGCTTTAGCAGTATCGAACCTTAGAAATAGAAGACTTGAATTTGCTAAAGATTTACACAGTCTGAAAGAATTAATATATCACTGCATTGCAAGAGATGAGCAAGAGTTTATTCTTTTCGAGGAAAAAATGACACCTATTGATATACAAAGAATTAAAATTATTAATAGTTCCGACAAAATAATAGACTTCTCAGATGGTCAAAGTGATTATAAATTTAACTTATCTAAAAGTACTTTACTTAAAAGATTTACTACTGTAAATGAAGTTAAATTTTCTGTTCCTATTATAAAAGACCCATTTGATTACCTTGATAACTTTGATTTTAATAGAATACAAAACGATATAAAGGTTGAACAGAAGGTTGTATTACCTTTATATTCACTTAGAGGAGAAAAACATGTTCCAGAATTTAGTGGGCTTAATCAGTGGAATGCTTCTGGTAGAACAAGAAAATTAAAAGAGGTTTACATACCTATTCCACTATGGATTCATAAAGTATTTCCTGATTTCTTTCCTGAAAGATCTACTAGTTTCAATTTATTGCTACCCAATAAAAAGATCATCAATGTGAGTGTTGTACAAGAAGGTGGTAAAGCATTAATGTCCAACCCAAATACTGATTTAGGTGAATGGTTAATTGATGAAGTACTAAAAATAAACCCTGGTACTATTGTTACATATAGCCTATTAGAACAAATAGGAGTAGATTCAGTAGAATTAACAAAAATAAGTAGTGACTTATTCTATTTAAATTTCAAGAAAATAGGGGCATACGAGGAATTTTATAAGTTTCACTATGCAGTCAAAAATGAAAATAATTGACATGTATCCTAAGTGAAAGGTTTTTAAATATCAATATAGTAACATGACTGTTAAAAATAAATTGAAAGAGGAAATTGACCCATACGAATTCATTCACATTGATATTGAGGATGAATTAGATAACCTTGCTAGAGAAAAAATTATAGGTGGAGGAAGGGATGGGATTGTGTTTAAGTTGAAAAATGGTACTGTTTGTAAAATTTATATAAATGCAATCCCTTCTAGACATTTACGTGAACATCTTAAATACTTGCTTTCTATATCTGGAAAGCTTTCAAAGTTAACCAAAATATCACTAGATAGAGATCCGGCTAAGCTTGCAGATCCCTTAAATATTGCAACGCATCACTTAATTGTAAGTAACTATATCAAACAAAATCCAGACTGGGATAATATAGTTGTAGTCGAAATACAAGGCATAGCATATTACTGTGGAAAACCAATCGGCATTATTATGCAAAATCTAGAAGGAATACCAAGTGCAATAAATTCTCATGCTGATCTTTTACAATTAGCAGAAGCGGTAGAAAGGAATACTGGGATTGTACTCGATAAATTTGGAAGAAATGTTATGATAACGTCTAACACTAGAGTACTTATAGATATCTTATAGTAATTTAATTCTACATGGATGATCAACACCAAAATATTCTAAAGTAATCTCTAAAGAAGAACAAAAAACACCCTCGGTATAAAGACAGTCACAATCTCATGCTATAATCAATATATACTTAGGCAAAATTTAGCATGACTTTCAATCTAGACAACCAAATCATAACCACAGATGGTACTTGTAGCAGAGTAGTTTGTGGATTATTTGAAATAGAGGGTGGAGTAGAGACATTTACAAATATAATCCGTAACAAGAGAGTACTCTTACTTGGAGCAGGTATACCAATAGTAGCCCTACAGGCATATTCACACTTAGGCTATAACGACCCAACATGCATTATCAGCATGGACGCAAGGTATGGTACAAACTTACATGATATGCAACCAAGACTAGATCAAGCCTTAAAACAATACCCCCTTGAAATACAAGAAAGAGTCAAAGAACAATTACTAACAGCAAACTGGAACGACCCTGCATTTGCAGATAACCTTAAACCCTTTGACTACATACTTGCAACAGGAAGCTACTTGTACTACAGCAACACATATACAGAAGAGTCTATGAGAACAATACTAGCAACATTAGCACCGGGTGGAGAATTTAGAGCAGAAGCACCATATTGGGGAGTCATAAACCAACAACTTTTAAACGCAAGAGATTTTGTAAATAGCATACCTGGCTATTCTGCAGAAATTAGGCTTAATGAAAATTCAGAATGGGTTGATAAAGCAGCAAATATAATGATGCCAGAATACCTATATATACTAATAAAAAGAGATGGTGAGATATAGCTTTTAAATGCTAACTTTAGTCTTCACTAATTCCACATCGGATTACCAACAACAAATTACTTATCTAAACTTATAACTCACCATAACTATAATCATCAGGGTCATCTGAATCATCATCAAAACTCTGCCCATCTTCATCTTCAAAGTCATCATCATCTAATTCTTGTGTTCCAATTAAATACCTGAAATATACACGTTCATAATCATTATAAAAATTTAAATGATTTGATATAGCATCACTTACAGCTCCGTCAGTGCAAAACCAATTACTAAATTTAGGGAAAAACTCTTCTACATACGCAGTAAAAATTGCACGGCTTATAGAATCATCAATATGATCAATAGCAAATTGATTTAAAGTTACAAAAGGATTTGCATTATCTAAACCATGAATTGCATATAAAAAATTATAAACCATTGTACAAACCTCCAAATCTTCTTCTGAACCATTGTAACTACTAATTCTATCTACCAAATAGCTTAAAATTGGATCATTCTCTGATTCCAAATACCAACTATCGTGTGTATCAAAATACTTATGGTTCCACCCAACAAAATCTTTAATATCTTTCATAATTACCTTTGCACTTTGCTTAAAAAGCTCGTACTTACTAGCTGAAGGTAAGTCCAATTGTGGATTTAAAGACATATTTTAAAAATAATTAAAAAGATAATAACGCACGATTGAAAGTTTGAGAAGACATATCCATTAACTTAAAAATAAGTTACAATTTTAAATACCTATAAATAAAAAATCATGTCCGAAACTGTTGTTCCAATAATCTTCTTGATTGCAATAATCCCAATAACAATAATATTCGTAATCTACATAAAAAGATTTATACAACTATTTCATTCAACAAACATAAACCAAACATTAAAAGATATTCAAGAACTAACAAATGGGCAAGCTCTAAACCCTATTGACATACAGACAATAAACTTTTTACCAAACTCAACCAAACAACTAAAAAGATTTTCCACTTCTCTACAAATAACAATAAACCAACAAATAAACGACACCCCAATTATTGGACTATCTAATATAGATACATTTCTACTATCTTTGTGGAACATAGCATCTGGGGTAGCATATATAGGGCAAAACCAGTTCAAATTTATTGAAAATAAACTTGGAACAAAATATTACTTAAACAATACTTACATTGGATATGAACCAAAGGTATTTCAAATATATAGCTATGGACACAGAAAACTATTTAGAAACCACATAATTAATGCAAATGGTGAAAAAGTATTAAAACTACCGTATACATTAATTGCTTTAAAGGGAAGTGCTACATCAAAAACTCACACATTAACAGAATCAATTGCTAACCAGACTCTTACAAAATTACAAACTTTTGGAGATATAAAATCTATCTTAGACTATTCAACAAACAAAGAAATTGCACAATTTGAATTTAAAGCTACTACAGATATTGCAAGTATGTCTTCAGAACTCAAAATACTTGATAGCAATATTGACCCAAAAACAAAAGAATTAATAATAGCAATGTTCTTAGCAACACAAATGGGAATATAAATTATAAATATATAGTACAATACAGTTTATAAACACTGAAAGGATTTAAATTACATGTCTACGCAACAAACAGACTATAAACAAAATATATTACTGACAAGAGACATACTGACTAACTCCAGTTTAGAAGTAATAATTGAAGATGATAGATATACAGGCGAACTAGCAACCAAGCTAGGTAGACTAATATCACTAATAATACAGTGTAAATTTCCTGATTATCTAACTAATGATCACCTAATATTTGCGAACTTCAGTGAAACACAACCTGGTTATGCATGGAGAGCGAAACAAAATGGTATTCCTAAATCTTTTCTTCAATTATCATTTGATGAACAAATATTAAAAATGTTTATAGAAAATGTTATAACCAATTTGAGACCTGCAAAATACTTGGGAACTCTTGAGGAAAAACTCGATTACTTACTTAACCACCCGGAATTAAATGAATATCTTACTAAGAGCAGACTTATATTATTAACACGAGCCCAGATATCTCATATTTACCATGAGTTGATGCATAACTTTATCAATAAAATATATGAAACAAGAGCTAATTTAATTAATATTGAAGAATTATCAGAAAAGTTGAAAGAACATCAAATCTTTATTGATAAGATACAGGAAAAAATGATAGCAAGATTGGGAGGTGAGAGCTGGGGAGATATAGATTATGCAGAATTAATTGAAGCTAATAATGTTGCACTTGTGCAAACCTTACTTGAACTCTCTAAAGATGACCTAGAGGCTTTTGCATCTTTTGCTACTACATATAATGTAGGTGTACAAGAATTGTGGATAAGGTTAGAAGAAGCAAGAGCGGACTACTTTACAATAAAGCACGGCAGAGAGAAGCCGTTATATCCAAGTGCTGAAAGCGTTATTAACGAACTTAGAGACTTTAATTACATAGGCCAAATGTATTTACCAGGAATTGAAAAAGTTTCTAGTCTGCAAAATCTAACTGAAGATTCTTTCGAATTAACTCCAGAAATTATAGACAAATATATTAAAGAAACTATCATTCCTATGCTAGACAGAAAGGCTATCAAATTAGAATGGGAAAGATTAAAGAAACTATCTAATTTATGATTTCTACTCAACTTTGGGATGTTATAGTTATTGGTGGTGGCCCAGCAGGCATGATGGCAGCTGCATTTGCATCTGAAAGAGGCAAAAAAGTACTACTACTAGAAAAAAACTCAATACTAGGTAAAAAGTTATTAATAACCGGAGGAGGAAGATGCAACCTAACTAACTACAAACCAGAACCCACAACATTAATAAACAACTTCAAAGACAAACCAAAAGCACTATATTCAATATTCACCCAATTTGGAGTAGAAGAAACAATCCAATACTTTAACCTTCACGGAATGCCAACAAAAATAGAAGCAGAAGGCAGAGTATTCCCCGAATCAAACAAAGCAGAAAGCGTGTGGCAAGTACTAGTAAACCACTTAAAAACAACCAACGTAACAATAAAATCAAACACTAAAGTAACAAAAATAGAGAAAGAAAAAGAAACAATAACAGTACACACAAAAGATAGTAGTTATGTAGCAAAATCTTGCATAGTCGCAACAGGAGGCACATCTCACCCAGAAACAGGATCTACAGGAGATGGATACGCATGGTTAAAAAACTTAGGACACACAATAATAGAAAACAACTATTCTTTGGTACCAATAGCAATAAAAGAAAAATGGGTAAAAGAATTATCTGGAGTAACACTACAAGACATAAAAATAACAATCACACTAGATGGCAAAATAAAAGAATCTAAAAAAGGGAAAATACTATTTACACACTTTGGAGTAAGTGGCCCAACAGTACTAAATTTAAGCAGTACAGTACGCGATTTATTACAATATGGAACAGTAATTTTGAATTTGGACTTACTACCACACCTTGACCAAGCACAACTAAGAACAGAACTACACAACACCCTAACACAAGATATAAACAAGAAAATTAAAAACACACTAAGCAATTTAATACCCGCATCTTTAGTAAACACAGTAATAGAACTAGCACAAATAGACCCAGACAAACCAAACCACAGCATAACAAAAGAGGAACGAGCAAGATTAATAAAAACATTAAAAGAGATGCCAATGAGCGTTAAAGGATTACTTGGTGCAGATAAAGCAATAGTATCTAGCGGAGGTGTAAAAATTGAAGAGGTAAACTTTCAAACAATGGAATCTAAAATAGTCCCAGGTCTTTATATTATTGGAGACTTATTAAACATAGATAGACCATCTGGTGGTTATAGCCTTCAAATATGTTGGAGTAGTGGGTATGTGGCCGGGTCGAGATGCTAGCTTTATGTTTAGAACTACTCGAAAATTCGATTAGTTCAAATCTTACAGAAACCTTACAATTTGGAAAATTCTTATAGACAATAATCAGTATACACATACTAGAATATAAGATCATTTATTTTGTAAAATTTCGATGAAAGAGATTGAAAACAACAAGACATTTTACTTTGTTGATGAATCTGGAGACCCAATATTCTTTGATAAATATGGAAGAAACCTTATAACACGAGACCTAGCTTCACCAATTTTGATCTTAGGATTCATATATACAAAAAATGCCTCTGTTTTACGCAAAGAAATAATAAAACTACAAGATGCTGTAATTAATGACAAATACTTATGTAAAATACCATCCTGGAATAAAAGTATAGTTTCATTTCATGCAAAAGATGACTGTCCCGAAGTTAGGGAAAAAGTATTTAAGTTGATTAAAGATTTAGATTTCAAAGCACAAGTTATCGTAGCAAGAAAAATAGAAGATATTTTTAGAAAGAAACATAATGGTGATCCTGAAGAATTCTATTCGGATTTAATCACAAAATTATTTAAAAATAGACTTCATTTAAACAACGATATAACTATTTGCTTTGCAGCAAGAGGAAATAAGAATAAACAAGATTATCTTGAGAATGCAATTCAAACAGCTAAAAATGAATTTGACCTAAAATGGAAATACAAGAACAATAATGCTATTAACATCTATTCTAATATTCCAAGCAAAGAACCTTGTCTACAGATAATTGACTATGTAGAGTGGGCAATTCAAAGAGCATTTATCAAAAAGGAAACTAGATATATTGAATTTATTCTAGATAAAGTCAGTATGATTTGGGACCTATATGATTTTGAGAATTATAAAAGAAAACCAGGAGGAGTTATTTATACTAAAAAGAATCAATTCAATTTAAATAAAATAAGTCCTTTTTAAGCTAGTGAGCTTTCGCTCAGCACGGCATGTAGCCGACTTTCACTTATCAGGACTTACTCATAGTATAAGAAATTAACCGTAAAAAGTCAAAAAATACTTTACCTCCACTCAAAGCCCCTTCCCAAGTGCCCCCACTGTGCAGTTTGGTAGTACTGCGGGTTTCTTAACTTTAACAAATCAATAATCCCTTGAGGTGTTAAGTCATAATCATGAATTTCTACCTCTTTACCATCTACAATTGCAACAGCCATAACTGGCTTGGCAACACCAATGGAGTAGGCAAGCTTTGTATGCACCTCTTTAGCATTAAATTTCAATAAGTAATCAACAGCAATACGCCTTGCAATATATGCACCACTTCTATCAACCTTAGTACCATCCTTACCACTAAAAGCTCCACCACCAATAGGAATTCTAGGGCCATAATTATCAACAGCCAGCTTTCTACCTGTAACACCCGCATCTGCGTCAAAACCTCCAATATTCCAATCTCCAGCTGGGTTAATAAAATATTCCTTAGCATTTGGAATAACATTTTTAACCTCTGAAAGTAGGGTAGACCTATCTACATTTTGAAAAGAAGCAACTACTGCAATCACATTACCCTTATCATCTAAAGTAACTTGAGTTTTACCATCAAAAGGGTATTTTGAATAAATACTTTTAGCTAACTTTCTTGCCAGAAAATATTCTTGGGGCATAAATTCAGAATTTTCATTACAAGCATAGCCAATCATAATTCCTTGGTCTCCCGCACCACCAATATCAACACCTTGTGCAATTTGAGAAGACTGCTTAGCTAGATTTATTGCAAACTTGTAATCTTTTAATTCAGGAAAGTGCTTTAAGATAGTACTTTTAATCTTTGCATTTGATAACAACGCATTAGTTGTCACCTCCCCAGTAATAGTAATTTGACCATGACCACCCATAGTCTCCACCGCAACTCTAGAGTGTGGGTCTTTTTGCAAACATAAATCTAAAATTAAATCCGAGATTTGATCACAAATCTTATCTGGATGCCTTGGCGTAACGCACTCTGCTGTATACAACATATAAAAATAATAAAAATTTAAATTACTTAAGCAAAATCTAGGGGCTGTATTTAATAGTAAGAACTTAATTGCAATAAAAATTGCAAAAAAATCTTCCCAATAGGGAAGAGTAATGTTTTGCAATCATCTTTCCCAGTATGGGCTAGAAGTAGCACCTTAAAGTTTTTAATTTCAGGTTGCTGGCAGGTTATTGGGCTAGTTCCCTCGCTGCGCTCTAGATATTTGATTAAGTTGTGTTTAAATTCTAACTCTAATCGTAAAAAAAAGGAAGATTAAAATCTATTAATAATTAATAGAAGTTTAAAAGTTTAATGATTTAGCTAGAAAATGGATTAGTTGTATTCTTTGGTCTATAGAAAAATACCAATCTAATAATATAAGCAATAGCCAATATCACACCCAAAATTGTTGCAATTAACAAAGCAATTAGTATTGTATTAGATGTACCTTGGGCCGGGAATAGTCCGGCAAAAAAACCTACCAAAGGATCACTTGTTTGGTTGTTGCCTGTATTATTATTTACAGATGTATTATTGTTAGTTTGTGTCTCAGAAGTTGTTGTAGTACTTCCAGTATTAGAATTCTGACCAGTAGGCTGATTAGTTTGACCCGTGGTTGAAGTAGTTTCTGTTTCATTTGAACTAGTATCAACTGCTTCATTATTATTATTTGCTATACTCCCTGAATTTGAAGTGTTGTTGCTAGCAGTATTGTTGCTATTTGTATTAGTGTTATTAGCATTAGTACCAGTATTATTATTAGGCTGAGTCGTTTCATTTGGATCAGAAACACTGCCAGATGAGCCAATACCAGTATTTAAGCATTGAATGCTACACGAATCTGTATTATTTTGATTACCATCATCACATTGCTCAGATCCATTTTTAATTCCATCTCCACATTTAGCTCCTTGAACAGTTTGAGATGTGCAAGTAGCCGAGCAATAGTTGCAAGTAGAACCATAATTTGCCTGGCATGCAACTCCATTATTAGTAGCATTATCACATTGTTCGCTACCTCCAACAACACCATCTCCACATTTATTTCCTTGCAAAGTTATAGTTGTACAAGAAGCAGAGCAATAGTTGCAACTAGAGTTATAACCAGGCTGACATAATTTCCCATTATTTGCCCCAGCATCGCATTGCTCGCTACCACCACTAACCCCATCTCCACAAACATTTGTAACTACATTTTTAAAGTTTAATACTAAATTACCATACCCATTTGATGCTAATCTGTTTGGGTAACCCAAAGTACTACCTTCGGCAATACTTAAAGTAGTACTTTGAGCTGAATTATTTTTAATTTTGAAATTAAAAGTCACCAAAGTATTTCCAGCAGTAAAAGATGACTCTCCAGTTATCGCAACATCTACTGTAATCACTCCTGTTGTATTATTAATATTCTTATTTAAAGCTAATAGATTTGAGGCTTCACTTATCAATACACCTTCCAAATATGTTGGGTCATAGTTTAAGACAACTTCCGCAACTTTATCTGATTCAACATTTTGTGCACTTAAATTTACTGAGAAATTAGTGTTCACTGGCTGATCCACTAATGTTGCCGGTGAAGCTAGTTGCAAGACAAGTTTACCTGTATTTGCCGCAGAGCTGTTGTCTGGAGCAATATTGTTTCTAAGCAAAAAAAAGTAAACTGAGAATAAAACTAATGTAATTAATGCTGCTATTAAAAATATATTTCCAGGATTAATTTTAAATTTATTCATTTAGTTTAATTAATTTATAAGAAATCAAAATTTTGTTTATATTGTTTGGCGATTAATAATAGTTACATTCTATTGTACTATGTGCAATCAAAGCAAATTTTTCTATTATCTATACTTAACTACCAATAGCTAATATAGGTAATAGTTTTGACAATAATTAAAAAGAAAGCTGTGTAAATATTTTGTAAATATTATGCAAAGCTTTATTAGTTAGTATGTAAATGAGCTATTTTAACTTCTGAAAATATAAATTAACTTACTCTATAATTTCTAAAGGTGTGACAGATTTATCTACTGTGAATACATCTTTATAATTATTAACTTCAAAAAGACTATCTATGTTAATAACTTTATAATTTGAATTAGTTGAGTGATTTGTAACAGTATAAGTACAAGAAGCGCCATCAATTGTTACTGTACCACTGCCTAAATAATTTCTGTTTAGTGTTATTCTTAACAAAGCCTCGTCTAAACAACTCTGCACATTAGATTTTGCACGGTTTAAATTCAAATAGTTTCTAGAAACTGAAGCAGAATCAATACTTAAGTAAACAACAGAAATACCTGTTACAACTAAAACCGTTGCCATAACTAGTAAAGTAGTTAAAGCAACTACACCACTATACTTTTTTTTAAAATCTACTTTTACAACCATACTAATCTCCTAAAATATAAAAAGAATTAGTAATAGTCCTATCCTTTCTAGGCTCAGAATTATTTTCAACATAAATCGACAAATTTATTTTAATACCAATAATATTAGTCAATGTTGTATCAGATGTATAAACTGGAGTTATATTAAACTTATTAACAAAAACCTCTACTGGCGTAATAGGGCTTGTGGTTGTACCTTTTGTAATTACCAATCTATTTTGCGCTATTTTAAATTCTACAGTTTCTCCATTTTTTAAAATTGCATTCAAAACTCCGTTATCACTATCAAAAGCAGAATTAATAGATACAACGGTTTGAATATTTGATAGATTAGTTTCTAAAACTTGATTTGCGAAAATCATTGCGTTATCTAATCTTGTAGATGTATTTGTGCTTGAATTAATTTGCCTTATAGATATTGAGAATTCAATAATCATTACAAATATTAAAGCAAATAACGCCATGTAAACCACAACTTCTATTAATGTAAATGCTTTTAATTTTTTATTAACTAATTTATTTACCATAATTTAAAGTAATATCTGTAAGTAGGGGAGTGCTAATTTTATCGGATGTAAAAAATGCTTTATATTGTATATATCTTTTTCCATGCAAAATTGAGGGTAATACCTCTCCATTGTTATTTGTAAAATATGTAGATGAAGTTCCATCTGGACCTACCCAAACTCCATCACTTAAATTTGACTGATTACCGGTTTTTATTTGGAACTTTAAATCAGTTAATGCAGGTACTGTTTCAGTCCATTTTAATAAATAGTAATATACTTTAGACGTGCCAATATCTATTATGTTTGATGTGTACTCACCCAAAGCCATATAGCCATTTCCGCTTACACCAGAATTATCCCCACCTTTAATTATTCTAAATTCCGAATTTGCATCATTACTTATTACGTATGTAAATCTTTCATTTAGTGGGGGGGTAACAACCGAGGTGACCCCATTTAAAGGTATATCTGTATTTAATCCACCGCATCTAACCAAATTATTATTATTTTCAATATTTACTACTTGATATTCTTCTCCATTTGCCCCAACAATAATTGCTTTATTATCTATTACAGTAACTCCATTAACACTCATTCCATTGGTGTCGTAACTACCAATTACCGGCATTCCATTCTTTTTTACAGATGTATCTATAATAAAAAATTCATTAGAAGATGAGGCAGATGTTGTTCCAATATAAACCCTTGATCCATCTTCATTAACAAAAAGGTCGTTTGATTGCTGATAATTTACATCAGAATTGCCTACCAAAGACATGCTACTTGGATTAGTTATATTTACCACTACAAGCTCATACCAATCGTTATACAAACTAATGAATGCATAGTTGCCCCTAATTTCTATTTCAGATGCAATGCCTACAAAAAACCCATATAGTCCTTTTGCAACAGTAATAGAGCTTAATTGAGGTCTTGAACCGGTTTTACTTGTTAAATCAAATGATCGTAGTTCCTTACCTTGAATTACATACCCAACATTTCCTTTAATATAAACGCTTTCTGCATCTGTTGTACCACTAGCATTAAAGTATCCTACCTCAGTAAATGGTGTTGTTGTAACGTTTACAATAACAACCTCTTTTGAATCATTAGTTGTTGCTAGATATGCATAGTTACCATCTGAAAAGATTGATTTTGTTTCATAACCTGTAAAAGTACCTTGAACATTTACAACAGCAGGATTAGTAGAGTGATTAATATCTATACCTTGTAAAGACGAGGTTGTTGAAGAGCTACCTAAATATGCCTTACCGGGGATAGAGCTAATTAATGTTGGAATTCCAGAACCCGGCAAATTATATGTTGTTTGTGTAAACTCTGGTCTGCACCAATCAGAATATAAAACGGATTGTAACCTAACCGCTCCATCTCCAACCGTTGAATCAACAAAAGTTCCGGTTTTAGTTCCGTCATTAAACTCTAAAGTTGTTGTCTCAGTAAGATTTGTAGTGTTCCAATTTGTTAGGTAAATATTATTAGATACAGTATTTAATTCTCCAAAAGAATCCGTCCAAGTTACAGAAATCTCGGCATTTTTTGTTCCATAATCAATAGTACCTCCACTAGTAACAATATTTAAAGATGAATCTCTATAAACCGGCTTCAATGTAAAGCTAATGTTTAAACCACTTTCAGCATCACTTCCATCCAATATTGAAAGTCTGTTATTAACTAAAGCTAAGTGTTTAGGCTGATCAAAAGGAATATCCATAATACTTTTCCAACTATCATTTTTTAATGCTTGGAGGGTACTTACCAACTCATTAATCTTAATACCCGCATTAACTCTTTCCCACTTATTTAAGTTGTATCTAGAGGCCTCTAAGCTAAACGATATAACACTTAATACGATTATGCTTGCCAATCCTATCGTTAATACAAGCTCGGTTAAGCTAAATGCTTTAATTTTTTTGAAATTCAACAAGTCCTTCATTATTGATTGAAACAGTATAACTTTCATCACCATTAGATAAAGTAATATTCCCCGTAGTATTAGGTTTTAAATTATTTTTAGCAAAAAGAATCTCATTTGAAGCATTACCTAAATTTAAATTACTTATACTTATATTACCTGGGAAAGTAATTGTTTCTGTAACTACTAAATTAGAAGTATCTGACCCTGCTAGTATTGAATAATTTGTATTATTAAGTCTAATGCCATAGGCTTTATCATTTTCAGAAGAAAATGCATCTTGTTGTATTTTAAAAATGGCAGATGCAAGATTTGCGGACTCAGATGATAAATTACCATTTCTAATAGTTCCAATTGTAAATGGGAACAGAATTACTGCAAAGAAGCTCATTAAGGCTAAAGTTATTAATATTTCTATTAAGGTAAATGCTTTTACCATATTGTTGTTTGAATTTAGTTATTAATACTTCCGGTTAACTGGTAGATTGGAGTAATAATTAATAGAGCTAGTGCACCAATCATTCCTCCGGCAAAAATAAGTAAAAGTGGCTCAAGCAATGTTGTAAGGTTACTACTTAAATCTAATACCTCTTCTGTATAAAAGTCGTATAGATAATTTAAGTTATCTTCTAAGTTCCCAGTCTTTTCACCTGTCTCAATTAATTTTACAAAAGTCGGTGGGAATAATTTGGGGAACGAACCAATAGATTCAAATAAATTCTTACCATCTTTTGTCATTTCATTCATTTTTTGCAATGCATTTTTATAGTATCTATTTCCAATAGTATCGGATGCAATTACCAATGCTTTTTGAAATGGAACACCACTTTGTAATAAAATCCCCAATGTTCTAGAAAAATTAGCAAGTATCTGTTTCTTATTTATTTCTTTGAATATAGGAACATTTAGGGCCATAAAATCTTTAAAAGCCCCGCCTGCATTTGAAGGTAAAAACAATTTAAAAAACAAAACATAAAAAATTCCCAACCCAATCAAAACCTGCGGCCAATAGTCTCTTAAAAAAGCGGAGAAATCTAAAATAGCAAGCGTTAACGGCGGAACTTCTGCTAATCCTCTAAATACACTTTCAAGCTTTGGCAAAATAAAAAATATTACGCCAACCATCTCTATAATTGTTAGTCCAAAAATAATAAGTGGGTATGTTGTAGAACCTTTAATTTTTCTGTTTAGTTCGTATTGTTTTTTTAAATATTGTGCCAAAAATATTAAGTTTTGCTCTAAAGTACCTCCCTGTTCACCAATGTCTACTATAGATACGACCATTTTAGAAAAGATTTTTGGGTATCTTTTCATAGCCTCGGTTAATGATTTACCACTAACAACATCTTTTTGAATATCACTGTATACTTTTTTTAAATAGGGGTCTTCTACCTGTTTTACTAAAACCTCAAGTGATTCATCTATGGCTAAGCCGGACCCAATCATTGTGACTAAATGCTTCATGGATAAAGCAATATCTACAGGTGAAACTGAATGAAATAAAAAGATTTGTTTGTCTTTAGAAATATCTATTACCATATAAATTTATTCTACACAAAGTGGGGGGAGAGATCAATTTTTGAAGGTTTAATCTATTCTTTTAATGCAGTAACCCTGCAAACTTCTGTAATACTTGTTATCCCTTCTAATATTTTTGCAACACCGTCTTCTACAATTAGCTTTAGACCATTTTCTCTTGCCAAATCGTACAGTTCTTCTGCATTTGCAGAAATTGCAATTTGCTTTCTAATATTTTCTTTAACTTCTAACATCTCATATAAACCTATCCTTCCTTTAAAGCCTGTACCTCTACACTTTGTGCAACCTTTCTCAGAATAAACCTCTGTCCCTTCTTTTAAAAGTGATGCAATATCAGGCCTAGTTTGCTTTAAGCTTGTCAGCTCTTCTGATGTTAATTTGCTTTTTGTTTTACAATTATCACAAAGCCTTCTGGCAAGTCTTTGTGCGACAATAATATTCAAAGTACTTGCTACTAAAAACTTTTCTACACCCATATCTACCAATCTTGGGATTGTAGTTACAGCATCATTTGTGTGTAGTGTTGAAAGGACTATGTGTCCGGTCATAGCCGCGTTGATTGCGATCTTAGCAGTTTCAGAGTCTCTAATTTCACCAATCATAATTACATTTGGGTCTTGTCTTAAAATTGCTCTTAACCCATTTGCAAATGTTAAATCTACTTTGTTATTAATTTGAACATGGTTAACTCCTTCTAGGTCGTATTCAACAGGGTCTTCTACCGTTGTTATGTTAATTTCCGGTTTGCTAATAATTTTTAAAATAGAGTAGAGAGTTGTAGTTTTTCCGGAACCAGTAGGTCCAACTGCCAAAATCATGCCGTAAGGTTTAGAGTAAGATCTTTGAATCATCTCTAATTCTTTTCCAACTATTCCTAAATCTTCTAAATTATATGATTTGCCTTCTGAAGATAGTATTCTTATTACAACCTTTTCCCCTTTTGTTATTGGTAATATTGAAATTCTGGTATCAATTTTTTTCTCTTTGTAAATAAATGGAATACGACCGTCTAATGGAGCAAAGTGTTCATCAGTTGGTAGCTTAGCTAATATTTTAAACTTAAACATTAAAGTAGACTCTAATGCTTTGTTTAGTTCGTATACAATTCTTAACAGACCATCTATTCTAAATCTTATAATAATTTTTTCTTCATGTGGCTCTATGTGAATATCTGATGCGTCCGCCTGTATTGCACTATAAATTATTTCATCTATAAACTTAGTTACATCATCTACTTTGTCCACCTTAACAACATCTGGGTTATTACCCTCAAAATTTGGGTTTGGGATTATTGCATTAGGGCTAGAAACTACCTCAGAATCACTTTTTGAATCTTTGTCTTTTTTTGTATCAACCGATTTTAGTGCAGAGTTATCTATTTTTTTATCAGACTTATCAACTTCAGATGATGAGCCCCTGGTATTATCAGGTTCATCTGTTTTATCTTCTTCTTTATCTTTTTTTGGTTTTCCAAGCTCTGTAAAAAATGACATACGACATTCTAATGAAAATAAAACTCAAAGTAAACACATAAAAAAATAGCCCCTTTTCAGGGGCTATTTAAGCTTTAATTCAAGTTATCTACTAACTAAAATTGTTTTACTATTCTCTGCACTTGGAGCATCTACTTGAACTCTGTTAGAAGCTGTTAAGCAAATTCTATATCCTGTATTTTCTGGAGTACCAGACTGAGGATCTTGAGGAATTGCTACTACAAATTCTGGAACTAATGTTGCACCTAAGTCAAGGTTACCGGCACCACTTCCGATTGTTGCTGGTGTTGCTGAACATAGTGGAATAGTACCCAAGTCAGTCAATTGATTACCAACCTCAGATGTATATTGAGTAACAGCATTTAAAATTGTTGTTACATCAGATGACCTTGTTGTATTTCTTGCATCTGCAAAGTTTTTTGCAGGGTTAATAGCAATAATAGTGATTGCAGCAAGGATAGCAATTAAAGCAACAACTACAAGGATTTCAACCAAAGTGAATCCGCCAACTACCTTTCTTTTGTGTAAAGGAGTTTTGTGTGCAGTTTTATGAGCAGGCTTTTTTGTTTTAGCCATAAACAAAACAGTAATAAATAATTAAATTAAATATGTTTTTATATTATTCTTTTTTTTTAACGACTTCAAGTGGTAGTGTTAATTTTTTTTGGAAATCTATAATCAATACATCTCAAATCTTTGCCAATAAAGCTTTCGAGAATTTTATATAAACAAATCATTTGACAGATTTTACTCATGGCTAACATAGATTTTAATCTACAAATAAAAACAACGGTAACACTTACTAAAAAAGGAGACCAAAGGGTTTAACTCATATTTAAAAATTGATATATTAACAGGGTAATATTCCAATGAATTTAACAGACAAAGTTTTAATTTTGTATTAAATGTATATTTAATCTTTTTTTACGCTAAAATTTAAACTATTAACTCACAAAAAACTTCTTCTATCACTTCTTGCGTTGTTTACTCTTCTAGCCCTGGCTTTTTCAAATTTAGTATTTGCTGCTACCAAAACTTGGGATGGAGGAGGCGCAAATAATAATTGGAGTACTTGTGCTAATTGGAACTTAGATACTTGCCCTGCAGCAGGCGATACCGTTGTGTTTGATGGTACAAGCTCAAAGGATGTAACAGTAGATGCAGGGTTTGCAGGTACAATTGCAGTTGTTCAAATGAATACAGGTTATAGCGGAACAATTACTTTAGCTAGAAGTTTTACAGTTACATCCACATTTACCCAATCGGCTGGAATATTTAATGGTAGCAACCAAACAATGAGTGTTACTGGTACATTTACTTTAAACAGTGGTGCATCTTTTACATCTACATCTGGAACTTTAACCTTGTCAGGAAGTGCAACAATTAATTCGGCTGCTACATTTAATAATAATGGAGGAATAGTTACTTTTGCAGGAACAGGAACAGTAACTTGGGCTTGTGGAAACAAAACGTTTAATAGTGTTGTAATTAATAGAACTGCTACCGGAGTAAACTCTGCAACAGTTGGGAGTGACTGTACATTACCATTAGGTGCTAACCCTACAGTAAACCTTGGTACACAAGGTACATTTAATATAAACGGAACTTTAAGTGGTAGTGGGACACTTACAATTGATCCTGAAGCTACTGGATTTACATTAGCATCTACTTCTGTATTAAATGGCTTTAATGGATTAATCTCACCTGGAGTTAGTAGCATTACTGGCTTGAATGCTGACTTTAGCTCTTATACAACATTCAATCTAACCGGAAGTTTGGGCATGACTTTAAGTACAGGTGCTAGTATTACCCTACCTGTTGGGACTGGGACCGGGATTAACCTTGCCTCACTTACTGTAAATACAGGAACTACCTTTAATTCGACATCTGGTACTTTAAATATTACAGGTTCTACGACTATTAACTCTGGGGCTACTTTTAATCATAACAGTGGAATCGTTACATTTACAGGGACGGGTAATGCAACTTTAACATGTGGAAATAAAACATTTAATAGTGTTGTAATTAATAGAACTGCAAGCGGAGTGAACTCTTTTTCTATTGGTGGCGATTGCAACTTACCTATAGGTGCCAACCCTACTATAAACTTAGGTGTCAATACACAGTTTACAATGAGTGGAATACTATCTGGGACCGGTACATTAACAATCGACCCAGACATCACATCACTAGCTTTTGCTTCTACAACTAGCTTAAGTGGGTTTAATGGATTTGTATCACCTGGAATCACGACCATAACTGGTATGAATGCTGACTTTAGCTCTTATACGACATTCAATCTAACTGGAAGCTTAGGCATGACTTTAAGTACAGGTGCAAGTATTACCCTACCTGTTGGGACTGGTACTGGCATCAACATTGGTGCTTTGACAGTAAACACAGGAACAGCATTTACATCTAGCAGCGGGAATATTAATGTTGCATCATCAATGACAATTAACTCTGGAGCAACTTTTAATCATAATAACGGCTCTATAACTTTTAATGGTACAGGTAATACAACCTTGGCATGTGGTAGTAAACTACTTAATAGCGTTACTATCAACAAATCTTTCACCAGCAATTTAACATTTACCGTGGGCAGTGACTGTACATTACCTATTGGATCTTCTCCAACAATCAGCTTGGGAACAAACGGTACTTTAAACATGAATGGCACATTAACTGGGTCAGGGACATTGACTATCGACCCAGATCTAACCAGTGTAGCTTTTACCTCTACCTCTGTACTTAGCGGATTTAATGGATTTGTATCTCCTGGAATTAGCAGTATAACCGGTATGAACGCAGACTTTAGTGGGTATACAACCTTTAACCTAACTGGTGGATTTTCTACTTCCTTAAGCACAGGTGCTAGTTTAACTCTTCCAGCTCCGACTGGGACAGGAATAAACATAGGTGCACTAACTATAAATACCGGCACTACTTTTACAGCAAGTCCTGGCATAATAAATTTATCTGCTGGACTTAGTATTAATAGTGGATCTACTTTCAATCACAACAATGGTACTTTGAATTTTAACGGGAGCTCAGATTTTTCAATAGCGTGTGGAAACAAGACCCTTAATCTTGTTACATTTAATATGACAGGTAACACTAATGATGTAACTATAGGTAGTGATTGTAATATTCCTCTTGGTAGTAATCCTAATGTAGCAATAGGTACTGTGGCTAATAATAACTTAGTAGTTAATGGTACATTATCAGGTTCTGGTACACTAACTTTTCCAGTCGCAACAAGTAGTGTAACTATAAATTCGACAGGTGCTTTATCAGGATTTACAGGCCTTTCTGGCAGAAGTTTAACAATTGCTGGGGCAACAATAGACTTTAGCTCTTTTTCGCCTTTTGACCTTGGCGGATCATTAAACATAACATCCGGTAGCATTACACTTCCAAGTACAGTTGCGGTTGCATCAGCAAGCGTCTCTGGAGGTACCTTTAACTCTGGTAATAGTTTATCTGTTTCGGGTGCTATGACAATATCAGGGGGTACTTTCAATGCAGGGGCACTTACTAGTGTGGGGGATAACTTTACAGTAAGCGGAACTCCAATTTTTAATGCAAATGGAGGTGAATTTAACTTTTATGGTGTTTCTGCTGCTTTAAGTTGCAATAATATAACTTTTGGAAGTGTAACCTTTACTGGACAAACTCAAACAAAGACTGTAAATAGTACTTGTACTTTACCATTAGGTAATAACCCTACAATTCCGCAAGCAATTACATTAAACGGTGTTTTAACAGGAACGGGAACATTGACCAATACTGCAGGTACAATTACAGCAAATACAGGTTCAAATATTACAGGCTTTACAGGATTTTCGAGTGGAGGGGCATTGACTATTGCAGGCGCAAATATAGACTTTAGTTCTCACACATCTACAAGCATAGCAAGCAACCTTACATTAACATCGGGTAGTTTTATTGGAGGGAGCGCTGGAGATATGACAATTGGTGGAAATCTAGCACTTTCAAATGGGACATTTACAGCTCCTGGTGGAAATCTTTATATAGCAGGAAATTTTAACCATACATCTGGAACATTCAACCACAATAACGGTACGGTAAATTTAAATGGAGGTAATCAAACAATTACAGGTACTACAACATTTTATAATCTAACAAAAGAGGTAACTACAGCTAACACCTATATTTTGACAATACCAGTTACTGTCACTCAAACAATACTAAATAATTTAACCTTAAGGGGTAATAGTACATTAAATAGATTACAACTAAGATCTAGTGGAACTCCTACTCAATATAAAATAGACCCGCAAGGTAGCAGAGACATGCTTTATATAGATGCGAAAGATGGTAATAATGTTAATGCATCATCTTTGCAACTTGCAGGGACAGGTAGTTTAGACAGTGGTAACAATACAAACTTTGGGTTTACAAACACAGCACCTGATAACCCTACTTCACTAGGGCCAGTTAGCGTAGTAAGTGGTAATTCAATTGCGTCTTACACACCTAGCTTTACCTTTACCATTAGGGACACTGCTAACCCACTAGATACATTATCTTATCGATTTCAGCTTTCCACATCCAGCGATTTTACAGGTTTAGTTGTTGACTATTCTTCTGCTCAATCTACGCAAGGTTCTAAAACATTCACCGTAGGGCAGGCAGTAGGGACTGGAACCTATACAGTTGGAAGTTCTGGACAATCTTTATCTGTAGGTAGTTATTACTGGAGAGTAAAATCTACAGATCAAAATGCAGCAGAATCTGCTTATACAACAGCAAATAGTGGCAATATAGCTTTCTTTATATCTGGCGCACCAAACAATCCATCTTCTTTAGGTCCAACCAGTTATGTAAACGGAAGTATAGGAAGCAATACCCAACCAACCTTGACATTTAGTATTACTGACCCAGACATAGGAGATACTGTTAAATATAAAATTGAAATATCAAGTGTAAGTAACTTTAGTAGTTTAGTTGTAGATTACACATCTGCATTGCAAACTCAAGGTTCAACTAGTTTTACAATAGGACAAGCAGCAGGTAGTGGTACTTATTCTTCAGGTAATGCAGGACAATCACTTACAAGTGGGAGTTATTATTGGAGGGTAAAAGCTATAGATGTTTCTTTAGTAGAATCAGGATACACAACAGCAAATAGTGGAAACATTGCATTCATTGTAAATGCGATTCCTAATGCTCCAACAAACCTAGGTCCAACATCTGTTATAGATGGAAGTACTACTGTTAATAACCAACCATCCTTTACATTTGATATTTCTGACAGTGATGTATCAGATACAGTTAAATATCAAATTCAAATTGATGATTCTAGCAATTTTGCATCTCCAGTTATTACATATACATCTGCATTATCAGTACAAGGAAGCTTTTCGTTTACAGTTGGGCAGGCTGCTGGAACAGGTACTTATAGCGTAGGAAGTTCGGGACAAACTTTAAGTAATGCCAGTTACTATTGGAGAGTTAGATCTACAGATAATAATAATTTGGTATCTTCTTATACAACAGCAAATAGTGGCAATATAGCTTTCTCTATTGGTGGATACCCTAATATACCAAGCAATCTAGGGCCTTCAAATATGATAGATGCGAGTGTAACAACAGACAATCAACCATCTTTAACCTTTGATATTACTGACCCAGATGCATTAGATACAGTTAAATACCAAATTCAAATTGATGATACTAGCAACTTTACAACTCCTATTATAGATTACGTTTCTGATTTACAAGCGCAAGGAACAAAAACTTTTACGATTGGCCAACCAGTAGGAACTGGGACATATAATATTGGAACTGAGGGTCAACTTTTAAACTCTGATAGATATTATTGGAGAGTAAAAGCAATTGATCAAACTAGTTTAGAATCTAGCTATGTAACAGGTGGAACTGGCTTTGAGGTGACACAAATACCATATGTTCCATCAGGATTAGGCCCTAGCAACTTAGTAGATGGAAGTACTTCAACAGATATTACACCAACACTAACATTTACAATTGGTGACCCCGATATTTCGGATAGTGTTAAATATAATATTGTAGTCTCTAGTACAAGTGATTACACATCATTAGTAGCCAATTTTACATCCGCAAATTTATCTCAAGGTTTTAAATCATATACAACTGCTGGCTTAGCAAGTGGTAGTTATTATTGGAAAGTTAGAACTATTGATCAAAATAATATAGCTTCTGATTTTACTTTAGCAAATAATGGGAATGTTGCATTTGTTATTGCGACCCCACCAAATAACCCTAACAGTTTAGGACCAACAGGGTTAGTTAATGGAAGTACAACAACAGATACTCAACCTCAATTTACATTTACCTTACACGATAACGATGTGTCTGATACAGTAAAGTATCAACTACAACTATCAACCGTCAGTAATTTTAGTAGTTTGGTAATTGACTACTCATCTGCACTTCAAGCACAAGGCGCAACTAGTTTTACAGTAGGGCAGGTAGCCGGCTTGGGAACTTATACCGTAGGGTCTGCTGGGCAAACATTAACCTCTAATAATTACTATTGGAGAGTTATGGCTACAGACTCAACAGGATTAACATCAAGCTTTACAACCGCAAGATCTGGTTCAATAGCATTTGTTGTAAGTCAAACACCAAATTCACCTGCAAATCTTGGGCCTACAAATGTAATTGACGGGTCTGTAAATAGCAATACTCAGCCATCATTTAGCTTTGACATCACAGACCCAGACATTTCTGATCAAGTTAAATATCAAATCCAGATTGATGATTCTAGTAATTTTGCTTCTCCTGTTGTTACATATACATCTGTATTGCAAACTCAAGGGAGTGCTACATTTACTGTAGGGCAAGCTACCGGCAGTGGAACTTATTCAGCTGGATCAGCCGGGCAAACGATTGGCAATGCAAGCTATTACTGGCGAGTTAAAACAGTAGATGCCCATGGTTTAGAATCTAGCTATTCAACAGCAAATAGTGGAAATATAGCTTTTGAAATAGGAGGGCTTCCTAATGCACCTACTAACCTTGGCCCTTCAAATTTAGTTGATGGAAGTTTATCAGGTGGTTCGCAACCTACACTAACTTTTAGCATTACGGATCCAGATATTTCTGACCAAGTTAAATATCAAATTCAGATAGATGATTCAAGTAATTTTGCATCTTTAGTTATAGATTACACATCGGATTTACAAGATCAAGGATCTGCCAGTTTTACAGTAGGCCAAGCTGCCGGAAGTGGAACATATGCTGTTGGAGCAGAAGGCCAAAACTTAACTTCGGGCAACTATTATTGGAGAGTTAAAACCATAGACCAAAATACAAATCAATCAAGTTACACAACAGCAAGAAGTGGGAGTGTAGCATTTGTACTAAGTCAAAGTCCTAACGCACCTGCTAGCTTAGGTCCTACAAACCTTATTAATGGAAGCATCGATTCAGATACAACCCCAACGCTTACATTTAATTTATCCGACCCAGATGCATCAGATACGGTAAGATTTCAAATACAAATAGATAATAATAGCGACTTCAGCTCTCCACTTGTAAACTATACATCTGGCACATCAAGTCAAGGGGCAAGATCATTTACCGTAGGGCAAGCAGTAGGTACGGGGTCATATTCAACTGGCAACTCAGGCCAGGTGCTTTTAAGCAATAATTATTACTGGAGAGTTAAAACAATAGATAGTCATGGACTTGAATCATCTTATACAGTAGCAAATGGAGGTAATATCGCTTTTGAAATTACATCACCTCCAGACTTACCACAAAACATTGGTCCAGCATCTGTCACAAATGGATCTACCTTAACATCTCCTCAGCCATCGTTTATATTTGACCTTTCAGATTCTGATGCATTTGACTTAGTTCAATACCAATTTCAACTTTCAACAATTAGCGACTTCAGTACTTTAATAATTGACTATACATCCGAACTGCAAATTCAAGATGCAGAACAATTTATAGTTGGACAACCTGCAGGAAGCGGAACTTATACAATTGGTAACCAAGGGCAAACCTTATCTTCTGCTAGCTACTATTGGAGAGTCAGAACAATAGATGAAAAAGGATTAATATCTAATTTTAAAGTCGCAAATTCAGGAAATGTAGCATTTAAGATTACTCAAAACCCTTTTGTGCCTTCAGATTTAGGACCAAATACTTATACTCAAGGCAGCTCATCAACAGATACTACACCTACATTCAATTTTACTTTGGGAGACCCAGATATTTCAGATACTTTAAGATACCAAATTCAAGTTGCCGATAATAGTAGCTTTAGCTCTTTGTTGGTTGATTACACCTCAAGCTTACAATCTCAAGGCTATAAGACATTTACGGTGGGGCAGGCAACTAGCGGAGGTTCTTATGCAAAAGGTTCTGTTGGTCAAAATTTATCTGCAGGCAATTTTTACTGGAGAGTGAGGACTATAGACCAAGGTGGAATAACATCAGAATACTCACTCTCCAATTCTGGTAATATTGCATTTGTATTATCTACACCAGTTACAACACCTGTTGAGACCACAACGGATGTAACACCTGAACCTTTACCTGAAACACCGGTAGAAGAACCTACTAGCTACCCCGAACAACAAGGTGGTGAAGAAACTGATAGTGAAACTGATTCCGAAAATACTAGCACACAAAACCAACCTAATAACTTTGTATCTGCAATAATTGAAAATATATTTCCTACTAGCTATGCTGGTGTCTTTACGCCATTTATTAAAAGCATTTCGGATATTGTAAATTTAGACATTCAAATTGATCCGGAGAACGTATCGAGTGAAGACAAAGGAATTTTAATAGTTGCAACTGCCGTTGTTTCTTCTGCAGTAATATCATCTCCAACCATATTGCTATACGGGCTTCCTGTTTTTAAAAGATCTAGAAAGAGAACTTGGGGAGTGATTTATGATTATATAACCAACCAGCCAATTGCATTTGCAACAATAAGACTTTACAACAAAGATGGAGAATTTATAGAGCAGGGAATATCTGATATTTACGGTAGGTACAAACTTCTTCAAAGTAAAGGAAATTACAAGATAGAAGTTTTGCACTCAGATTTTGAAAAAAAATATATTTATATAACTTTAAACTCTGAACAAAGTATTGGATTAGATATTGCTTTAAATAAAAACGAAAATAAAAAGGTTAATTTACTTAACTCTATTAATATTGCTAGGCGATTTATTCAACAAAATTATTTAAAGATAAATACCCTTCTTTTCTTTTTAGGATCAATCTTCTCTTTAGTTTCGATTATTAATAATCCAAATATAGTAAATTTAATAGTTTTAATTTTATTTATAATTCAGATTATAAAAATTAGATACACTAGTATATTTGTTAAAGATTGGGGTTATGTTTATAACGCCAATACAAACCAACCAATACCAGGTGTAATAGTAAGAGTATATGATAGAGTTGATCAAACATTGAAAGATACAATTATTACAGATTCTAAAGGTAGATTTAAATTTAATTTACCTAAGGGTAATTATAACTTAATGATTGTTTCAGACCAATATAATTTGTCAGATAGGTTTAAATCTTCGCAAATTATTACAAAATCGGAATCAGGCAAAGAATTTATACAGCTAAATACAAAATCAGATTTTAAAATTAATTTAAAGTTAAGTTTAGTAAAAAAAACTGCGTAAACCCTAAAGTAATACGCAGTTTTCAAATTCAAAGATTAAGCAACTACTTATTCTTCTGTTTCTTCTTCAGATTCAGTAGTTGTAGTTTCATCTTCAGTTTGTTGTTCAGCTTTAGTTTCATCAACTGTATCTTCAACTAATTTTATTTCCACTGCGCTTAAACCTCTGTCTGTTTTAGCAATGTTAAATGTTACCTTATCTCCTTCAAATAAGCCTCTATCTGCTAAAGTGCCTTTTAAACTACTCTTATGAAAAAATATATCTTTTTTATCTGGAGTATCTTGTGTAGAAATAAAACCGTAACCTTCGATCCTGACTTTTTTGACTGTACCTTGAGCCATACTAAACTTATAAAAAATATTTATAGGGAAAACTCGAAATAACTTTAAGATTATAAGAAGATTCTTACTATTATTTTAAGTATAGCACTTAACCTATTTAAACCATACTTTTTTAATAAATGAGACCTATAAGTTAGGGTGTTAAAAATATCGACAACACTAATTTTAAATTAGTTTAAAAACGAATTATTAATACGATCAATTTTGACACTTTTGTTTTTTACTATAAAAGAGAGTACAATAAATTATTAACCTTTATCTTATTTCCATGGCCACCCTAATCTTATATAAAACTTTATGGGGTAGCACAAAACAATATGCAGAGTGGATTAAACAAGAGGTAGAAGAATCAAATATAGAAAATATTGAGAGTTATAGGTTTGATAATATTGAAGATTATGACAAGATAATTATTGGTAGTAGGGTTTACAAAAGCAATATAGAAGCTTTACCTTATATTCAAAAACATTGGGAGGTTTTATCAAAAAAACAAATCTATTTTTTTATGGTTGGGTTAATTCCTATGGATAAACCTGATTCAATAAAATCTTTAAACTCCATACCAGAAAATATTAGAATGCAAATTAGTGGATTAATAAAATTGCCAGGTAGAATTGATTATTCCAAATTAAGCTTTTTAGATAAACAACTGGTTAAGTTAATGGGAATTGGTGAAATAGATGGGGTAGATATATCTCACATAGCACCTATTGTTGATTGGGCAGCAAGATAGTTGCATTAGATTTTAAGTAACTTTTCAAAATCTTATAAGTATCAAAATCAAACTTGAACTTTTCTAATTCAGATATTTCAATATCATTACTTGTAGATTTTATTAAGCACCACTTATTAAAGGTTAACTCTTCTACTGTGCCATTTAATTCCTCTTTAATTACAACTTCAGATTCCAATGGCCATGTTTCTATTTTTAATCTTCTAAAAGCCTTTTCAAAAATTTGATTATATTCTTGAACTGATATTTTTTTGCAACAAGCACCTTTACATTTACCTAACTGATAAGAAAAACACGCACCACTACCTTTTTCTAAACCTAAAAGTTTTGGACATAAACCATGTTCTTTGGCTAAACCCTGTAATACTTCATTTAATTCCATTTTGCTTTGAAATACACAAATCACGTTATCTAGCGCATTTATATTAAAGTTGTTATCTCCATTAATTTTTGCATTTATATACCCGTTTTCATCTATAAATTGTTCTAACTTAAACATATTTCTATTTCGCCTTAACTTGCGGTTATACAACGGCTGGAATTTTTTAATTAACATTGACTCGCGAATTAGCGCCCCCAAAATTCCAGCCGTGGGGATTACTTCTATTCGCTTTAGTTTTTGATTTATATTTAAATCTTTTGAATTTGTTAAGTCGTTATAAAAATGTTCCAACACCCTACGTCGTAGGTGTTTGCTCATTCCAATGTAAAGAGGGTAGTCGTTCTCATCATAAAACAAGTAAACGCCAGGTGTTTCTGGAATATCATCTAATTTAAAGTTTCTTAAAGACTCTGGTATTGCTGCTTGTTTAACAGATTTATTAAAGGCATCTAAAAATTCCTCTTCTACATGGTCATCTAAGGCATAATAAAAGAATGATCTTGTTGCTTCTGTGTCATAACTTGCTCTGTGTCGTTCACCATTATCAAATCTTATCCTTTCTATTATGCTGTCTAAATTATGTCGTTTGTATTGTGGGTATAAATATCTAGATAACTTTACTGTGCAGCAGTAGTTTAAATTTATGTCTAAACCGTAATCTTTTAAATGGTTTTTAATAAATGAATAATCAAAACGAGCGTTGTGGGCAACTACTATTCCATCTTTTATAAACTCAAACAAGTCATCTGCTACATCTTCGAAAACCGGGGCTTCTTTTAAATCAGAGTATGATATGTTTGTTAGTTTTGTTATGTAAGGGTTTGGCCTAAATCCTGGATTTAGTAGGGTATGGTATGTGTCTATTACCTGATTGTTTTTTACTTTTACTACATAAACCTCTATTATTTTATCTACCTTGTAGTTTGTGCCTGTAGTTTCTATATCTAAGAAGTTTAAAATAGTATCTTTATAACTAAGCATGCAGTTATTGTAGCATTAGAGTACCTATTTTATTTTTATATATTAAATGTGTTCTTGACCAAATTTATACAAGAATATTAAAAAGTGAACTTAAGTAGATGATAAAATTGTTAAGTTAAAAAATAGTATGAAGAATTTTATAAAACAAAATTGGCTTTTAATAATATCTTTGCTTTATATTATTAGTCCTATAGATTTTATTCCAGAATTTATTGCCGGGCCTCTTGGTTTAACAGATGATTTTGGCTTAGTCATCATCTTATTACTAAAGGCGGCATATTCCTATTGGAAGTCATCTAAAAACCCAAAAAAGAATGGAATGATTATTGATGGAGATAAGATATAATAAAAACTAGTTAAAAATTACTAATGAAAATAATCTCTTACAATGTAAATGGAATTAGAGCTGCTTTAAAAAAAGGGCTAATAGAATATATAAAACAAGAAAACCCTGACATAATATGTTTTCAAGAAACAAAAGCTATGCAAGGTCAGGCAGAAATTGACTTGCCAGAATATATTGAATATTGGAATTCTGCAGAAAGAAAAGGTTATGCCGGGACAGCTATTTTTACAAAAATAAAGCCAATTAGTGTTATTAATAATTTACCAGATGTTCCTGAATTTCAAGATGGATACGGTAATGCAAATAAAGAGGGTAGAGTAATAGCAGCAGAATTTGAAAAGTTTTACCTGGTTACCGTTTATACTCCAAACTCCAAGCCAGATTTATCAAGATTAGACTTTAGACATAAAGTTTGGGATAAAGCTTTCTTAAAATTTGTTAAAGATTTAGAACAAAAAAAGCCTGTAATTTTTTGTGGAGACTTAAATGTTGCCCATCAAGAGATTGATCTTGCAAGACCAGATGATAACCATAATAGCCATGGTTTTACAGATCAAGAACGGGAAGGTTTTAGCAATATGGTAAGTGCCGGGTTTGTTGATACCTTTAGAATATTTAATCAAGAGGGTGGTAACTACACATGGTTTGCACCATTCCAAAATAATAAAGCCAGAAATATTGGCTGGAGAATTGATTATTTTAATGTTTCTGAAAGTTTAAAATCGAAAGTTAAAAATGCATTTATTCATGGTCAAGTTAATGCATCTGACCATGTTCCGGTTGGAATAGAAGTAGACTTATAAAATTAAGATTCTTGAGATTGTTCAAGTCTTTGAGTTATTGCAGAAATTAGAAAATCCCAGTGAACATCTGCACAAAAAAGTCGACCGTTTGCTCTTTCATCTTCAAATAACATCTTTATAATCATTAATAAATCTAGAGTGTTATATGTTGAATCCAAGTTTCGATTCAAAAAACCCTGCAACTGACTTAATATCTGGCTATAAGTCACTTCATTGCCTTGTGTTATAAAATTTATTAATTCAGCTAAATCTTCTCTTTCTAATGTTTCACTGCTAGACAGCAGAAACTCCATAATTAGCTGTAGCTTAAAATCTGCAACTCTATTCCAAATTACTGGATCATCATCAAAAATATCCCTTTGTCTTACAATATTATATTCATGCGCCAAATTTTCAGTTATGCCTACAAATCGATTTGTTAAATTACATAGTGCTTGGTTATATGTAACCAACTGTAGTATTTGAGAATCTAAACCGTACAACGAAGGCTTTCCACCTGTATGAATTATTTGATCTATAACATCTACACACTCATTGTTAGGAGTCGGTATGATTACTGGAGTTTGGGTTAAACCTCTTGTATCTGGTTGTGAATAAAAGCTTACTGGATTTTTGCTTAAAGAATCCATTATTAATGCATATGCAACTGTAAATGCAATAAATCCAACTCCAAAACCAGCCATTTTTGCTTTATGCTTATCGTAAACTTGAGCAGATTGGACGTTAAAGTAATTAGCAAATTTTTGTTTAAGGCTGAATATTGGCTTTTTATTTGGCGTAGTGGAATCATCTTTCAAATTCGATTGATTGTTTATGCCAGTTATATCACTCATTTAGCTTTTGTAACCGTGTTATTATAACTCGGAAACAAGATATGTAAAGAGAGTATGATATTGGGTTATCAAGTACTAAAAATAAACACTAAGCCTGAAAGTTGGTTGATTTAAATATCTTTCGGAGAGTTCTGAAAGGCTTGAATTTTGAAAGTCACCATTTTCATCAATAAACAAGAATCTCTTTTGGTCATTTATTGTGATCATTACACCTTCCTTTAATTTAACTACACCTGTATTAGTATATGGATTTCTCACATCTTCTACGAAAAATATTGCATTATTTATATTACTAAAATCCGTTTCAGGGTATATTGGACTAAATATAATTCTATCTAAAACAAAATTACCATAGAAATTTTGAATAAAGTTATATATTGAACCCGAGCTTAGTGGAAAACCAATAGACCTTGTGTCTAAGGGATTAAGAATCATATCCTGCAGATCTGCAATGCTACTATCAGCAAAAATAGGAATACCTATACTATGAATAATATACGCAATGAAAAATGACCTAGCATTTTGAGGGTATGCCCCAATGTTTACAAACTCAGGATTAAAAGTTAAATCTTGATTCTGAACGACTAAATTATAGAACTCCAAAATCTCTTCGGGATTTGCATTGCTAAGCGTATCACTAAGTAAAAGTGAAAATTCTCTACTAGATGTGTTTAAGTTACCCAAATCTGAGCGCTGGATCTCTGGAATACTAATTCGTTCCAACGATCCATCCACAAGTTCGGTTAAATCATTTCTATACCACCTAATAGGAGTCGCAGTTCTATGTTCAGGGTCTAAACTTAAACCCGATCTTTCTACTAATTCAGAAGATACATCCCCTAGCCAGGCTAATTCGGTAGATGTTCCATTAAGAATAGAAGTTACCCCTCTATTTCTAAAAAAAGTGGTCGGTTCAGCAGTATTCAAAACTATAACATTATAATAACCTACCCATCTTTCTAAAACATGATTATAAAGTGCAATTTTGCCTATATCTCCAAAGTCTTGAGCAGATTTTAAGGCTACGACTCCATCTATTCCAAAATTTGCAAGTAATTCATTAAATAGTTGTACATATTCCATGCTATTAATATCTACTATAGATTCATCTATGGTTCTATCGTAATAATTTCTTATTGAAAGTAAAAACATTTCAGAGCGAGTTAATCTTTCTGAATTTGAAAGTTTTCTTCGAATTTCATCTGTTCTAACTAAGAGCTGACCTCTTGCAACTGCATTTACTCCAAACAAGGTTGCTACACCTTGTGAAATTCCTGGAGTTTTAATATCAATACTTTCGTAATTTTCCCATTCATTATTAACCTCTTCTAATTGAAATATTCCTTGAGTACTAGGAATATGCAAGTATTTGCCTCGATTAATCAAATGGATGAGAGAAAGAACCTGCTCTTGTTTTTCAAAATCAAGGCTCGGATTTTGAGCTTTTAAGTATGCTAATAATGAAATTTTTAAGAAATCTCTTCGGCTAACACGTACTTTATCTAAATTATCCATTTACTCAATTCTTATAAACAAAATCAGTCCTGAGGAACGGCTACTAGTCTAACACAAGCTCAGCATTTATGAATATAAAAAATTTGTAAATTTAGTACTTAAAATGAATATCAAATAATAAGTCAATCAGCCAACTATGTACAGCTCGCTTTCAGCTCTAGTTACAGCAGTGTATAGCCATTTTCGCCAATTTTCATCATCCATTTGTTTAAATCTCTCTTCAAATAATATTACTCGCTTAGATTGGCTACCTTGAGCCTTATGTACAGTGATTGCATATCCAAAATCAAACAAATCCATGTTGTTAAATTGACCTCTTTGATTAGTAAAGTTTAAGCTTTCGATATTATTAAATTGTTCCATTGCAATTGCGCCTTTATATTCAGAGTCTTCACCATCCATATCAATCGTAACATCATATACCTTATATTTCTCATCTTTATCTATAGATGTAATTGTTCCAAGCATCCCATTAAATATTCCCTTTGCATGATTATTTCTTAAGCATATAACCCTGTCTTTACCTTGCGGTTCTTCGGATTCAAATTCTAGCGCCTGGCGAATATATTTATTTGTTTTTACCCTGGTTGTGTTGTAACCACATAAAACCAATGTATCTCGCTTAAAGTTTTGCAACAATTCGCCAATAACTTCTTGCGATTCTGAAGAACCGCGAGCAAGTTTTACAACCCGTTTTGCGTATTCTCCTACGGGGATTTCTCCAGTTTCGCGTGCTAATACAGAAAGTTGAATTATAGGATTATCTTCTGCCTGCCTATGAATTTTTTCTAACCTTAACTCTGGATTTTCCATTAAGTTAAACTTACCTTTAATTGGTGGTAATTGACCATGATCTCCAACTGCAATTATAGGTATTCCAAAGTGTAAAAGATCATTCCAAATTTCGCTATCTACCATAGATGCCTCATCTACAATAATTAAATCTCCATCTATGCTTTTCTTTTTATCCCACCCGACAATTTCATCTTTATCATTTACAACCGGAGAATATATTAACGAATGAATTGTCCCTATAAAATCTTGAGAATAATCAGATTTAGATTCAGTAATTTTATTTTTTAAAACTCTTGCAGCTTTTCCTGTATAACTACAAAAAACGACTTTGATATGTGGATTTTTAACCTCAAGATTCTTTCTGAAAACTGAAATCAATGTTGTTTTACCAGTACCAGCATATCCACCCAAAGTAATATATCTATCTTTGTTGATATCGTAGTACCATTTTTCAAGTTTATTTAAAACCAGTTTTTGATCGTCTGATAGCTCTATCATTTAAAGATTATACACCCAAATATTCATACATTTTTTAAGAGAAAGGATTTTGTATCTTATTATTTATTGGAAGGTTCAGTTTGTTTAAAAATACATCTTGGGTTAAGAACCCTTTCTTATTTACTTCTACCTCTACATAATTCTTCTGACCGTCAAACTCACAATTATTTGCACCTAATAACGATAATTCATAAACTCCAGGGTCTGCGCTAAAATTTACAACACCATCTGAATTTGTTTTACTAGAAGCAATTCTGTTACCTTTTCTACCAATGCTAACATTAATATCTGTTGCAGGCTCGTTTTCTGGCTTGAAAATCAGCTTTCCTATCTTCCTATTTCTAAAGTCTATTAGTATATAAGTGTTCCAAACAAGACTGATAGACATAAAAGTAAAATACATGACTGGGCCAAGTGAAAACTCTCTCAAAACTCCCAGTAATGTAACAATTGTAGATAGTATAGATACAACGTACAAGTATCTAATGCCTAAATATGCTGGTACAAATAAAATTCTATTAGCAAGTTTTTTTGTAAATGTAAGCTGTGAGACTACAGGAGTAAGTTCTATATCTGTATAAATACTTATGTGTTCATTACCTGTTGTATCAATATCTACCTCAAAGTAGTTATAATTCTCACTTCTACAAGTTAAATAGTACCTTTTTGATTCTTCTGCATTAAATGAAATTCTGTACCTACCAAACAAATCAGATACTGCTTCTGTTTCAAAACTTCTTTCACCAGTTAATATTTTTTCTGACACAATACGAATACTTGCGAAAGGTATCTCATTATGTGTATTTCTATTATAAATTTTACCCCAAAAACTATTAGGCTTTGGCATAACATATGCCACAAACAAAGCTAATGATTCTAGAACTGTTCTTCCTCTAGAAAGTACTAATCCGGCCCACAAGGACAAAATTACAAAAATTAGCAATGCAATTTTTAAAGCACCGGGGTATATAATTTCTAAAGTTTTGTTTAAAAAGAATGGTATATTTAACAAAAAGAAATTACCTGGGGTAATACCGTAAGAATTTTCTAAATTTTGAAGAATAGAATTCCAATCTAAAAAACCTGAAACTAAGATTAATAAGGAGTACAGAATTGCTAGAACGTTGAATAAGTTTTGATATTTGCTTTTAGAAGAACTGGAGTACTCTGCTATTTTCGGAGTTACTTCTCTAATTTCCATAGTTTATTCCTTTCATCTATAATTCTAACTGATTTTACTAAATTTAAACACATACTAATTTAATTAAATAGTAAAATGCAAATATGAAATCTTTAAAAAAAGTTGAAACTAGCATTAGACATTATCCATTTTTACTATCTGTATCTATTATAGTTGCTTTAGGGATAGCCATATTTGGGGGTATTTTAGAAAATGTATATGAGAAAAACCCATGGATTATTAATTTTGACTTAAATGTTATGCAAAGCATTGTAAATGCCAGAACAGATTATTTAAATATTATTTTTTTAAACTTTACCAATCTTGGGAATTTAGTTCCATTTATTACAATATTTTGCCTAGCAAGTTTTATATTATTAATCTATAAGAAATATATATCAGTAATAATTTTATCTTTGACTTTATTAGGTGGGCAAATACTTGTTTATGCAATAAAACTAATTGTTCAACGAGAAAGACCAGATGTTTTATTTGCGGTAATTAAAGAGGATGGCTTTAGCTTTCCAAGTGGGCATACCTTTATTGCAGTTACTTTTTGGGGTGTTTTAGGGTTTTTAGTTGTAAAACATTTAAAAAATATATACCTTAAATTTATAGCTAGTATGCTCTTTATGGGAGTGGTTGTGGGTATAGGATTCTCAAGAATTTACTTAGGTGTGCATTGGACTTCAGATGTCATTGCAAGTTATTCTTTGGCACTTGTTTATTCTATTGTTGTTATTTTTGTTGTTTATAGAAGAAAAAAGCTTTTAAAAGAGTTTAGCCTTATTAATAAGTAGCAACTTTTCATCTCTGGTTAAATTTTTAATTTTAATTTCTCTTTTACTTGCTAAAGATCTCCCCTCTAAAGATTCTGTATAAACTAGTTTGAAAGGTAATTTGGATCTTACATATTTAGAACCTTTGCCAGATTTATGCATTTCTAATCTGTGTTCTAGGTTGTTTGTTATTCCTGTGTATAAAGACCCATCTGAACATTTCAGTATGTAAAGCGTGTACGTATCATTCATAGTTATATTATATGGTTTTAATGTTATTTATTGCTAATATTTCTAAATCTTTCAGACTAATTGATTTTACTTATCTTTAGATAATTTATATTGATTGCCGATAGGGTAGTTACATATTTTTTCAAAACAATAATCAATTTTAACAGAACTAAAAATGCTAAAATCTGTATTATAAATAAACCAAACTTTTATGACTCAAGATCAAGCTTTTAAACTTTTCAACCAAATGATTGACGAAGCTAGTAAAGAATTGTTTGAATTTACTTTAAGTACTAAGTTAAGTATAGAAAAGAAGGCAGATAAAACATCTGTGACCGAGTGTGATCAATCGATAGATAGGAAGTTATCTGACATCGCTAGAAATAATGGGTTACAAGTAGTTTCAGAAGAAGGTGAACATGTAATAGATATAGTTAAATCTGGAAACTATATAACTATAGACCCTATAGATGGAACACTTGGATATATTGAATATGTAAACTATGCATTAGAAAGAAATGGAATTAATACATTCGGACATATTAATTTAGGAGCTCAATCTGATTTCTGCTTACTTTTAGGTATAGTCGAAAACAACATTCCTGCATACGCTGCAGTTTACAATTACATAACCAAAGAAAAGATTTTAATTAATGCAAATACCTCTTATATTTTTAGAGAGAACAATATAAGAAATTACAACTCAAAGTTTTGCTTTTATATGGATCAAAGAGAAGGTGGAGAACTAGAAAGATATGTAAAAGAAATGCCCGAAGTAACATCTGTAATACAGGCAGCGTTAGGATTAAAGTCAATATATACAATAATAAACCCTCATGAAGCTGCGGTGACGATACATAGGGTTCAATCTGCAGGGTTATGGGATATTATGCCAGCAGCAGTTGCAGCTCGAGCGTTTAATGCAAGCGTACTTGATGATAATGGTAATGATTTAGAATTTAACAAATATATAATCTTACCCGGTAAAGGATCTACAATAATAAAAGGGAATAAATTCCAATTTGTAAGAGAAGAGCTTAAAAAAGTACCTAATATACTATAATTTACAACCACTTTTTACTATATTGCTCTATAGTATCAATAATCTCTTTAAGTCCACGACCTTTTTCTGTTAAAGTGTATTCAACTTTAGGGGGAATGCATTCGTATTGTTTTCTTTCTACAATTCCTTCGTCTACAAGATTTTTTAATCTATCAGAAAGAGTAGAGTTGGTAATATGTTCAACCTTTTCTTGAAGCTCGTTAAATCTTTTACAACCACTTAAAAGCTCCCTTACAATCAAGATATTCCAAAAATCCCCAATTAATTTTGAGGCTTCACTCATAGGACAAAGCTTATTATCTGTTACCTGGGTTGTGTTCATAGCAATATTTTATCACATTTGACATTTTTATAATAGCTAGATTATACTTACTCCAGTTTTACTACTTACTATTATTTCAATAGTATAAAACTCAAAATATTATTTATTAATTTATTTTTATGTCTCAATGGGAAATAGACACAGCTCATGCAACTGCACAGTTTAAAGTTAAACACATGGGGTTGGCTTGGGTACCAGGTCACGTTTATGGAATAACAGGTGATATTGATTTTGACCCTGCAAATATTTCAAACGCAAAGTTTAGTGCAAATATCGATTTAACTACATTAACAACTGGCATGGCGCAAAGAGATGGACATTTAAAAAGTGCAGATTTTTTTGATGTAGAAAAGTATCCAAATATGAAGTTTGAAAGCACATCTGTAGAAAAAACAAGTGAAAATCACTTTATTGTTAAAGGTAACTTAACAATTAAAGAAACTACAAAAGAGGTTCAAGTTAATGCAGAATATTTAGGGGAAACAGAAAAACAAAATATGGATGGCACAACATCTACAGTTACATCTTTTATTTTAAGTGCAGAATTAGATAGAAGAGACTTTGGCTTAAACTGGAATATTGACCTTCCAGGTGGGAAAGTCTTAGTTGGCAATGAGGCTTACATAACAATAGATGTAGAAGCTATTAAGCAATAAATCGTTTTAATAAAGGGGGCGACTTCGTCGCCCCCGTGTTGTAGTTACATTTAAGAAGCCAACCAGCGTTTTAAACGTAATTATATAAATTATAAACATGAAAAACTTATTACTAGTACATTATGGCCCAGGGCCAACATCTATAACAAAAAAGATTGTGGCAGATTTAAACCCATTCTTAAAAGAGAATTTTAACTTAGAAGAGTTAGATTTGGTTAAAACTCATCCAATTATTTTTACAGAAGAGAGCATGGGTGCATATGTAAAAAGAAATTATCATGGGCACGAACTTACAGATGAAGAATCTAAACACCTAACAATTCCTGACAATTTTGCAAATCAGGTTTTAAAAGCCGACTTGTTAGTCATGATATTCCCAATGTATAACTTTCAAGTTCCAGCTGTAATAAAAGGGTGGATTGATAACGTTGCTCAGGCAAAAAAGGTTTTTAAATACACAGAATATGGCCCTGTTGGTTTATCATCCATTCAAAAAGCATTTGTGGTTCAAGTCACTGGTTCTACACCATCAAATTCTGCAAAAGACTTTTTAACACCATACATGGATTTTATTTTAAAGTTTATTGGAGTTAAAGAAGTTAAATTTGAAGGTATTCATGGCACAAAGTTTTTAGGAGAGATGGCAGACTTAAAAGTCCAAGAAACTACAGCTAATTTAAAAAAGTCTCTTTTACTTATTAAAGATTAACCATGCAAATAAATGTTAGTAAAAAGACTTTAAGATTAAGCCTTATTGCATTAACATTTATTTGCACACTATTTACTTTAGGAATCATACTTATGAATACTCAACAAAACCCAACCATAATTGATGCTTCTGCCAGAATTGGAACCGTGACATTAAATGTAAGAGATTTAGAAACAGTTAAAAACTTTTATAAAGATGTTGTAATGCTTAATATCTTAAGCGAATCCAATTCAGAAGTTCTATTTGGCAAAGGTGAACACGAAGTTGTAAGACTTGTTGAATCGGAGCTTCCAGAAAATCAACAAAATGAAGCAGGTCTTTACCATGTCGCAATTGTATTTGGCTCAAGAGGTGAACTTGCCTATCATTTAAATAACGTTTTAGAAAAATCTTTGGATACCTATCAAGGTTCTGGAGACCATACTGTTAGCGAGGCATTTTATTTTTCAGACCCAGAAGGGAATGGAATAGAAATTTATTTTGATAGACCCAATAGTGAGTGGAAGTACGATGCTAATGGAAAGATTCAAATGGGAACTCAATATATTGATGAACAAGCCTACATCAAGAAATATTTAAACAATGAAGCTGATGATTCTATAAAAACTGGTCATATTCATTTGCAAATTGGAGATATTCGAGACGCACTAGATTTTTATGTTGATGGTTTAGGTTTTGAAGTTCAAGCACAAATGCCAACAGCATTATTTATTTCTGCAGGTGGATATCATCATCATATTGGGTTAAATACTTGGAATAGCCTTGGAGCAGGTAAAAGAGAAGAGACTTTAGGTTTGCGAAGTTTTGAAATATTAATTAATGACTTATCTGGGATTGAATCAAGATTAAGCACAAAAAAG
Source organism: uncultured Candidatus Saccharibacteria bacterium (assembly GCA_965230975.1). Classification (GTDB taxonomy): domain Bacteria; phylum Patescibacteriota; class Dojkabacteria; order J137; family J137; genus JBGSZB01. The sequence continues at coordinate 906,298 of OZ246402.1, forward strand.
ATAGAATATATTAAAGATGGAAACTCAATAACAGTTAACGACCCATGGAATAATCAAATTAGAATATTAAAGATTTAAACACCTATTAAGTTACTTTTCCTCTTTTCTTTTAGTCAACAAGAATAAAAGTATCAAAAGTAACAATATCAAAACAGGAATAATACAATACCAACTTGTTAAAAACCCAAGAACAGAGCTTTGATCTTGTAAATTAGAATCAGTTGAATTTGTAGTTCCACCTTTATCAGAACTGGTATTTGTAGACGGCTTTGCACTATCGTTAGTATTTGTATAAGAAATAGGTGTAGTGTAACTAACTGGATTTGTAGAACCTACAGATACAAATTGCAAACCTGAGTTTGTATTGGTGTTAGAATTATTACCACTATTTTGAGATGTTTGTGATTCTATCTCTGCATTAAATAAGCTATTGTTAACTAAAATTCCATAATCCGAAGATTCAAGCTCATCATCTGCAAAATTCCCAAAAGAGTAAGAATCTAAAATATAGTCTGGGCTCTCAATTCCCTTTATAGTAAATGGTATCAGTGAAAGAAATAAGACTGCCAATATGGTTATTGCTAAAGGTTTTGCCATTGCATTAGGTTTAAATTTACTATAGTATATTTTAAACAATATCACATATCAACTATGAATAATAAGCTAAAAACCATTTTGTTATTACTTCTTCTATTTATAGGGACTTCTTTTCTAAGAATTGAAACATTTGCAGATATTAATAGAACCATTGGGTTCCAAGGTTCTGTTAGAAATAAAACTACAAGCTCTGCAGTAAATGGTAACTTTGACTTCGTTTTTAAAATATATAATGTCAGCTCTGGTGGAACTGCCCTATGGACAGAAACCAGGAACGGAGCAAATCAAATTACAGTTACAAATAGTCAATTTTCAGTAAATTTAGGTAGCCTAACAGCTTTTAGCAATTTAATAGACTTTAACTCAGATTCTTTATATTTAGGAATCAACTTTAATAATAATGGAGAAATGACACCTAGAGTTAAATTAAGTGCATCAACATACGCATTTAATGCAGAAAAAGTAAATGGGTTAACAGTTATAAGTACAAATGGAACTTTAAGCATTCCAAATAATAAAACAATTACATTTGCAGATGACTTTACCACAGCGGGTTCTTTTGCACTAACATTAACAACAACAGCTTCTACAAACGTAACCTTACCAACAACTGGAACATTAGCAACTTTGGCTGGTACAGAATTATTAACAAATAAAACAATTGGATCTACAGGATTAACATTCTCTGGTTCAACAACAGATATAAATACAGCTGCTTCAGAAGCATTAGTTTTACAGGGTAATGCAGATTCAATTTTTCAAACTACCGCAGGGGGAATATATTTAAAACCAGCAGGAAGTAGCACAACAAGCTTTGTTCAAATAGGTGAGGGTAGCGGTTCTGCAACACCTGACTTTTTCAAACTAGATGTGAAATCAACTTCCGGAGACCCAGTTGGAGGAACAGTTGGTTCTATGTACTATAACAATGCAGATAACAAATTTAGATGCTACCAAAACAGCGCGTGGACAGATTGTATTGGGACAGGTATAGGCAGCACTGTTACAACAGCAAATATTGCAAATTCTTATGTTATATCTCAAGAAGCACCTAATTATTACGCTACTTCGAATAACGGATTAACAGATTATTCCGGAACTTCTTTGAAAACAGTTGTTGAAAGTGCTGTTACAGCATTAAATACCGCGGGAGGAGGAAAGATATCTTTTCAAAGTGGGACTTTCGATTTAGGTACTGACTATTTCATAATTAATTCAAAAAATGACATTATATTTGAAGGGCAGGGAATTGATGCAACAATAATACAGAATAACACAGATGTTGCAGACGATTCTGAACCTTTAAATTTTACAAATGCCAAAAGAATTACAATTCGAGATTTAACTGTATCTGCGGGTGGTGCTGCAAGAAGTACAAGTGATGCTATTGATCTTGATAATGGAGAAGAAGTTCTAATTGAGAGAGTTAAGATTACAAGTTCAAGAGGAAGAGGAATAGTTATTGATGGTAAAGATGCTGGATCCACAGGAGATAGGAATGTAATACGTGACTGCATAATTACAGGTGTTCCAGATGATGGGATTGAATTGTTGGCATCTAACGAAAATACTGTACAAGGTTGCAAGATTTTTGATGTAGGAGGTAATGGAATACAGCTTGCAAAAGGTTCTGCTGTTGCAGCACAGCCAAATAAACAATCCCAATATAACTCAATTATTGGAAATACTATTAATAATGTGGGAAGAGATGGAATTAATATAGTTAGCGGAAACTACAATATTATCGCAAACAATACCATAACTAATAGTGCGGATGATGTTTCTAGTAGGGACGGAATTAGACTTGAAGAAGCAAGTTCAATTGAATGTAAGTACAATATTATTATAGGCAACATTGCTACTGATAATCAAACACCTAAAACACAAAAATATGGTGTTAATATATCTACCGCAATATGTACCAATACCCTTGTTACTAATAATTTCTTAGAAGATAATCTTACATCAGCCTTCAATGATTTAGGTACAAATACTTATCTTTCCCAATATATTAGCGGTAATAATATTATTGCTAAACTTAGCAATGTAGGTATCGGAACTACGGCACCCAATGCACCATTAGAAATACTAAGTACCTCAACGCAGCTAAGATTATCTTATTCTGGATCTGTTTATTCTACTTTAGGATCAAATTCCAGTGGCTACTTAACTATAGAGTCTAATGGTTCTGCAACAGGAAGATTACAGTTAGGTGCAGGAGGAGCAGGCACAGCCACCCCAGATCTTTTAGGTCTAGATGTAAAATCAACATCTGGAGACCCCTCAGGGTTTAATGGAGCAATGTATTACAATGCTAACAGTGGCAAGTTTAGATGTTATCAAAGCGATGCTTGGACAGATTGCATAGGCACGGGTTCAGTTGGAGCATCTATACCACAAACTATCACATTCTTAGCTGCATCTTCAGTTACATGGACAGCTCAACCTGCAGGTTTAACAGAATTATTGGGCAACACAAGACAAAGAGTCAAAATTGATTTGACTAATGCAACTCAGGCAAGAATAGTAGCAAACATACCTACACAGGGTTCTACAAATGCAGAATTAAGATTACAATTTTCTACAGATGGAGTATCTTGGAACTATTTGGATTTAGGTACAGGTCCTAATGTAAATATAGGCAGCAATGGGTTAAGAGTATCTAGTTATGTTAATATAGATGCATCTGCAAAGAGTGATGTATTTTTAAGAGTAATTGGCATAAACGGTGACGGAGCTGCAAACCCTATACTTGGTACCATTTATGCCCAAATAAAATAGTATGTTAGAAATAAAACCACTAAATAAAAGATCTAAAAAGCAAAATTCATTACTTTATCTTGTAATTATATTATTAATAGCTTTAGTGGTATTTTTTGGATTTAAATACTACGAAAGCCAACTACCAACCAATCAAACAATATCTCAAAAAGGAGAAGTAGATTCTAATAAAATTATTGAAGATGTTTCCAAAATATTTTTATTACCCATAAACGAGCAACCCTCAGTTGCATTAATCAAAGATTTAAATTCTTTAGCACCTCAACCAATATTTACAAATGCACAAAATGGAGATGTTTTATTGATTTATTTAAATGCTAAAAAAGCAATTTTATATAGACCATCCGAAAATAAAGTTATAGATGTTGGTCCTGTAAATGTATCTTCAGGTCAGTAAGTGTTTTGAAAGTAGGTAGAATTTACTTAAACTTAAATTTTAATTAACAAAAATGTCTGCAAAAGATAAAGGTAATCAAAGACAAAGTACCAGTGATTTAGCTGCTAAAAAACCAAAAAGTAGCAAACAAGCTAAAGCAGATAGAAAAGCAAAAAAAGCTGCAAAAGAATTAAGAAGATAACATTTATCCCTGTTCCTTAACCACAATTCCAATACCCAGGGAATGTTAATTAATGCCAAAATTTGCTATCATTACAGGCTAATTAATTTCGTATTTTATGAGTACAGAAGAGGTAATAATTCGATTTGACAACGTTACATTCAAATATTCTGATAAAAAGGTCACTTTAGAAGAGGCCAATTTTAACGTACGAAAAAATTCTAAAATAACCATTACAGGTCAAAATGGAGCAGGTAAATCTACGATATTTAAACTTATTATGGGTGAATTAAAGCCAACAAAAGGTCAAATTCATATAAAACTAGGTTCAAAAATTGGAATTGCAAGGCAAATGATCCCTCACGAAGATTTAGATTTATCATTATTAGAATTCTTTCAAAAAACTTTACCTGAAAAGCAATATGGAATAGAAAGAGACATTAAAGACGTAATGTCCGCTGTGAATTTAACATTACCTACAAATAAAAAAGTTAGAGAATTATCTGGCGGGCAAAAAGCTAGATTATTATTAGCTCAAGCATTAATTCAAGACCCGGACATCTTACTTTTAGATGAACCAACAAACAATCTAGATGTAACAGGAATTGAGCATTTAACAGCATTTTTACAGGCATATACAAAAACAGTAATTGTAATTTCCCACGATGCAACTTTCTTAAGTGCATTTACAGATGGGATTTTGAATTTGGATATCTATACTCATAAAGTAGATCAATTTGTTGGGGACTATTACGACGCCCTTTACCAAATGGAACAGCAAAGAGAAAGGGAAAGACTTAATAATGCAAGAATTGAAAAAAGTATTCAAAATAGATTTGAAAAAGTAAACAAACTTGGTGGTAAAAGTGTTGCAATGAGAAAGCTAGCAAACAAAGTAAGAGAAGAGATTGAAGAGGATAGAGAAGATATTGTAGACATTAGAAAAGAGGAAAAAACATTGCCAGATTTTGATATTCCAGCTCAACATGTTCCAGGCACTGTAATGAAAATTAGCCAGGTTAGCTTTTTAAAAAACGAAAAGCCAACAACTAAAGATGTAAACATTGAACTATTTAGAGGTGATAGATTAATTATCAAAGGTCCCAATGGAATTGGAAAAAGCACACTTTTAAAGTCTATGTTAGAAGGTAAAGGTGTTACTTTTAATAAAGAGGTTAGAATAGGGTATTACAGCCAAGACTTCTCAGAACTTGATTTTAATCAGACTCCTTTTGAGTCTTTAAAAAGTGTTATGGCAGAATTTGATATTCCAAAGCTTTATGGCACTGCTGGTAGATTCATGCTTAGTGGTGAGATGTTAAATAATCCGATAGGTTCACTGTCCGAGGGTCAAAAAGGTTTACTTTGCTATGCAAGATTTATGCTTCAAGAACCAGGACTTTTGATTATGGATGAACCAACAAACCACATTAACTATAGACATATTCCCGTAATTGCAGAAGCAATTAATAACTATAAAGGTGCTTTGATTCTTGTAAGCCACTTGGATGAATTTGTTTGGCAACTAAAAATAGACAAAGAATTGGATTTAGCGAAGTACTAAAGATATAATTGCATATGCAAAAATTCCCACACGTAAAATTTGAACTAGATAAAGAAGTCGATAAATTTATGGCTTCTAAATTTTTAGATTATAGAATAGGGGCAGTTGATTATAGCGATGGAGTATGGGAACCTCACCCAAGTCTTAAAGGAGTTACCGGGAAAGACATTTATGTGATAGATGAATATTTCAATAAGTTTTATTCTAATAATTCACTTCTTTTAAACAGACTTGTTGAGACTTTTACAAAAGAGTGGGATAAAATAGAAAAAGAATACCTCAAACAATGTTCAGACATTTTTAATGGATTGAGTTTCCCATCTGGTGATTATATAGGATATGTTTCCATAATTAATTGTAATCCAAGATTTTTAGAAACTTCCTCCTACCAATTGTTTTATAAGTCTAAGTCATGCATTCCTATAACAGCACATGAGTTAATGCATTTTATGTTTTATTCCTACATTACAAGAAATTCAAGTAAAGCAAAAAAAGACGAAATAGAATCTAGCGGAGCTTGGTGGTTAATTTCAGAAATCTTTAATAATGTTGTATTGGACTTACCTGAGTTTAGAGAATTACTTGGTGGATATTTTGAAGAGCCGCACCCTGGTCACCAAGAATATATAGAACCTGCAAAAAAACTTTACGCAAAAGCTGGTAGCATTGATGATTTCATAAATTCGCTATTTGAGCTTACATCTACAAATAATTAATTAACTATAAATTTCATCTGCATTAAAACTCCCCCTGTTTTTCAAATGCCAAAAAAAGGAGTTCGTTCGTAATACGAACTAAATTATTTATGAATTGTTGAAGATATTCTTCGAACTTTGGAACAAAAGTTTCAAAATTTTTATGAAAGAGATGATTTGTAAAAGCACTTTTAATAAACATTTATAGAAATTTACTCAACACATAACTTTCTAAGTCCAACCCTTTATCTGTTAAGACTAAATTCCTTTTAGATGTTGTTGCCAAATTTTCAGTTATGAGTTCAGTAATAATTATCGAATACTTTTCTTGAAACTTTACACCAAACTTTTTCTCAAATTTCTCAAATGATAAACCCTCAATTAACCTTAACTGCAAAAGAATAAACTCGAGCATTTGATGATTCTTATCGATATCAATTAATCCCTCCTTCGCGCTTTCACCTTTTAAAGTTTTAATAACATATCCATCAACATCTAAAACATTATTAAATCTATGCCCATTAAAGTAACTATGCGCAGAAGCTCCAAGACCAATATATTCTTCACCATTCCAAACACTTAGATTATGATTAGATTCAAACCCGGGCTTTGCAAAATTAGAAATTTCGTAATGCTTAAAGCCTGCAGTTTGCAAAGCCCGACGGGCATACAAATACATTTCTCTATCCAATTCTTCGTTGGCTCTTTTAAACAAGCCTTTTTGCTCCATAACTCCGTAAATAGATCTCTCATCTACTTCTAAAGAATAGCAAGAGATATGTTTTGGATTTAACTTGATTACGTTATCTACAGATTCTTTCCATTCCTCCAAGGTTTGGTTAGGGATTCCAAATATAAGGTCTACATTTATATTCTCAAATCTGGATTGCTTAATCACCTTATAGTATTCCAAAAACTCTTCTATAGTGTAAAGTCTACCCATATACTTTAGAATATTATCTTGCCAGGCTTGAAGGCCAATACTAATTCTTCTTATCCCACAATTGTAATAATCATCCAGCTTTTTTTTAGTAATATTTTCCGGGTTAACTTCAATGCTAATATCTAAATCTTCGGCAAGCCTATAGTTTTGTTTTATATACTTAACAAAATCAACAATACTTTTAGAATCTACTAAAGATGGAGTTCCACCACCGAAATAAATTGTTTTTATTTCGTATTCTGACTTCTGAGAATCAACCGAGTTCAAGGATATGCTTGAGGCATAAGTTTCAAGCTCCTTTTTTAAAGCCTTAAAGTAGAGTGGTAGTTGAGGTGTTCTTCCTGCAACAACGTAAAAGTTGCAATATCTGCACCTGTATTTGCAGTAGGGAATGTGAATGTATAAATTTAATGGCTTCATTGTGCCGATTATACCAGAAAGCTATAGGGTAGAGTATTAAGCTTTTATCCTGCTACTTCTTAAAGCATTCATAATCACGCTAAAATCAATCGCTTCTTGAATAAATGCCCCAACAACAGGAACAATAAATCCAAAAGATGCAAAAATCATACCTATTATGCTTAAACCAATTCCAAAGTAAATACTTTGCATTGCAATATCAATTGTCCTTTTTGAGATTGAAATAGACTTTGTAACAGCCTCAATATCACCATTCAGAAACACAATATCTGCCGCTTCTGAAGAAGCTGTATGCTCCTCGTTACTAAACACCATACCTACATCTGCCATTGCCAAAGCAGGGGCATCGTTAACACCGTCACCAACCATAGCTATTGTTGCGCCAGTAGCTTTTAAACTTGCAATACCGTTCTTTTTATCTTCGGGCTTACATTCCGCTTTAACATCTATATTTAAATTCAAATCTTTTAAAACCTCTTGTGCTTTTTCAAGCTTATCACCTGTAAACATAATCATTTTAATCTTCATTTTTTGAAGCTTAACAAAAACCTTTTCTGAGCCTATCTTTGGCATATCTTTAAAATGAAATACAGCCAAAAGCATATCTTCTGAATACATTTGAATATCACCTTCTTCTGTACTTTTCTTGATAGTATATTTTTTACCGTTAACTACAGCTTCTATTCCAACCCCTAAAATCTCGTTTATATCTTGTGCTACTAATGGTGTTATTTTCATGTCTTTAGCCTTATTTACGATCGCTTTTGCAAATGGATGTAAAGAGTTACTTTCAATTGCAGCTGCAATTCCTAAAAGTTCCGTCTGAGAATATGTTTTTTTAATAACTTCTAGGTTTACTAGTTCCGGCTTTCCAATAGTTATTGTCCCAGTTTTATCAAAGATTAAAGTGTTTATTCTAGATAAGACTTCAACCGCTGCGCCATTTTTAATAATTATTTGATCTCGTGCTGCAGAATTTATTCCACCAATTAAAGCTATTGGTGTGGCTAATATTAGTGGGCAAGGTGTGGCAATTACTAATACTGCCAATACACGATTTATATCTCCGCCTGAAAATATAAATGCAAATGCACAAATTACAAAGGTTATTATTGTAAATATTACGCTGTATTTATCTGCCAATCTTACTAGTGGGCTTTTGTTTTCTTGTGCCTCTTTAACCATCTCTACAATTTTTTTGTAGGTAGAATCTTTCTCTTCTTTTGTGACTTTTAATTCAAAGGCGTTACCTAAGTTTACTGTTCCACTTCTTAGTAAGTTTCCTGTTAGTTTATCTTGAGGTAACGATTCGCCAGATAGGCTTGATTCATCGATTAGTGCGGTTTCGCTTTGCAAAACACCGTCTAGTGGGATTACTTCTCCTTTTTTTACAAGAATTACATCATTTACTTTTGCATCTTCTATTTTAATTTCTGAAATTTGACCATCAAGTAATATATTTACTTTATTTGGGATTCTTTCTGCAAGTTTGCTTAAAGATTCTTTTGCTTTGTTCATTGCAAATCGTTCTAGAGAGTTTCCGCCTGCAAGCATTAATACAATGACTAGTGCTACTAAATATTGTCCTGTTAAAACTCCTGTTGTTATTGCAACTATTGCGATGTAATCTAGGGCAAATCTTCTTTTGATTAACGATTCTAATGTGTCTTTTATTAGCTCTAAACTTCCAATAACAATGGCTATTAACTGAATAGTTGTAATAAGGTTTGAGTTGGCTTTAAAACCTGTTAATATTAATGATATTATTATTGTAAAGACGACATATAAAGGTATAGCAAACTCTTTGATTATTTTTTGAAGCATATACAAAAGTGCTGAATTATCTTTACTACTATAGCAGATTTAAAAAATTTTAAATATTAGATTAAGTGTATGAATTTAGATTTAGAAAAATATAATATTGATTTTGAAAGCTGGACTAATGAATTAATGGATAATGCTGAGGTTTATAATACTGTTGACGGAACTGCAGAAGCACTATCAGAAAATCATTACCCTGATATAAGAAAAGAAGATATGAGAATAGTATTTAAAAACATTGCATATGCAATAGCTATTTCATGCTTAAAATATGGTCTAGATGTAAAAACAGTTAGAGAGAAACTTTCAAAGATCAGATTGAAGTTTACACCAAAGGTTTATTATGGTTCAGATAATTATGGAACGGGAGGAATTGAGTCTACTTCTGTAAGACCTTATATTGAAAATTTAGGTGACTTCAAACTTGAGTATGACCTAAATTACCTAATTCAAGCTGCTGAAAATTTTAAGCTCGGACAAGAATATCAACCTTCAATTGGTGCTACTGTTTTTACGACTTTCCATGAAATGCGTCACCTTTATAGATTTGAACAAACTTATAACGATTATTATAAATCTTCTCTAGATGCAGCAGCCCTCTTCGAATTATATAAAGGTCCAAATTATAGAATTATTATTTATGATTTTGTATATTTACCATCATTAGGTGAAATGGATGCTAATACAGAAGCTAGAAATTTAGCACAATATATTGTAGACCACAGAGAAGAAGTAATGTTCGACAACTTAGTAATCGAAACATTAAGCGAATCTGTAGAACTTACTTTAAAAGAAAAAGAAGATAGTGATTATAGGGTTTCTGAAATACTAGCATTAACAGAAAAAGACAAACATAATAAACCTATTCATAAACCTTCTAGTATCGATCAGAATACAAAAGATAACCTTAAAGCTCTAATTCAGTTGTACGTCGATGGATTTATTCACAATAATCAACTTACACCTGAGAAAATAGCAGTACTCAAGTGGCTTGCAAATAATTGAAGCATGTTATTTAATTGTAAGCTAACTATTCCTTGGTGTATTCAAAACCATTTTCTTCTCTTTAGCCACCATGGTTTTAAATACGTTGAAAAGAACCAACCACTGTTCGAATGTAATTTGCGAAGGCTTTAATTCAAAATTAATACCATACTCTTTAGCCATAATACTTAATTGAGTGTGAGTAAAAAACCTTTTTAAAACAGATTTAACATTAACCTTCCAATACAAAAAGCAAAAAGAAACAAACTTTGTATACTCATCTTTGTCCTCTAAAGGTATAAGTGGAGAACTAAGCCTTTTAATTCTAATTAACATACTATCTACATTGGGCCTAGGATTAAACTCAAAACTTGGAATATTTTTAATAATTTTAGATTCAAAAAATGGCTTATATTGCAAAGCAAAAAAGTTCTCGTAATCTCTTGTAACTAATCTTAACGCAGCCTCTTTTTGCAAAATCAAGTAAGTATCGACTGGTGGATTTCTCCATTCTAAAATTCTTCTAATAATATCTGCAGTTAATGCAAACGGAATATTACCAATAATTTTATAATCACCACTTTCTGGTAATTTATACTTTAAAAAATCTTCATTAACAAAATCAACATTCTCTGAATAAAAATTGGCAGATAAATCTTTAAAAAGATTAAAATCTAATTCAACCCCAATAAATTTATTAACCCTACCAATAATATTTTTAGTTAAAGCACCTGTACCGGGACCAATTTCTATAACTGTATCTTTTTTTGAAAGGCGCATTTCATTAACCAGCTTGGTGGCCAAAGTAGAGGATTTTATAAAGTTTTGAGAATACTTAATGTTATACACGTGTTTGTGATAATGACGCATGGCAATAAATTAACAAATAGAACAGTGAAAACTGCTTATCTAGTTTTGTTATTTACTGTTGATACGTTCATTATGAGGCGTAAAAAATTAACACTGAATTATACCCTTTACCGGGTTGCCTTACAAAAACTTTCCAAAAATACTTATCTGCTATCCTGGTTCTTATTGACTTAAATAGTTTATTGCACTATTATTCAGCACTTATTATCAATAAAGATTATGCCCAATCAAAATGTACGAACGGATCTTCTAAACTCCGTTTATCAGGAATTAGATGAAGCTAAGTTAAACGAATTGAAAATTAAATTTGAAAATGAGTTCCCAAATGAAGCTCGAATGATTGGGGAAATAGCATCTTTAATTGGTGTGTTGATTGGTTTATCAAAAAAAAGTTTAAGATTTAAAAATATGATGGGTGAATTATTAATGCCATGTGACAAAATACCATTTAGATTAAGTAAAGCAAGCTATATTTCTAATCCTATAAACTTCTATAAGAACTATCCCTTATATTTCTCTATATTAAGACAACTCGCGAACATCCTTAGTGAAAGCAATTTTACACCTAGAACTCACTCACAAACTCAAAACCAAGAATTAACCTTTCAAATTGAAGAATCAATAGCTCAAAAAATAAGTGATATAGTACCTTTATTGAATCTGTTAATAAATTGGGCCAAACCTCAGCAAACGGGGTATGTAGAAGGACTTGAAACTAATGCTTCCCGTATGAGTGCCGTATGGGTAGGCAATGGTGGCAGAACTACAACTTATAGACAACCTAGAGACTAGATTAGTAATTTAGCTTATTTACCCATTCTTTTTACAGCTAAAAATACTATTTGAATAGTCAATAAGAGAGTGGTAACTAGTACGCTTAAGTTTATTAAAGATTGTTGCGGGAATTTAAGTGCGATTCCAACCACTGCCCAAATGATCACTAAAGGGTAAGTAATTTCTTTATACCTTATAATAAATATTGTACCCAAAACGCCCGCCACCAAAATTAACAAAGATGCCCATGTAGGGCCATCTAAAACTAATGTTTTAACAGAATAATAATCAAAAATTGCAGTAATATTTGCTATAGTAGCAACCGAAATCCACCCTAGATAAATACCAAATGGAACAGTTGTAAACCATAAATTTAAATCTTTTGACTCTTTTAAAACCAAATAAGTTTTAATTAAAGATACTAATAAAATCAACATTAATGGCAAAGTAAAAGGAATCAATAACCAATGCCATAAAACAATCCAAAAGCTATTTGCAATATTGCCTATAACTACATATGGTGCTGCCTTTAATAAAACTTTACTGTCAGACCTAGCTTGGTAAAAGCTATAAGCTAACAAACCTAAATATATTACACCCCAAATTGAAAATACATACCCTGCAGGTACAAAAAAAACTTTAAAACTATCAGATACAGCCGCAGTACTAATATTATTAAACGGAACTATATTAGCTAAAGAATTTATTACAATCATCAAGACAGAAGAGAGCACAACAAGCAGTTTGGAATATTTTCCCATAATAGTTTAATAAGTAGATATATATAATCTTATTGGTTAATTAATATTAAGTCAATTTTAAAGTGCTAAACTGAAGTTCCAAGCTTTACTAAAATCTCTTCTCTAAATTTCTTAATTTTAGGGTCAATAACAATTTTGCAATAAGGGTATTCTCTGTTCTTTTCATAAAATTCTTGATGATAATTTTCTGCAATAAAAAACTTAGAAAATGGTGTTAATTCTGTAACAACTGGATCAGTATAGAGTTTTGAATCTGTAATTGATTTTATATATTGTTCTGCCTGCGATCTTTGTTCTTCTGTATGAAAAAATATTACAGATCTATATTGAGTACCTACGTCGTTACCTTGTCTATTTAAAGTTGTTGGGTCATGCATTCTAAAGAATACAAAAAGCAAATCTTTAAAAGAAATTTCAGATGGGTTAAACGTAATTTGAACTACCTCAGCATGCCCAGTATTGCCATTACTAACTTGTTCGTAAGTTGGGTTTTCTAAATTCCCACCCGAATAACCTGACTCTACCTTAATTACGCCCCTCAAATCTTTAAATATAGGTTCTAAACACCAAAAGCACCCTCCACCAAATGTTGCAAGTTCCATAGTTGTTATATAAGAATTAAACTATTTCCAAGCAAAGCTGACGTATTAACTATACATTTATATTATCCTAAAATATTATTTTTGTGAAATAATACATATTCCTAAATATTTTGTGCTTTCTTAATTGCTTGAAAAATGTTTTCAAAAAGATATACTTTTAATATTATGAAATCTTTTAAAACTAATAAGTTAAAAAAACTAATTACTGCATTGTGTATTGTCATATTGGTAACACTTATCGTGTTATCCATTATTGAAATACCTTCAAAAGCCATTACCTCTCAGGTTTATACAATGGAATATACTGGTCAATTTATAGATATTGGGAATATAAAAAGTTTCTACATAGACACTTTAAATGTTAGCGACCCAGTAATACTATTAGTTCATGGATTTGGAGGTTCAGTATATTCATGGAGAGAAAATATTAAGTCGTTATACGAGGCGGGGTTTAGAGTTTTAGCCATAGATTTAAAAGGATTTGGATTATCATCAAAAGCTTACAATGAAGATTACTCTCATAAATCTCAAGCGGAATATTTATATAAATTCCTGCAACAAATAGGTGTTAAAAAAGTAAACATCGTAGGCCACAGTATGGGAGCTAACATTGCCACAATTTTTGCAATGGAATATCCAAATAATGTACAGTCTTTAGTTATAGTAGATGGAGCAATAGTTCAAGAAGATGCAACAACATTACCTTTTTTATTTGATATAAAGCCAATAAGAAACATTTTTAAACTAACTGTTCAAAATGTATTAAATAAAGAGAATTTTTCAGAGTTCTTAAAATCTGCATATGTAAATCAATCTGTTATTTCTAATTCTGTAATTGATAATTATTATATTCCTTTACAAACTAATAATTGGGAAGATGCTTTGATGGGAATATCGAGAGATGGCTACAAAAACAAGATCCCAAAAAGTTTTGAAAGCTTAAAAATACCGGTTTTAATTGTTTGGGGTAAAAACGACCCGTGGATAAACATAGAAAAGGGAATTAATTTAAACCAAGAAATAATTAATTCCAAGTTTATAGTTATAGACGGAAGTGGACATCTTCCAATGGAGGAAAAGCCAAAAGAATTTAATCAGACGCTTTTAGACTTTCTTGGTATAATCTAACAACTTTGCATAAATATAACAGTACTTTAAAATATGCGCCCGTAGCTCAACTGGATAGAGTACTTGTCTTCGGAACAAGTTGTTGGGGGTTCGAATCCCTCCGGGCGTATTTACTTGATTACTTAAAGGGCAATCAAAATGAACACTCAAAAATACTCTTTAATGGAAGAATCTATCCACCAAGATGCCGTTCTTGGCCAAATAGATTTAGTATTAAATGAAATTATTAATGCAATTGAATCGGGTAAAATTAACGAAATTGATAATCAAGTTATAGACAAATCTATTGAAGAACTTCAGGAATATCTCACCTCAGAATTCAATCTTAATACCGAACTTAACGCAAAAATAAGATATATAACTAGACTTTTGTCTAACCTACAACAAATCCAGGAACTAAACAAAAAACCATCTGTACAAATTCCTTACGCTCAAACATTTCTCTTACTTTTAGCAAGTATTTCGGCTTTATGTTATATAATCACTACCTCTAATTCACCACAGGTCTATGCTATTGCAAATAGAGTTAGAGAAGTAGCCACAATATTAGGTTTTAGCCAAAGTCTAAATCTAGAACTAGTTGCTAATGAGATTTATTCTTACATAATAGAACACAACTTGAATGAATCAAGCTGGTTTAAAGATACTAATTCTTTTTTTCATACATCAGTAACCCCAGATGGAGAAGTTAGCATACAATTTCCTTTAAGTATAAGCACCGATTTATATTTTAGAGGTATTGACTTGCCAATAGGAAATTACCAAGGTAATGAATCCCAAAATATGTACTATGTTTTAAATATTGCACCTAACATGCCAATTGAAATGCTAGAAGCTCAATTGCAAAGTTTGGCTATAGAATACAATTTAATTGGAGCAGGAAACGAATTATTAATATACATACCATACCCTCAAGATCAAAACATCTTATTAGCCAGATTAATCTTAGAGGATGGAAAAATAAAAGGGATAACCTCTCAAGGGTTTGATGGCACTTTAAGCCTAAGATTTGGGGATTTAATAGATGTTCAACAATTTAGCGGTGCTAGAGGCTAATAAAAAAATTATTGCTCTAAATTGCTGATTTTATTGTCTTCATAATAAAAAGGATTTGGCATAGAGTAATCTCTTATCACTTGAAAAATAACAGATCCATTAGCACTATCTATTTCTATTTCACCAACAGATGCTCTCTCAGATACACTAATCCCACTGTTTTTTAAATAATTTTGCAAGGATATTTGAATTTCTGACTCTGTAGAGTTAGTTGATAATCCTAAATAAGACAGGGAAACTCTAATGCTAAAAGGCTTTCTAGGAGGGAATAGTAATGAATTAAATCTTTGAGGTATTTTTACCCTGCTATGTGTCATAAAATTTGTTGCTGTTTCGGTCATATTTTTAAATTTAAAATAAAAATCTGAAAAAGCGATAGCCAAGTTACAGACAATATCTGTTTATTAATTAAATTTGCGCATTGGAAATTTTACGCAAGTATACAAAACTTGCTTTATCTAATTACTTTAACTCCGGCTATGGTTCAAAAGATTTTGATGCCATTATTTGTCAAAGTAATAGTTAAAAAGTCGCGATCTTAGAATACAGGAATTCGACAAAACTTGTCAACTTTCAAGAACCTGAGACTGCAAGAAGCTTTTACTTACTTGATTTTTGGAATTTAAATACTACCAATAAGATAAGTACTATAAATAAAAATGCCAAAAATGATAGAAATGGCAAAGTTATAAAGTTTAAGAAATCCAATGGAATAATTTGAGATAAAGTCCAATCTATTTTAGAGCAATCTACACCACCTGTACAAACTACAAACGCATCTGGCATAGGGAACATTTGAGTTAACCATTGGTAAAAACCAATAATTGCACCCGGAACACTTAAAGCCATTAAGAATCTTTTTGGAATTGGTTGTTTAGAACCAATAGCTGTAGCAGTTAAAAAGAAAATAGGGTATAAGAATATTCTTTGATACCAACATAATGCACACGGCACCAAGCCTTGAATTTCACTAAAATATAAACTTCCAAAAGTGCCTAAACCTGAAACTAAAAAAATTAAGTGAACGTAGTAATTTAAAATAAAATCTTTGAGTTTCTTCATAAAAAACAGAGTGATAATTAGTCTTTAAATAATACTTCAATTGACTATTTCAAGCAATAATTGTGTTTAAAGTAATCCCGTGTATAATTTTAAGTTTAAATTTTCTTTTAAAAAATATGAACCCAACTACAAGTTTTGACAATCAATTGCAACCTCAACTAGCTAAGAAAAACGAAACATTGTTAATCACTCTGATAGTTAGCTTGTCAAATACTCATCTAAATAAATTACAGAATAGAAGCACTGGCTCTACAGATCAAATAGAAGAAATACGAAATATAATTTTAAGTTTAAAGCCAGAAGTAGTTACAAAATTACTAAAAGATTTGCAAACAAATAAAATAATTACCTTTGAAGAGGCTTATAAAGCGATACGAGATCTTTCAATAGATATGGCAAATATCAAATTAGATGAGGGTGGAATAGATCGACCAATAGATTTACTAACTCAATTTGAACAATAGTAAAACCTTAATTAGTAATAAACACTATTTGCTGGTTTTGAAAGGTAGGTTTATTATAGAAGCATTTATTAATTAAGTTCTATGCACTACTATAGTTACCCAGATGAAATTCAAGACGATAACCCTTTGTATAAGCATGCCCGAGCCTTTTCCGAACCTCAGTCTAGGGTGGGTAAATTAATTGCAGAAATTTACGCTGTAATTGATAATCAAGATGATCAAACCACATACACTAATGCGGTTAAATCTTTTTCTGAAGAAGAGTGTGCACACATTCTTTACGAATGGAGACTGCAAGACTTATATGGGAAAGATTGTGAAGCATTGAAAAGATTAATTGATCACACAATATATGTTAATTCTTTAAATACCAGGCGAAACACATTCGAAAACAAGCCTTTAGAATCTTAAAATTAAGCCAATTTGATATATTCAAATTCTCAAACAGATAACCTTCTGTTATCATACAATGTCATTATTTAATTATATTTTTAGAGTATGTACAAAATTACAAAATTACATGCAAGACAAATTATCGACTCTAGAGCAACCCCAACGGTAGAAGTTGATTTAACTTTAGAAGATGGTTTCTTTGGAAGAGCAGCAGTACCTAGTGGAGCATCTACAGGAACACACGAAGCATTAGAATTAAGAGATGGAGACAAATCAAAATGGATGGGAAAACAAGTTTTAAAAGCAGTAGAAAACGTAAACACAACAATCTTAAATGCAGTATCAAGCCAAGAGTTTAGCACCCAAGAAGAATTAGACATGTTCTTATTAAAACTTGATGGCACAGATAACAAGTCAAACCTTGGTGCAAATGCAATATTAGGAGTATCTTTAGCATTTGCACATGCTGTTGCAGCATCTAAAGGCGTTCCACTTTTCAAATACATAAATGAGATTTATGGAGGTGAAATGAGAATGCCAAGACCTATGTTTAACATTATGAACGGTGGTAAGCATGCAAACTGGTCTACAGATGTTCAAGAATTTATGGTTGTTATAGAAAATAGACCTTATAGTGAACAATTAAGAGCTGGTTGCGAGATTTTCTTATCTTTAGAAAAAATATTAAAAGAACAAGGTAAATCAATTAATGTTGGTAACGAAGGTGGATTTGCACCAGGCTTTGCTAACAACGAAGATGCATTCAACGTAATTTCAATGGCTATTGAAAAAGCAGGGTACAAATTAGGTGAAGATGTATTCTTTGCCTTAGATGTGGCCTCCAGCGAGTTTTTTAATGCAGAAAAAGGTACTTACACATTAAAGACCGAAAATAGAGAATTAAGTGCTGATGAATGGTTAGAGACGGTTGTTTCTTGGACAGAAAAATATCCTTTCTTGAGTATCGAAGATCCATTTGCAGAAGATGATTGGGCTAGCTGGTCTAAATTCACTGCTAGAGTTGGTTCTAAACTACAAATTGTTGGAGATGATTTATTGGTAACTAATATTAAAAGAGTAGAGAGAGCTATTAACGAAAAAGCTTGTAATGCTTTATTAGTTAAAGTTAACCAAATTGGTTCATTAACAGAAACTATTCAAGCTATGAAGATGGGTCAAAATGTTGGTTGGAACAATGTTATGTCTCACAGAAGTGGAGAAACAGAAGATGTTACAATTTCTCACCTTGCAGTTGGTACAGGTTGTGGTCAAATTAAGACTGGAGCCCCATCAAGAGGAGAAAGAACTGCTAAGTTTAATGAGTTATTAAGAATTGAAGAGCAACTGTAATTAGTTTTAAGTTCTAAGTCTTAAGTTATAAGATTTAGAGCAAAAATATTGTGAAATAAGAAAGACCTTCAAAAGAGTAAAATCTTAAGAAGGTCTTTTTACTAGAATGTTTACCCAAGCGCATTTGTTACTAAAGCATTTACATAATCGTAATTGCCATAATTCATTGCCTTATCTAATTCGGTACCTCTACCCAATTGAGGTATAAGAATATCGTAAACAGTATTTATTGGAATAAAATGTTCTCTCGCTAGTTTATTCATTATTACTTCAGCTGAAATAAAAATACTAGCGCTTTGCACACTGTCGGTTCTAAGTGCTTCATCAAAGGCTAGTGCTTGGCCAATAGGTAATGCATTTATTGCAGCTTCAATATCCCCAACTTCTGCATTGAATAATTGACTGAGTATATTTATTGCAGTTGTATAAATATTAGGATCGGCTTCAGCTTTAGGTAAATCTGTCATAGGTTTAAATAATCAGTTAAAAGGGATAAGTTAACAGGTAAATTTCAGATTTCAACTTTTTATCAGTCTTATGACTCTTCAGTACCTTTCAATCCTTCAACTAAAAGGATTATATCTAATAAAGGGTTCTCACTATCTGAAGTAAGAATCTGATTTACTTTGCTTACGAATTCGGATTGGTTTGCTATTGGTAGTCTTTTAACGAAAGACAAGGAATAGTATTGTACATAATCAGCTCCAATATCTAAACTCATTATCGTCTGTTCTATTTCATTTATTTCGAGATTATAAGCCTGTTGAGCTTCTCTGGATTCCCAATATTTTGGGTCTAAAGGATCTGTCTGTGTAGCAAGAGACATAGAAAATAGTTAAGAAATAATTTTAAAAATATAACATCTTAAAAATAGGTGTCAATAAAGACTACGGACAAAAATTATATAGGATAAATAGAGTTGTAAATAAAAGCCATATGTCTTAAACTCCACGTATCAAAAATATCTAATAAAATGCAAGTATCGGTACCTGAATTAATAAGAGAATTATCACTCACTAATGAGAGTTCTTCACCTGAAGAGATAGCCTCACTAATTGCAGGTTTGTTTGAAACCGCTAATAAAGTACGATTAACCTTTCCCGAACACTTAGCCAATTTCAACACAGGGAATTTAACTGCGGATTGCCGTTTTCTAATATTCATTTTGGCAAAAGTATTAAATAAAAAAGGAATTCGAACGCAAACAATAATTAGATGTAAAGAAACAAATGAAATTCATCCAAAACTACTAGTTACAGACCTAAATGGAGTACTGTATTGCCTACATTTTAAGAAAGATGAAGGCAGAGGTAATTTTAATGTAAAATTTGATAGGATATCTGAAGATAAAGTAAATGAATACTCCTTACTTTCGGGTTCTCCCGAATTAGTTAGAGACTACCTGGATAGGCTTCACTCAATAAGGAAACTAATTCCTAAAGATCCATCTGTAAGACTTGATGCTTTTACCAAAAGAAAAGCATTACAACTTATAGAAGAGGTGGAGATAGAGTTTGAACAATTCACTAATAATAAGTTCTTTCAAACCTTTAAATCAAAATTTGCATAAAAAAACCTCCCCGAAGGGAGGCTAAATATCTTTTATTAGATTTCTACACCCATAACTCTGTTTATAATCTTCTTAACTATCGCTTCTTCTCCCAAGTAGATATTCTCTGTAAATAATTGACGACAAATGGTATCAAACTCTTCTTGATTAATTGTCATTTCACCATTTAATATTTCAGAAGCTGCTTTTTTGACATTAGATAAAATAACAACTTCTTGTAGTGTGTCCAAAGGTCTTGTTGGTATTTGATCTGGTTCTGTACCTGGGACTCTATCGTAAATTTGCATACATCTAAGTTAATAAATAAATTGCGACCAGATTATGGCAACAAATAATAATTTTCGTCAAGTAAAAAATTTAGTAATTTTAGTAAATTAAGTCTTAAGGCTTTTTATAAGATTATAATTTAAACTTCTAACCTAGAAACTGAGCTATCATAAGAGAATCTATCTTTGTATTGATTTAAAGCAGGGTTTTCTAAAGCAGAAATACCCTTCGCTCTTAAATCTTCCATAACCTTATATGCTAGCCATGGGGACTCTTGCATAACATAATTCAAAAGAGATTTATAAAAGCCTGCGTTGCCAGTTTGGACTAAAATTGAATCTAAACCATCTAAAGTAACTTGCAAATCTTCAAACGATGGAGCTTCATCAAAAAAATATAATGGAAGTGGGTCCTGATCCGAAATAGAATCACTAGGTGTCATAAACATGACCTTAAAAAATTATAGGTGAATAATAAGATTAAAATCTATGTTTGTAAATATTAACTGGTAACAAAATATTACTATTATCGAATCCTAGTTGTTTTTCCACTCTTCAAACTCCTGTTTTACATCTTCATAACCTAGCTTACCTAAAACACCATACATAGCATTTTTAGAAAGTTCTACACCTGGCTGGTCAAAAGGATTAATTCCTAATGCATAGCCAAACAGAGTTACACTAACCTCAAAGAAATAGAACAATTGACCTAAGTGATAAGCATCTACTTTTGGAATAGAGATAGTAGCATGAGGCCGGCCATATTTACTTAAAGAAAAAGCAGTAGTTTCTTGCTCGTAGTTTAAAATAGATTGCATGCTTTTACCTTGCATAAAATCAAATTGATTAATCCCTTTAAAATCACCTTTTAAAACCGTATCGTTTCTAGATTCCTCAGCTCTTATAAATGTATAGAATTTATCGTTTGCTCCCTCATTATAAAGTTGAAGTTGTGAGTGTTGAAATACTGGACCAACAACAGAAATTGGTGTTTGACCTTCATTAACTTCTTCACCATTATCGTTAACTTTTTTGCCCAAACTTTCACCCCATAATTGCTGATACCATTTACCTAAGTCTTCTAAACAATATTGGTAATGCATCATTACAGATATTGTCTTTCCTTCTTTATAATTTGCAAATTTGTGTAGAGTGTACTCTAAAACATCATCGCGTTCACCTTCTTTACTTGATTTTATTAATTCGTGTAAATCTTGTGCTCCTTGCAACATAGAACTTACATCTATACCAAGTAAATGTGCCGGAATAGAACCAACTGTTGATAGCACTGAGAATCTACCCCCTACATCACCTGGGAATTCCATTGTTTTGTAACCGCCCTCCTGAGCGATCTCTCTTAAGCTACCATTTGTTTTATCTGTAATAAATGCAATAAATTGTTTTGGGTCTAATTTTGCTTGTAAATATTGTTCTCTAACATAAACAAAAGTTGAAGCTTGTTCTATAGTATTACCTGATTTTGATACAACTAAAAACAATGTTCTTTCTAAATTTAATATATCAAATAAAGATGTTAAGTTTTCTGGGTCCGGACTGTCACCAATAAAATAGATTTTTGGTTCGTTATTTAGTGTTATATCTGCAAATTCGTTGTAATGAGGGTGAAGGAGTGCACTTACTATTGCTCTTGTGCCAAGGTCTGAACCGCCTATTCCAATTACTACAATTGCTTTTTTATCTTTTATTAATTCGTCTGCAATTTTAAATTGTGGTAATAAATCTCCGTAATTGTATGGAAGTTTTTTAAAGCCTAAATCTTGGGTTAAGAATTTCTTTTTTGCTTCTTGTAAAAGTGGTCTATAGTTAGAGGAATTGGCTTGAGTGTGTTTTAGGTTTACAGATATCATAAGCGTATTTATTAAATATACAAATACGCAAAGTATACTGCAATAAAAGGTTTTAGGCTAGATTTGTTATTGCTCCCGAGTATAGTCATTAGGATTTTCGGAAGGGCCAAACATGTCTCGATGCTGTAAGTTATAACCCGGAGATTCTCTTTTTGATCTTGCATCTCTTTGTAAATAGTCTTCAAGAAATTCCATTCTTGTGTTCGCTTTGGAATCCGAATCAAACTCACTTTGAATTTTATTAGCTCTAAATATTGCTAAAGCGTTAAACACTCGCATAATTTCATCTTCTACTTGAGGTCTTGTATACTCCGTTAATTGGAATTCAGCAAAAATACTATCTACAGTTCTAATAATGGATGAAGATATTTCATTATCTAGGGTAGAGTCCTCTTGATAGTTAGCAAGGATAATAGAATACGCATCTACCAGATAATAAAGGTCTAAGTAATTCTTAACAATATCATCTGTTAAAAAATATCCTAAAAAAGAACTACCAAGTAAAATTTTTAACTCTTTACAATTATTTGAAATTCTTTCATCATCTTGAAACATTGAAAAAACTAATCCATTTTGCAGTAAGGAGCAAACCCAATCCATAGAATCTCTTGCAAAAAATTTAAACAATGTAGTCTCTAGTTCTGGAGGAACTCGATAGACTTCATCTGCTCTAGTAGTTGGTATGTCTATAATTAAATCCGGGTATCTTGTAGTATCATCAATTGAATCACTAGTTAAATAAGTATCTAGTTCTTGACCGAATGAGGTTGGTTGTAAAATTTCAGATGATGCAAATTCCCCATCAGATGAATAATCACTTACATGATCATTCCCTCTATGGTTAAATCTTCCGTCACTTGGCATTATACCCATTTAATTTCATCTAAGAAATATACTGTTATTATAACATGGTAACAAATATAAATAAATAATTTATATACCTACAAATATTTATAGATTAGTGCTAGAATTCACAGTTCCTAAAAGGAATGTAGTAATATATAACAAATACATTTTTATTTCACTATTTATGGAATATACAAAAAAGACAAAGATTGTATGCACAATCGGACCCTCATCTTGGGATCAAGAGATAATGAGACAGATGATAGAAGCAGGAATGACATGCGCCCGAGTAAACGGAGCATTTGCAGACGAAGCAGAACTAGATAAAGTAACCGCATTGGTTAGAAACGTATCTAACGAAGTAGCTTTAATGATGGATGTAAAAGGCCCAGAAGTTAGAATGAACAAATTTGCAGAACCAAAAAAGTTAAATCCTGGCATGGAAGTGGTAATCGGTAACGATGAATCTGCTGAAATCTACCCAGCAAACTATAAAGACTTATACAAACACTTAAACCCAGGGCAAAGAATTGTAATCGGAGATGGAGACACAGAACTAATAATCAAATCAATCGAAGGAGACAAAATGATTACAGAAGTAGTTTTTGGAGAATTACTAAAACCAGGAAAAGCAATGAACTTACCAGGAGCAGATTTTGCTACGAGTGCATTAACAGACAAAGATATTAGAAATTTAAAACACTCACTAGAACTAGGTTGGGACTTTGTATCTGCATCTTTTATTCAAACAGCAGAAGCAGCAAGAGAAGTTAAGAAATACTTAGAGGGTAGCAATATGAAATTGATTGCAAAAATCGAAGATGGAAGCGGAGTTGAAAACATTGACGAAATTTTAGAAGTTGTAGACGGAATTATGGTAGCAAGAGGTGGACTAGGAGTAGAGTTAGGTTTAGAAAATGTACCAATGGCACAACTAGAATTAATTGAAAAATCAATTGCAATCGGGAAACCTGTAATTACTGCAACTCAAATGCTTGAATCTATGATTACAAATCCAAGACCAACAAGAGCAGAAGTGAACGATGTTGCAACAGCAATTATGTTAGGAACAGATAGCGTAATGCTTTCTGGAGAAAGCTCTGCTGGTCAATACCCAGTTGAGGCAGTTAAATTCTTAACAAAAATAGCAAATGCAATTGAACCAAATGTGCAACCAGGAATTGTAGAAGAACATACTCATGGGCCAGTAGGCACAGACGCTTTAACAAAAGCAGTTGCTCAAATGGCAATTGAAATGGGAGAAGAGATTGACGCAATTATTGTTGTTACAAGAACTGGTAGAACTGCAAGATTAATTGGTAGACACGGTGTTAAACAACCATTATATGCATTTGTTTCTGCAGAAAACTTTGTAAGAGAACTTGCAATTAGCAAGGGAATTAACAGAGCATTTGTTCAAGAAAGCCCAGTTGCAGATAGAGACACAGCAGTACAGCATGTAATTGAAGAAGCTAAAAAACTTGGAGTGATTTCAACTGGACAAAAAGTATTGTTTGTAAGCAAAACCCCAGTAGGAGGTGAAAATTACTTTCCTAATGTATTAGAGGTTATTGAAGTAAAGTAAAATGACACAAACAATACAAGTAGACTTTGAAGGATCGGCAAGAAACGACAGAACACAAAAGTTAATGGATACATTAATTTGGATGTCATCTGTGGAACCATCTGAAGTTTTAGCGGCAATTCAACGAACACCAGAAGATAGATTTAAATCTGAGTGGGGATTTGATCGAACAGAGATATTTGAATACTATGCAGATTACCTAGAGGCTTGGAAACGAGAGAACGGATTTGAAACAGCAAACGAGGAAACTATCGTAGTACCATTTAAATAGCAATTAGTTAATTTTCTTAAAGGCCCAGATAAATCTGGGTCGCTTTATTAGGTTTATTACCCTAAAGTTATTGAATTTGAGTAATCTAAATTTGAAAGCAGATTTAGTAGATCAATTACTTCTGGTAAAGCAATATTGTTGTATTCAGGATTTATTGAATCGTAAACAACATAAGGTGCAACTCCATGACCACGATCCTTTGTAATAGAAAAATTTATAATATCTCCTGTTTGAGTATCTAAATTAAATGTCAGATCAAAAGAGTAATATGTCCCCACATCATCTCTGTAGCCTATCTCATAACTTTTATTGGTAACAGAATCCCTTACATCTGGCACAAGTTCGGTTAAAAGCGATAATGCACCACTCCTAAAGAATCCATATTGTCTACCCAGTGAAGTTATTAGCGAAGATAATTCTGGGTAATTTTCCATTGCCTGAGATGAAAAAGCTCTTCTATCTAATTCTACCTTGACCTTTAAAAAGGACCCTGGGCCATCTTGAGTTGTTCTACCTTGTACAGCAATCATCTCTTGCAATTGTCTTAAAAACTCAACTGAACTTACAACTCGACTATTTGGTCTTCTTTCCCAAACAGAGGCCCAAACATTAAGGCTATATGTTCTTTCAAAGCTTCCATCAGACATCAGCCGCAAACCCAAACTACCCAAAAATATCTCTTCATTCTCCGAAACACCTTCTCGTGATAATAGTAAATTAATTGATAGATCGTATACTTCTGAATTGAAAAGCTGATACAACTGGGCATCTGACATATTCGAAATAATAATCAATTCGTTTATTATCTCTTCGCTTGTTAGAAATTCAGTTAAAGATTCTTCTATGTTTTGAGTTTGAAGTAAATCATCAAGTATTTGATTACCTGTATGTCTGTTTTGAAGAAGTATATAAATAAATATTACAAGTACTAAGGTTCCGATCATGGAGTATTTAGGTAAATTACCCAATCGATTTTTAAATTCTAAAAGTTCTGGTTTGCCAGAAGCCATTATATAAGTAATTATTTCAACTAAAGCTCTCCACGCAGGATTACGCATTGCAACTTCATGCTCAGAAGGACTTTTTACTTCATCTTCGATAAAATTTTCGTCAAATTCTTCAAAATTGTTCATATCTGATTGTCTTAATATACTTGCTAATAGATCAGTATCAGTCACTGTAATTTATTATAGGGTAGATTATATAATGCAAGCCGAATATAAGCAATCAAATGTCACCATTTTACAATGTCACATACATAACTAAACAATATTCAAGTGACAAAAATAAATCTTTACAGTAAACTCATAACGTTATAAATAATAGTTTTGTTGTAATAATGTATTAGTGTTTTATAGTAAGTTTGACTATATAACGTTAGAACTATAAAACAATAAGACTGTTAGAATTAAAAATATATATTATCAACTTATATATGGCAACAAGAGTAGCAATCAATGGATTCGGAAGAATCGGAAGACTTGTTTACAGAGCTCTTTTAGAAAAAGAGATGCTTAACGGACAAGTGGAAGTTGTAGCAGTAAATGACTTAGTACCTGCAGACAACCTAGCTTACTTACTAAAATACGATACAACTCATGGAAGATTACCATTTGATGTAAAAGTTGTAGGCGAAGATACAATTGAAGTATCAAAGAACGGCAAAGTAATTTCTACAATCAAAGCTTTGGCTATGAAAGCAACACCAGCAGAATTGCCATGGAAAGATCATAATATTGATATAGTAATCGAATCTACAGGATTCTTTACAAAAAAAGCAGATGCTAGCGGACACTTAACAGCAGGGGCTAAAAAAGTAATTATTTCAGCTCCATCTGATGAAGATGTAAAAACAATTCTAATGGGCGTTAATCATGAGCAATACAATGGAGAAGAGCTAGTTAGCAACGCAAGTTGTACAACAAACTGCTTAGCACCATTAGTACATGTTTTATTAACAGAAGGAATTGGACTTGAAGAAGGATTAATGACAACCGCTCACGCATATACAGCAACACAAAGTGTTATGGACGGACCATCTAGAAAAGCATTTAGAGATGGTAGAGCAGCAGCAATGAACATTATCCCTGCATCTACCGGTGCTGCAAAAGCAATCGGCTTGGTAATTCCACAAATGAAAGGAAAACTAACAGGAATGTCTTTCAGAGTTCCAGTATCAGATGTTTCAGTAGTTGATTTAACATTCAAACCAACAAAAGATACATCTTTAGCAGAAATTAATGCTGCAATGAAGAAGGCTTCTGAAACATATTTAAAAGGAGTTTTGGATTATACAGAAGAACCAGTAGTTTCAAGCGACTTTATTCACTCTAGTGCATCTAGCACTTACGATTCTGGAGCATGCATTGAATTAAACCCTAGATTCTTTAAAATAGTTGCTTGGTACGATAACGAATGGGGCTATTCAAATAGAATGGCAGACCTGCTTGAATTAGTTGTTTCAAAAATGTAATTTTATTACATGATTAGTCAACCCGAAACAGGGGAGGTTGTGTACACAACCTCCCCTGAGCAAGAAAAACTTTTAGAAGAGCTTAACGATCTAAAAACAAACTTACTTCAAAACTACCCTCAAATTCCACAACAAATAATTGATGATATATTTAACGAGTGTACTAATCTTGTGCTAAATGGAAATAGAAGTGATGCTTATACCAGGCATAGTTTATATGCAGAATTTCATAATCTAGAAAGAAGAATTCTAAGTATTCAGAGTAGAGAAAATCAAGCAAAAGAAAATCCTATCAACTTAGAGTTACTGGAATATGCAAAAATTGGAATTGCCAGCATTTCAAATTCTTCTGGGTTTTTGACTATGGGTGCAGTATTAATATTATATTTAACAGCTCTGGATCAATTATACACATCATCAACCAGCCGGGAACTATCTACATTTACACCATTAATGTGCTTAATTTTGTTAATGGCAATCTTTGAAGCATTGCTTGCTAAAGATTTAGCTATAGATTTTAAAAATAGAGTAGAAAAGAAAAAATCTGAAATATCTAAAAATCATGAAGCCGAGAGTTAACGGATTTAATTGACACAATAAGTTTACAAGGTCTGTTGCCAAACGGCGATTACTGACACAAGTGTGCTATAATCCCACTATATGAAAAGCGAATCGGAGAGCGGATTTTTAAAAGATCTAGACTTACCAGAATATCCTGACTTTAACAAGCTTGAATTTTGGGATGGAGTTCTTGCTATAATTTTAAGTTTCACCCTGATTCTTAGTGCCCTCACAACTGGGATAATAATCCTTATAGATACTGGCGATATAAACAATTTAAACCCAATACCGTTTTTACAGCAAATTACCCAGGGTGACTTTTTTAGTGATTTAAAGGCAGAAAATTTACAATTTTTTGTAGATAGAGAACCTTAATAGTGACAAAATCCTTTCCAGGTATTAATATTAAATGTTACCTCTAAATTAATCACTATGTATAAAATTCAACCCCAAAAAATACAAGAGAAATCGTACAAAAACATTGCAAATCTACCAGACCAAAGAGTAATTATTAGATCCTGCCTTAACGTTACAGTTGATAAAGATGGCAGAGTAACCGATGCAACAAGGCTAAATGAATCACTGCCTTTAATACAAGAACTTGCCGGCAAAGCACAAAACTTAGTTATAATGGCTCACTTGGGCCGACCTAAAGAAAGAAGCCAAGATACAAGCTTTTGGCACTTAGCTCAGCTACTTGGAGTGGAACTTGAAAAACAAGGTGTAAGCCTAAAGCTAATATCTGACTTAACAGATAGCGCATTAGAAGAGATAAAAAATAATCAAGATTCAAAACAGGTTTTCTTGCTAGAAAATATTAGATATTTTGAAGGAGAAGACTCTAAAGATGCCGCCCACAGATTTGCATTTGCCAATACACTAGCTTCTTTAGGTACTGTGTTTATTAACGATGCCTTTGCAGATTACAGAGAATCTGCATCTAGTTATGATATTGCAAAACTATTACCTAGCTTTTTAGGGCCAGTATTTATTAGAGAAGTAGAGGCACTTTCCAAATTTAATAATCCAGAAAAACCTTTTATAGCAGTGTTAGGTGGCGCAAAGCTTTCAGAAAAATTAGATGCATTAAAATCATTACTAGAAATAGCAGATAAAGTTATTGTTGGTGGGGCAATGGCATATACTTTGCTTAAAGCAGAAGGGAAAGAGATTGGTAACTCCTTATTTGAATTAGACAAACTTGAAGTTGCTAAAGAGATCATTTCCAAATATAAAAGCAAGCTTGTACTACCTGTAGACCATTTAGTTTGTGATATATTTAACGAAGAAAGCGCATTAAACTCTATTGTTATAGACCAACAAGAAATTCCAAACGGCAAAATAGCAATTGATTTGGGCCCAGATTCAATAGCATTATTCAAAGACGAGCTCTCAAAAGCAAAATCCATTTTATGGAATGGACCAATGGGAGTTTCTGAATGGGAGGTCTCATCTAAAGGAACAACTGCTATGGGTTCTGCAATATCTTCTAATTTAGATGCCTATATACTAGCAGGAGGAGGAGATTCTATTGCAGCAATTAATAAATTTGGGTTAACCGGGTTTGACCATGTTTCTACAGGAGGTGGAGCAATGTTGGCATTCTTAGCTTATGATAAATTCCCAATATTAGATGTTATTGTAGAAAAATAAGCTAAAGATTTATAAAAACTATAAAAAAAGGACCCCGATGCATCGGGGTCCCTTTAGTTAAAACGAGATTAATTATTTTCTATCTTTATTCCAAAGTAAATAATTACCTGCAATAAAAGCAATTACAGTTGCTACAGTTACCCACCAAATCAAACTATTAATTTGATTAAAAACTTGAGTATTGTAATAGTAAGAAACGATAGAACATTTAACTTCGCAAACTAACGAACTTGCATCTCTCATATATGCTAAAGTTCTAACAATAATTGCTAAAGATAAATTAAAGAAGAAAAGCTGAGAAATAAAACCTAAAAATGTATTTAAAAATAATATTGCAGGAAAATTTGCTGACTTAGTTGTTGCTACTTTAGTAATGTTAATTAAGTAAGCAACTATGTTGTATGCAAAAAATATTAGTAATCCAACTCCGTACAATACAACTACAAACTTAATTAAATCATCACTTCTTTTTAGTATTGTTGTAAATATTCCCAACGAGATCATAAAAAACAGACTGCCTAAAAACGTTCTTAGCATTATGGTATTTGCACTAAGCCTTTTGTTAAGACTAGATATTCTAGATTTTGCAGGTGACACAACTCTCTGTAATCTTTGTTTTACCATTTTTACATTTTTAAAAAATAAGTTTACAATAAAGATATTATAGTAAAAACAAAGCCCATATGTATACATCTGAAATTAGAAAAAAAAGTAAAGTTTTAATCGTTTATGCTACTACAAGTGGTAACTCAGAAATGGTTGCAGAGGCTATTGCAGATGGCATCAATCAATCAGACCATGCAATTGAGGCAGAATGCGTAAGGGCAGAAGTTACTAAACCCTCTGAACTAAATAAATTTAGCGCTTCTATACTTATTGCATCTACTTGGAATGTGGGGTTATTAAACGATAACATGGTCCCTTTTAATAAAGATTTGCTATCAATGAAAATGGATGGAAAGTTAATTGATGTTGTTGGGTTAGGAGATAGTAAAAATTATGACATTTATAATGGTGCAGCAGATATTTTAGAAAATACCGTTAAGAAAGTTGGTGCTAGTCAAGTTATGCCTACTTTAAAAATAGATGGAGAGGTTTTTAGCAGACTTGAAGAATATAAAGCTTGGGGCAAAATTTATGCAGAAAAACTTGTTAAAAAGCTTTCCAGCAATACACTTTCCGAGTAAAATACATATACTTTATTAATTAACTGATTACTTATGTTTAAGAAAATTGGAATTATCAATTCTGGTGGAGATGTTCAAGGTTTAAATGCTGTAATAGCTTCTGCAGTAATTTATGGCTCAAAAATGAACTATAAATTTGTTGGGTTTATTAAAGGGTGGGAAGGCTTGTTAGACTTAGACTATATAGAATTAGATACCCAATCAGTTAGAGGTATTAGCCACACAGGTGGTACAATTTTACACTCAGTAAATAAAGGTAGGTTTGCAGGTAAAGCCGGATTAAACGGTAGCCAATCTTCAATACCATCAGAAATATTAGATTTAGCTATTGAAAATATTAAAAAGCTTGATTTGCATGCTTTAATAGTAATTGGAGGAGATGGAACTTTATCTGGGGCAATTCAATTAGCAGAGAGAGGGATCAATATAGTAGGCGTTCCTAAAACAATTGATAACGACTTAAGTAGCACAGACCAAACATTTGGATTTAGTACTGCTGTAAACATTGCAGTAGAAGCGCTAGATAGAATCCATACGACAGCTACTAGCCACGATAGAGTAATGATCGTAGAGACAATGGGTAGACACGCAGGCTGGATCGCTTTACACGCCGGTTTAGCAGGTGGTGCAGATGCAATTTTATTACCTGAATTTGATTTTCAATACTCAGAACTTGTTAAATTTTTAAGATGGAGAAAAACAGTTGGAAGAAACTATTCTGTAATTGTAGTATCTGAAGGTGCAAAAGCAATAGGCGAAGAACTTGCAGCTAAAAATCTTGGGGCTCCAGAAGTTAAACTTGGAGGTATTTCAGAACAAGTTATGAACAGATTAAATGAGTTAGCACCAGGTGAATTCGAAATTAGAAATGTAGTTTTAGGACACATTCAAAGAGGAGGTACACCTAATGCAGAAGATAGAATTTATGCAAAATCTTATGGAGCTGCAGCTGTAAATGCTATTCACAATAATCGATTTGGAAACATGATTGCACTACAGGCTGGTAAACTAATCGAGATTCCAATAAAAGAAGCTATTTCTAAATTCAACTTAGTTACCCCACAAGCATTGGCTTATATCACAGCCAAAAGATTAGGCGTTTTCATGGGAGAGTGTAGAGATGGTGTGTGCGGTACCGGTGTTGAAAGTAAATAATTCTATTTGGAAAATATAACTGAATCAAGCAAGTATATTCTTGGCCAGGTATAACTCTTTTTTATAAACCAAGTATTTGGTATACGACAAAGTTCACCCATTTTTAGGAATAGTTTCTATATAATACCCCAAAACCCGTTACTCACATTGGTTTAATTGCACACTAAAGTAGGTTGTATACCAAAGTTACAGAACAAAGTCGGATACCAAAATTCAAATTTCAGTTTTGGACACCAGATATTCTTTTATGTTTAATAAATCTTTAAATTTAACAAGTCTCCCTCACAATTTTTCTAAAATATCCAATACTTGAACTATAAAAAATACAGGGGAAAAGAAATTCCAATAATAGTTTAATTTTTAAGTTTTGAGCTTTTAAATTATGAGTATAGCCTCAGTATATTTGAAACAGAATGTTTTTTAACGGTATTAACCGGGTAATTATCTTTTAGAAGATTAATTCTTTTCAAGTAGCTACTACTTTCTGGATTTTTATACAAAACTCCTGTAGCAATATGTTTAGTCATATCCAAGGCAATTCTTTTGGCTCTTTCTAAATCTGTACCATCATAATTATCTAACTTTTTAACATCTTTTACACGCTCTAAATACCACTCATGTGTTGTTTCTTTATTATAAGTTGGGCATGATTGCAAAATATCTACATAAGCAAAACCTTTTTCTTGCGCAATTATTGCAGATTTTATAATTTCAGTTAACTGATGGATGTTTCCACTAAACCCTCTTGCAACAAAACTTGGGTTTAAAGACAATGCTAGTTCTACCGGGTTTAAAGTTTCTGCAGTCGGGCCAAGCGGACTGGAATTTCTTTTTGCCCCCTGTGGTGTAGTTGCGGACGCTTGGCCCGTGGTAAGACCATAGTTCCCATTATTATGAACTAAAAAGGTTATGGGGTAATTGTTTCTAATGCTATTTATAAAGTGGTTTATTCCTTCTGAATACGCAGCTCCATCTCCAGATATTGCAATAACCTTAACATTAGGATTCGCAATTTTTGCACCTTCAGCCAAAGGCAAAACTCTGCCATGCAAGGAATGAATTCTGTAACCTTTAATCTTATCACTCATATTCCCATTACAACCAATATCAAAACAGAGCAGTACTTCATGAGGAGCAATATCAAGTTCTACCAAAGCACGTTTTAACGAAGCCCAAATTGCATAATCTCCACAACCACTACACCATGTTGGCTGAACCTGAGAATAGTAGTCCGATATTTTGACTCTACCTTTTTCTAAATTGTAATTTGGACTACAGCTCATATTATATTTTTTGGGTTAAAGTTTTAAAAAATTCTTGATCCTCTTTGTAAGTTAATTTATTTAGTAATTCTTCATAGCTTACCCATTCCGCTTTTACTCTTTCTTCTTTAGGATTGAGTAGTTTTTCCGATGTTTCGAATAAAAACACCTCAATATTCTTAATTTTATTAGGATTATCTCCAGCTATTCTAGTTATAGTTCCCATACTTTTAATTAATCTAAGATCTTTAATACCTGTTTCCTCAAATATCTCTCTCTTAGCAGCTTCTAAATTAGTCTCTCCTTCTTCAACATGCCCCTTTGGAATTGTTACACTTGTAGAACTTTGACTTACTAGAATAAATTTACCCGCAGAATTTCTTACAAGTCCGCCTGCACTTTTGACCATAATCTTATCCGGACTAGTTAACTTAGATTTTATTTGGTTTATCAAATCGTCTACAAAAAACGGTCTGCCGTCCCACTTCAAAATTTTATGTTTAATATTTAAACCCGTTTGCATTCTAATTAATTGAGCAAATTGACCATTATGATTTGTTTCTATGATTATCGTATTTTCATCTACAAATTTTTCTAGTTCTTCTGTTTTTAAAGGCCAAATATATTTAAAGTGAAGGTTTTCTACACTAATATCTTCTTTTTCTAATTCCGACATTGCATCTTGCACAACTCCAAAATTGCTACCCCAAGATACAATCTTTATATTTTCTTTTCCATTTGCTTTGTTTTTATGAAATTCTGGTTTAGGTAATCTTGAAAGTAGTGTTTGCTCTTTTAATAATCTTTTTTGAATCATTTTAGATGCCATTTCAGCATCTTCTGTAACATTTCCCTCTTCATCATGTTCATCACTATTTGCATTAAAGTCTGCAGCTTTTGTACCAGGGAGCCATCTTTCAGATATGCCATCTTGTGTAAACTGATATCTATCAGAAGATAAAAGTTGAGACGCTTTATTGGTATCCAATATCAATTTACCTCTGGAAATTTGAATTTTATTTGTATCTAATTGAGGAACTTGATAAATACTTTCAGCTACTAACTTATCTGTCAAAACAACTACTGGAATTTGGTATTCATCTGCAATGTTCATTGCCTCTTGAATCGCATAAAATGAATCTTGTGCATCTTTTACTGCAATTACACACCTGCTAAATTCTCCATGTCCTGAAAAAATGGATAGCATTAAATCGCCTTGAGTTGTCCAAGTAGGTAATCCTGTTGCAGGCCCAGGTCTTTGACCTAAAACAACTACAAATGGGACTTCTATCATGGCAGATAAACTTAAATGTTCTGTCATTAAATCAAAACCACCGCCCGAAGTTGCTGTTAAAGCTCGAGTTCCCATATGCATTGACCCTATTGCCATTGCAGCTGCTGTTATTTCATCTTCTGCCTGTTTTACTATAATTCCACTTTCTGGTGCATATTCTGACAAAACTGTCATTATAGAACTGGTTGGAGTCATTGGGTAAGAGTAAAAAATTCTTACTCCACTATTAATTGCTCCTAATGATATGGATTCGTTTCCGGACATCAAGTAAGAATCGGTTTGGTGATAATGTGATGCAAACTTTATCATTTTCAAGTTGGCAAAATTTGAATAGTGTAGTTCAACCTTTTGTTCATCACTAACTTCAAGTGGTTTTAAAACTCTACGTGTTAAAGGCAAATTTAAATTGTACTTGTATTCAAATCCGATATTTGCGCAACTTAAATCTATTTCCAATAATTTTGGCTTATCTTTAAAAGTATCTTTAACAATTTCGATTAGTTTTTTGTGTTCAAGCCCTAGCAAATTCCAAATTGAACCTAATAGAACCATGTTAGCCGTTAGCTCGTTACCACCTTGTTCTTTGGATAATTGAAACCCCGGTATGTAAATTAATTTTGTATTTAAGTTTTTGAGTGATTGGTATTCAGAATCATTTATTCTTGGATTATCTATATCATGAATAATGTAGCTGTTAGGGTTAAGTTCATCTTGATGCCACTGTGTGCCTTGTTTATTTAAGACTACAAGCAGGTCTATTTTTTTGGTAGAAGATAGTACGGGACTATTTGAAATATCTATTTGATAGGTTGAATGACCTCCCTGAATCAAAGATGGATATTCTCTATACCCAAAAACATAATACCCGCTTCTTTTTAAGCCCTTGGCTAGCATTTCTCCAAGGACGTTTACCCCTTGCCCAGATCTACCTACTATTTTTAGTGAAAATCGATTATGCATTAACTATATTGACAATACTAAACTTAAAAACATTTAAAACTAGATCTGCGAAAAACGATGTGACATAACAAGGATATCAAAAGTAATTATCTATAGGAAGCAGTATTATTTTAACTAAATTGAATTATTTAAACCAAATCTTCTGGTTAAAATGTTTCTTAGCTTAAATATTAGAATTATCTTTTGTTTAATGTTTAAAAGCGGCAAGCCTAGAGATATTTGTTCGTGAATTATATTATTAGCATATCGGTTTAAAGTACTTACAAAATTACTGAGCTCTTGTTTAGGAGCCATTTTCATTTCTGTTCTTCGAGCAAAGTCTTCCAAAACTTCTCTAAAAGCAGAGTTAGTGATATCAATATTAAGAACCTCACCTCTTGATTGACGGTCAGATATGTAACCTTCATAGGTTATATTATCTTTAATTATATTTATTGGGTTTGCATTTATAGGTACATCAAACTGCTGAAATCTTTGATTAAAGTAACCAATTAGCATTCTTTGAAATTGAAAGTATTTTGGATTTACCCCAATAAAGTCTACGAAAGTAAGTGCATCTTCCAAATCAACACCTGATAATTCCTCTAATAGCTCTGAATAAACACTAAATGAATTACTTGGAAGAGCATACATTAATGCAGTATTTCTAGAATCTACATAAGCTCCAAAAGTTTTTTCTTTAGATTCTGTTGCTACATAAGAGTCTGTATCTCTTAGCAAATTTGCTAATTGGTTTGAACTAATTGACCAAACACCTTCCATGTCAAAAGAATCTTCTAGTTCTGCAACTATGTTATTAACAAACGAAGTCGTGTCATTAGGATCACTTGGAGGTATGTTCCAGCTCATTGAAAAAGTATAATTTTTAAAACATATTTCGTGTTAGAATATCCGCACTTAACACAAAACCTTAGATATTATCATATTTTCGCATGGCAAAAGCTAAAAAAGTAATTTTAACAATTATGGATGGATGGGGCCTAGCAGCACCGGACAAATTTAACGCAATCGATAATGCAAAAACACCAAACTTTGACAAATTAATATCAGAATACCCAAATACAAGACTAAAATCAGATGGAGAAGCAGTTGGCTTGCCAGAAGGACAATTTGGTACATCAGAAGTTAACCACATGACAATAGGTGCAGGTAGAGTAATATTTCAAGACTTACCAAAGATTAGTAGAGCCATAACAGATGGAAGTTTTTATACTAATCAAACTCTAGTTGAATCTGTAGATCATGCAATTAAAAATAAAGGCAACTTTCATGTAGTTGGGATTTTAAGTGATGGAGGAATTCACACAACAACAGAGCATATTTTCGCACTCCTAGAGTTATTAAATAAAACTAAATTCCAAAACAATATCTACTTTCACGTATTCACAGATGGAAGAGATGCACCTCCAAAGTCAGCAGGTAAGTATTTAGCTGAATTAGATGAAAAGATAAAAGAATATTCTGATTTGAAAATCTCTATAGCAACAATTCAAGGTAGATTTTATTTAGATAGGGATAGAGATTGGGCAAAAACAGAGAAAGCTTTTGATTTAATGGCAAATGGCAAAGGTAAAAAATTTAGTAACTGGCAAGCAGTAGTAAACTACGAATACAACCATAATCAAACAGACGAATTTTTTGACCACTATGTTTTAAACGAAGAAGGCAAAATCAAAGCAAATGACACTGTTATATTTACTCATTACCGAACAGATAGACTGTATCAAATTGTAACTAGACTCATTAAAGAACAGTTAAGTAATTTAAGGGTTGTAACTTTCATTAATGTGTCAGAAGAACTAAGCGATGTAAAAATAGCGTTTCCAAGAGAAAAGATTGTAAATACTTTGGCGGATGTACTTTCTGCAGAAGAGAAAACGCAACTACATATTACTGAAACAGAGAAATTTGCACACCTAACATTCTTTTTAAATGGTGAAAAAGAAAAAGAATTACCAATGGAAACTTGGGAGATGTTGCAATCCAATAGATATGTAAAGCCATTTTACAACTTTGAACCAAGCATGAGGAATTTTGACATTACTTCAAAAGTTGTAGAGGCTATTAATTCAGATAAATATGATTTTATTATTTTGAATCTTTCCAGCCCAGATATGGTTGGACATACAGGTAACTACGAAGCTGCAATTATTTCTGCCGAGTCTGTAGATTACTGTTTGGGTAAGATTAACGAGGCTGTTCAAGCAAAAATCGATGACTATGCTTGGATTATTACCGCAGATCATGGTAATTCTGACATTATGTGGGATTATGAGAATAACCAACCCCATACTCAACATACAACATCTCAAGTTCCATTTATTTTAGTGTCGAATTTAGATGTAACGTTACACAGAAGAGACACATTAGCAGATGTAGCCCCAACAGTATTAGACTTAATGCAAATTGAAAAGCCACTAGAAATGAGTGGTGAATCTTTAGTAATTAAAAATATAGCTTAGTGTATTTTTAAACTTATTACAAAGTTACTTTGTAAGTAATAATTGACTTCAACTTTTGCACCTTCTGCAATATTGTCGTACATCTCTGCACTTACGTCATACTTTTGATTATCTTCTGAATGAATGTAGTAAGTAGCAGACTCTTTCTTATTAAAAATATCGTATCTTGCTTTACTAAATACTATACTTTTTTCTTTAACCAAAAAATTTATAGTCTTAATCTCTTGATTTAATTTACCTGAGTATTGATTTACTGATTTATTAAAACTATACGCAAAAAAAGCTATAGCAAAAAATATTAATGAAAGTACAATACAACAAATTAGCAGAAACATCAGTAATGCAACATTCGCAGAGTATGAGTTACTTAAAGATAAAAACAACTGGCCAAGTGTTATAAATCCTCCACAAAAAACTCCTATGGGGATAAATATTAGATAAACCCAAAACATCACATGATTTCTAATTCTTTCATTATAGTAATTTCTATAGAATGTTTTTTGCATATTATTTGTTGTAATGGCTTTTAAAACTATTGTAGAAAGCTAAGATCAAGGAGTATGCTGACCCAATAAATAGGAAAGCTATTAATGCTAATCCAAAATAATTCTGTTGAGTTAAGAATGTTATAAATAAAATTGTTAACACGCTAAATATTACGAATATGCTTATAAACATTACTAAAAAAAATATAATGGCTTTTATATCACCTTTTAGTGCTTGAGATATAATAATGTAGATATCTCCTTCACCTTCTAATCGATACTGCACAGATTTCCCGGTAAAAAAGTTTAGTTTTAAAGGTCTTTTTACAGAGAAAGTTCCTTCATAGGTGGCTTTTGTGAATTCCATTTTGATATTCTCAGTATTTTCTATGTCTTGCATAAAGGAATTATACTAGTTTTTAAATATATGTGTAAGTATGTAAGTTTCTCGAACTATTTACTTGCATGACTTTAAACACAATTTTGGAGATGTTATAATTCGAAATATTCTTTTTCTTAATACTATGAGTAGCACTCCTGATATACCACGAGATCCAATGACTGATACTGAACAAGCAGGTAGTCAAGCACCTTTGACAGAGTTTTCTTCAGATGTTTTTGACCAACTAAATTACACTGATTTTGTAACAAGTATTAGTAAATTATTTAAGAGAGTTTTTCCAACTAAACCTGATGACGAAATACAGGTGATCTCAAATGAATGGCTAGATAAATTTAGAACTACTAAAACAAAAGATGGGAAATTTGATGTATTTACTTCATTAGGACTATTGTTAGGATATATTTACGAAAATTCAAGTCTTTCTAGTAAACCAAGCCCTAAAGCTCATGATGCAGTATTTATAAGACAGGTTAATGAAAGTGCAGCCAGAATGACTGTAAGTGAGTCTTTTCAATTTACAATGCTTTGTATAGGAATGCTACCAAATATATACCCATCTACTACCACAGATGAAAAAATTATTTCTAAAGCTTTAACACTTACTGGATTAATTGGAACAACTACATTATTCAGTGTAGGTATTTTAGGAGAAGTTCTCTCTAATATTGGAGATAGAGTATCAGAAGCACAAACTGAAGCTACACAAGCTTTAGAAAGCCAAAAACAAAGAGTAGAAAGCATGGTAAGAGATGCATTAAAAACTTTTAATACAATAATTAACGAAGTTTATTCGCTTAATTTAAAGCAACAACCTCAAGGAGTAGAAACAGCAATTGAATTTTTAAGAAATGCAACAAATCAAATCAACCAAATTAACGCTAAAAACTATACTGATATTGCAAAACTCAAATCCGATTATCTAAATATTTTGTCCAAACTACCTGAACGCCTTTCTAGCGATTACAAAGTTCAAGGGCTCAATCAAAGATGGAAATCCCAAATTGCTTCCATAAGCAAGGCTTTGATTTAAATTAGGAATTATTATTTTAATCTTTTTAGTTAACATCTATTTCTTAGATGCAACAATATCCCCATTGCATTTAAACCTCCTTAGAGCTAGGATACGCCGTCTGTAATCCAGAGATTTAAATCCTACGCCATATTAGCTTCTAGCGGTCTCTCTACATTTAATCTCCGAGTGAAATTTATTGAAATATGGTTTAATATATAAACATTTAGAAAAATCTATGAGTGATATTATTAGTTCCGATTTGGAGACTGCAATCTCCATTAACGACCACAATCAAGCTGAATCTATCGATTTTGATAAATTCACCTTACCGATCAATAACTTGCTAATATCAAGCCCTAATAGAGATTCAGTAACTCATCCAATTCCGGACAGTTTAGATAATGATATGCAAGCAGAATTGGTAGATAAGCTTCTGATTAAAGAACTATTAAAATTTTTTAAACAAGCAAAGGAGAATGCAAATGCTTTTAATGGAATTAAACGTAATGCAGATGGGAAATATACAACAAATAGAGACTTTTATGGTTATCAAGAACTTTATATGCCAACTGAAAACTCTGTTTTTACAGATGAAAAGCTTAAAACTAAACAAGAAGAAACAGCTGGTTTAGTTGAAGTCATACAAAATATTGAGCATCAGTTTTACATAATTGATCTTGTGGCATACAAGCAGGCTATCGACAAAATTGCACAAGCAATTATTTCTGACTTAGAAACTGGGAAAAATGTGGCAATATACGTGAATGCAAATGCGGGATTAGCAGATTTAAACAGCCACAGTTATGTTTCTTATTTAGTTTATCAAAAGATATTAGGATTATTACAACAAATGGGTAAATCTGAATTAGCAAATAGACTAAAAGTTACTAATGTACCCGGTAACTATCAATCGATATTTGTATTAGATGACTTTGTAATAAGTGGCAGAAAAATAGCGGAATTATATGACTCTGCAAAAGAACGTATGGGTGATAATGATATTAAAGTAATGACAATTGCCTCGAAAGGAGTTCAAAATGTATCCCAAACCAATGTAATTGTTAACAGTGTATACACTTTTCCTTCTGGAGCTTTTTTTACATCTACGACATCTGATTGTGATTACACAGTATCTGGAAATACAGATATTCAAAACATGGTTGATTCTGTTGAATCTATTCCAGAATTATATGTTAGACATTTAAATAGAAGTAACAACGATACAATTATTGATAATATTCCTCTAGTAAAGAATGCTCCTGCTATTCCAAAAGTTATGCGTATAGATAAAGCGCAAATTAAACCTTACAGAACAAATAAAGTAGTGATACAAAGATTACGTCAATTTTATAGTACTAGATTAAGAGATTATTCCGCTCAGAACTAGTATCACCCTTCGCTAAACAACCTCTCAACCTCACTAATCACCTTGGCATAGTGTTCTTTATCCTCGGGGAAGGCTTTGCTTAGTATGTGAAAATGACCATTGTCCTCAATTAACCAAGTATCATTACCAATCTTTAAATACCTAATTTCTAATTTGTTTTCCATAACGTATCGAAGCATTATATAAACTCCTATAGCATGTACATAATAACCATCACTACGAATAATCATTACCTCGTTATACGGGTCTTCTTCTGTCCCAGAACCAACAGCATTTACACTAAACCCGTGTATTGGGTCTGTGTAACGTTGATATCTTTTTTCCATCTCATAACCATGTGATCCAATTGGAAATAAATCGGGAGAACCACTATAAGATCTTTGTATACTATTATCTGGCATATAACTTTAATATTTTAAATTAGTGTGTCTTCAATATTAGCATACAATAGCCAAATACAGGATTTTATTAAGTTACTATTTATTGTCATCATGATATAATCTTTATTATGAACAATTTAGATTTTGCTTGGAACCAACCACAAGACAATATTTT
Organism: uncultured Candidatus Saccharibacteria bacterium; assembly: GCA_965230975.1. Classification (GTDB taxonomy): domain Bacteria; phylum Patescibacteriota; class Dojkabacteria; order J137; family J137; genus JBGSZB01. The sequence goes on from OZ246402.1 coordinate 948,375, forward strand.
AATAGAAAGATTTCATACTTTTTTTGAGGTTAAACCCGAATACCAACATTTAATAACGGATAGTGCGATAGTGGAAACTTTCCATAACATTTATCAGGAATTTGAAGAATCAGAATACAGCGTTCAGTGGTTCATCGATATGGCAAAAAGAATTAGAAATACTACTGTAAGAGAGGAAAGAGATCACTTAATAAAAGAATTTAAAAATGCAAGAGATCAGTTTCTTTTTAGTTTACCAATTCTAGATTTTATTGAAGAGCTTTATCAACCTTTATTAAAATCACTTAGGAATAGAAGGCTCCACTTGGAAGATGCCATACGATTTAAAGGAGATGAAGCAGGGATAATGCGATTTGAAGATCATCATATACTTTACTTTCTAACACCAAACTTAGCAGGGTTAGTAGATTCTGCTGCAGCCGAAATCGGATTAGAAAAGGATGAGATTAATAATAATATGAGTGCTACAGAAATTATTGAATACCTCAAATATTTTAAAAATACCCAAGGTGTTGTAAAGCATAACCCGCACTACAACCTTTTTGATGATTTAGTTGCAGATGAACAAAACACTGCAATGATGGAAGGTTTTGCACAAGAATATCACCAAACAATAGACGTAATAAGCCCTGATTTTTCAATAGCCGAATCTTAAGCCCGCCTCACTCAATTGATTTTAAACCCTTTCAGAGTTACAATATTCGGGTCACAGCCGACCCACCAACGAGATTCAAAATTGGCAACAATTTTAGTCAATTGTCCCGCTAAGAGCCGACTCCCTAATTTTTTAGTATTATATATCTGAACATAGATTTTCTATTAACCAGATTTAACTATCAATATTTTTTAAATACTTTTTATGGATTTTAAAAAAGGCAATTGGCAAGAAGAAATTGATGTACGGGACTTTATTCAAAAAAACTACACAGCATATAGTGGAGATGAAAGCTTTTTGGCTGGAGCAACAGAAAGAACAAGAGATTTGTGGGATAAAACTTCAGAACTAATCAAAAAGGAACTTGAAAAAGGAATTTTAGATTTAGATGTAAACACACCATCAACAATTGTAAGCCATAAGGCTGGTTATATAGATCAAGAAAAAGAGATTATTGTAGGACTTCAGACAGATGCCCCTTTAAAAAGAGCTATTAAGCCTTTTGGAGGAATTAAATTGGTAGAAGCAGCAGCAAAGGAATATGGATATCAAATCCCGCAAGAAGTTTCGGACATATTTATTAAATACAGAAAAACACATAATGATGGAGTTTTTAGTGCATACAATTGTGATCAAAGATTATTAAGAAGCAAACATGTTATTACTGGTTTACCAGATAATTATGGTAGAGGAAGAATAATCGGAGATTACAGAAGAGTAGCACTTTATGGAGTAGATCAATTGATTCAAGACAAGCAAAAGTACCTAAGCGACATGGATGGAGAAATGACAGAAGAGACAGTAAGAAAAAGAGAAGAGGTATCTACACAAATAGAGTCATTAACTAAACTTAAAGAGATGGCACAAATGTACGGTTTTGATATTTCTAAACCAGCAGTTGATTCTAAAGAGGCTATTCAATGGATTTACTTTGCTTACCTTGCATCTGTAAAAGAACAAGATGGAGCAGCAATGTCTTTGGGTAGAATTGATGCATTTTTAGATATCTATTTTGAACAAGATTTAGCATCTAAAAAGTATACAGAAGAGCAATTACAAGAGATGGTAGATGACTTTGTAATAAAGTTAAGAATAGTAAGACACTTAAGACCAAAACTATATAATGACTTATACGCTGGAGACCCAACATGGATAACTATGGTACTTGGTGGAACAGACTTAGATGGTAATAATTTAGTAACAAAAACCTCTTTTAGATTTTTGCATACACTTACAAATTTAGGCCCAGCACCAGAACCAAACTTAACAGTATTGTGGGGAAAAGAATTACCACAATCTTGGAAAGATTATTGTGCAAAACAATCAATTACATCAAGCTCTATTCAATACGAAAACGATGACTTAATGAAACCATATTACGGAGACGACTATGCAATAGCATGTTGTGTTTCTGGAATGGAAGTAGGTAAAGCAATGCAATTTTTTGGAGCCAGGTGTAACTTAGCAAAAGTCTTATTACTAACAATCAATGGTGGCAAAGAAGAACCTCTTACACACAAAGAAGGACACAAAGGTGGAGACGTTATTGTCCCAAATAAAGATGCCTTAAACTCTAATGAATATTTAGATTATGATGAGCTTTACCCAAGGTTCTTAGAGATGATGGATTGGTTAGCAGAAAGATATGTAAACACAATGAATATAATTCATTACATGCACGATAAATACAACTACGAAGGAGTTCAAATGGCATTACATGATGTAGATGTAAAAAGATATATGGCATTTGGCATTGCAGGATTATCTGTAGTTGCAGATTCTTTAAGTGCAATTAAATATGCAAAAGTAAAACCAATTTGGAACGAAAATGGAGTTGCTGAAAGTTATGAAATCAAAGGTGATTATCCTAAGTACGGAAACGATGATAACAGAGTAGATGACATAGCTGTTGACCTTGTTAAGCACTTTGCAACATGTTTAAGAAAATACAAAACATATAGAAATGCAATTCATACATTGTCAGTATTAACAATTACTTTCAATGTATTCTACGGAGACGGAACTGGTTCTACACCAGACGGTAGACTTTCTGGAGTAGCATTTGCACCTGGTGCAAACCCAATGCACGGTAGAGATGAAAATGGAGCATTAGCATCTTTAAATACAGTTGCTAAACTACCTTACAGTTATTGTCAGGACGGAATTTCAAACACATTCTCAATTGTTCCAACCTCTTTAGGTAAGTCAGAAGATGAACAAACAGACAACTTGGTTCAATTAATGGATGGATACTTTGTAGGAAAAGGAGCTCACCATTTAAACGTAAATGTTTTAGATAAAGAAACATTATTAGATGCTCAAGCTCATCCAGAAAAATACCCACAATTAACAATTAGAGTTAGTGGATATGCAGTGTTATTTAATAGATTAAGCAAACATCAACAAGACGAAGTGATTGCAAGAACATTCCATGAACGAATCTAACTCAACATCTGAAATTAAAGGCCGGGTCCATTCAATCCAATCTTTTGGAACGGTGGATGGACCCGGCCTTAGAACTGTAATCTTCTTTCAAGGTTGCCCACTAAAGTGCAAATATTGCCACAATATTGATATGGGAGAGAGAAATTTAGGTAAAGAATACACTGTAGAACAACTTTCTAAAGAGGTTTTGAAATATAGAGAGTATTGGGAAGGAAGTTCAAAAACTAAGGACGAGATGAAATCTGAGTCAGAAAGTGGAACAGACAAAGTAAAAGGTGGAGTTACTTTTAGTGGCGGAGAACCAACCTACCAATCTGACTTTGTTGCACAACTTGCAGCAAAACTGAAATCGGAAGGAGTTCATACAACAATAGATACCTGTTTTGGAACTGCAAAATCTGTTGTAGATAAGCTGTATCCTCACATAGATTACTGGATGGTTTCTATAAAACACTTGTTAAAAGAGGAGCATCATAAACTAACTGGTGTTTTAAATACTCATATATTAGAAAACATTCAACACTTAGATGCCCGATTGGCAGAAAGTAATGAAAAACGATTAAGGATCAGATTTTTAGTAATCCCAGGAATTACAGATTCAGAAGATCATATAAAAATGCTTGCAGAATATTTATCTAAACTAAAAAGCCTTGATATTGCAGAAATCTTACCCTATGGCACACATGGTAAATATAAGTGGCTTGAAATATATGGCAAGTACGAACTTGAAGGAATTCCAGATGCCACAAAAGAAGATGTAGAAAAGGTAAAAGCTGTACTAAAAGAATATGGAATAAAAACAATGGGGTAAAGTTACCACACAAATTGTTTTCTTAAGATTTTGTAGTAGTAGCATATTGGTTCGTTTATATGAGAGAATCAAAAAGTGCTCATAAGTAAATTAATTAAGAAATTGTATATTTAAGGATATTACTGTAAAACAATATAACTATATAACGGTAAAACTATTTAAATTATTACTTTAAAGTTTATGTCAGACTTAGATTTTTTATTCAAGCCAAAATCAGTTGCCATTGTTGGCGTTTCAGAAGATCCTATAAAACTAGGTTCTGTATTAATGTCCAATTTAATAAAAGCAGGCTACGAAGGTGAAATTTACCCTGTAAATCCTAAATATCAAGAATTAATGGGATTAAAAGTATATCCATCAATTGCTTCCATTCCAACAGATGTAGATTTAGTTTGCGTCGTTGTTCCTCCACAATTTGTAAAAGGAATTTTAGAAGAATCAGGTACAAAAAATGTTAAGGGAGCTGTAATTATTACTGCAGGGTTTAAAGAAGTTGGAGACGAAGGTATTAAATTAGAAAACGAGATTCAAGAGGTTGCTACAAAAAATAATATTAGAATACTTGGTCCAAACTGCTTGGGTGCAATTATCCCTGGTTCTAAAGTTAACGTATCTTTTGCTGCATCAAAGCCAAAAGATGGAAACATAGCATTTCTTTCTCAATCTGGAGCATTCTGTACAGCTATTTTAGACATGTCTTTAGAAAAGAACTTAGGATTTTCTCATTTTATCTCTTTTGGAAACAAAGCAGATATTAACGAAAACGACCTAATTGAAAACTGGATTGCAGATGATTCAGTTAAAGTTATTGGTGGTTACATAGAAGAAATTAGCGCAGGACACAAATTAACAGAGATGTATACAGCTTCTAAAGCTAAAAAACCATTAATTATTTTGAAACCTGGTGAAAGTCAAGAAGCTCAAAAAGCTATCTCTTCACACACTGGTTCAATGGCTGGTTCAATTCAAACATTCAAAACTGCAATGGAGCAATCTGGAATTGTTGTTGCAACCGAAGTTAATCAAATGTTTAACATGATGATGTCATTTTCATGGTCAGTTTTACCAAAGGGAAATAGAGTAGCGATAATCACAAATGCAGGAGGTCCTGGAATTATCGCTACAGATGCAATTATGAATCATGGCTTAAAAATGGCAGAAATTTCAGAAGAGACAAAAGCAAAAATAAAACCATTCTTGCCAGTAACTGCAAGTTTACACAATCCTGTAGACGTTATTGGAGACGCATTAGCAGAAAGATTTAAAGCCCCTATTGATGTTTTAATAGAAGATGAGAATGTAGATGCAATATTAATTATTTTGACACCTCAACTTGTAACTCAAGTAGAAGATACTGCAAAATTAATAATTAATAGTGCAAAAATTAGCAAAAAACCTATTTACCCAGTGTTCTTGGGTGGTAAATACGTTTCTTTTGGTTTACAAAGACTTTACGATGAAAACATTCCTGCATTTAGGTACATTAAAGATGCTGTAGATGTAATAGAGGCTATGTATAAATATAGCAACTATCTTTCACAAAATTTTGAAGCATTACATACAGCAAAGCAAGAAACAATGAAACTTGTTTCTACAGGTAAGTATAAAGCCGAAGTTGAAGCTTGCACAACAAAAGAAACTACAGCCCTACCTGAAAAATTAGTAGCAATGTTGGCAGAAGAAGCTGGGATAGAATTACCAAAGCAGGTAGTTAGTACATCTTTAGAACAAGGCTTAGAATTTGCAAAACCTATTTTCCCAGTTGTATTAAAAGCAACAACAGATGTGATTGCCCATAAAACCGAAAAGAAGGCTTTGTATTTAAACATTGCTAGTGATGAAGATTTTAGAGCTGCTTATACAGAACTTGAAACTATGATTAGAACAGAGTTTAATGTTGCAACTCCAACAATTTTAATTCAAGAACAAATTAAAGCAGAAGAGGAGATCTTTATTGGAGCTAATAGAGATGGTGGTAGTAACGTTTACGAAAAAGATATGCCTGGTTTTGGTCACTTAATTGCATTTGGAAAAGGTGGAATTTATACAGAAGTATATAAAGATATTAATTATGCTTTAGTGCCTGCAACTAGAGAAACTATGCTAACAAATCTTAAAAAAACTAAGATTATGAAGATTGTTGAAGGCGCAAGAGGAAAAGGTCCATTAGCTTTAGAAAAGCTATTAGATGTAATAGAAGCTGTTCAAAAGATGGTATTAATGTACCCTGAAATTGAGAGTTTGGATATAAACCCAATACTACTAACTCAAACAAGAGCTGTAACAGTAGATTTAAAGATCTTTTTAAAAAAATAAAGATTATAAAAACTTATTAAAGGGGCCCCGACGTTGTCGGGGCCCCTTGTTTGTTAATTCGAATTGATTTTAAAATTTTTAATCTTTAACTAGCGCTCTCTAAACTTTTAATATTCTTCTTTAAAACATCTACCGAGTGAGTAAACATAGCTTTTTCCCTATTACTTAAAGTCATCTCTTTAAAAATCTTTACGCCACTTGATCCGATTCTAACCGGTACACTAATTGCAACATCTTTATGCCCGTACTCACCATCTAGTAATGTACAAAGTGGCATTATTCTATTTTCATCTTTTAAAATTGCTTCTACAATTCTAGTTACCGCAGAACCAATTCCGTAATACGTTGCTTGTTTACCCTTGATTATTTCATACGCTTTATCTCTCACTTCTTCGGTTATTTTAGAATAAGTTTGATCGTTAATCTCAATAAAATTTGATAGTGGAATACTAGATACGCTTGCAGTACTTAAAGATGGGAATGATGTATCTCCATGTTCACCCAAAACATGTGCGTGAGTAGATGTAGTTCCAATACCCAGTTTTCTAGCTAAAACAACTCTTAGTCTTGCACTATCTAAAAATGTTCCACTTCCAAATACCTGATTTGTTGGCAATCCTGATTCTTTTATTGCGATATAGGTTAGTACATCTACAGGGTTTGTAACCATTAATATAAATACATTTTTTTCTGTCTCTTTTATTTTATCTAAAACGCTTCTTATAATTTTTGCATTAATTTTTAATAAATCTAATCTTGTTTGTCCTGGTTTTTGTGCAGCTCCACAAGTAATTACTACAATATCGCCATCTTCTAAATCGCAATAATCACCTTTTCTAACTGTAATTCCTTTTGTAAAATTGCAAGAATCTTGCATATCTAAAACTTGTGCATTTACTAAATCATCTGCAATATCAATCATTAAGATTTCTTTAGAAAGTTCATTTGAAATTAAACAATAGGCAATAGAAGAGCCTACATTTCCTGCACCCACAATAACAACTCGGTTAGACGGTCTCATAAATATAAAAATTAGTAATTTAAACACGTAATTGTATATCTCATTATGAGTAAATGCAATAGCTATGTTATCATCGCAAAATGACGAAAAATTTAAACGTAATCTACGGTCATCAATCCACATTTGTGGATAGGTACAACGAACAACTCCTGCGGTTTATTCATTGTGGTTTAATTGCTTTGGAAAAAAATCAGACTATACTTGATGCAGGTTCTTATACTGGACATGCGGCTCAAGGACTTTTAAATCACTGGTCAGATCTACAACTACAAGTTACATGTTTAGATGTTAATTTTGGACCAGATAAAGTTGATGATTCCAGAATTAAATTTGTATGTGGAGATTATTCAAATCTACCAAAAGATATTGGGAAATTTGACATAATACTTAGTGCAAATACTTTATCTTACGAACACTATGAACAGGAAATTTTTGACTCTGATCAATCAATTGTTGATAGACTCAGTTCACTAATAGGAGCTTTAGCTCCCAATGGTAAGCTTATTATAATGACGGAGTTTAAAGATGCACCCACCTTAGTAATAAGTAAAGATGAAAGTGGGAATTTAATTCCGATGGATAAATCAGCTTACAGAAAATATTTAAGGGGCATGTATTTTGAGTATGACTCTGGAGATGTTTTTTTTGGGAATAAAAAGGCGTTAGAAGATTTTGCTATTGCTCAACATATTTGTGAAGTTTTTAATAGAATTCATAGCGAGTCATAAACATGGATAGATTTGAAAAAGATCAATTAAAAATCGAAATTAGGCTAGATTTAGAGAAAGAGTTAGAACAAATAACTGCTAAATTTATTTCAGATGAGACTGAACGGATTAAAAGAGGTATTAAGCCATGGGATAAATGGAGCAGTGACTACGATTTTATTATGGAGGAATTAATTGGAAATAGTGTTCTAGTCTATTTAATAGAGAGGTTTGGGTTAAACCCATTAAATGCTTTAGAGCTGTTTGGATTTGGTAATATTCATTTAAGTTTACCTGATAGGTCAAGAGTTATTGCGATAGGTACAAATAACTATTTAAATTTGCCTACTGCGAAAGATATAGAATCACTTTACACTTTTATACAAGCTGATTTTTATAATCCAAATACAATAATTCAAACCGAAGAAGTAATTAAGGCAAAAGGAATTGAAGATATTGATGCATTATTTTGTATTCCGCGCGGGCCATTTGGGTTGGTTTTTGAAAGATTAATGGAAAAATATAAAAATAATCAAGAGATTGTTTTTAAAGTAATTGGAATATATTTCTTAGAAAAACTTGAAGAGTATATAAAGTTATTATCTCCAATTGGAGTAGCTTTTATTCAAATACCCATATATTTTGCTTGGTTTAACTCCTCGTTTGTAAGATATTTAGTAAGAAGGTTAAAACATTTGGGTTTTAATTTAGAACTCACTAGAAATAGAAAATACGCCCTAATTACTAGGGCATATTTAGAAAAATCTATTAATGAAGCTTAAATTACGCAATTGTAACTTCGGGGCAAAGGTAAACATCTTGAACAGCATTTAACAATTTAACACCTTCTTCAAATGGTTTTTGAAATGCTTTTCTACCTAAGATTAAGCCACTTCCACCAGCTCTTTTATTAATAACAGCAGTTTCGATTGCTTCTTGTAAATCATTATTTCCACTTGCTCCACCAGAACTAATCAAAGGAATCTTGCCCAAATAGCCATTAGCAACTTGATACTTTGTTAAATCAATAGGATGGTCTGTAGAAAGTTCTGTATACATTCTCTCGTCTAATTTACCGTAACTAGAATCACCAGTGTTTAAAGCTTTATAACCTCCATTTAGAGTTGGTAATTTTTGCTTAACAATATCCGCCTCAATTGTTACGCCAAGATGATTTGCTTGACCAGAAAGATCTGCAGATGTGTGGTAATCAACTCCATCTTTTTTAAATGCACCATTTCTTGTATAGCACCAAAGAATAGTGAACATTCCTAATTCGTGTGCCAAAGCGAAAGCTTGGGACACTTCTTGAAGTTGTCTTGTTGACTCAGGAGATCCAAAGTAAATTGTGGCTCCTACTCCACGGGCCCCCATGTTAAACGCTTGTTTTACAGATGCAAACATTACTTGATCTGCTTTGTTAGGATAAGTTAAAAGTTCGTTGTGATTAATTTTTACAACAAAAGGTAATTTGTCTGCATATTTTTTACTTACCAAACCCAAAACACCTAAAGTAGAAGCAACACCACTGCAACCTGCTTCTAGAGCAAGTTTTACAATGTTTTCTGGGTCAAAGTACATTGGGTTTTTAGCAAAACTTGCACCAGCAGAATGTTCAATTCCTTGATCTACTGGGAAAATTGATAAATAACCTGAGTTTGATAGTCTTCCTGCACCGTAAAGTGCTTTTAAATTTTCTTGAACCTTTTCACTTCTATCAGAAAAGTGCATAACTTCATCTACCCAATTTGCATTTGGTTTGTAAAATTCTTGCCCTGCAAAAGTAGGGGATTTATAATCTAGCAAAAATGCTGCCTTGTCTGCAAGAACAGATTGGATTTCTGCGTATGTCATAGAATAGTTTTAAGTAATAAGTTATAAATTCATAGGACTATTGTCCTATGTTTTTTTGTAATAAGTACAAGCTTTCTAAAGAGTGTAACTTACACAAACAATAAGTTTTTAGATTTAAAATAAATCAATAAGTAAACTTTGAATAAATATAGTTTAGCATTAAAGCTTTAAGATTCTTATTAAATTATGCCTCGCCTTGAAAATTTAAATCCAATTTCCAACAATTATTGTTTCTTACAAAGTCACTTATATAAGATTGGTCAATAATTCCAGAGCAAGAAGCTACAGTCTCAGAAAATAGAAACTTACATTGCATATCTCCTGACTGATTAATAAAAAAATTGGCAAAATAGGATCTGAGCCTTGGTTTAAGAATTGTAATATAATCTTCTGTTATGAATAAATGGACTGTTATATAGCCAGTAATATCTACATTAACAAAAGCTGATGCTTTATCTAAAGGTATCAGATTTTCATTTAACCATGCTTTGATTTCCTCTCTCAAAGTTGGAATTTCTTTTATAATATCTTGCCTTACTACTCTTGTTGCTAGCAAATTCATTTCCCCGCCAATACCCATTTATTTAATATAAAAAATAAACCCTTATCCTAAAAATGGTGTTGCTAATTCTAATAACTTTGCACTTTTATCTTCTGCTTTAACATATGCAGATGCAAGTAAAACACCTTCTGCACCAAGCTTTAAAGAATTTGCAACATCTTCACCAGTAGAAACACCTGCCCCAATAATTGCCATGGTTTTGCCTTTAATAGTTTTAATAAATTCAGTAACAGCTTCTGGTCTTGTTGTAACAGAAATTCCAGATCCGATTAAATCTTTTGGTTCGTAAGCAATTGCAAATGGATTTGCTTCTAAAATTTTATTTGCCTCTGTAACATTCTCACAACAAACAACAAGTCTAATACCCTTAGCTTGAATGTCTTTTATGTCTTCTACAATTGTATCCATATTTTGCCTATTTTCGCTATGATTGTAAATTGCTAAATCTAGCCCTAAAGAAATTAGATTATCTGCAGGAATCCAACCGGTTGTACTACCAGCAGATTTACTGCTAACTGTTTGGGAAGCGATCTTTACTTTTGAGTATTTATTTTTTAAATCTGCCAAATAAATATTTGAAGGAGCAGCAACAACAAGTTCTGCTAACCTTGGATTATTTTCAATTTCCGAATTTAAAGAATCAAAAATGTTGTATATATTAGAACCTGTGGATTCTGTATAAGTTTTTAAATTTAGAATAAGCATTTTAAACAATTAAGATATAAATTAGAAAATATTAAATTTGTTATATAGATTATATACGCATACTACCCAATTACTCTAGCTCAAAAATGATTTTTCGAGTAAGATAGAAAAACAAAACACTTAAATTATTAAATTTTAATTATGGCTAATTCAAAAACAATGATTGAAGATGAAGAAATATTACCTGAAGAAGAAGTGATTCAAGAAGGTGAAACTCTAGATGAAGAAGAGCTACCACCAGAAGATGAAAGCCTAGAAGAAGAAGCGATCTTGACATCTGAAGTTATTAATGACTCGGAGATACTAGATACTGCAGGAGTATCAGAAGAAGATATTGGAATGTTAAGCGATGAAAATTTAGATAAAGTTGAGGAATATTTTAGGCTAAAGGGTGTTATGAGAACTTTGAGAAATGATTTAAAAGATCACAAGGCTCAAATGCCAGACAATCAAGAATTAGATAAACTTTCAAAAAAAGTTAAAGAGCTTAGAGAAAAAGTTAAAGATGATGAAACAGTAAAAACTTTAACCGAAAAAATGCAAACAACAAAAGAAAGAGTAGAGCTGTTAAAAGAATTAATAAGAATAGAGCTTTTAGAAACAGCAAAAGAAGAGGTAAAAAGACATGGTAGAAAGTTAAAACTTGTACACATATTAAAAGAGATGAAAGACCAAGATGAAAACGCCGGCAAGAAAAAACCATTTAAAGGTGGTGGGAAATCTATTTTTAGGAATTAAAACGTTTTACAAAGCGGGAAACTTTCAGTTTCCCGCTTTTTTAAAGCTTCTTTATAAACATGAGACACTTTAGTGCCTACGAATTAAACATACTTTTAAGTCATAATATTGACCCAAAAACTATCTCTAACCTTAATATCCCGGTTGAATATATTGTAAAAGAAGCAGAATTTTGTGAAAGAAATTTTGTTGTAAACGAAAGTACATTAATTCCTAGAGTAGAAACCGAATATTTGATTGAACTAGGACTTAAATATGTGAAAACCCAAATGGTTAGATTTACAGATGTTGGTTGTGGCAGTGGTGCTATTGGATTGACCTTTGGCATTCAACTTAATTTAAGAAATACCTTGTTTGAATGTAGCTTATCAGATATTTCAGATGAAGCACTAAAAGTTGCAAATCAAAATTACCAACTCTTTAAAAGCCTAATGGGAAATAATAAAGTATGCATATTTAACTCAAATTTATTAAAAGGCTATAGCAAAGAAAATAAATTAAATATAATATTTGCCAACTTGCCTTACATACCATCTTCAAGAATTAGTATTTTAGATAAATCCGTAAAAGATTTTGAGCCTTTAAACGCATTAGACGGTGGCAAGGATGGATTAAAATTTATACGAGAACTTTTATTAAATGCTAAAGAATATCTTAGCCAAGATGGAGTAATTTTATTAGAGGTGGATGACACTCATAAAGATACCAAAGAGTTTGAAAAAGAATGGAATATTGAAGTTAAGAACGATTTTAACGGCAAAATTAGATATTGGGTTTGCCATGTAAAATAAGCTTCTAATTACTAATATATTGAGTGCAAATTTAACATGCGCTCTCAAATACAAATAGACCCTCACTAACTTATTATTTGAAACCAATAATTTCTCTTGTTGGGAAAATTTCAAACTGCAAGGTTTTTGTAAGGATTAGTGTTTAATATATACCAAATCCAACACTATCAAAATTGCACCAAAATTACACTTTTTATTGCAGTGGGAACCTATACCAGCTGTTACAGTTTTTTGAAAAGCATTTATAGATAGATCAATTTAAAAGTGCTAAATGAGTGCTTTTTTGCGAGTGATCAAAAAGGTTGAAGGTTATTTATTAAATTTTGTTATTATAAAAACCCTATGAGAGATTATTTAAGAAAAGAAAAATATATTAGAAAAAATATTTATATTGCAGAATCAAAATATGATAATTGATACCTATTAATGTCAACTAAAGTAAGATTTTCATGGAAACATAAAGTAAAAGAATCTAATAAAATCATACCCTATAAAAAATTTCGTTTTACTTTATTGAACAAAAATTCTAATATGAAATACATAGTTAATTAATTCCTCTTACTATGTCTAATCCTAAATATATATTTGTATCCGGTGGGGTCATTTCTGGCCTTGGCAAAGGTGTTACCGCATCTGCCCTTGGAGTTTTATTGCAATCTCGTGGTTACAATGTAACTGCTATCAAATGCGAGACTTATTTAAATGTTGATTCCGGCACAATCAATCCAATTGAACACGGAGATCCTTTTTTGTGTGCAGATGGATTAGAAGCAGATATGGATTTAGGTACTTACGAAAGATTTTTAGGAATACCAGTTGGTCACAAAAACTTTGTAACCATGGGTCAAATTTACAAGGAGATTATAGATAAAGAAAGAAGCATGGGGTATAACGGCAAAACAGTAGATGCAATACCCGAAATTCCAAACAAGATAATTGAGAGAATAAAAGCAGCCGCAGAAGGACATGATATTTGCATTGTAGAACTAGGTGGCACAGCTGGAGAGTATCAAAATGTTTACAACTATGAAGCCGCTAGGATGATGAAACTAGAGCATCCACAAGATGTAATCCATGTGCATATAACATATGTCCCAATTCCAGAACATTTAGGAGAACCCAAAACAAAACCAACCCAACTATCTATGCGATTTTTAAACATGGCTGGTATTCAACCTGAATTTTTGGTTTTAAGATCTAATTCAGAAATCGATAATTTAAGAAAAGATAAGATTGCGATTCAATGTAATATTCATAAAGATAGAATTATATTAAATGCAAATTTAAGAACAATTTATGAACTTCCAGAAAAATTTGAAGAGCAAGAATTTGATAGGCAAGCACTTGAGCTTTTGGGTTTACCAGTAAAAAGATTGCTATTTGATAAATGGCAAAACTTAACTAAAACTATCAAGACAGAAAGAACAAAAAGAGTAACCATTGCAATTGCAGGTAAATATATTGCCACTGGGTCTTATCAATTGCCAGATGCATACAATTCACTTACTCACTCTTTAAAACACGCAAGTTGGGGCACTGGGATTGGAGTTGATTATAAATTTGTTAATGTAGAAGATATTGAAAAATCAAATGCTAAAAAATATTTGAGTGATGTAGATGGAATAATTGTACCTATTGGATGGGGTAATAGAGGAGCAGAAGGGAAAATTAAAGCTATTCAATATGCTAGAGAGCAAAAGATTCCATATTTAGGATTATGTTTTGGTATGCAATTAGCATGTATAGAGTACGCAAGAAATAAAGCTAATATTAAAGATGCTACTTCGGAAGAATTAGATGAGTCAAGTAAGAATAAAATAATCCATAGCATTCCGTTTGATCCAACTTACCAGACAATTAAGGGAGAGGGTACATCTATGCGACTTGGTTCATTTGATTGCGTTGTTAAGAAAAATTCACTTGCATACAATATTTATAAAAAATATGGTTGGGGTAAAGAAGATAAAAAAGGTAATTTAATAGTAGAAGAAAGACATAGACATAGGTTTGAGTTTAATAATGAATATCGAAAAGTTTTAAGTGATGCAGGTCTTGTTTTTAGTGGAGTTTCCCCAGATGACTTTTTTGTGGAGATGATTGAATTACCCGAAAAAGAGCACCCATTCTTTTTAGCTACTCAAGCACACCCGGAATATAAATCGAGGCCACTTGAACCTCACCCATTCTTTTTAGAATTTGTGAATAAAAGTTTTGAATTAAAGAAATAATTTTTTATTGACATAAAGAAAAGCAGAGTTAAAATCGCTATATATTTTTGATTTCTAAAAGTATGTTTCATAATGATATATCCCTTTATTGCTCTGAAACCTTGTTGAAATCTTCCCCAGAAAATATAAATCATCTTGTTCAGGCAATTATTACAATGCTAACTAATAGTGGTTACACTCTTAGCAAAGAACTTATATTAAATTATATTCCAAGTTTTATAATGACTACTTCTGGCGAATTAGTGAATGATGCAATTAATAGAGCGATACTCGATGTGAGAGACAATCAAACAAATGTTGAAAACTAAACAACTTTCTCTATTCTGAAGGTCTTGAGGATAAACCCTTGTTTTAGCAACCCGTATAATTTTAGTTCGTATTACGAACGAACTAAAACCTTATACCATTCTCAAAGGATAGTGTCAGTCTAAGGATTCGATTTTATTGACAAGGTTTTATAAAGAGTTAAAATCGAGACAATAATTCTTACTTTCTTTTTATGAGTATAGATGAAATTCCTCTAGACGGTCCAATTGCAGCACCTTATATTAACACTCCAAGCTTAGAAACATTCAAGCCTATACTTATGCACCTAGTTACTAGTGTATCTGATCCAATCAATTAGACTTGCCGTCCTTAAGTGATATTTATGGTCTTGAAAGTTTTGGTATCACTGAAGCAAAATTATTAGAACTTTTTGAGACTTGTACAAGCGAGATGTAATTTAAGCTAATAAGTCCCTTCCGGTCATCTCGGGAGGGATTTCTAAGCCCATTAATCTTAAAATTGTTGGGGCAATATCACTTAGGCCACCCACAGTTAATTCGCGACCTTGCAGACCGTTTTTAACTATAACTACTGGTACTTGGTTTGTAGAGTGCTTTGTATCCGGATTGCCGGTTTTTAAATCAATTAATTCTTCTGCATTACCATGATCTGCCGTAATTATTACTGCACCATCTTTCTTTAAAACATCTTGTATTATTCTACCTATACATTCATCGCAAGTTTCCATGGCCTTTTTTGTAGCATCTATAATACCAGTATGTGCAACCATATCTGGACCCGCATAGTTTATAAGCATAAAATCAAATTCATCTGTTTTTAATTTTTCTAGCAAAACATCTGTAACCCACTTTTGACTCATCTCAGGTTTTTTATCGTAAGTTGCTACATCTTTAGGAGAGGGCACCTCTAACCAAGTTTCTAATGGGTAAATATCTTTATTTGCACCATTAAAGAAATATGTAACATGGGGGAATTTTTCAGATTCTGCTAATCTTAATTGTTTCAACCCATGATCTGATAATATTTTACCTAAAGGCGCATTTACTTTTTCTAATGGGAATGCCTTATTATGTGGGTATCCGTTTTCGTAGTCAGTCATTCCAACATAATATAGGTCTTTAAATTTAGTTGTTTTAAACTCTTTAAATTCGTTATCTTCAAATGCCATTGTTAATTGAACAGCTCTATCTGGCCTAAAGTTAAAGAATATTACAGAATCCCCATCTTCAATATTGTATACATCTCCGTTGTAATCTATCAAAATTGGGTCTAAGTATTCATCTGTAATTTTTTTGGAATAAGATTCTTTAATTGCTTTTTTCCAATCTTTTACTTTATTACCTTTAGAATTTACTAACATATCATAAGCAATTTGAGTTCTTGCCCAATTTCTATTTCTATCCATTGCATAAGCTCTACCCACAATAGATGCCAACTTTCCAACCCTTCTTTGAATACAAATGGCCTCAATTTTTTCTATGCACTCAATTGCGGCATCGGGTGGGGAATCTCTACCATCAGTAAATACATGAATCGCAACTCTATCAGATTTCATTTTCTCTTCTCCTGCCATTTTGATTAACGCAAAAAGGTGTTCTATAGATGCATGTACAAAACCTGTCCCTACTAAACCCATTAAATGAACAGTTCCACCTGTTTTCTTTGCATGGTCAAATGCACTTTTTAACAATGGATTTTCAAAGAATGATCCATTGGCAATAGCATTATCAATTCGAGGTAAGTTTTGAAAAATAACTTTGCCTGCACCTAAAGTCATGTGACCAACTTCACTATTACCATCTGTGCCTTGAGGCAAGCCTACATTAAGACCCGATGCTTCTAGGTAGGTATGAGGATAATTAGGCCATAACCTGTCTAAATTAGGTGTATCTGCTAATGTAACTGCGTTACCTTCTCCCGGAGGAGCAACACCAACACCGTCCATTATTGCAAGTACAACTGGTTTTGGTCTTTTGAAAAATACTGCCATGTCTTATTTTATATCTAAATTTTAGTGATTAGAAGTTTTTAAATTTGCTTTTATATAATACGTGTATTAGGCGTATTTATCAAATTTAGGAACACTATTCTTAAACGACTTGCCATTAAGTTTTTTAGAGGTAAATATAAACGAACTTTATACATTTATTTGTGAAAGCGTAATTAGCTACAATTTAGAAAGTTAGACTTTTTGTACAAAGCTATATAAGCTGTGTTTTTATTTTGTCCATCCAATTAGAATAGAATGCTAAGTTATGAATTGTAGCCAACCTAAAGCCCGAAGGTTCATTTATTCTCAGTAAGTGCCTAATGTACGATCTAGAAACTGTCTTGCAAGCTTCACAATCACATGTTTCGTCTATTGGTTTTGAATCAAACTTGTATTTTTCTGTTTTTATATGCAAAACATCATAACTTAAGTTTTTATAAGATTTTGTACTTTCGCCTTGCCCTTCAGATACATATAACAATCCATGTCTTGCATTTCTAGTTGGTAAAACGGTATCGAACAAATCCCAGCCAACATCTACACAGAAAGCTATATCATCCGGCTGGCCAACTCCCATGGCATATTTGAATTTTTGATTAGGTATAAGCTCTGAAACATATTGAAGCATTTCGTGGTAAAAACCCTTTTTACTTTCAGTTTTCCAAGTTTCTCCAGTATGAAGTGGCATTCCACCAAAATTGTATAAATCAAAATCTAGTTCAATTAACGCATCTGCAGAGATTTTACGTAGCTCAAAATCGTTACCGCCTTGAATTACACAACCGATTAGCGGTCGATTTTGAGCGGTTGTTGAATTTTTAATTTGCAAAGTTTCAAAATCTTTATCTAAAATTAATCGGGGCAGAGTAGTGTTTAAATCAAATCCATTAAGTTGTTTAAACTTGTCTAAAGATCTTTTTGCCCATTTGGTGTTTATTACCAAACTTGATTTTCTTTCATCAAAACTTGCGTTTCCTAAAATTGGATTATCTAAAACTGTAACAATATCTGCACCCAAGTTATGCTGAATTTGTTGAGAAGATTCTGGGGTTAAGAGTGAATGTTTGCCAGTTTCGGGGTCAATAAATGTGCAACCTAGCTCTGAAATGCTGTTCCCTTTTATTGCACCTTTATTTGCATTTATTAACGAAAAAACCTGCCATCCGCCACTATCTGTCAAGATTGGTCTATCCCATCCAAAAAATTTATGAATCCCCCCAATTTTTTTTATAAATACACTACCAATTTTTTGCTCTATGTGTAGGGTTGTGGTTACAATCTCTTTTACTCCTGCATTTTTGGCATCTAAAAATGAAATTGATTTAATCGCCCCATAAGTTGCATCCGGCATAAATGCCGGTAGCTGAATTTTGCCATGATTTGTATTTATAAATTCTTTGTTCAAGTTTAAATTTTAATCTAGATTAAGTTATGTTTCGCTTACCATAGTCCCCATTACTTTATCTTTAAATTGTTTCCAGGTCGCTCCATATAAGTTTGATACTTGAACATACTCAATTAACATTCCAATTAGTGGTGCAGTAGTTTCATCTTGAGTCGGAATCAACGAAGTTAAAATAACTGATGCAGGCATATTATCGTCCTCTGTATCAATAGTGTTAATAATCGCTTTAATCTGATCATCTAAACTAGTGTTAGCGTCAAACTCATGAATACTATTTATCATATAACTTCAATATAATTAGAGCAATTTTATCATGAATGTATTATTGTTTGTGTCTGGTTGCTAATTACCTGTCGCGAGAGATCACACTTTTAAATAGTTCGTATTACGAACGAACTATTTAGATTTAAGACTTTAAACGAATATATAGAATCTAGGGTCCTTCTGTTTCAAAAAAATTTCCCGTTTTAAACGACCTTTAAAAGGTTAGCACCCTGAGTATAGAGTATATGCAAATTTACAATTTATTTTAAGGCTCTAAAGATGAGCTCTTTAAAGATTCAATTTGCTTTGAAATATGGGTAGATCTTAAGATTTGATTTAAAAGAATCATAAACCTTACAGTAAAATCATTGTTCATGTTTCTTAATAAATCCTCTATAGATAAGTATGAAAGTTCAAGCAATGTATAGTTTGGATTAATTTTTGAAAGCATTAAAAACAATTGTCTTAAGTAAGAATCATGATTAGAAATCTTAGCTGCTTGTTCGTATAAAAAGGAATTCACATCAGATTGTTTTAATACATCAATATCTTCTTGTGAAAGTCTGTCAAATAAAGGTTCTGGTTTATGAAAGTCAAAATAGTCATGAAAGTCTTTTACTTTAAGATCCAAATCAACTCCTATGGTTTTAAATTCTTGAACTTTAGCTAAGTTTGGTAAGAAAAAAATACCATACAAATCCAAAACTTGGGACAAGTTTGTATTAGAGTCCAAAAATTCTTGTGCAAAAGATGATAATGCTTTTACTGGCTTTAAAAACTGGTTAGGTAAGTGAAAGGCTTCGCTAGTTTCTGATAAGCTTGGGCCTTTAAAATGCCTATTTCCCATAAATTTTATTGTTCTTCGTGTAAATTATTATCTTGGGCAAAATATTTTTCTAAACCTAAGTATTCTATTACGTCCTTAAGTTTAACTTTAATATCTACATTTGCTTTCTTTAGAGGATCTGTTGAAAGATGATGTCTGTATCCTATTTTGTCAACTGCCTCTTTAAGTGTTGTTTCCGGAGTCATTTCTTTAAATGATTCTCTTAATGTCTTAATTAATGACCATCTTACTTTATAAGTCAAATAAGGCTTTTCTAGATTTTCCATCTCGGATCTTAAAACAGTTTATTAGAATTTACAATCTTTTAAGACTCTCCGAACAATTTAGAATCAAAAATGTTAGCCTCAATGAGCGCTCTTTTTATATTATTAACTACCTTTCTTTTACTTCTAGTTAAATTATCTTCATTATCTGAACTAAAAGATGAAATACTATGAACATAAAAATTTATCATCGAATCAAAATTAGCTATACTCATATTTGATAAGATTTGTAGGCTATTAATCCCATTATAAATTAAGTATCTTCTAAGTGGTATTAAGCTAATAAAATTTAATTTGCTTTCCTGCCTAGCTTGTTCGGTTGTAAATGCTAAACCCATTACTGATAATACATTTTTTAAAACTCTCATACCTGCAGGTCCTATTCCGCCAATTGCTTCTACTTCTTTTTCTGTTAAAGCAGAGAATGTATATAGATTATGGCCCGGAACAGTCGTAATGATATTAAAAATAACTCGTGCTAATTCAGATTTCGGGTTTGATTCAATTAAAGCATCGTAAATATCTAGCATTCTAATTGCACCAACTTCGCATTGTGCGTTAAGGCTCATACTGGCCAATAAAGTATAGTCTGAGTCAGATTTAATTTTGCAAATATTAATAAAATCACTCCAAGTAAGTTGTTCTAACTCTTCGGCAAAGTCTAATTGAAGAAGGGCAACTAGATCGTAAATTTTAGAACTAGGGTTATTTATTTCTAAATCGCGTATTATTTGCAACGCTTTAAGAGCAGGAATAGCAAAGAAGTATTCACCTACTTTTAAAGAGGCTAGTGCTTTCAATTGAGGCCGATAAATTTCTGCAAAATTGAAAGTTCGAAACGTATCAAGTTGTTGCATAGATTTACTTTAAATATATCGAGTATATTACTAATTTATACTTTTTGGGAATAACCTATAATTAAAATCTAATTATTGACAAGAAAAATATGGTAGTGGTATATTTCTTACTAGCAGGCAGTGCAACTTACTGCTAAAAATATATTATTTATTAAAATATTTTTTATGAATAATAGAAGAATTTCTTTAATAAACCCAAAAACAATTAGACCTTCTCAACTATTTGATTCTTTTTTTGATGAATTTTTTACAGCAGACCCTATATCCGTAAACGATAAGACCCAAAGTGAACTTAATACATTATCTACTGATTCACTTGAAGTAGATATGTACGAAACTGAAAAAGCAATAATGGTAGAAGCAAAAGTCCCCGGCTTTAAAGAAGACAACTTGAATATTAAAATTGAAGATAATATTTTAATTATTGAAGGATCTGTTCAAGAAGAATCCGAGCAAAAGCAAGATAGGAAATATCATATTAAAGAGGTTAGTACTAAATCTGTGTACAGGTCTTTAATGCTACCAGCCAAGGTTGATGTAAATAATTCAGAAGCTGAGTTTAGTAATGGTATTGTTAAAATTGTTTTACCAAAGCTTGAAAATTCTAAACCTGCAAGTATTAGAATCAAAACTAAATCTAAAGAATAAATAACCAAAGAGTTCTATAAACGGCCCCGATTCTCGGGGCCGTAAGTATATCGTCTTTTTAAGCGAAAGGCCTTACATATTGGTATCTGTAGAATCGTCTAAGGTTTCATCTGCTGAATTTTGTAATTCATTACTATTTCTTACAACTTCTCTAACTTCTACCGCTCCATTTTGAGCAAATATCTCTAGAGGGGTTGAACTTAAGTTTCAGTATCTTACGACTTA
This sequence comes from uncultured Candidatus Saccharibacteria bacterium, assembly GCA_965230975.1. Lineage (GTDB taxonomy): Bacteria > Patescibacteriota > Dojkabacteria > J137 > J137 > JBGSZB01. The sequence goes on from OZ246402.1 coordinate 969,995, forward strand.
AAACTTAAATTACAACTTTGTAAGAATAAAATCAGAAAATGAATTTGCATCAGCAATTTCGGTAAAAAATATGTAAATGTCAAAATTGAGCCTAATTTAGACATCATCTGTCAAACTTCAACCATTAATACGCTGGATAATCCCTGCATACTTATTAAATTAGAAATATGAACAGTCATAATTTTAATCAACCGAATCATAACGATGAGATTGAATATGCATCTTCGGTTGCTAACGATTTAGAAATGATGTATGCATGTCCAAACTGTGGAAAAGTTGCTACTTTTAAAGATCATGCTTCCACTCAATGTTCGGCATGTGGCAGTGAAACTTTACCGCAAGATATTGCAAGATGTGAGATTAATGCTAATAGCAGTTACTTTACTCATGTTTTAAATTATTCTGATATTGTTAAACAAAATGCAGATTTTGCTTTCTTAAGTAATAGAACATTAGATCTTTCAATTTTAAGCACCTATACATTCGGTTATAAAACTCATTGGCTAAGATATCATTCTACAGTAACCGATGAAGTTGTTGAATTTACTGCTCAAAATATAGCCACACAACTCGAAGAACAAAGAAAGATAGCAAATGCAATATTAAGTATTCCCAATAATTATTGGTTTGTTAGCGGTAATAATGAATCAACTCGAGGTACAGTTTTCTTTTCACACCCAAACGGTAGTTTTACAGCTTTAAGTTTAATGAAAAGCAGATCTTATAGGGAAGAGTGGTACACAGTAGATATAAGAAGATTTGATAAGGCTCCATCTTCACTTAATGAGTTAACTGCAATATTCTCGGCATTTACTTTAAGTAAAAGTAACCTAGTTTCATCTGGACACGAAACTCACCTAGCAGAACACAAGACAGAACCAATATATCATTTAAGAAAACCAGAATATGCAACTCTTTTAAAAGATTTAGATAATCAGCAATTTGCGGTTTATAACTTATTAACTCAAAAACATACAGCGATAGTTAGTGAAAGAGCAGGCGTACCTATCTTAAGAGATACACCAAAAGTAGATAGAGATACTCAAATAGAGATTAATAAAAAGCTTTATATTGATGACAAACTTAGTAAAGGCGTAGCTGTAGCTTGTGCAAGTTGCGGGAGCCCTATTAGTGGATACAAAGATCAGGTTTCTTTTTTAAGATGTCCAAGATGTTCTTATATTACAGACTTGGTTGGGAGTGGCAGATTATCTAGGGAACTTTTAGATGCTAGAAAACCGTCCGAGACTTTTGTTCCTGCAGATTACTTTTTACAACTTTTAACTAGTGCAGAACTAAGTGGTGGGCCAAAAGCTTCAAGAATTTTAGAATTACTAACTAGTAAAGCCCAATACTTGTCACAAGAAGAACAGCTAGAATTTGTAAATGCTATATCGTGGATTGCTGTAAAACACCCTTACTTAATGAGCTACTATAGGTACAAAACTAGATATGAAGATTATCCTAGCCATAATGGTGGTGTTTTCAATATAAATTTTCCTGATTCTTATGTTGTAGATAATGGGAATGTAATGGGTGGAAACCAATATTTAACTTTTAATGTTCCTACAGATTTACAAGGGAAGATACTTTCTATAACTTTTGGAGATTTTGATGATGGAGGACAAAAAGAACCAAATGAGTATTGGTGTAGAGTTAAATGTTCTTTATTTGATTCTTTTGATTTTGATTCTAGATTTGCAGCAAATGTAAATAGCTGGGGTCATCAACATGTTTATGGAGATGAAAGATATAAGAAAACACATTGGGCTGAGCACTTTGATAAGCCTATTCATTCTGGTTTTAACAAACCTACAGAAGGTCCTATATACAATCGAATAAGAATAGCTATGCAAAAAATGCCACCTAAGAATTTCTTTCTTAATTCAAATAGTTAATTTATAGAGTTCTTTTAGCAGATACATCATCAATATATTTAATAAATTCTATAATTAACCAAGCCAATAGCAAATATATTGCGATTGCTATAAGTGTAGAGAATTCAAATACAAATCTGCCATCTGCAACATATGGTTCAAAGATTCCTCTAAATGGTGAGAGAAGTGGGTTTGTAGAATTATATAAAAAGGCAACAAATGGGCTTTCTGTATTTGCTCCAAATAGTCTAAATAAAAATCTTAAAAGTAATCCTAGGGCTGCTAATCCAAAAATAAAGTTTACTATGTAAACAAGCATTGAAGTTATGCTATATCTCATAAAGAAAATATTAAAAAAATATATTATTAAGAATTTAACTTTTAAAAATAAATTATTAACTAAAATAGTGCATTTTTTTTGTAAATTTCGTGTGTTAAAATCCCAATATTTAATTTATGCAAATGTACCAACCAGAATTGGAAACAGTAGATACTTTACTGGATAGAGTTGATGAATTAGAAAATGATAGAGGAATTTTGAACGAAGGTCATAGGATTCATAGACTATATGAAATTCGCAACAGAATGATCTTGGCAAAGTTAAACTTACAGGAGAGAGATGAATATGAGATAGCAAACGAGCTTATGGTTCCACAAGCTCAGCTTAACTATCAAATATCTAATTCTCAAAGAATTCTTTATTATTCTCCTGAACAACTTGAGCAAATCAGGAAAGGTTTTATTGAAATCTCGGAAAATATTGTAGACCTGCTTCTCCATGGATATACTTTGAATGACCTTGACCTCAAAAAAGCAATACAAGAGTTCATGGTTTACAGGGATGAGCTTTGGTACTTTTTATATAAAGAAGATCGAACTACAGTAGAATATTTTGATGGGATTATCACTTTTTTTAAAGCTTTTTGTAAAACCTTTCCAAATTTATATGAATATACTTTTTTTGAGTTAGCCTCTGAGACTTCTATAGAGGTCATAGAGCTTTGGGAGGAGTTTATGGATAGAGGCATATTAGGAGGAAGTGCTCTCAGCAAAGCAACAAAGGCACTTCAGATTAGTGCTAATGAATTAATTAAATATGTTCCAATTGAAATTTTTAATTGTATGGTAGGTGTTTGTTGCATTTTAAGTAGTTTACGACCTGGTTTGATATATGAGTACTTTGCAGAGGATCTTGACGAAGAAAGTTTTAAAGGTTTATTGTTTGCACATGTTCAAGCCCAAGCCTGTGCGTACGATGACTATATAGAAAAAGTGAGAGTATAGTGCTAAATTTTGTAATTTTCCTTATGTTTTCAGTGCTAGTTTTAGCACTGTTTATGTAGTGACTTAAATGAAAGAGTTGTTTTCAAGTAATGACTATAGCGATCAGTTTACTAAAAGCATAGCATTTTTTATTTTCTGCTTAGTACTTTTGAAAATCTTTAGTATAATTAGGAACTTAAGCCAATACATTAAGTTTTAACAATTGTTAATCTTAATAACGCGGAGGGGTACCCAAGTGGCTGAAGGGGCGGGTTTGCTAAATCCGTAGTAGGGCTTGTCCCTAGCGCAGGTTCGAATCCTGTTCCCTCCGTTCTCAAGTTTGGCACAAGTTAATATTGTGACAAATTTGAGCATTGATAGAAATAAGGATGAGAACAAGGTTCGTCTCTAATTTTCTTAATGAGCTACTTAAAACTATTTGGCGAATTCTAGAAAATTGAGATACCCGGATGGGTGAATCCTGTTCCCTCCGTAGTTAAACCGCCTATTTTCTCTTTTATATGTGAATTAAAAATTAAATTAGCATCGAGCTAGGCCCTTAAGTGTTCCCAAACTTACCTTTCGACCCAGAGTGATATATACCCACAACATATGTTATTATTAACTAGGAACATATTATCATAATCTTTATGAACAGGGGAGGATTGGACGACTACGAGGAGCACGATTACGAAGACGATTCATTGCCAAATAGGCAAAATAAGGTAACAACCTTAGAGGAATTAGTTAATCAAGCACCAATACTTACTTCTAGAAAACTAAAAAGTTGGGCAGAAATTTATATTTTTTTAAATTCAGATCCAGATACTGACCCTCAATTGCCCAATCTGGAATTAGCATTGAAAAATCAACTGTATGAATTTGCCGACAAGATGCGAACACAAACCAGTCACCCAAACCCAGAGTGGTTTCCATTAATAGATATAATTTACAATATATACATTCTTAGGCACACATTAAAAAATATGCCTTTATGGATGGCTTCTTTTGATAGCTTTGAAAGCTTTATAGTACATTTTTTTCAAAATAATTTAACTAATAACATTAAACGTCTTTTAATTGGAGATATAAATTCCTTCATTAATATTTATGTAAAGACAAGGTGCTTGTTTGAAATTAGAGAAAACCAAGCAGATATAGAGGTTCGTGATTTTTATAATGCCAGTAACCGAAACTGGGTGGTATTACCCAACACTCAATTTATTAGTCAACCAGGAGATTTAAATTATGTAGATGAGTCTATAATTGACGAATATATTCAAATACTAAATGATAAGCTGGAATTTGAGAGAGGGTTTATACATGGATCTGGAAGTGCAGCACTTGAAGGTATTGCTAAAGAAAAGAAAATTTTATCTGCCAGAAAAGTTCTAAAGTCTTTTGCCGATATAAAAACAGGAGAATGGGTTACACTAACCAGCATATATGCTGATGATCAAGAAGATTTACAAAGCAGGACACTTACAGATATATATGTTACAGCTGGCAACTCCCCGTACCTAGAATATACACTTAGGAGATGGTTTAATGAATCACCTATAGTATTTCATATCAATAAAAACAGACATCAAGAAACTCTAGTACATAAGGGTATGGATACCGAGACTTATGGTGAGAGAAAACTTCCCACTATTCACAATACTGGTGAAGGAATTATTATTGGCTCAGAAGTAGAGTTATCCGACATAGACTTTATTTATTGCGAGAAAGATTATCAGCCAGAAATGATTAAATGGTGCCAAGTTAATGCTCCACACATTAGAGTTGTCTCTATAGAAGCCAGAGAAGTAATTCATCAATATTCTGAATTTATTAATGCTTTAGCACATAATATGAAATTAACCCCTGCAGAGGTTCTTGAGTACTTAAAACAACTGTCAGCAACCAGGCAGAATCCAAATTAAACTAACTTCTTTCCCTTCAAATTCAAAGTACTTGACTCATCTCTATGCACACCTTTTGTGCCAACATGTTTATCACCAATTTCCGCACCATTCTTAATAATATAAACAATTGCCATTGCATGACCTCGACCCAAACCAAAATCTTTTGCCAACCACGCAATAATTTCACCGGCTTTAGTTTTAGGATTATCAAAACCCTTCTCTTTAGCTAAATCAATAAACTCTTGTGGCGTTTTACCAGTTTTTTCTTCAATATTATCTAAATAAGCTTGAAAGGACATAAATACAAATTAAAAATTAATACACCCAACTATTATATCAATTCAATTTTACATTATAACTATTGTGCATATTAGGTTTATTCTTTAAAATTTAACCAATACTTATTATTAAATCTTAATGGATAAAGCTACCCAAACAATGATTGATAATTTAAGCAAGAATACAGGAAAAACATTAGAAGAGTGGATCAAAATTGTAAAAAATAGTGGCATAGAAAAGCATAAAGAGATAATCGACTTTTTGAAAAGTGAACACAAACTAACATACGGATTTGCAAACTTTATAGCACTTAAATCTAGAGGCACAGATTCTGGCTCTGCAGAAAACCCTGAAAGCTTAGTAGATAATCAATATAAAGACAAAGAGAGTCTTTTGCCAATCTACAAAAAACTAATAGAAGAGATTAAAAAATTTGGTAGTGATGTAGAAGTTGCACCCAAAAATGCATATGTCAGTTTAAGAAGAAAAAAACAATTTGCACTAATTCAACCATCTACAAAAGATAGAGTAGACTTAGGTTTAAATATTAAAGATAAGGATTTTACTGATAGATTAGAAAAATCTGGAAGCTTTAATGCAATGTGCACTCATAGAGTAAGACTTGAAAGTGTAGAGCAGGTAGATAGCGCAGTTATAGATTGGGTTAAAGATGCATATAATCAGGCCGGTTAAGTTAATTATTGAATATGAAAAAATATAAAACTGTTCGAGAATTTTTAGCCGACCTAGATTCTGTAAGAAAATCAGAAGTTGAATTACTTAGGGAAATTATTCTAAACCTTGGAATTCCATTACAAGAAAATATAAAGTGGAATGCTCCAAACTATGTTTACAGTGGTATAGATAGGATTACATTTAACACAATGAATAAAGATGGCACAGTAAAGTTGATTATTCATATGGGTACAGCAAAAAAGGAAGATAAGAAAGCCGCTCCAATTATGCAAAATGCACATGTAGATATTTTTTGGAATTCAAATATTAGAGGAACAATAACTTTTGATGGGGTAGAGGATATTCAATCTAAGAAAAATAAACTCAAAGAAACATTAGTTGAATGGCTAAAGTTATGAGTTTAATTTTGCTAAAATATTACTATGTCAAATCAAAAAATTAGTAGCGGAACAGTTCATAAACTTACAAGCGATATTAAAACAGCTTTAAATTCGGATTCAAAAGCACACGAAGCGTGGGAAAAACTAACACCATTAGCTCGAAATGAGTGGATTTGTTGGGTAACCTTTGTAAAACAAGAAAAAACTAGAGAAGAGCATGTAAAAAGAATGATTTCAGAACTTAAAGAAGGTAAAAAAAGACCATGTTGTTGGTTAGGGTGCATTCATAGAACAGATAAAGAAATTAGCCCTTCGGTTAAGGGGATACTTAGTAAAAAAAGTAAGAAATAGTGGATCTTACATAAAACTTTCCATAATTGTATAATCACATTATTACTTCTTAAACCTTTTGCATGATTAAAGCAGTAGTATTTGACTTAGATGGAGTTTATTTTGAAGGTGGTACTGAAAAATTTATAGAAAGCTTAATTACCAACTACTCACTTACTAAAGATCAGATTGTTGCTGTCTACTTAAAAAGCCAAGAGATGCAAAAATACAAGAGAGGTGAGATTGATAGTGATAACTTTTGGCACTATGCACTTAAGGAATGGGGAATTAATACAACTAGAGAAGAGATTGTAAAACTATTAATAGACTCTTACTCTATTAACCCGCAAACCGAAGAATTTGTAAAAGAATTAAAAGCAAAAGGAATTAAAACTGCTATTTGTACAAATAACTTTCCAGATAGATTTGAAAATTTAAAAACAAAATTTAATTTAGATACAAACTTTGATGTAATAGTAACTTCTTATCAAGAAGGTATAACAAAACCAACTGATGAAATCTTTAAAATCTTAGCTGAAAGACTAGGATTACAACCAAACGAAATTTTAATGAGTGATGATAGAGAAGCAAACGTAGAAGCATTACAAAGACTTGGTTTTGAAGCATTCCTTTATCAAGGATTAGCTGATTTCATTGTAAGAGTTAATATATTATTAGCATGAATATATGTCAGTAAAAGCTTTATTAGCAGAAGGATTACATAATGGGTTTGCAGGATCAACTCAAACAGACAAACTTAGTAAAGGAGAATTAGTCAAATGCAACTAAAAAAGATTACCTTAAATACAAAAGTAGAATCAAATGTATATCCTTTTAATGTACCTTTCTTAAAAAACCTAAAGGAAATTAACTTTGAAAAACAAATAACTATATTAGTAGGGGAAAATGGCTCGGGAAAATCTACATTAATAGAAGGTTTGGCAATGGCTTGCAATTTACCGACCATTGGAGATATAGATATAAAAAGGGATAAGACACTTAGCTCTGCTAAGGACTTAGCCGAAGAAATAACTTTAAGCTGGGGAATTAGAAATCATAGGGGGTTTTTTATGCGAGCTGAAGACTTTTTTGGATTTCAAAAACGAATTGCTCAGTCGCAAGCAGAATTAAAAGAACAGGAGGAAGAGTTTAACGTCAAATTCACAGGATATGCAAAGCTACTAGCCACTGGAGCAGCAAAAGCGCAAAGGCAAGGATTAGAAAGTAGATACGGCGAGAATCCCGACGCCTTTTCTCATGGCGAAAGTTTTTTAAACTTGTTTATTCAAAGACTTGTACCAGAAGGCCTATATATTCTTGATGAACCAGAAGTACCCCTCTCACCACAAAGACAATTGTCTTTAATTTCTTTAATAAAAAAACAGATTGATTTGAATTCTCAATTTATTATTGCAACACATTCACCTATATTGATGGCACTACCCAACGCTGATATTCTCGAAATAAAAAATGGACAAATTAATAAAGTTAAATATTCAGACTTAGAGCACGTCTCATTAATGAGAGATTTCTTGAGTAACCCTGAAACATTTATAAGATTCTTATAAATCCGTAAATATCAATAAAGCTAATAAAGTTACTGTTATTACAAACGAAACAGCACCTCCAAGCAAAAACATAGTTTTAAAAGGCTTAGTAGACAACACCTCAATATTTTCAAACTTAATATTTTCTATCTCTTTAACTAACTCCTCTTGATTATTTACACTACTAAAATGACCTGGACTGTCAGACACAAAATGCTGAGCATAAGGAAAGCAGGCCAACTTAGAAGGAGTCTTTTTAAACAAACCCGGAAACCAAGAATTAACTTCTAACTTCAAACTATCAAGTGGCATTTCCCAACCTTTTTCTACCTCTAACGGGTCAAACTTTAAAGAAAAAATACTAGCATCTCCACCTTCTGAAAGCTCCCTACCATAACCAATAGAAAGATTACCCTCTAACCACAATCTGTAATCCATTGGCTTAAACTTTCCAACAGTAATATCACTCTCAAAAACAATTGCTCTTGATTTATCATCCCTTGTAACATCTACAATCAAAGTTCCTCTATGTGTTGTAGATACAACAGCTTTAGTACTGTTAGGAGACTTTAAACCATACTTTTTATCGTAACTTATTGTATTAGAATCGTAATCAACAATAATCCAACTCATTAAACCGGTTTTATCATCCTCTGCAATTATATAAAATTCTACACGTGATCCCCAAAAAGCACTTGTGTGTGCAGTAAAACAACCAAAAATACAATAATATTTTGGATCGTCATAATCAAAAATCTTAGTTTTAACTAAAGAAAAACCAGTAGGAAGAAGGTTTTTTGCCATTTCTAAATCTTCAATTTCATAACACAAAAAATACGCATATGGTTCTACAACAAAACCCATAAATGGCTTTGATTTAGATGAAGATTTAATAAACATTTCCTGAACAGCACGAGGTAAAAGCTTATTAAAGCCCTGCATAAAATGCAAAGTACCAACATCCATGGGGTTAATTAGGCGTTCTACACCTTTGGTAAAGTTTTTTACATTATTAGTGTTAATCATAAATAGAGAAAGTTAAATTGTGAATAGAATATAGTATATACTAAAATAGAATTACGGTTAATTATTATATTAAGTATTTATGCAAGTAATTGAAGATCCCGCTAATGCTTTGTTGATAGCTAGTAATATCTGTGCAACTTTAAAAGAAAAAAATCTTGACCCAAAGCTTGTAGAAACAATTGAGAATTTCATTGCTATAAATTTAAAAGACTATACATTTCTTGCAGAAATAAATTTTAATATCGAAGATACAAGTCAAAGCACTTCAGGTCAAACACCTGCTTATTTACAACCATGGGACCAACTAAGAACACAATTATTAGCTAAGATTACTTTAGATTTAGAGCTATTTAGTGATTTGGATAAACTTTTTCGATTTGTAAATATTAATAGAAGGGGAACATTAAACCACATTATTAATCTCACAGGAATTACTTTGGAAGAATTTAAAGCAAAGCCTATTATTCTAGCTTTATTTATTATCTTTCATGAAATTGGGCACTTAGTTCATCTAAGACTTTACATGATGGGCGAGGGGAAAGAACTTGCAGATCTCAACCTAGCTGATGCAATTGGAATATATCAATGGGAATTCTATAACAAGCAACTTCAGCAGTTAGAAAGAAGTTCTACAGACGATAATATTACTAAGATTATTGGGAATTTACGCCAAGAATTTATTAAGCAGCATGGAGAAATTGTAACCGATGCAGATCAGGAGAAATTTACAAAGTTCTTAGAAACCAAGGATGTTTTTGCAACAGAAAGAGCTTTTAAAGCAATTACAGTGGAAGAAAAAGCAGATGAATTTGCAGTAAAAGCAATCAAGGATATATAATCACAAAATCTTATTAATACTAAACACACATGCAAACTGAACTAATTCATCAAGAAATTACTTTCACAGAAAAAGAAATCACATTCATTTCCGAGGAAATGTACAGAATTCTAAATGATGGAGAAATTTTTAACCCCAATATTCAAGTACTTGATCTCTGCAAAGTCTTACGAGAAGCTGTTAGTTTAGAAGATGGCGAAATTGCTTTTAATACTATTTTAGCTGTCTTAATGAATGAAATATCTCAAGGAGATGCTGTTTCTGATTTGAACGAGGGAAAGAGAAGGTTATTATTAGGCAAACTTGCAACCATTGCTGCACATGACTATAAACTTAGAGGAATTATTCTAAGGCAAGGGGAAGATGTATACACAATAGATGAAATTAAAATACTAGAAAATTAAGTTTAGATCTAGGTACAAACCTAATTTAAGAATTATATTTTAATTAAATTACATATATGAATACACCAGAACAACTTCAACAAAAAGATATTTCGGAATTCGTCGAAACCTACAGAGGATATCCTTACCTTATGGACTGGGATAAGAACTTAGTTGAGGCTGCTTATGGTTTAATTTATGACGAAGATATTGTATATAAAGAGGGTCTTGCTCCAAGAAATAAACTCGAGCACTTAAATCAAAGAACATTAGAGCCAGGAAGAACAATCTGTTTAGGAAAAGTAATGAACCCAGGACTAGAAGAATATTATATAGTTCAGATTTTCGATGGATCGCCAGAACCATTAGTATTGGTGTCTGAAAGAGACCTAATTCCCGAAAAAGAAGCTTAATCTTTCACAACAGCAAATACTACAGAATTTATTAAAGACAGTACTATTCCAAATAATAAATGCAATTGTTATAGACTTTCTTAGCAAATGCATTACACCTCAATTCATTCTTATTCAAGATTTCATATCTTCAGAACTAGGATCTATAAACCATAGAACTGGTTGATTTTCAATTTTTCCATCTTGTGTCAATTGAACCAAAGTATTTTGAGGTCCCGCATCAATTTCACGTAGACCCAAGCGATATATTTGAGCTTTTAATGCAGCTAATAATTCAGATCTGTACCTAACTAAATATTTCAATTTTTCATTTTCACCAGATTTTTTGAGTTCAGATTCAATCTCAGAAAACTGCTTTGCGTTATCTATAAATTCCATCACAACACCACAAACCACTTCTCCGTCGTGATTATAAATAAATCCTCCTTTAATCCTAGGTGTTTTTACTTTGCCTGTAATTTCCGTATCAGTTATGTTGGAACAAGCTTTACTTAATACTAGCAATTGGCTTAACTCTGATGCCAAAAGTTCTCTGTGGTCTACAAATATAAATGGAGTAATCTTGGATATTTTAAAGGCATTATCACCAACTCTATAAACTTTTCCGCCACTTCCACCACCGTCTGCAACCAAGGATATTTTTTGATTCGGAATTTGATTTTGTAAACTTTGTAATAAAACTATTGCATCTGATACCCACGTTTGGTCAGAATTGATTGAATATAGAAATGTTGATTCTAAAGATAGAGGAATAGATTCTAGTGCGCTGATGGTTTCCCGAAATGGTGTTTGATTAATTGACATATGTTCCTATTTCTTTGTAACTGCAAACACTACAGAATTTATTAAAGACAATACTATTCCAAAAAGTAGTGCAGGTATAAATCCTGTAACACTAAACCCAGGTACAATTGCATCAGTTAATAAAACCATTGCTGCAGTAATTACCAAACTAAATAACCCTAGTGTCAAGAAAGTTATCGGTAAAGTTAATAATTTAATTACAGGTTTGACAATTGAATTTACAATTCCTAAAACCACCGCAACAACAAATGCTGCAAAAAAGCCATCTACCGCAACACCTTGAATTAAATATGCAGCAACTAAAACAGCTAAAGTACTTAAAATTAAATTAATAATAATCTTCATAACTGTTATTTAAAATTTATTACTTAATTTTAAGGCAAATATTGATAAAATTAAATACATTTACTTTATGAGTATCTACAAATCAAACAACTTCGATTTAGAATACTTCTCCTATGGAGATCTTTCTAATAGTCCTATAGTTTTAATACCACCTGGATTAGGACAAGCTTCTCATTTTGATGATCTGGTTAAGAATCTGGAAGATAAATATTTTGTTATAACAATAAATCTACCAGGGGTTGGCTTATCAGAAAGTGAGAGTGGAGAACTAAAAGATTTAGCCCTTTACATTAGTGAACTTTTAAATAAACTTGAGATTAAGAATCCAGCTATACTTGGGGAATCTTACGGTGGGTCTTTGGCTATTGAAATTGATAAGTTAATTAAGGTAAAAAAACTTATATTACTTGGTAGTGGAGAGTACTTTAACCCTTTAATTAGATTTATATTGAAATTATTATTCTTACCAGCTTTAAAGTCTAAAGTTTTAAGAAGGTCTTATGCCAAATTGATTAATCCTTTAGGTATTTTTAACTTTAAGGAATTTAGCGACTTACAATTACTACAAATTAATAAAAGATGGCTATCAGTTTTAAATTATAAAATTAACGAAGCTAAAAGTAATACGCCGGTTGTTTACTATCTTGCCAATAAAGACATTATAGTCAATAAATTTTCGACAAAAAAACTTAAAGAAAAGTTTGTACAATTTAAAATCTATTCTGTTAAAGGAAGTCACTTTGAATACGAAAAACGTTACTTAGAAGCTAAACTTGAACTGATATAATATCTAAATTTATTAAAATAGATATTATGGCAATCAAAAACCCTGAATTAGTTCCATTATTCAACCAACTAAAATCCATACTTGAACCATATGCAAAACACTTTGATGTTCTTGAATCAGAGGGAGCATATCACTTAATCTACACAGGAGAAGTTAAATTTGATAAATATGTACGGGACGAAGTTTATTTTGCATCTTTAATGATTCAAAAAAACTTTGTAGGGTTTTATTTTATGCCACAATACACTACCCAAAATGGACCGGAATATTTTGCCGGCCAAAATATGCTAAAACTTTTAAAAGGCAAATCTTGCTATAACATTACTCAAAAAGCTTACACTGAAAATACAAATGTCTTAAAAGAAGAGATTGAAACAATGCTAAAGAAAGGCTTAGAAAGTTATAAAAAGCTAGGGTGGACTAAGAATTAAGTTTATTGTTCTTGATTACCAATTAAAGAATCGATGTAGGCTTTATCTGAACTAGTATAGTATTTAGGAAGTTTACTAAAAACATCTGCAATAATCTTTAAAAGCTCTTCGTTTGTAACTAAAACTTCTCCACTAAAACCTGGGTCTAACTGTGGAAAATCTTGAAGTAAAGTATGCCAATAAATATTTTGCTTTAATCCTAACTTCATTTTACTAAATTCAGCTCTTAATCGAGGATTATCATTAAGCATTGCAGGGTCTAGATTGAATATGTATCTTATAATGCATTTCTTTACCGAATCATACACTCTGGGAACCAACTCTTTTTTATCTAATTCTTCTTGTTGCTTATTTGTATTTATAACATAAGCAGGAACATAATCAACATTTTTATCTAAATTAGAATAAACAAACACCTGATGTCTTCTACCTATTCTTGAAATAACAAGCCAAAAATACCTTGCAAATTCTAGGTCTAAATAACTTGCAAATCCCATTGAGCGGGCAATATCTTGTAAATTATGCAACTCGCAAAAATCCAAAAATTCTTTTGGGATTGGATCAATAAGATCTGATGCTAGTCTGAACTCTAATCTATAATCTACACAAATCAATAAGCCATCCTTAATAAATGCCTTGATAGCCTTAACTAATACTTTGTTTAACTTTATAAACGTAGTCTCTGTCGGGTTAAGCAAATATCTATCTTTATGATTGCTTGTATTTTGAGAATCAGGCTTTACTGAGTTTTGCTTATTAAATACCGAAGTCAATTTGAAACTTTAAATCTTATTGTGGGATTTTAACACCTTAGAATATTTATAGACTATACTTTTAGTTTGTAGGTGTAGTTATTTTTTTAATATCAATCTTGGCCTCTAACTGTACCTCCATATTTTGATCCATCCACTCAATAACCTCTTTAAGATTATTTCTATGAGAATTATCAAAAACTTTTAAACTAAATTTATTTTTTAAGCCTGTTAAACCTAAGCCATAGGTAATAATTGGAGTTATTTTAGATAAGGTTGCTTTATCTTGTGGCACAATTATTGCGTAAACTCCCCATTTTACTTTTACAAAAGGATTTGAAATAAATTGCAAAATCGAGGTAAGTGGAGGGATTTGATCAACTACATAAATAATTCTAATTCTACCTTGATCATCTGCTCGTTTTTCACATTCTGCATCAAATTCTTTACCAATACTCAAAAAAAGATCTGTATTATCTGTATTAACTCTAAAAATTTGTGCATTATGAAAGTCGTATAAAGTCTCTAAAGATTTAGATTCATCAAATTGTATTGTGTAATCATTCATAAGACCTAATTTAAAACTATAAACTTATATTGTCAATATAATACACTGAATTTTAAAAACTAGCTTCAAAATTAAGCAGAAGTATAATAATATAGTTAATATCTATCATTATTTATATGCCTTTAACAAACGAATATACTATAGAAAAAGCAAAAAAAACTGATGCAACCCAAGCTTCCAAACTAATGTACCTTGCATTTGATGATTTATCTCACATACTTTTTGGTACCAAAGATCTAAATAAAATTGAAAGTTATTTTGCAAAACTTTGGATACAAGATGATGATAGGCTAAGTAGCAGATACTCTCATGTTATAAGAGAAAATGGGAAAGCCATTGGTTTAATATCCTGTTCAGAAGGAGATTTAACAACTAAACTCATTTGGCCTTCTTTCATAGAATTTTTAAAGGTTGACCCAGGAATAATATTCTTTGCTCTAAAACACTTAAATTATTTATACTCCATATTCACTGTAAGAGAGGCTTTTGAAGATGAATACTACATTTTTGTTTTAGCAGTAATGCCAGAATACCAAGGCAAAGGAATTGGGGGAAAATTGATTCAATTTGCAGAAGAAACTGCAAAAAGAAAAGGATTTAAAAAAGTATCTTTGCTTGTAAATGCAAACAATTTAAATGCAATAGAGTTTTATGAAAATCATGGATTTAAAAAAGTAGAACTCATTAGCAAAGCTCCGTTAAATAACTACCGAATGGTTAAAGAGCTCTTGGTTTAAACAATCTATTAACGAATAGCATTACCCTGTAATAATTTTAATTATCGATTTCGGGCCACCATATACCAAACCTCTATGCATTTGGTGTGTACCTTAATTCGAGATTAACTAAAAGACACTAGTTGCTAGACACCTCTCTTTTGTTGGCAAATCTATCAAAGCAGGAATATAATAACCATACATTTTTCAATATCATTCTATGTTTAAATATCAACTTATTGGCTCTATTTATAGAGCTATTCTTAAGCCCATCTTCTTTAAATTTGACCCGGAATTTGTTCACGATGAAATGACAAGCAGAGGCAAATTACTTGGGTCCAATCTAGTTACAAAAAAACTAACTAGCCTTGCATTTAACTATAAAAATCCAATGTTAAAGCAAGTTGTAGATGGAGTAGAGTATATAAATCCTGTTGGACTTTCTGCAGGTTTTGATAAAAATGCAAAGCTTACAAATATACTTGAAGACGTCAGCTTTGGATTTATGGAGATTGGTTCGGTTACCCAAAACCCGTATATCGGAAATCCAAAGCCGCGGTTATATCGGTTAAAAAAGTCTAAAGGTCTTGTTGTTTACTATGGACTTATGAACGATGGAGTAAAGAAAATTACAGAAAGAATTAAAAAATCAAAGCCAGGTAAACTGGTTTTAGGAATTTCAATAGCAAAAACTAATGCAGAATACACATCTACACAAGAGGGTGGCATTCAAGATTACTATGATTGCCTTAAATATTTAGAAGAGAATCAAATTGGTCAATATTACACAATAAATATCTCTTGCCCTAACACATTTGGAGGAGAACCTTTTACGACAAAAGAAAAGCTAGAAAAGTTACTTTCTAAACTTTCAGATGTCAAAACTACTAAGCCAGTTTATATAAAAATGCCTATTAACTTATCCATAGAAGAGTTTGATAAACTTTTAAAAATTGCTGTAAAGTACAAAATAAATGGAGTGGTGATTGGTAATCTTACAAAAGTTAAAGATCCAAATTTAATTAAAGATGAAATTCCACCTCATGTTAAAGGGGGCATTAGTGGCAAGCCAACAGAAATGCTTTGCAACGAATTGATTTCTTACACTTACAAAAATTATGGCAAGCAACTAATAATAATTGGAGTAGGAGGAATCTTTTCTGCAGAAGATGCATACGAGAAGATTAAAAGAGGTGCAACCTTATTGGAACTAATTACAGGCATGATTTTTATGGGGCCACAATTAATTGGAGAAATAAACCATGGGTTAGCAGAACTCTTGAAAAAAGATGGTCATTCAAATATTTCTGAAGCAGTTGGAAGTTATTACAGGTAATATTATTGATTGTATGCCTTCAACAAGGTCTTTTTTAGCATATATTTTATGGTTGTTCATCCTTTACAGCTCCTATGTATCCTACTTATGCGCATTCAATTCGTTATGACTCATGAGATCTGAAAATATTAAATATTCTTATAGTTAGCCTAATTGCTGGTACCATTTTGTTAGCTATTGATACCAAAACTAATGAATAACTTAACATTCTGGTACCAGTTGTAAAAGTAGTTCTTCGATTCAAAATAAAGAGATTTTAGATTGCCCAATAAAAGTATTTCGCTCATAAACACTTCAATGCTAAAATCTATAGGATAAAAACTGACTAATTATTACAAAAACATAATGTATCCAAACATAACCTTACAAATTAAAAATCATGTTCCATCTTTAGTTTTACAAAAATCTAAAGATGAAAGTAGCAAAATAACCTTAGAAGATGAAAATTTATTAAATATATTTGCAAAACTTGCAAAAGACCTAAATCTTATAGAGCAGGAAAGAGAATCAGAAGCGGCTCTCATGGAAGAGTTGTTGTCACTAGCAAGAGAATCTGACGAAACATTTATTTTAGATTACCCTGAAATAGAAGATGAAGGTGTGGAGTTTAAATTGAGTAACGCAATTCAAAAGTTTTTAGATAAAAACACTATTAGCGATGTATATCAAGATTTAGAACTTAACCCAGAAATTCAAGCTGAATTAAATAAAAACAAGAATGCTGATACGTTTGCAAGCGCACTAGATTACCTTTATGTAACAATGGTTGCAAAAGCTTTACTTGCAGGTTCTGAAATGGGAATTGGAATTGTTAGATTAGATGATGATTCAAAAAACACAAGACTGCAAGAAAAAATGGCAATGGAGCTAGAAAGAATGGGTGTAGATTTTATTGTAGAGTAATTTTAGAACAAATCAACATTATCCGCTCCTACTAGTTCTAACTGTTAAGGTTTTTCATACATTTATGAAAAATTTGCGCCAGAACACATAGAAAAAACAACATATCGATTTGTATAATCTTTCCATGAAAGAAAATCCCACCCTTAGAAAACATACAAATGCTAGCTATATATTCGGGCTAGCTGAGTATCAAAGTCATCGAAATAAAGTGAAGACTATTTTAAAAATTCTAAACAAACACAATTTAACTTACTTGGAATGGGTAACCCTTCATTTTGCTAATAAAAATATGACTTATAAGGAAATGTGCGAATTGCTCGGAGTTCAAAAAAATACACTCTCAAATTATGTAAAAAAACTCGAAAAAAAAGGTTTTATTTTAATAGATATGATTTATGAAGATGGGTATGGAAAAACTTTTTCTTTAACAAGGTTTGGAGAGATTACTTTTAAAGAAATTGAAAAAGAGATTTTCAAAATTATGAATTACTTCATTAAAAGAGGTAGTTTTTATGGGTTCAAAGAGTATAAGACTTTTCAAGATAACTTTCTTCTAAATAAATAATTAGCTTGTAATCACCTGCTAAAAATATCGGGTAGGTGTAGGTATATCGTTTAGAAACCTATGAAATTTTGGTTCGTATTACGAACGAACTGAATTTTTGGGCATTTGCGGAGGATAACGGTAGATCCGTGCTCAAATTATTTACTAGTTAAGTTCCTAAGTAAAGAAAATTCAAGACATAGTTATTAAGATTTTAGAAGAGAAATTCGATTACAAAAGTCCGACAAAGAATTGTCCATTTAGGAATAAACTTTTTTACGAGATATTTCAGATTTATAGTTATCCATATTTTTCATAAAACATTTTATCGGCACCATTCTTTTTTAAAATATCTACAACATCTGCAATCATTTGGTTAGAACCGCACAAATAAAACTCTGTATCTTTAACTTCGAGGTGTTTTGAATTTATCATTCTTTGTAAAACCTCTGTAACCCTGCCTTTTTTTGCATATTTCTTTTTTGGTACTTCTCTTGTAACACACTGAATGTATTTGAAAGTATCACTAATATTTTCGGCAAAGTAATTATAGGCAATATCATTTGCATTAGTCTTTGTGCCGAATAATAGAGTGATATCAAATTTCGCTAAATCTAAAGATTTAATCATTGGAATAAATGGAGCAACCCCTGTGCCAGTACAAATAAATACTTTTTTTGGCAAATCACTTTTTATGGAAAATATGCCATATGGGCCAAGCATAGAAACTTGATCTCCAACTTTAGTTTTTTCAAAATATTTAGAAGCGAGTCCACCTGGGTTAACATCAATTAATAATTCCATTTTCCCATCTTTTAAATCAACAATAGAATATGCTCTAGTATAGGTAGGCTGAAAACGTATGCCAACAAATTGGCCTGGCTTAAAACTAAACTCAGCAGGGACATCATAAATTAATTTAAAATCGCTTTTTGCAATTTGAATCTTTTCTAATAGTTTTGCTTTAAAGCTTAGTATTTTTTGCATATTTATAATAATAGTATTTGAATCACATCATTAAGCTATTATAGGAATAATTTGAAATGGTTTCTATAGTTATAGCTACTAAAAGATCCAAATCTTACAAATTCCTTACGAGTACAAAATTTCAACTTGTTCAAAATACTTTATATGCTAACATAGATTTAACAAAGGAATTCAAACATTTTAAACACAAAACTATGAAGCCTAACAAGAAGATTTCGATTATTGTTACAGCATTTAGAGAAGAAAAAACCATTGCTAAATGTATAGAATGTATTGCAAATAAAGAATATTCTGGGTTAACAGAAGATTATGAGATAATTTTAACTGCTCCAGATCAAGAAACTCACGCTGCCGCATCTGCCAAGGCTAAAGAACTTGGTATTGAAGAAAAACTGGTGCATTTAATTGACCCGGGTAAGGGTAAACCAACTGGTTTAAACCTAGCAATGGACAACGCAACAGGCAGTGTTTGGGTATTTACAGATGGAGATGTTTATTTAGGGCATGACGCAATTTCAAGGTTACTTAAACATTTTAAAAATCCAAGTGTTGAAATGGTTACAGGTAGGCCAAAATCAGCAGATTCTAAAAGCAACATGATGGGTTATTTTGGCAACCTCTTGGCAGATGCGGCGCACCACAAAAGAACAATTGATTTAACAGAAAACCCTGAAGGTAAAAGTTTGGCATTTGTAAAAAAAAGAGCATTCTTTCCTGTAACAGGATATATTTATGCAATGCGTAAAACTGATTTAAGATTCCCTGCAGATACTTTAGTTGATGATGCATATATCTCTTATGCGGTTTTCAACGAAGGTGGCAGAATTGAATACGAACCCAATGCACTAGCTTATGTAAAATATCCAACAAATTTAGCAGATTATTTTAAGCAAAAAAAAAGATCTACTGGTGGGTACATTCAACTTTGGGAGTACGGAATTGTTAGACCCGATACAAAAACCAGATCTTTTTGGAGAGAGCTAGAGTACTTTTGGTACCCAATTAGTTATGCAAAAAATATTAAGGAATTATTCTTCTCACTATTAATGTATCCAATAAGACTTTGGCTTTGGGTTCAAATATTTTGGGAAAGAAAAGTTATTAAAAAAGATTTTGTTAAAACCTGGGTTAGAGTAGAGAGTACAAAATAGTTACTTCAAATTAGATTTACTGTTCATACACATCAGAATAATAGTCTATATAATCTACCCATACATTAAATAAATCTGGCCTTTCAACAGCTACTTTATTAGCCATGTTTTCTGCTACATCTAAATACCACATCGCTCTTTTTATATGACTACTCATATGCCAATATGGAGTTTGCATTAACATTGCAACTATCTTCGCTTTTCGATCAACTAAATTAAATAATGAAAAAGAAAATAGTAATTCGTTTGTTGGAATATTCCCTTCTTTTGTTTTTATAAAGTCCAATTTTTTCCGTCCTCCATGAATACGCATGTGGAAGACTCGTTCTAATCTCATCATATTTATTACTACATCCTCTTCTGTCCAGACAGGATTATTAGTGTAAGGGTCTATGGTATTAGCAAACTCCTCTAAAATATCTATTAAAGGGTAGTTTTGTAAAGTTCCATTTCTTACATTATGTCTATAAAAGATATGGTGATAATTTGAAACTCTTTCAGGAATTCTTTTTCGAAGCACTAACCTTCCTTTTCTATCTACTTCTGGAATTCTTCCCGAAATTGCTGTGTTTATAATATTAGTAACTAGTCTACTATAAGCTAGTTGATAGGAACTGTTGTTATTCGGCAATTCCGGATCTATATAAATTAAAGGATCATACTCTGGATCAATGATTAAATTTGAGTATAGATGAAATTCTTCAAATAAGGGGATTGGGGTTGTTGATTCTATAATTGAAACTGGGGGTTCAACAGGGGGCAAGCTGAATGGGGCCTGCCAGCTGTTCATATAAACAGCTTTTTGAAAAAAGTAATTTCTGGTGTTTGACCTTTTATCATTAGTGAATAATTTAAAAGAAAAAATTTTTTAAGTCAAGAGTGTTTTTTTATTTTAATATCCAATATTTATAACTTTATACTTTTTTTGAGTTTCCGTTACTATAAATTCTGAACCAGCTTTTTTATTTAATAAATATCTACCTAAAATGGATTCTGTAGTGATTGCATTAGAATAAATTCTTGCTCTAAATACATCTTCGTCAACCAATCGGACTTGTAACCTAGCCCCATCTTCTTTTTCTAATTCTATAGCACACCCAATTTGAATTTTCTTAGAAGATAACCTCTTTTCACTTAAAGACTTAATCGCATTTTCTAGATTAATAATTCTAGTCTCGTTGTGTCTTTGATCTGCAACTGCAGCATCGTAAGGGAAATTTTCCCGAAATAAATCACCTAGCTCTTCAGCCCGTCTTAACTCAATTGCAATCTCTTTTCTTTTAGTTGTTTTTCTGTACTCAAGCTCTTGCTTAAGTTTTTCTAACTCTGTAGACATAAAAGTTTTAATCTTACTAAACAAGACTGATTTTAAAGAGTTTTAGAAGATTTTTTTAGTGAGGAGATACTAACTATCGAATTTATACTCTAGACAAGGTTTGTGTATATTCTTTATGAAAGAACCCACTAGAAGAGTTATCTAGTAAATCAAAGAATTCTACATCTGCATTACTAAAAGTTACATTATCTTTAATTAAGTCCAGGATTTTGTCTTTATTGTATTCAAACCAAAAATTAAGACCATAGTCTGTAGCTTTTAAAAGTTCACCTTTAGAATTATTGCAAACACAAACATTATAAAAAGTGTCTTCTACTAAATGACCATTACTATCTTTTCTTATTTGCCTTAAAGTGCCAATATTTTCAAATTCGCCAATCAAACCTGTTTCTTCTTTAACTTTTCTTTTAGCCGCATCTGTTACTAACTCAGATGGTTCTACCTTGCCAGAGATTCCTATATTAATATCCCCATAATATGGGTGTCGTAATCTTTTTTGCATTAATATCTCTTTTTTGCCCAAATTCTCATTAAAAACAACTGCAATTACAGAAACTCTGAAAAGGCTTTTGTATTCACCTTTTATATCCATTTGAATAACGTATTTTTTGCCAAAATCTGTTAAGAAATATAGATCGTTCTCTTTTTTAAGATATTTTTTATCTAGTAAAAATCTTAAGTGGTAATTAAACAGATCTTGTTCGATATCATCTGGTTTTAAATCTGAATATCTAAGAGCATTGCCCTTTAATGCATGAGATAAAATTTTGAGTTGAACGTAAGAAAGCATTTAGAATTTTAGCACTTTCTAAATCTGAAAACATTGTGCCACAATACAAATTATGTACTAAATTTCTAAGCTTTCTGGTATAGGAATAAATCCATAACTTAGGACCATCTGCATAAAATATTCTGGAGTTATAGTTATTTTATAGTCAAAAACTGTACCCACTTCATAGCCCGCTGACCCAATCAGACTTCTTTTATTTCTCTCAAATATTGCATGAACTGCTCCCATTAATTCTAAATTACAACTAACAGTATCTGAAAAGCTAAGTACAATGTTGCCATCGTGATCTAAGCCAATAAATCTTGCACACAAATCTTGATGAAAGCCTGTTATACCATTATATCCTCTAAACAATACTTTCGAACCCTCAAAGTTATCTGTTTTAGGGTGTAAAGTGACAAGTTCGTTTAGTGCGGAATTATATACATTTACTAGCCTAGACGGATCTGAAGCAATTACTTGTGTTAAACCATTTTTTTGTTGGTTCATTTGAATTAAGTTATAGGTTAATAATATTGTCAGAATATGAAATTATCTTTTTCAAGTCAATTAATTTATCAATTACCTTAAAGATTTTCGTGAATTATTTTTTTGGGCATGTTTTGTACCTTTAAAAACCTACCTTGCCGCATGGTACCAATTTGGTAGCATTTGGTATCAAAAGTGAGTCAAAACTTAACAAATTGGTACCGCTGAGTAAAGCTTGGATTTGGGGTGTCTAAATATTATAAGATTTAACCCTATATATATTTGACCTAGAAGCTAAACCCTGAAGAGCTGTACATAGCTTTGAATTAAGTTATGGATTAATTGTATTGTCAGAATTGAAAAACTTTATTTTATGCATTCATCACTTTTTGCGAACAAGAAAATGCTATTGAAATTGTCAAATTTCTAAAAGAGCACGATATAGTAAGACGATCAAATGGAGTAGTTGCTTGGAATGAAAGAATAATAGAGTTTAAAATACCTACCAACGAATAGTATCTATTTTGTTTGAATTTAAATACTCATTTGTCTTACTAAACGGCTTTGAACCAAAGAACCCTGTATGTGCTGAAAATGGAGAAGGGTGGGGGGACTTTATCATTAAATGTTTTGAGGAATCTATTAACCCTTCTTTTTTTTGAGCAAAAGCTCCCCACAAAATAAATACAACATGTTCTTTTTGGTCAGAAACTGTTTTAATAACTGCATCAGTAAATTGCTCCCAACCTTTACCCTGATGAGAACCAGCCTCACCTTTTCTAACTGTTAAAGTTGCATTTAGTAATAAAACTCCCTGCTGTGCCCATTTGGTTAAATCTGGGTTTGTTGGTGGCTCGGTGCCTAGATCAGACTTAAGTTCTTTATAAATATTTTGCAAAGATGGGGGTATTTTCTTGTCCGGATTTGCAGAGAAAGCCAAACCATTTGCTACGCCTGGCGTGTGGTAGGGGTCTTGCCCTAAAATTAAGACTTTTACGTTTTCAAATGGGCACTCGTTTAACGCTTTGAATATAAAAGGACCTGGTGGGAATACAGTTGCGGTTGCGTACTCGTTTTTTACAAATTCAACTAGTTGTTTAAAATATTCTTTTTCAAATTCTGGTTGCAAATGTTGCTTCCAAGAATCATCTAATTTTATGTTCATAAACTTAAGACATTAATTAAACATATCCCTTAAGGGCTTCCAATAATAATCTTCCCAGCCTTGTTCAATTTCATTTGCATATTCTTGAGGAATATTTTCGTGGGTAAAATGTATTATTGTTTTATCTGCAATCTCTTCAAAATCTAGGGTAATTTTGGACATAAAATCAGCGGGCCAGTTTTCGTATTCGTATCTCCATTCCTGAACAATTTTCTTAAAAGGTATCAGTTCTATATTTTTACCAGACACAACCCCGTCCCAAATTGAAAATTCACCACCAAGTTCTGGGTCAATTTCTGCACTTCCAACTATTAAGTCAGAATGTTTTTTAGAATCTAACCACATATTGTAAATCTCTTGATTACTAGCAAAGACCTTAATTGTCTGAGTTATTGTGCTGGTCTGCATTATGGTTTTTTAAAAAGTAAACTATATATGATCCAGACATAATCTCTTTATCTACTTTAAATTCGCATTTTTCTACAACCGTTCTAAATGTATGATTTGTTTCATTTTTAATAAAATATTCAAGCTCTAAATTGTTTGAAATTAACGCTTTCCATTCTTGCGTGTCCTCTAAACTCTCTTTGTGATTTATTATTACTAATCCATCTTTTTTTAAGACTCTTTTAATTTCACTTAAAAATTTCAGTTCTGATTCTAAAGGTAAAAATTGCCAATAACTGTTTACAATAACAATATCAAAAGCTTCATTTGTATAGGAATTTTTTAGAAAATCTTTCCCTATTATTTTCTCTTTTCGTTTTTTTTCTTTTAAAAGAGAGACGACTTTTTTACTTAACTCTATAGATTCAAATTTTGTATTTGTAAAACCAAAAATTTCATCTGTATTAGGTCCAATGGATAGAATTTTATTCTTATCTTTACCTAACTTTGGAGTTTGATTTAAGAAGTTGAAAATCTCTTGGTAAAATTCTTTAGATTGCCAGTTTGTAGATTTTTGGATTGTTTGATCAGCCAAATTTTCTCTAAACTTGGACATTTGTTTTGACACAAATTCATAGCTGAAATTCTTTTTGTTTCTAATTTTTTGTAAATCTGCTCGCAGCTGTTTAAGCTTCCACAAAAAAAGTCTTCCTTTTTCTTGAGAATTACTATCTACTGCAAAAGAGTATGCTTGTTCCATTAAAGATCTATCTACTGTTTTAGCAAGCCGCATATAGATTGTTAGGTTTTTATCATCGTTCAAATCTTTAGAAAGCTTGTAGGCAAATGCCTGAAATTCATTTTTCGGGTGTCTTTTTTTTTGCTTAGCCCTATTTACATCTTCTTCATCAAGAATGTTAATGGAAGTTAATATAGATTTTGCAGATACAAAAGGCATAAGTCATGTTTTTAATTAGTCTTATTATCAGGTGTAAATGCTTATATTTTCAAGTAGTTAATCTTTCTTAATCGATTGTTCCGATTTCCAAGCAGGAGCGCATATCATTAATGCCTCGAATTCGCCTTCGATTTTGTAAAAGGAATTTGGAGGTAATACAAACAGATCTGATTGTTCTAAAATATATGTATCACCTTTTTCTAGTGTGAGCTTTGCCTTTCCGAATAAAACATAATAAAGCATTGTAGACGTTTGATTTGCAGACCACCCACTAACAGGATAAATTCCTTCCATTTTAGTGTAGGCAACATCAACAGCATCTAATTGCCCCGTATTATATTCTAAAACTAACTTTTTAAGACCATCCAAATCTTTGATCTTTTCCCAGGTTTGAGACTTTTTTATTAGTTGTGGGTTTTGCATGTTTTCAATTTAATAATTAAATTTACCATGACAAGTATTGGTCTATCAGACTTCTCCATCGAATATATTTATCAGTATTAGGATCTTGTCTTGAATCAGTAATACTTGATCTTATGCTTCTTAAAAGGTCGTCTAATAAGTCTTTATTTCCTAAACTACTTAGTCGATAGTATTTTTCTACAATCCAAAATATTAGAAAGTCTGATTCTACAAAGAATTCCTTTAAAGACTCTATTATTAATTTTAAATTTTCTTTATCCTTTGAAGAAAAAAGTACTTCTAATTCATAAAGAAAACCATCATATATACGTCCATCTGGATCACCATCATTCTCATCTATAAGTTTGTAATTTCTCTGTATATCTTTCCAATGATTTACAAGTTGTTCCTTAGTTCTATCTTTCAAAACCGTTCCTAATAGATTCATATTAATAAATTAACTAAATAAATCATTGTGCGTCTAATCTCCTGTCTAACTCTTCAATAAGATTGGGGAATTCTTTCTTAATATCTACGCCAACGTAATCCGCTATGCAGATAAGCGAGTAAATACAATCGCAAATCTCATGTTTTAATTTTTCCTGATTATTTTCACCACCTCTATAACCCATATGCACCATTACATATTCGGTTAGTTCACCTATATCTGTTACCAAACCAGTAGTCCTTTCTAGTAATCCCCATTTTCTAACATTGTTTTTCACAGCCCAATCGTCATATTTTTGACGTATTCGTAATCCTTCAGAAATCATATTATCTAAATCCATGAACAATAATTAATAAATAATGCTTAGGATTTTATTTTTTAGTATAGATATTTTCTAGAGAAGAACCATTCGGTAGAAGAGAGTAGAATCCTTGTTGGATAGCTATTTGAAGTCTTTTATAATTTTCTTTTCTTCAAAGAATTGAAATGGAATATCTTTAAAATTATTGTCTTGAAGTTTCTTCAGAATTTTAACCACAGAGCTACTACCCATTGTAGATGAAAGCTCATTTTCAATGCCCGTTTTTAAATCCACAAAGGCATTAAAGCCATATTCATTTTCTTCAACTAAATTACCTAGAGGATTTAGACCTAAACAGATGTGAAATTCTATGTCACTAAAGAGTTGATTATTTGAATTGTATCTAAGCTTTCTTACTGTAGAAATATGCTTAAAATCGACTTCTAACCCTGTTTCTAACTCAGTTTTTCGTTTAGCCGCATCAATCATTAGTTCACCTTGAAAAATCGCACCACCAATTATTCCTATATCTCCAGCATAAGGTGTCCTTTTCCTTTTCTGATTTAAGATCAAATAGCCATCAGTACCTTTTTTAATAATAATGCACAAAACATTAATTCTAAATAAATCGGACTGAATACCTTTTGGGTCTAAAGGTAATTCAACCTCAACAAGTTTTTTACCCTTTTCTGTTAAAAAGTATTTATACTTTCTTTTTTCTACTAGATTATCTTTAACTAAAGATTGTAGGTGATAATTATACAAATCATTTTCCCATTCAAACTTTTTTGCATCTCTGTACCTTAAGCCTTCAGGTGACTTTATAAATCTTATAAGAATCTCTTTTTTAATAGGGTTGATATTCATGGATATTACATTCTTTTAATTGTTCAAATTTAACATTCTTGTAAACTTATTGTCCATTAATATTTTACTCATTACATAAATAACACTCAGTTACTACTTTTATTTTTTAACTAATAGCTTCTTCTTTTGATGGTGTAATTGTTGTGTATTTTCTGTGTACTATTGGTGGTGTAATCATAGTGCTGTATGTGTGCTAAGTTAAACACCATCAAAGTAAGTATTTTAAGGACATAGCAAACTTTTTATATTTCTAAACACACAATAACATGCAGTACTTTGAATGTTCCAAAATCAATGATTTTTGTCAAAAAATTTGGGAAAAATTAATCCTATAACATACCTCGTATACCAAAACAAACGTGTGGAACAATTAACTAATTAGCAATCCTTTGTGTAACACCACTAGGTTTGACACTACTACATCTTGTGTGTATGCTGTTACTTACCTACTATTGATTGTGTAGTCACCTCAAAAGTAGTATCTAACTTAGCTAACTTTTAATCAAATGACTTGTCCATATTGCAAAAGTCAAAACACAAAAGTTGTAGATAAACGAGAATCTGGTGAAAGCACACGAAGAAGAAGAGAGTGTGAAAACTGTAACAAAAGATTTACAACCTACGAAAGAATAGAAACTGTACTACTTAATGTAATTAAACGAGATGGCACAGTAGAAGAGTTTGATAGAGAAAAGCTTAAAAGAGGAATATATAAAGCAACAAGCAAGCGAGGTATTCCAACAGAAAAAATAGAAGAAATGATCTCTGACATAGAATATTCATTACTAACATCAGATAAACAAGTCGTTAAATCTGTCGATATAGGTCAAATGGTTTTAAAAAGATTAACAAAAATAGATAAGTTAAGCGCATTACTATTTGCTGCGGTTTATAAAGAATTTAAAAGTCTAGAAGATGTTCAAGATGAGCTTCAAAAATTATCTGACAAACCCTAGAACTATTAAAATGAGTATTTTTAATTCTTAATTTAAATTTATGATAGATGCTGTTGCAACCCAAGAAGATACTAGAAATCGATTAAGTGAAAATATTGGGAGAAAAGGCTTAAAGGTGCAGAGAATCTTTACTACAAAAGGAAAAGATAGATACCAAGGAATTGAGTTTGAAATGCGATCTTCAAAGATTACTAACCCAGATGGATCAGTAGTATTTGAAATGAATAACCTAGAGATTCCAAAACAATGGAGTCAAATCGCAACAGATATTTTGGCTCAAAAATACTTTAGAAAAAAAGGGGTTCCGCTAAAAGATGCTAATGGCAATGAAATAAAAGATGAAGACGGCAAGCCTGTATTAGGTGCCGAGACTTCTGCAAAACAAACTATAAACAGGCTTGCCGGCGCCTGGAGATTTTGGGGCGAAAAACATGGCTATTTTGAATCTAAAGAAGATGCAGATGCATTTGAAGATGAAGTAGCGTACATGTTAATGATGCAAATGGCAGCTCCAAATAGCCCTCAATGGTTTAATACAGGTTTGAATTGGGCTTATGGTATTACTGGACAGGCACAAGGACACTGGTATGTAGACCCAAAAACCAAAGAAGCAAAACTATCAGAAGATGCATATACAAGAGGCCAACCTCATGCTTGCTTTATTCTTTCTATTGATGATGACCTTGTAAACCCAGGTGGTATTTTTGATTTACTAACCACAGAAGCAAGAATTTTTAAGTATGGTTCTGGTACAGGTACAAATTTTTCTGCAATCAGAGGTGCGAATGAATCACTATCAGGTGGTGGAAAATCATCTGGATTAATGAGCTTTTTAAAAATATTTGATGCAGGAGCAGGCGCAATTAAATCTGGAGGTACAACTAGAAGAGCTGCAAAAATGGTTACATTAAATATGGATCACCCAGAAATTGAAGATTTTATTGTTTGGAAGGCAAGAGAAGAGCAAAAAGTAGCGGCCCTTGTTGCAGGTTCTCATATAAACTATGAACACTTAAAGCAGATTATGAAATCTGCAGAAGAAAATGGTATTAATCCAGAAAAAAATCCTGAATTAAAAAAGCTAATTAAAGAAGCGAAAAAGGATCATGTATCTTTAAACTATATAAAAAGAGTTTTGATGCTTGTAGAAAACGGAGTTAAAGCCGATGATTTTAGTATAGAAAAATTTGATACAGATTTTAGATCTGAAGCTTATTACACTGTTGGAGGACAAAACTCTAATAACTCAGTTAGAATTACCAACGATTTCTTTAATGCTGTAGAAAGCGATTCTGATTGGAATTTAGTTAACAGAATTGATGGAAAAGCAAACAAAACTTTAAAAGCTAAGTATTTATGGCAAAAAGTTTTAGAATCTGCTTGGCAATCTGCAGACCCTGGAACTCAATATGATACAACAATAAATGAATGGCACACTTGCCCATTTGATGGCAGAATCAATGGAAGCAACCCATGTTCAGAATACATGTTCTTAGACAATACAGCTTGCAATTTAGCATCGCTTAATTTGTTATCTTTCTACAACTCTCAAACTAAAGAATTCGATACCAAAAAATTCATTCATGCAACAAGATTATGGACAATGGTATTAGAATTCTCAATTTTAATGGCGCATCTACCAACTAAAAAAGTTGCAGAACAAACATATCTTTACAGAACATTAGGATTAGGCTACGGAAACCTAGGTGCATTATTAATGCAACAAGGAATTCCTTATGAAAGTGAAAAAGGTTATGCAATAACAGCAGCTATTAGTGCACTTATGGGTGGAGAAGCCTATGCCACATCTGCAGAAATGGCAAAGGTAACAGGTGCATTTGACAGGTTTGAATCAAATAAAGATAGTATGTTAAGGGTTATAAGAAACCATCGAAGAGCAATTTATAGTGCACAAAATAACGAATATGAAGAATTATCTATCAAACCAATGGGCATTGATTACAGTTTAGCTCCACAAGAGTTGGTCACAAGCGCAAGAATAGCATGGGATCATGCACTTACACTTGGAGAAGAGTATGGTTACAAAAATGCTCAAACGACACTAATTGCCCCAACTGGCACAATTAGTTTAATTATGGATTTTGACACTACAGCATGTGAACCAGATTTTGCACTAGTTAAATTTAAAAAGTTGGTTGGCGGTGGATACTTTAAGATTGTTAACCAATCTGTAAAACCAGCTCTTGAAGTTTTAGGCTACTCTGAAACTCAGGCAGATGAAATTGAAAAATATATAGTTGGGCATTCTACTTTAAAAAGTGCACCTTATATTAACTGGGAAACATTAAAAGCCAAAGGTTTTACAGAAAGAGAACTTATGGCTTTAGAAGGTAGAATGGAAGGCTTGTATGCTTTGAATTTTGCTTTCTCTGCATTTACCCTTGGCGAAGACTTTTGCATGAATGTTTTAAAAATGACCGAGGCACAAATCAAAGATAGTAGTTTTAATATACTTAAACATTTAGGCTTTAGCGATTCCGAAATCGAAGCTGCCGAAGAATATGTAGTTGGAACTATGACAATAGAAGGAGCACCTTATTTGAAAGAAGAACATTACTCTGTTTTTGACTGTGCAAATAAATGTGGCAAAAAAGGTAAAAGATACATTAGCACTATGGGGCATTTAAAACAGATGGCAGCTGCACAACCATTCTTAAGTGGTGCTATTAGCAAAACAGTAAACTTACCTGAAGATGCAAGTTTGAAAGATATTAATGACGCTTATATAGAGGGTTGGAAACTAATGTTAAAAGCTGTAGCTTTGTATAGAGACGGCTCAAAACTAAGTCAACCACTAAACTCTACATCTATGGATTCTGCTTATTCTGCTTTATTTAGCTTTGAAAATGATCAAGACGAAGTTCCTACTGAAGTAAATGTAGTCAACGCACAACAGGCTATTCAACAACAATTGGCTGGAGCTCCAAGAAGAAGAAAACTACCAGATGAAAGACATAGTCTTACACACAAATTTAGCGTAGGAGGACATGAGGGCTATATTACAGTTGGGCTATTTGAAGATGGCACCCCTGGGGAAATCTTTATTACCATGAGCAATGCAGGCAGTTTCTTATCTGGAATCATGGATGCATTTGCACAATCTTTGTCATTCAATTTGCAATATGGTGTGCCTTTAGAATTCATTGTTAGAAAGTTAACAAACACTAAATTTGACCCAAGCGGAATGACAGGCAATAGAGAAATTCCAATGGTTAAATCTATTACAGATTATATTGGTAGGTGGTTAGGATTAAAGTTCTTACCTGCAGAAGTTGCAAAACTTTACCATAACGAAGAACTTGTAGAGAAATCTTATAGAGAAGGTAGCAATTATAAGATCTTAATTCCTTATGTTAATGGTAAAGGACATACGGAACTAAAAACTACACACTATTTTGAAGTTCAAAGGCCAGATTCTCATGATGTTGTAGTTACCGAGGTGACTACAACTGGAGCATCTACACCTGTAGTAACATCTGTTTCTAGTGAACCTGCTCAAATGGTTTTAGACCATGTTGCCCCATTAGAAGATAGTTTAAGTGAAGAAGATAAAATGGCAGATAAAATTAAGAAAGCAAGAGAATTAGGTTTTACCGGGGAGATGTGTTCTAACTGCGGTGGCATGAGCTTAAAGCGAAATGGAAGCTGTATGGTTTGCGCAGATTGCGGTACAACAACTGGTTGCAGCTAATAATAAAAAGACATTAAAGGGCCCGCCGAAGGCGGGCCCTAGTAAATAAAAACTATTTATTAACTAATATAAGAATGCAATTCACAGATTTTCCTCCCCACCAAGAAAGAATAGCTTATGGCAGAGCTGTTCAAAATCCACTACTAAAAGATATGCCAACTATGGTACCTAATCCAACACCAGATTATTTAAGAACTCTTAATTCAGGTGAAGAATATCATTCAAGTGAAATTTATTTAGGGAATCTTTTAAATCAACACTACAAGGAATTCACACGGCTATTTGAAGAGGCTTTGATTAAATATGCATTTGAAGAAGGTAATTACGAACAATTTCTAAATCGGTCAATCCACGAAATCGCAAATCTAATGAATTTAAGTATACAAGATGTTTGGTACTTGTCTAAATACTATCGAATACAAAATCCAGCTAATAGAGTATACGCCCAATCTTCCGAAGGAGAAGCGTAATACTAATTGCAACACCTTTTAAGTAATTGGAATCTAAAGTATGCTTAATTAAGGAATTAACTTATTGGCAATATAGAATAATTATTAGAAAACTCAAAATATGGATCATATAACTGCGGAACAACTAAAACAAAGACTTGAAGATGCAAAAAGCAAGGTTACCGTAGGTGGTAAATATTATCATTACAAAGATCCTTCAAAGCATTATCTAGTAGTGGATATAGCGATTTTAGAAGCTACCGAAGAGCCTGCCGTATTATACAAGCCATTGTACGAAGGTTACGAAGGAATAATTTGGATAAGACCAATCTCAGAGTTCCTTTCTCAAAACGAGAAAGATGGAATAATGGTTTCTAAATTCACATTAGTTCAATAGTAAATATAAATTGTAGAGATTGTAAATTTTTGGTACAACCCTTTACTAAAGATAGTTATAAGCCGTATACTCCTTTCAATTAAAAATTAAACATGTCAGAAAGAGGGCATTTTGAACTAAGTTGTGGTATAGAGGTACAAATAAGCTTAATTGGTAAAAATACTGCAAAAGTAAAGTATAACCTTGATGGTGAACAAAAAGAGGCTTTCCTAACATTTGAAGGCAACCATAGTGTGCTTTTAGAACATTTAAATTCGCTCAACATAGAGGTGCTTATTAATTATTTAAAGTCTAAATGGGGCATACAATTTAATACAGTAGATAACCAAGAAATTATAGTTATACCTAAAGATGATAGCTTGCTGGTAATCTATTCTATAGAAAATATCTGCTACAGTAAAAAGTTAAGTAAAGCATTATTAAAAAGTAAAAGAATAATCACCTGGGATGCTTTTATGTACACAGCAACTAAAATGCACTTCTTAGATTTTCTTAGAGTTTTTAGGCTTATAGATTTAGAAATATAACTATGCCCGATAAACGAACAATCGAGTTACAAAATGGAGTAAGTCTAAATATAATTTTATTACAGAAAGGACTTGCACAAGTAGACTTTGTATTTAGCCAAGAAGAAATGACTGCATTTATAGAATTTGAAGGTCCTCAATCCAACTTAATAACAATCCTAGAATCTAAAGTAAATCAGAATGATTTAATAAATTTTCTACTATCGCACAGAACCATACCCATAGAGATAATGGGTAACGATCAAGTTTTAATTATTCCCTACCCAAAACATATTCTATTTGTATATAAATACAATAACACAACTTACACAAGCATATTAGAGAAGTCTATGCTTGCAAGAAAACAAATATCAACTTTTGAAATTTTAGTAGATACAATTAAAACAAGTTATTTGTATAACTTGCTAGTACTTTTTGAAATAATAAAAGCAGAATAGCTACTTTAATTTGTTTGTAAGCTTTTGGTTTCTATAGCTTTTACTTACTTCTAGCACAATAATTTGAATCATTGCAACTATCGGAATAGAGAGCAAAGCTCCAATTGGGCCACCTAATTGCAAACCAGCCATGGCACCAATAATACTGACAATTGGGTGCAAATCAACAGCACGCTTCATTACTGTAGGAACAATAAACACACCTTCTAATTGCTGCAAAATAATAAAAGCAATTAATATAAATATTAAAATTGGTACTCCTGCACCACTTAGTATTGCTGCTACTAATGCAACTATTAGTGTAATAACAGGGCCTATGCTAGGTACGCCTTCTAAAAGACCTGCTATTATTGCTAAAACAAGAGCATACCGAGCCAATGGGTAAGTTGGGTCAAAAAATGAGGGGATAATTAATATTAAATATGTTATTACTCCAATTATTAACATTAATAAAATTTGGCCGGCCATCCAAGATCCTAAACTAGCTTCGATTTTATCTAAAACTGGATCAAACCTTTTTTCTAAATGCTGAGGCAAAAGCCGAACTAAAGGTTTATAAACATAATCATCATGCTTTAACATATAAATTGAAAGCATTATTATCACAAAAAGACTTAATACTCCTCCCAAAACACCACCCAAAATAGAAATACCAGTAGCTCCAAGATTATTAAGCAGGCTCATTAATCCATCATTAATATTTTGCAAATCTACTTGAGAAATAGCGGTAGACAAATTATTAGCATTCGCACTTATTGATTCTAAATCAATATACTGGTTTAAAAACGGCAAATTATTTTGAATAAAACTAACAAAGTTTAATATTTTATTATCTATATCTGTAAAAAAAGCTCTTATTTGTGTAAAAGCAGTAGAAAATATTACAAAACCTAAAATGAGTACTATTAAAAAAGAAATTGCATAAGTTATTGCTATTGCACCTGTCCTAGAAATATATTTGTTTTTAGATAATTTATCTACTATTGGTCTTAAACCTGCATTTATAATATATGCAAAAAATACGGTTAAGATTAACCCTCTAAGTTCGTGGGCTAATGCCAATCCCAAGATTGTGAGTACTATTACTAAGATAGTTCGCAAGCTAAATGTGATTTTAGTTTGTGTCATAAATGAATTTATTATTTATACAAAAGGATTATAGCATTTCTCCATATTAGTATATAATATGAAAGATTAAATATAACCTTTTTATAATGAAAGAAAATAAAATTAGTATTGTTATTGATAAACCTGTAGCTATAGTTTTTGACTTCACTATTAATCCAAGTAATACTCCCAAATGGATAGATCATTTAATAAAAGAAGAAACTAATGAATATCCTCCTCGAATAGGCACTATTTATAGGAATAGAGGGTTAGTAGAAAATTGGGACGAATATTATGTAAGCGAGATTAAAGAGAATTTACTTTTTGAATTAACTTCAAAAGATGGGGTTTATCATGTTAGATATAACTACAAACCTTTAAGCGAAAATCAAACAGAAATGGAATATTACGAATGGATGAATGAAGGAGAATTAGGCACCCCATTTAGTATAGAAGTTCTTGAAAAGCTAAAGGCAGTTGTGGAAGAAATGTAATCAAGCTTTTTTAATACGATTCTTGTTGCACAACACTTGTCTCTTTCAACTTTTGTATCCGAGTTGTAACAGATTTAGTTATAACATGAATTAAAATCGATACAAATATATTATATCTTACTGGAAAAGATACTGGTTATTTAAGAAAATTCATAGATTTTCAAATATTATTTAAGAGCAATCGTTTACTAAGTATACAAATGATATACTTATTGCATGTCCGTTTTAGCAACAAAACCAACTCAACTACAAGATAAAATCAAAAATGCCCCTAAATTGCCGGGTTGTTACATGTATAAAGATTCTAATGGCAAAATAATCTATGTAGGCAAAGCAAAAAACATAATTAACAGAGTCAAAAGCTACTTCATAAACTATCCAAAACTTGATTTAAAAATCCAAGCAATGATAGATAATGCAGTAGATATAGACTTTTTAACAGTAGATTCTGAAGTAGAAGCATTAATACTGGAGACAAATCTAATCAAAAAATATCATCCAAAATACAACACAATGATGATGGATGATAAAAACTATAGTTACGTGATGTTTGAAAAACAAATCAAAGGCATTAACGATTTTCCAAGAATAAGGCTAGTAAGAGCAAAAGAAGACCCGGATGCAGAATATTTTGGACCATACCCTAACAGAATGCCATTAAAAAACATTTTAAAAAGATTAAGAAAAGTATTTCCATACGCCAGTTGCAATCGAAGACTGGTACAGGTTAGCAAAGACCCTCTAAAAATCGACACAAATAACTCTTCACCATGTCTTTACTACCACTTGGGACTTTGCAAAGCACCTTGCGCAAGTTATCAAAGCAAAGAGGATTACATGAAAACATATAATCAACTTAAAAAGTTTTTTAGAGGTGAAAAAGTAGAAATTCTTAAAGAACTTGAGGTAGAGATGGGCAGTTATGCCAAGGCTATGGATTACGAGAACGCAGCTCAGGTTAGAGATAAAATTAACGATATTAAGTACGTAACTAAATACATTAAAGTTGATAATGATGTAGATGATATCTCTATCAACGAACTGCAGGCACAAAGTAGAGAAGAGGGGATTAACCAACTCATAGAAGAGTTAAAATTCCCGCAAGAAAAATTGCAAAATCACAAAGGCTTTAAAATTGAATGCTACGACATAAGCAATATTCAAGGTACAAATGCTGTAGGGGCAATGACAGTTATGGTAGATGGAGAACTTAGAAAAGATTTATATAGAAAATTTAAGATTCAAAGAAAAAATACCCCTAACGACTTTGCTATGATGCAAGAGGTTTTAAGAAGAAGACTTAGCTATTTAATTCAACCACCCGAGCTAACTGGTGAAATTGAAGCATCTGAAGATGCAGAAAATATTTCAGAAGACCCTTCACAAATTAGTCAAAAAATAGAAAGTTCGGATAACTCTTTTGATATTATGCCGGATTTGATAATTGTAGATGGAGGTAAAGGTCAGTTAAGCGCGGCATACACTATTCTTTACCAAATGGGTTTACACAACACAATTCCAATTGTAGGCTTGGCAAAAAGAGAAGAGGAGATATTTAAACTAGCACATCAGTTTTTTGATAACTCTTTAGGCAACTATATCCCAGAACTAGAAAAAACTTTTACAAGAATCTTCTTAACACGAAGATCTGAAGCTTTATTTATAGTACAAAGAATTAGAGACGAAGCCCACAGATTTGGAATAACTTACCACAGAAAGTTAAGATCTAAAAAGATGTTAGTTAAATAATTAACCCTCTTGTATTGTCGACTTATTAACAGGCTTTGGATTCAAAATCTCCTCTTTTATTGAATCAATCGTAGTTTGCTCTAAAGTTTCATTTCTCAAAATAGATTCTATTGTGGTTACGTTTAAAGGAGATGCAATCCCTGTAGGTGCAGGTATTTTTGAAATATCTAAGCTTGGGTTTGGTGAATCTGAAATTTCCACTTTTTTTGTTCCAAATTCCAATATTTTTTTAAAGTAACTTTTAATATTAAACTTAGAAAGTAATTTTATCTTTGGTCTTTTAGGCAAATGGATATTAAATTTTTTTGAAAAATCATTTAATTGTATAAAAACGCCATCAACAAATCTTTCAGTTAATAAATCTATTACTATAATTATTATTAACCAAAGCAATGTAGATAAATTAATTCTGCCACTTAAAAAAGGTTGTTCAAAAATTACACCTTGAGCCCATTCTGTTGAGCCATATATTACTCTAACAAATAACGGAGATTCTAAATTTAAGCCAACAGCAAATAAATCAAATAATATTCTTAATATTAAAAATGATTCCAAAAATTTAAAAATTGCATCTACAAAGTTTTGAAAAACATCTTTAAAATTATCAAATAAAAAAGATGTTATAAACTCAGATAAAGCAATAGCAACAAGTATGTACACAATAAATGCAATAATTGCTGCTTCATTAATAAACATTAAAATGCCACTTTGAGGTAAAGTTATTAAACCCTCAAAAGGGAAAATAAAAACAGAGGTAATTTGCGAAACTAAGCTAACAATACCGTTTGATGAATCTGCTGAGATCAAATCTAAGGTGATTCTTAAAAACAAAAAAGCCTCCATTATACCCAAAATAGCAAATATCACGGCTCTAATTCTAGATCTTAATACATCTAACTCCATACTTATTAATTTGAATCAAATAATTCTTAATTAGAATATATGTTTTTTATGTGATTTATTTTATCACAAAGAAAATCCAAAAACTGATTGTCTACTAAGCTTGAACATGACATAATTCAACATATGACAAACACATTTAGATTAGAGCAAAATTTAAACTCAGAAAACTTACCAATTTGGGCACTTGATAAATATGCAGATTTTGGAGTTTTACAAGCATACTCAGAAATAGAATATGAAAAACTTTCAGCAGAGTTATTAAAGAAGTATCAACTAAAAGGAATTTATTTAAAGAAGAGATTTATAAACGACCCAAAACAAGAAGACTTAACTGAATTAGTTGCTGGTGTTGATGCTCCAGATGAGATTATTGTTATAGAAAATGATCTTAAATTTTTAATAAAACTTAAAGAGAGGTTAGATGTTGGTTTATTTTTAGACCACAGAGTTTCAAGAGAAATTATTAGAGACTATGCAAAAAACAAAGATGTTTTAAACTTGTTTGCTTACACTGGATCCTTTTCGGTTTACTGTGCAGCTGCAGGTGCAAAATCTACAACTACTGTAGACTTATCTAATAATTATTGCACTTGGGCACAAAAGAATTTAGAGCTGAATGGGTTTAACGTTAATTACAAAGAACGGGGAGAGGGTGCACAAAATGAGATTTGGAATGAAGATGTTTTTGAATTTATTCAAATTGCTATAGAAACTGGTTCAAAATACGACATTATTATTCTTGATCCACCAAGCTTTTCAAGAAACAAAAGCAAAGTATTTAATGTTCAAAACGACCACGTTAAGTTAATAAAAGATATACAAGAACATATTTTAAACCCAGGTGGAATTTTATTCTTTAGTACAAACCTTTCTACATTTGTCTTAAGCCCATACATTAGACCAGGTGCAGATAAATTAACAAAGAAAACCGTCCCTCAAGAATTCCAACCATTTAGGGCTCACCAAAGTTTTGTGTTTTACGGGTAAAATTTGTAGATTAATTGAAGAACAAGAGCTAAAAATTTAAAACGCATACCGCACTGCAAAGGCAAAGTGATTAATCGCCTTTTCTTAATTCGTACATTCTAATAATTTCTTCAATTGTATTTGGGTAATCTTTATCTCTTTTCCAAATTTTCATTCTTGGAAATCTAATAGAAAGACCTTTAGAAGCATCATCTTTTTTAACTTTTGCAGAAATGCCTTTAGCAGCCGTATGAGCAGGGCTTCTTGTAATCTCATCTGCAATAATTTCCATTACAATGGAAGGTTTAACCCAAACATTTGGGTACAAAACCTTATCTACTTCTACATTTTCTGGCTTTTCTAAAACTTCGATTGGCTGTAAGTCTTTATACATTTGAGTCATCATCTCTTCTGTGAAGCCACTTCCCACCTTACCGATACTGTAATATTTATCTTCTTTAGGGTCATAAACACCTGCTAAAAGCGTTCCAAACCCAAATCTTGATCTATCTCCTTTTCCGTAATAATATCCCAAAACTACCACATCTATTGTGTCTACAAGATCGCTTCTTGTATTTGCTTTTAGTTTAATCCACTTAAAGTTTCTAGAACCAGGTTCGTAGGTTGTTCCAGTTTGTTTAGTAATAATACCTTCTAAACCATTTTCTACTTTGGATTTAAAGTACTCCTCAAGTTCTTCTTCGGATTTCATTTGAATGGTTTCTAACATTCTTAAAGAGCCTTCACTTTTATCTAAAATTTTGTGTAATAGTTCTAATCTTTCCTCTAAAGGTTTTTGTGTTAAATCTTCGCCATTCAAATACAAAAGATCAAAGCACATAGATCTTACAGGAATATTTTTAGAATATGCATCAATATCGTTCTTTCTCTTTCTTTGCATGGTCTCTTGATACGATAGATAGTCATTTTTAGCACTATCGAAGCCAATAATTTCTGAATCTAATATTATTGATTCAACACCCAGCTTTGCCAATGACTCACATAATTCTGGAAATTGGTCTGTCATTGTTTCCATGTTTCTACTAAAAACTGCGCAATTAACAGGCTGGTCTTCAAAATTAGAACTAGAGTAGTGCAATTGCCCTCTTAAGCCATCTAATTTAGGTTGAACAAAGCAATTTGGCATTCTTTCCCAAACTGCTTGTGAATTTGCTTCGCGCTCGACAAGTTTAGAGGCTATTGGAATGC
Organism: uncultured Candidatus Saccharibacteria bacterium; assembly: GCA_965230975.1. Taxonomy (GTDB): domain Bacteria; phylum Patescibacteriota; class Dojkabacteria; order J137; family J137; genus JBGSZB01. The sequence continues at coordinate 1,010,286 of OZ246402.1, forward strand.
CAGGCACGACCTTCATCTTGTCGAGCGCGGGCTTTAAATCGTTTTTATTTTGTAAAACCGTTTCGAATAATTCACCTAAATCTGCTTTTTTACCAAATGCTAAATCTAAGTCAGCTCGTAAACTTTTGTCTCCAGCTACAAACCATGAAAATGAATCTAGTATTGTTTTTTCGCTTAAACCTAATCTAATTGTGCCAACAATCATTCTTGTTACATATTTTGCAGAAAGTGAATCTATTGATCTTATTATTTTCGTATACGCTTGCATCTTCTTTTCTTGAGAACCAGCACCTGTTGAGTATGCGATTTCGCTCATTGCAGAATAGATGCTATTAATATCGGTTCCTTTTATTTTTTCCGATTCTATTAAAGTATTTGATTCTAGTTTTGATATGTTAATTAATTCTTCTACTACAGATCCCACATCTCCCTTTTCTTTGTAAAGCTTTTTTACAAGTTCTGAATCTTGGCTTAAATCTTCTAATGCTCTTATTATTAATTTTTGAGAGAAGTTGAATTCTAAGGGTACAAATTTAGGGGCTAATCTACCTTGTAGCAAATACATTACGTGTTTTGATTCGTTTAAATCTACATGAGAATATAGTTCTGATAATAAAACGGTTATATCGTTTCTGCCAGACGTGTTTTCTATTTTGTATAGGTATTCGCTAAATTCTTTAAATTGCATAGGTTTGGGTTTAAATTGTTCCAGATGGAATTATATCTAGAATATTAACTCCTAATATTCTTAATATTAACACACTGAATACTAATGTTGCCAAACCTGTTAGCGTTGCGATTAATTGTTCTCTTGCTTTCTTTATTTCTCCTTCATCTCCTTGCATGTATCTTAGTCCTACCAAAATAAGTTGCAATAAAGCAACACCACCCATTGTTCCAAGTGCTATTCTTATTAAGTTTGTAATTATTCCAACAGGAGTAGTATCTATACAACCTAATGCAGTTGGCAAACCACCTTGAGCTCTACATTGTTCTATAAAAGCTGCGTTTGTTGGGTCACCATTTTTTTCTGCCTCTAAAACTGCAAGAGTATCTGCAATGTTGTTGTTAACTAAAGCACGTTTGGTTATAGCTCCGTTACCTGCACATACTAGTAATTTACCTTCTTCAGTTTCGGTAGGATCAGTAATTACCATAGCCTCACCAACATCGTAACACTGGTTACATTGAAGGTTTGGAGTAGATTCAAATGCCACTGGATCAATTATTGCTATATCGCTACCGTTTGATTTAAATTTCTCTAAAGAAAATCCTGCTGCACTAGTATCCGCTGGCACTAGTGCGCAACCATCTTTATTTAAACAACTTAAGTTAGACCCAGTTCTAGGGACTACTTTTAACGGAGTGCCCAAAGGCAAACCTCTAGTAGCATCATCATTTATAACTTTGGTCATTGCAGATTGTCTACCTGAATAAATTAATGGTTTAGCATCTACTAAATTTGTTCTACTGTAACATGTCAAAACACCGCCAACATTCATATAGAAGTCAGGCGTGTTATTGTTAGAAGGGTCATCTGGAATTAAACAACATGCACTGTCATGTGTATTATTTTTAGTGTGATCAGTAACACTATCTGCACGGCCAACACCTGCGTATCCTGATGGACAACATAAACCCGAGTAAGGCAAATATTCTAGATAAGGGCTTTTTACAATACTTGTTAAAACTCGACCTGCACCACAAACCCTAGGTACTACATCCGCTGTTAGATCTGAATCGTATACGCTAGAGTCATCTGGATTAGGAGCTTGAGTAGCCGGACTTCCATCACGGTTCACTGGAAAAACTACAAAATCTCCATTTGCATCTAAATACGTTTCCGGCACACATACCTCTCCTAAATCACTTGCAGATGGATGTGAACTCAAGACTGATTGTTGAAAATCATCTTTATTTGCATCACTTGCATATTCCACTTTATTTTCATCAATTAATTGCTGTATATTTAAACCACCCGTTCCGCAATTAGAATTATTCATTATGCATGAAATCCCAAATCCTTTTAACTGCGCTTCAACTTTTGTTGTACTTGTTAAATATATACCTCCAATAAACAAACTTGCTATTGCAGCTAATAATAAGAATTTGAATTGATTCATCTCAAAGCATTAACAAAAAAAGTAAAACTTGCAACACGGCCGTCTGTTAATTCTGCACGACCTTGAAAAACATAAATAGGGTAAACATAACCACTCCATTCTTTTGGCTCATAATAACCTAAAACAGTTCTAGCTCTATCTGCAGTAAACCTTCTAACAGTTACATTACTAGGAAACTCTGCAAAATAATTATAATTTTGGGGTAAAATCGAAACTAAAGAACCTGACCCAGACTGAACCCTGTTCCATGCCTCATCTGGAGTAATAATAGAATAAACACCTTTTTTAGAACTATATTCGTAATTTATAAAATTTAAAGAGTATAGGTCTGTAGCATAATTACTAGCATTTTCAGAAACCAAAACTTTTAACTGACCAACCCTTGGGTCACTACCATAAGCTTGAACATCTATATTTTTTGATGCCTTACACAAAGCAGTATCAGGCAAATCAGTTTTAGATTTAAGATCTGCTGCCCTTAAACTTCTATAAGCATTACCAAAAACATAATCTGATTCTTCTGGGGTCGTTTTTTCTGTAAAAATACCATCAACAAGCTTTGCAAATCTAGTATCTATAATTGCGTTCTCCATTCCATAATTATTAAAAGCCGCAGTAGAAATAATTCTTTGAACCTGTCTGATATAATAATTTAAATCTCTAGATAAAGTCTTTCTTCTTAAAGCATCTAAATTATCTTCCATCTTTGTAGATATATCCCAACTTTGTAGTGTTTTATTAAACTTTAAAGTTTTAGTGTTATTACTTGCGCTCCATTGATAATTCCCTTCACCAAGTTCTTCAAACTGAGCAGAAGTAAACCCAAAAGAATCTATAACCTTTTGTGCATTCTCAAAAACAAGAAGTTTTTCTCTTGGTTTTTCTATCGAATGAACATATGCTACATCTGGAAACAAAGTATAAACACCCTCTAGTAAATAAGAGGCTCCTTGAGTAGTTACAGATATTGAAGGAATTTTTGGTGCGACTATTGTTCCAAAAATATTATCTGCAGGTAAATAGCATCTGTTAGTATTTGTATTAGTAGGAGTTGTTTTAGGCACTCTTTGAATTAAATCTAAACCCAAAAATACAACCCCAACGGCTAAAAACCCAATAATAATCTTTCTTGTTGTAGATGCCGTTGTGTATAAAGTAGCCATATTGATTTGATTTAATACTCAAATTTTATTATATAGATTATGAATGAATAGATAAATAGCAATAACTAACAAATATAAAATTATTACATTTAATTTGAAAAGTGTAATAAAGTAAAATGGCTAGATAATTGGTTTTGAAAGTGATTTAATGTAGAATATCGTATAATTAAAAATATGGCAGATCCTAACACGCAAAATTACAATACAACCTATAACTTTCAACCATTACAGGTAGAACCTGTAACTAGCCAACCAGTAGACAGTGTTGCATCTAGCACTACTACAACTACCACCAAAACTACAAAAATTTCTAAAGAACAAATAAAAAGGTTTGGACCGATAGTTTTGATAGTTATTGGTTTGATTTTATTAGTAATTTTAATTTTATTGCTTTTTAAACCTTCAACTACACCATCTACAACAACAGATCCAAACAAAGCTGTGGTTTTACAATGGTGGGGAGCATTTATTGACCCAGAGGTTATTCAACCTTTAATAGATAAATATAAAACAATAGCTCCTAATGTAACAATAGAGTATGCAAATAAGTGGCCAGATCTATCCAGCTCTGAATCAGAAACAAAATACAAAACTGAAATAAATAGAGTACTTAAACTAAACGATAGTGTTCAATTGCCAGATATATTTATGGTAAATAATAGATGGGTTGGAGATTATGAAAAATATTTATCTCCTGCATCTAATACAGTTGTAACATTTTCAGATTTTCAAAATACATATTACCCAGCAGTTGTAACAGACTTTGCACCTGGTAGCAAAATATATGGTTTACCTTTATGGATGGATACATTGGCAATTGTATACAACAAAGAAATGCTAGCATCTGAATCTATAAGCACCCCCCCAACAGACTGGTCACAATTTAGAACATTGGCACAAAGACTAACAAAAAAGAGTGGTACCACTATTTCGCAAGCAGGTTTTGCAGGTGGCACATCTGAAAACGTAACCTTTGCATTTGAGTTATCAAATATCTTAATGATGCAAAATGGCGTTACAATGACCGATTCAACTGGTAAACCAGTATTTGCAAGCGATGAAGATAGCTTATCTAGCTTAAACTTTTTAAAAGATTTTGAAAGAAATGCTAGTGCTACATGGAATTCTAATTTAAAAAATGATTCTGCAACATTTTTAGATGAAGACTTGGCTATGATGGCAACTACAACTTATAGACTTAGAGACATTCTAAAATACAACGAAGGTTATTCCATTGGATTAAATATTGGCATTTCCGGACTACCCCAACTAGCTGGGCAAGGAGAGCCTATAATTAATTTTGGCGACTATTGGGGCAATGTAGTAACACTAAACAGGCCAAATAAAGATTATGCCTGGGCATTTGTTAAATGGTTAAACGAACCCGAACAATTAAAATCAATAAGTTCAAATGTAAAGAATAAAGAAGGTTACTTTGGTTTGCTGTACCCAAGAAAAGATATGTCAGAAGAAAATAAAGCAGATGAATATTTAAAGGTATTTAATGAATCATTACCCTATATTAAAAGCTGGTACATGGTAAATGGTACAAAAGTTCAACAATCATTTACTGAAAGGCTTGGCAGCAATACAATTAATTCATCCGCAATTTCTTCCTTTGAAAAGGATATTATTGATATAATCGCTGCAAAAGGCAAACTAGAGTAACTTTATATAATCACTCTTTATCAAAAAAATGTATAAAAAACGAACTTTAATAATAGCATTAGTCATAAGTCTATTTTTACCACTTATTACAACTACATTAAAAGCAGATGTAATTGCAGATCCAAATGACCTTTTTTATGTCTCAACACCTACACCTAATCAAAGAGTTAAAGGAACTGTTCCAATTTCTTGGAGAATGTTCGATAACCAGCAACGGGTAATACAATATAGTATAAAGCTTTATGATAGAGCTACTTGTAAAAATAATTATTATGGTGACATTGCAACAAGTCAAAGTGGTGCATCTAATGCAAATACAAATAGCCAAATAAATTGGAACACAAAAGTTACCAGTACAACTTCAAATTTAGCAGATGGATTTTACTGTTTGCAAGTTTGCGCAGCTTATTTAAATGGATCAACACCATATTCTGCATGTAATAGCAGAGAAGTAATTGTAACTAACGACAACGTTGCACCAGTAATTACAACTCAGCCACCAGCAGACAACATATTATTAGAAACTGATTCATGGCAATATCAAGTAGGAGCTACAGATATAAATGGGCATGCATTAACTTATAGATTGGTTTACACAACTCCATTTTTAACAATAAACCCTCAAACCGGTTTAATTCAAACAACAAATGCATCTAAAACCTTGCCAAATGGCATTTACAGAGCAGAGTACAAGTTAGCTGTAGAGGTTAAAGATATTTATGGAGATATTGCAATTCAACAATTTACATTAATTATTGAAAAACCATTACCAGTTACACCAACCCAACCTACCACACCTACACAACCAACAACACCTACTACACCAACAGAACCAACGACTCCAACCGAACCTACAACGCCTACAGAGCCAACAACACCTACTACGCCGGTAAATACAAACGAACCTTCCACCATTGAAATTACATCTCCTGAAAGAGACACCGAGTTTAAAGGAGGTAATAATTCAATTTCATGGACATCTAATGATGCAGAGGGAATTAAAAAAATAATTATAGAGTACTCTAAAGATGGTGCGACATGGAGAACTATAAAAGAGATTACTGATTCTAAAGATTTTGAAGAAGGTGAGTATTTGTGGGACGTTTCTGGAATAGCAGATGAAAGCTATTACATAAAGGTTACCGTAATTGACAACAAAGATGTGTCTACATCTAAAGTGTCCGAACTATTTGTAATTAAAAATGATGAAACACCAATACAAGACAGTAATCCATTAATTGTAAATATTAGACCCGACAATAATTCTCAGGTAATCACAATTAGACCCGTAATTTATGGAGAGTTTGTGCCTTCTCAAGGTGCCAAAATAAATACTGAATCTATTCAAATTAAATTAGATGATAAAGATATTTTAGAATTGTGTACTATTACAGAAGAAAAATTCTCATGTGCATTAACCCAAGATTTAGAATTAGGATTACACAAAATTAGTGTATCTGCCAAAGATACAAATTTAAAAGAGGTTTCTCAAGAATGGACATTTGAAGTAACAAATACATCTACCAATCCAGTTTCTGGTGCGCAAGATATTATAATAATTCTAGGAAGGGAAATACCAAGAAACACATTAATATTGCTTGTGGTTATGTGTTTAGTGTGTCTAGTATTACTATTAATCCCTTGGGTTTTATATATTGTATGGTCAAAAAGAAGAGAAGAGGAATCTGAAGAAACCACAACTACTACTAAAAGCGTAGATGATATTCCGTTAGGTAATTTAGATTATTCTAAAGATGTACAATCCAAACCAACAGAAAGCACATTCTCACAACCAACAATTGAAAATAACTACTACAATGTTCCAGATACTTTAAAGTCAGAAGCAAATCTAGCAGATACAACTACCGATCCGTATTCTCAAAATATACAAATACCCGAGCAAACTCAAAAACCAGAATTAAACATTGCAAGTTTTGAAGACTTTATTAAGCAGTATCCTGAGTTAGCAAGTGCAAGCTCATCCGAGCCTAGTGTATCTGAAGTAGAAAAGATTGAAGTGGATAATGAGTTTAGTAGTAAACCTGAAGAAACTACAGATTCAACAGCTGAAACGTTAACTGACACTAGTAACGCTACTCAAGCAAACACCAATGATGGTTTACTGCAAGAAGAACAGAGTAGTGGGTTAGAAGAGATCACACCAACCGAAACTGCGCAAAGCTCTACAGATACTTCAACAATAGAATCAACTGAAGATAAAGATTCAAGTATAGAGCCTGAAAACAATCCGGAAGTGGACATACCAGCAAATGTTCCAGTTGAAACTAAGTCTGAAACTGAACTAGAACAATCAAATGCTCAAAGTGAAAATGAATCAAACCAAACAGACAGTTTGACTTACACCGAACCGGAGGCACTAGATACTAGTATGTTTGCAGAGCCAGTACCTACAGATATTACTACTGAACCAACAACACAAGAAAGTACTATAGGCGAAATTCCACCGACAAACTCAGTTGTTGAAAATCAAGTATCTATTGAGTCAGATCAAAGCCAAAACCCCTACAATGTGGTGTCTCAAATTAAGCAAGGTGCAACTGATAATCAATTAAGCGAAAACTTTTTAAACTCTTTAAATAAGAATTCAGAAAACCAAGTATTATCTGATACACAAACGGAAAACCGCGGTTCAACAATCAATGAATTAGTTCCTAACGATACTCAGGCTAACAATCAAGTTCAAGACAACTCTAACGCAAGTATATTTGGAACAGATACAAATGTAGCAGAATCAAGTAATAACCCTTCTGCACCTATTCTACCTCCAAATTTTAAACCAATAAACCCAAATGGATCAGACGATACAACTACTGATTCTACAAATAATTAAGGTTTTGATTTTTTGGGAAAGGTTTAGTTAACTTCTGTTTCGCAAGGGTTGCCGTAAGATCCGCATGATTCACTGTTATAAACTCTATCTGCAGATTCTGAATCTTTTAGTTGTTTACATGCCTCGTTAACAGAGCCATCTGGGCAGTTTGCAGAAAAATCAAATGTGGTTTGAACATTTCTCATTGCAACCATGAACATCATTGCTACACAGATTAATAGAACTAGGGTAGTAGCTATAGGTAATATTACAGGTAATGCAGCTGTTATTGCCTCTTTTTGTATAAAAGATTTTGCTATATCTTTCATTTTGTTCACTAATACCTTGCTAGAGGAATCATAATCAGGCTGTGCTTGCTCTCCATTTTTTCGCATAAAGTCATCTAGCTTTGCTTTTAATCTTTGTTTTGAAAATTCTGCTGAGTTTATTTGTTGCCTGATTTGTTGAGCCTGCGAATGGAATGCCATTTTTTGAAGTTCAAATTGAGATCCGTCAATTTTCCCTTTTTCTAGCTGTATTTCAAGTTGAGCAAGTGTAGATTCAACCTGCATTAATTGGGAATTTAGTTGTTCTAAAAGTCTTTTTTGGTTGGTATATTGTCTTAGGGTTAATTCAAATCTTCCTTTATTTAATGCACTCCCAACAGATTTTAAAGCATCCATATGTATTTGTATTAATTTTACATATAGTATATATGAATAGCTAAATAGATGCTAGAATGAAGAATATTTAGAGGATAATTGGTATAATTATTAGGTAATTTAAACTTAAAATATGGCAGACAGCTTTTGGAATAGAGGATTACATAGGTATATTGAGAATCGATTACCTAAAAATCGATTTAGTCTCATTAATCAGGTGACTCCTCGTGCAGAATTACCACCCATCACTGACTTTGACCCCGCTACCTATAGTGAGGAAAAATTAAGATCTCATAATCCAGTTACCTCCCTAAATTTCAGACCTGCAGTTGGGAACGAGCTTATTGCAGGATCTGCTGAAAACATTAAATATGAAAAGGATAAGGCAGATTTCATTATTAAGCTACAGACCTGGCAAAAATCTAGAGAGCTACGACGTAACGAAACTAGGGATATTATGAATGCTGGAGACATGGCAAGACTATTAGTCACAATACCTGGTATAGTCGCTGCCTTTGGAACAGGTAATGCACCTTTAGGAATTGCTCTTACAGCATCCTTAGCTCCCGAGATTCAACGAGTAGAGAATTTTAGACGAGCAAGAGCCAAAGAATCTGCTGAGTCGAAGAAAAATTTTCCATTACCGGCAGGAGCAGATTTGGTTGCAACAATATATAATTTAACAAAATCAATACATGGCACAATAGTCTCTACAGCTGCGAATTTAGATAAATACGCAAAGTCTGGATTTTTTGGAGGGCTAAATAATGTTTTAAATGGGATTAATTCTGGAATAAATAAAATAGATGAGGCTCTATACGGCCCAAAGAATTTTAGACCTGAATCTGCACCTGCTAAATAAATATGGAAGATATAATTTATACACTTATACTAGATAAAAAAAGACTACTAAACTATACAAAGTATGGTACCCATAGTTTACTAGCTAATTCTTTTGTCAAAATTTTCATAGATGATTCACCCTTAATAAACCTTGAAAAAAAATATATTGATCTAATTTCATTTTATGATATTTATGGATTAACGGGCTCAGAATTTATTGATATTAAATCACTAAAAGACTTATACGAAAAAGTCCAATATAAAAAAGAAAATATTTTACCCATAACCCAGAAATTGTATAAACTAATATCTGGCCAGCACACTGACTTAATTAAGATTTTGATAGACTTTAGGGAGGAAATACTTGCTGATCAAGAAATTAAAGCAAATGATGTGATATGGATAAAAAACCTTTGCAATCAACTAACTGAATTAGCTTATTTTGGTGTAGACTCCTCGTTACTTTTAAAGGCATTTAACAATTACGACAATTTTATATTAGAGATAATAACTTCAGACCTAATCTTAAAAGATTATCAGAATTTGAGAATTTTAACTTTAGCCTACAGCATTGAACCAGACCTTACTAATAGCTTAGTAGACTCCTACTGGAATAAATTTTCATATTTCCCAACACAACAAACTGAGCAAGATATTCAAGCGGAGTGGGAAACTAAAATGATGGAAGTAATCGAAGGCAAAGCAAGAAAGAATACTACAAAGTTTTACGATACGATATCACTAATTACGCAATCTTTACTTGAAATTGAAGACATTGAGAATATAGATTTAGGTGGATTGATTACTAAAATTGGTACAGAAATGCAAAAAAGTAATATAAAAGAGGTTAATAATGAGCTAACTGAAATAAGCAACCAGATCGCCCAATTCCTTAATAAGATTATTCAAACTCAGAAATTAGAGTACATGACAATGATTAAACAATTAGAAAAGCTTGAACCTAAACCTTTAGAATTTCAAGTTTTTAATCAATACTTACAAATATTAGAAATGTTTAATGGAATTGGAATCTATTACTATTTTAAAGCAGATGGGAAAATAATAATTGAAATTAATACCCATGTATTAGAGAAATATTTAAAACATTATCGAACTTCCTAATCTTTATTGAGAATTACAATCTAAACTTAACCTTCTGCTTATCTTTCAGGTACTTTAATTCGTATAGTTACAGAATTGGTAAACAAGCTACCTACCTTAAACCCAACTGATGAAGTCTTAATATTATTTCCACCTGTAGAAAGCCAAGAGGTATCACTATCATATGGCAAACCATTTCTATCTAACTTCTGTCCAAAAAGTTGATGTAGAATATCAAAGTCTCCTTCAAGCTCCAGGTTAAACCCTATAGATATATTAGTACCTCCCTTTATACTATTCTCAGTAATTTTATCTGCCAAAAGCCTAATTGTATTTTCGGAAATTCTCTTATCGATTAATGGAGAACCAGAAACAGCATTAACAACAAATCCTTCTGGGGTGCCTGTAGGGTTCTCGTTTACTTTAAGTATAAATACATTCTCGCTTTTCTTTATCTCATTAGTTGAATTTGCAACAACTGGATTAGGGTATGGTTCTAATAATCTTGGTGATGACTGATCAGTTTCACCAGGTTTAGATGTATCACCATTGAACATATTCACCTGAAGTGGCCAATAAAATTTGTAGCCATTTTCAGCATCAATACTTAATGAACCAATAGGTATTGAGTATTTGATTATAGGTAGAGGGCCAATTAAACCCTTTCTTACAATTGAATACTCTCCACTTGACGGATCTTGCTGTATCTCCCCATAAAATTTATCAATTATAGCTCTTATTAATGTTGGTTGAAGATAGATAATATTGTCTACACTACCACCACTTTGCTTAAACACTGCTTTAATTGAAGGCTGATCTGGAACTCCTCCTGTCCTACCACTAGTAATATTACCTAACGTTTTATATGCTCCTGCTGCAAGATTACCTAATGCTACACCTGCCGCACTATCATTTTGTGCAGCTCGTTGGGCATAACCTTCTGCCTGACTAACTCGTTTGCCTAAAGTTCTACTCCAACCACTCCTAAATGATCTCGCTTCTGCAGGGTCCCTACCTCGCATCCTATCTACTACATCCAAGCCTTTAAAAAGAGTTCTACCTGTAAAACCTGCCGGGGAAGTTACAACACGTCCTGCAGTAGTAGCAGTTTTTGCAAATGCTGCAGGTACTGTGTACCTCATACCTATAGCACTATCCTTCAAAGCATCTATTGGAGCTTTAATAAATCCAAGATTTGCTTCTTTAACACCTAATGATTTATCAATATTATCTAAAATTGATGGGATAGAGAAAAATACACCAACACCCATTACCCCAAACATAAAACTGGTTAAAGATTCAGAACCACTAACAGGCAAAGATTCAAAAATAGACTTCAAGCCTAAAATTGGCGGAATAAAAATACCTCTAGAAAAAGCAGGTAACTGATCTGCAAACACATTACTTGTAAACACCAAAGTAATTAAAAACAAAGCATAAGTAACAATAAAATGTAGCGAAGCAGACCCCATAGATTTTGCAAAATTTGTAATAGCATTCATACCATTACCTGGAACCGCAACACTAGCGAAAATAAATGGAGATGCAATTGGAGTTAAAATTAAAGTTAAATACTTTTTTAATAACCTCCAAGCAATACGCCCACTAACCCAAATCATTAAAATCAATAAAATAGCATTAATAATTTCTCCAAACCAATAAGCAGGAGTTTTATTTGAACCAGTCAAAAGGTCAAGAAACTGCTTAATCAAATATGTCAAAAAAAAGCTATTTACACCTTGACCTGCTATTTCGGTATTTGCAACACCTTCAACTTCATCTGTAACATCTATAATCGAATTAAAGTTGTACCACTCCAAACGACTATCATCTATATATAAACCTCTATCGCATGGGTCATCTGTAGTACCACTACCTGTAGTATCTCCTGTAGCGTTGGTTACAACTAAATTATTATTACAAGTATTGTCATCTCTACCTTCATAAACTCCCCTAGCAGGGGCACCCGGAGCAAAAAAGAAAGCGTGCACAGTATTTGCGCCAATTCCTATTAAATCTATAAAAACTCCGGAAATAGCATAACTTAAAGGAACTAAAATCATAGCCATAGCAATACTCGGAATAGCATTTTGAATAGTAACCATCTCTTTACCACCAATCTTTTGCCTAAACACAATAGCAAAAGCAATGCCAATAATGATTAATATTAAAAATGCATAAACAACATTTACAGACCAACCCCAAAAAGCTTGAATAGGTTCTAACAATTGATACCCTGTACCACCTGCAAAATATGGAGCTGGTTCTGCAGCATTGACTTTACCGGTTAAAGCATAAACTTTATCTTGTACATAATCTAATGTACTTGCTGGCCTTTGGTTTAAAATAAAATTATTAACCGAACCTAAAGTATCTAAAACATTCACATCTCCTTTTAGTTTATCTACATTAACAATACCTGCCTTTTCTGCCTGTTGAACAGCACACAATCTGTTGGTTAAATTGCTACCACCAATTGGAACTTGAGCTGCGCCAATTAATGAGAATATAAAACCAGAACCCATATCTGCATTACAACCATCTGTTCTTAAAACAGAGGCTTGTTCTGCGGGAACTATTTGAAAAAGGGAGTTGTCAAAAGATGTACCAAAAGTAGAAGAATCTGCTAAAACTTTAATAGGTAGCAAAGAAAAGGCCAAAAAGCCTATAACACCTAATACCTTCAATCTTTTGAATTTGCTAGACAAAGACATACATCAGTATATATCATTAAAAAACTGACTTCAATTGTTACACACAATTAAAATGAAAATTTATACAAAAACTGGAGATAAAGGAGAAACAGGAATTATTGGCTCTAGAGTTTTAAAAAATTCTGCTGTAATTCATTCAATTGGAAATATAGATGAACTTAATTCATTATTAGGTTTGATTTTAAGCAAAGCTTCTCAAGAAAATAAGCACGCAGAAAGTTCAAAAACGTGGGTTAATACTATTAATAAAGTTCAAAATGCATTATTCGATTTAGGTGCTATTTTAGCTAAAGGCAAATCTGATCAAGATTTTGTAAATCTTACTTTAATACTTGAAGAGGAAATTGACTTAATGCAAAAAGACTTAAAACCACTACTAAATTTCATATTACCTGGTGGGTCTGAAATATCTAGCTATATTCACTTGGCTAGAAGTACTTGCAGAAGAGCAGAGAGGTTTTTAGTAGAAACAATAACTGAACAGTCTAATCGAAAATCTGAAGATAGAGAACAGTTGTTTGAAGCGCTAAGTTTTATAAATCGGTTATCGGATTACTTATTTGTTCTTGCAAGATACATTAATAATGAGCTAGGATATGAAGATATTATTTGGGGCAAAAATAGATCCATCAAGCAAAATGCCCAAAACTAAAACCTAATAAATATATGAAAGAAGAAGAATTTACAGGACTAACCCAAGAAGAAGTCAGCAAAAAAAAGAGCCTTGGATTATCTAACGACGTAATAGACACTTACACTCCATCAAATATAAAAATACTTTTTCGAAATATTTTTAATTTAATAAATATAATCTTAATTCCTTTAATGATAGTGCTTTGGATATTCGAATTAAGAACAGAGGTGCTTGCATTTAGTACATTTGCAATAATCAACACAATAGTTTCAATACTAGATGAACTTAGAGCAAAAAAACAACTAGATAAACTAAAGTCAGAATTTCAGCAAACAGCAACTATTATACGAGAAGGTAAAAAAGAGACTTTGCCACTTTCGGACATAGTAGAAGGTGACATTATTTTTGCTAAAGAGGGGGAGGGTATAGTTGCAGATGGAGAACTTTTAAATGCTTATTACCTGCAATTGGACGAATCTGCGTTAACAGGTGAATCAAACTATGTTCAAAGAGAAAAGTCAGAGCAAGTCAGAAGTGGAAGTTATGTAGTTACTGGTAATTGCGTATATAGAGCAGATAAAATTGGTAAAAATAACTACTTAAACAAGCTGGGTGCAGAGGCTTTGAAATACTCAGAAAAGAAAAGCTCTATTCAGGCAGATGGAGACAAACTAATATTTATGTTAATAGTATCTTGCATTGGACTTGCAGTGGCCAACTTTCTTTTAGCAGACCCCAGTTTTAGTGCAGAGGCTAAAGTTTTAAGCTTAACAACAATTGTGGTTTTAATAATTCCACAAACCTTAATTTTCTTATTCACCTTAACTTTCACAATATCTATAACCAAACTTTTTCAAAAGGGAGTTTTAATTCAAAAAGGTGGGAGTATAGAAGAACTTTCCAAAATTGAAGCTATATGTTTTGATAAAACAGGAACAATAACCACAAATAACATGTTTCTTAAAGATATTAAGTATTGGAATACCACTAAAGAGGAGTTCGGATCACTATATAACTCAATTCAAGACAAAATAGTTAGTGTAAACAAAACTCAGTCTATATTAAATAAGTTTTTTTCAGATTGTCCGACACTTGAAGTGTCCGAATTTGACCAAGTGCCATTTACCTCAAAAAATAAATTTAGCTTGGTTAAAGGAGTAGTAAACAAAAAAGAATTCACACTCAAATTCGGTGCGATTAGCGTTTTAGAGGAGAGTATAGATAAATCCATTTTTAAAGAGATTTCTAGTTTTATTGCAGAATGTGAGGAATCTGGAGATAGAGTTTTGGTTGGTTTACAATTTGAAAATAATAAAAGTATATCTAAAAAAGTAATAGTTCTTAGAATAGAAGAGGAGCTAAATCAAGGTATTAAAGATATATTTAACAGATTAAAAGAACAAGGAATTGCAATTAAAATTATTTCAGGAGATAGTCTTTTATCTGTGCAAAAAATACTTAAGAAATTACAGATAGAAGATGCCAAAGCAGTAGACTTATCTACTGTGTCAGAAGAAGATTTAGATAAAGTAATTTTAGAAAACAATATATTCACAAGAGCTAAACCAGAAGATAAATTAAGAATTATAAAAACTTTAAAGTCTAATGGTATAAAAATTGCTATGGTTGGAGATGGAATAAATGATGTTCTGGCACTAAAAGGAGCAGATGTTGCAATCGCTATGGAGCATGGTTCAAAAATTGCACGAGAAGTTTCGGACATAGTTTTGTTAAATAATGATTATTCAAAAATTCCTGATATATTTTTTGAAGGTGAAAACATTGTTTACAATCTTAAGCTATCTACAAAGCTTTTTTTAATAAAATCATTTTTTACAATGTTTATTGCGTTATTTTTTACTTTACAAAGAGGTTTAATTCCAATAAATCCTCCGTCTGTATTAATCTTTAGCTTTTTAGGTACTAGCGCCCCAAGCTATGTAATAGTGTTTACAAGACAATTAGTAAAAAATAAAACTGCATTTTTTACAGATGTTATAAAAGGCACTTTGCCCGATGCAATTGTATTTGCTGTATTCTTTGTAATGTTTTATTTTTTTACAAAAGATTCTTACAATTATACTCAAGTCAACTCTGGTTTAATTATTTTAATATTATCCTTAAGCATAATTTATTCTTTAATACTGGTATGGGAATCTAAAAAACTTCAAAATATTGCTTTATCAATATTTTTATATGTAATTTTGTTAGTTGTTGGTATATATCAAACACTTTTGCCATTAAGCAATTACACCAGTGATACTCCAAGATTATTAGCTGCATTAGCTGGAGTTTTAGTGGGTAGCGTATTAATATTCACTTTATTAAGCAAGACTATTAAAAAATATTCACTTAAATGGGTTTTATTAAAACTGCTGGTTTCTGTAATTTGGATACCATTAATTTGGGTATTTCCATTTCAAAGTTATTACCAGGTTACAAATTTACCAAACCCATTTTTTGGACTTATTGGGATATTCTCTTTGTTTGGATTTATTATTATGATTATTATTAGCAAATTATTTCACTCAAAAAACTAGTATGGCTCAAATCTTAATATTGCTTACAGATTTTGTAATAAATCTTGTTTCTAGTCTTGGTTATTTTGGAATATTTTTGGCAATGACAATTGAGTCTGCAAGTATTCCTTTACCTTCAGAAATAATAATGGGTATTGCAGGATATTTAGTTTATAAAGGTGAAATGAACCTATTGTTAGCTGCATTTGTTGGAGCCATTGGAAATATAACTGGGTCTACAATTATGTATTTTTTAGGGTCAATGGGTGGCAGACCTGTTATAAAAAAGTATGGCAAATATATACATTTTTCAGAAGAGAAGTTTGAAAAGGTAGATGCATGGTTTGCAAAGTGGGGAGATAAAATTGTGTTTATTTCCCAATTACTACCTGTAGTTAGAACATTTGTTTCCCTACCTGCAGGTATTCTAAAAACCAACTTCCCTAAATTTATTTTATATACATTTACAGGAGCTTTTATTTGGTGCTTTGCTTTAGCTTGGTTTTCTTCTTTATTAGGGCCAGAATGGGAAAAGATATCTGACTATATTCATGAATTTGAGATTGTAATATTTATTTTGTTCATTTTAGCTTTAGCCTATATAATATTTAAAAGGCTATACAGATTAAGAAAAAAAAGTCTGGAACAAAATTAAAATATTAAATTCAAGTAATGCTTTCTAAAAATCTCCTGGGCAAATTAACTATAATTCTTCAGGGATTTGTTATGGGTATTGCAGAAATTATTCCCGGTGTTAGTGGGTCTACTTTGGCCCTTACAATGGGTATTTACGATGACCTTATCAACTTCTTAAATCAAATTTCAGATCTTATAAAAGTTTTTATTAAATTAATATTTAAAAAGGCATCTTTGCGAAATTTAAAAAGTGCATTTACTGAAATCGATTTTAAATTTGGTATATTTTTATCTTTCGGTGGTGTTTTAGCAGTAATTTTGCTTTCTAATGTTTTAGAAGATTTAGTAGAAAGTAATAAGCAATATGTTTATGCTTTCTTTTTTGGGTTGATTATTAGTTCTCTGTACATACCTTTTAAAGAAATTAAGGTTAAAAACTTTAAAACTTTCTCAATATTTATTGTGACTTTTATATTAAGTTTTTTGATTTTAGGGATACAGCCTGCTCAAGATGTTGTTCAGCCTTCGGCTTTGTTTATGTTTGTTGCTGCGCTGATTGCTGTTTGTGGAATGGTTTTACCTGGAGTTAGTGGTTCTTTTATTTTGTTATTGCTAGGGCTTTATCAATATATTTTAAGCTGTATAAAAGCATTAACCAGGCTTTCTATTCAGTCAAATGATTTACTAAATATTGTTATTTTTGCAATTGGTTTAGTTTTAGGTTTTAGTGTTTTCGTAAAATTTCTTAAAATTGCATTCACTAAAGCATCTGATTATGTTCTTAGTTTTCTTTTGGGTCTAATGCTTTCTTCTACAAGAGTTTTGTGGCCATTTATTGAAAAAGTTAATGGAGAATATTTGCCAAAAAATCCTTGGGAAATGCAGCTAAATGAGCTAACCATCATAGTTATAATCATTGCGATTTCTATCTTTGCGGTGTTTTTAATTAGTAGAATGAATGTGAAAGAGATTGAAAATATTTGATTAATTGCATTACCCAATAAATTTACTTAATATAGTGTTATACAAGACTAATTTGAGTAAGATAACATTTGTTGACGCTAAGAATTAGCCGGTATATAATCTATATATATTATAAAATAATCCATGAATCCGCAGAGACAGATGCTTGACGGAAATATCAATAGAGAAATATTAACATCACCTATAATTGTAGATATATATTCTGCTTTAGTTTTTGTACTGAATGATAAAGTTGAACAAGATAAAATAGCTTCAGCTTTAGTTAATTTTTTCAGTAGCAATGAAATGTACAGAGTTGCAATGCAAAATCCCACAGCCTTTTTACCCTATAATATAATGGATGTAGATGCTTTGAAAACCTATCCTAACATTGACTCATTACTAACTCATGTTTTTGATTTTATAGGAATTAAAGATCAGATTCCTCAATATCGTAGAATAATTTTAGATCAATTTTCTGTTCAATTATTACAAAGCTTCGATTTTGATAAATTAGAAAAAGAAGACATGGTTACGATATTTAAAAGCCTTGAATTTAGGTCAGCAATAACTCACCCAGAGCTATTCGAAAATGATCCTGACGGATCTATAATTAAGATAGTAATACCTTTAGGCGGGAAAGCCTATGATCATCTTAAAAAGAAGGAGGTAGCTAGAACCATAACTCTAGTAGTAAAACTCAAATCTTTAGAGACTGGATTTGACTTAATTTTACCAATTTTGGAAAAATATGCATCTTTGGTTCATAACGGATATAGCGTGGTCTTTAATCAAAGGCAGAATATCCAATATTATGAAGACGAAGCACCCACTCATGAACTGTTTAAGTCAGTTAGATTAAAAGCAAATAATTATTTATCCACATCGGGGTTAACAGCACCGGAACTTCTATCTTTTATACAATCGCAGTTTAGGACGACTTCTGAAGCAGGGCCATTATTATCAGAATGGGCAGTTACACTAAGAACCCGACTTGATAGTATCGCTTGGCTTGTACAAAACCTTACTACAATCTATAAAAATCCAAATTATATAGAAACGGGTACAGAAACAATTCAAGCATTAGAAAATTTACTAAAAAACGAGTCTGCAAAAAAGTATATTGATCTGACAAAAAGATATTGGATTCGAAGTATTTATGGTAAAAAACTAGAAGGTCCCCATGAGATACTACAAAAAAATGGACTTCCTGCGTTAATTAATACATTAGAAGCTTTACACAGCTCTTTGAATGAAATATACAAACTAATGGTTTTAACAAGTCATGGAACGGAAGTTAAAATTACCAAGGAATTAGTATCCATAGTTGTACTTGAGCAATTTAAAGGAACAAATGCGGAAACCCCTAATATGTTTTTTCTTGTTAAATCTATTTTAAGAGATACATTAAGAGAAAGTGAACCAGAATTTATTGTATACGGTCCAACTGGTGAAATATTTGACAACATAATTTGACCAACTTGTATGCATATTTCCACTACACTTTTCGTTGATATCTTAATAGTACTTACCACCTTTTGGTTTCAAACAAGATTGTACTTGCGGCATCTTAGGTATTACTTTCTTTTGTTTGGATTATTGGGCTTGGGCTATTTCTTTTACAAAGACTTCCCAAAATTGACACAAAACTTTATCTTTAATATAATCCTATAGCCCTTTAAAAGCGTTGACTGAGATGAGAAATACTATTTTGATTTAGAGAGATGGCGGTTGGTGCAAGCCATTATCAAAAAGTACTTCAGCTACTCACGAGCTGGCAGCGAAAGCTGTCCCGTAAATCTTACGTTACAAGATAAATAAGCCCCGACATGTCGGGGGAATTAAGGTGGTACCACGAGCTTTGAATTTAAGCCGTCCTTAGTATTAAACATAAATGTTTAGTGCAAGGGCGGTTTTTTATTGCTAATTTTTATTTTTTAGTAAAGTAATATGAAGAGACTTTTTTTGTTCTCACATCCAATGATGAAGGACGAATTTGCAAAATATATCTTTCCAGATGAACTAAAGGAGAAGAAATTTGCATATATGCCAACTAACGGACACGAAGGTTTTGATCAATATGTCCCAATGTGGCAAGAATATGTTAAAGAGAATGGGGCTGAATTTATATATATTGATAATACAAAAAGAGGAGAAGAAGCTAAAATTGAAGCGGAAAAAATATTAAGTTGTAATATCTTAATGTCTACTGGAGGAAATACCTTTCAGCTGTTACACAATCTAAGAGAATCAGGCTTATTTGAAACTATTAAGCAATTTGTTCAAAAAGATGAATTTATTTTTACTGGATTCAGCGCTGGTGCAATTATTATGACGCCCTCAATAGCAGTTGCAGGACAACCTGCAGGCACCGATCCGAATGATTTGATGGATGAAAACATTCCTGGTATAACCGATTTAACAGCTTTAGGTTTAGTTAATTTTGAAGTTTATCCTCATTACAACGAAGCTACTGATAAAGGATATTTAGAAAACTATCAAAAACAAACAACTAATGAAGTAAAGGCATTAGCAGACGAAGACTATATTTTAATTGATTTATAATTTGAGAATATTCGTTCGTAGAACGAACTAAAATATTTAATTACACAAAACATTATGAAAACATCAGAACAACTAAGAAAAGACTTTATAGAATATTGGACAAGTAGTCCAAGAAACTTTAAAGAGGTACCTAATGTATCTTTAATTCCAAACGTAGATTCAACACTACTATTTGTAAACTCTGGAATGTTCCCATTGGCTCCGTATCTTGGAGGTCAACCACATCCACTTGGAAAAAGACTTGTAGATATTCAAAGATGTTTAAGAACCAATTACGATGAGATGATTGAAATTGGAGATAATAGACACACATTGATGTTTGAAATGATTGGAGATTGGTCTTTAGGTGACTTTACAAAACAAGAACAAATCCCCTGGATTTTAGATTTTTGGGTACAAGTTTGTGGCATGGATCCAAAAAGATTATATGTTACAGTATTTGCAGGTGACGATGATGCAAAAAGAGACACAGAGGCTATAGAAGTTTGGCAAAAAGCATTTGCAAAATATGGTGTTAAGGCAGAATTTAGTGAAGATATTCATAATATTCCAAAAAACTTAGAAGAAGGTGAAAATTGGCCATATAGAATATTCCCTTACCCTAAAAAAAAGAATTGGTGGGAAAGAGCGCATGCACCTGGTGAATTAGGTGGACCAACTTCCGAAATGTTTTATGACATGGGATTTATAGAGAAAGAAGATGAAAGCTATCACGTTAATGATGATAGTGGAAGATTTATCGAAATTGGTAATAATGTGTTTATGGAATACAAACTAAATTCGGACATGAAGTGGGTGCCATTAGAACAAAAAAACATTGACTTTGGAGGTGGATTTGAAAGGGTGGCAATGATTGTTCAAGGTAAAAAAGATATCTTTGAAACAGATATTTATGAATCTGTTATTCAAAAAGTAGAAGAGCTATCTAATAAACAATACAAATCTGAAGGTAAGGATAATGAATATACAAAGTTCTTTAGAATTTTGGCAGACCACTCTCGAGCAGCAACTTTCATTTTAGCAGATGGTGTTATCCCTTCCAATAAAGATCAAGGATATATTTTAAGAAGATTTATTAGACGACTTGTAAGATTTGGATTAAAGCTCGGTATTGACCGAAACTTTACAAAAGATTTGGCAATTGCAGTAATAGCTAAAATGTCTTACGCATACCCTCATTTGAAAGAGAACGAAAACTTTATTGTAGATGAAATTGAAAAAGAGGAGATAAAATTTAGAAGAACATTAGAGCAAGGCTTAAAACATTTGCAAAAGATTATTCAAGATCAGGATTTAAGAAACTCAAACTTACGATTTGATGGGAAGCAGGCATTTGATTTATACGAGACTTACGGGTTTCCAATAGAAATGACTTTGGACGAATTGAACTGGTCAGAAGATAAAGCTGATCAATTAATTGCAGATTTTAAGGTTCAAGAAGAAAATCATAGAACACAATCAAGAGCTGGCGCAGAGCAAAAGTTTAAAGGTGGGTTAGCAGATGCAAGTGTAGAGACAACTAAACTGCATACTGCTCATCATTTATTACTAGCTAGCTTACAAAAGTTAATAGACCCAAACATAAAGCAAAAGGGTAGTAACATTACAGCAGAAAGATTAAGAATGGACTTTAACTTTGACCGAAAACTAACACCTGAGGAAATTCAAAAAGTAGAAGAGTTAGTGAACAAAAAGATTGAAGAAGGGTTAACAATGGCTAGAATTGAGATGCCAAAAGATGAAGCTGAGAAAATTGGTGCACAGATGGAATTTGGTATGAAGTACCCAGACACAGTTTCTGTTTATGTAATTGGAGACAAACAATCTATTCAAAATAAAAACTGGAATTCGGACAAAATATTTTCTAAAGAATTCTGTGGAGGACCTCATGTTTCTAATACATCAGAACTAGCAGAAGGTGGTAAGAAATTTAAGATTGTAGAACAAGAAAATGTTGGGGCAGGGGTTAAAAGAATTAAAGCAAAATTAGTTCAGTAATACCAAGTAATTAAAAAAATTAATAGCTGTGTGGGCACTTCCCAAAATAGATATTTTAAAATATTTAATTGTATGTGAAAATTGCCTTATGAAAAAGAGTGTGATTCCACAAATTCCACCCAATCTGAAAAGTAGTAAATGTAATTTCTATTGTTAAAAATGCCCCGCAAATGCGGGGCTTTTTTTATAACTTATTTTTTATTCTAAAGTTATGAGAGAACACCCTCCAACCGTAAGAAGTTCCAAATTGCGTAAACTTGCGATAGTTGCTCTGGTAGTGACTTTATCAACATTACCTCTAGGATTATCTGTAAAAGCAGCTACCACGGGTTTTGAGTTAAATACTAGTGGTCTATCGCATATAGCCTGGATGTTTAATGGTTCATCCTGGGATACTAGAAATGGATGGAATACTACTGCGGGGAACCAAGCAGGTAAAGGTGATCATTTAGGTAGTGATTACTATGCAGATGATTGGAACTTAGGAAGTGGTAACTATGATTGTGGTCAAGAAGTTAGAGCACCTTTTGCAGGTAATATAATTCATAGATCTAGCACTGCTGCAGCAGGATATGGATATCAAATCATTATCCAAGCAGATGCAAACAATACGTTTGCATACAGAGCAACACATTTGCAAAAAGATTCCCTTACAGGTTCCTCGCATGTAAATGCAGGTGATGTTATTGGAAGAATGGGTGGAAGTCCAAACCATACTTTGATTAATGGAATTGATTACTGGAGTGGGAGTAGCTCTACAGCATGTCATTTGCATTCTGTTTTGTACCAGAATATAAATCAGAACTATAATGGATCACCTGCGATTAATACACTAAGGAACGGTGGTTCAATAGGATTGTCAGGAGGAGCAAATACATTTGCTGCAAGATTCCAAAATGATGGAATTATAAGTAGCGGACAATCAGCTTGTGCAACATTTAGCCAAGCAGGAGTAACTTTCTTTAATAGTGCTCAATGTACTGGTTCTACAAGACAGTTCACTTCTACAGGTTTCTATAACTTAACAGACTATGGTTGGAATGATGCAGCAAAATCAATGTCTATTCAATCTGGCTGGTCTGCAAGAATATGGCAAGATACCAACAAAGGAGGAAGCAGTGTTTGTTTTACAGGCACAAAATGGGACATGTCTTTAGATAAATACGAGAATGGATCAGCTATAGTCTCTAATGGGCAGGCAACTATTTCATCTGTACAGATATATAACAATACAAGTTGTTATACTGCCCCTGTTCAAGTAAATTGCGGTAACTATCCTGGAAATGGCATTATGCTTTTTGGAGGATCTCAATGTACAGGAACTTCAAAAACATTTACTGCTTCAGGGTTAACTAATCTTTCGGACATTGGGTTTGATAATTCTTCAAAGTCTATATTTGTAAAATCAGGAATGTCGGCCAGAATTTATGAACACCCAAACAGAGGTGGAGGAAGTAGGTGTGTAACAGGAAGTATGTGGGATTTACCTATTGATAAATATGAAAATGGAGCTTGGATCGCTCCAAGTGGAGCTTCTACAGTATCCTCAATAGATGTTTATCAAAGTAGTAATTGTGCTGCCCCAGCATGTCAAACCTTTAGCTCAACAGGAATAGTACTATTTGGGACATCGATTTGTGGAGGAACCCAGAAACAGTTTACTACCGCAGGATTTAGAAACCTAACAGATTCATCGATTAATTTTAACGATGCTACTAGGTCTATTTATGTACAACCTGGTTGGTCTGTAAGAATTTACGAACATACCAATGGTACTGGAGCAACAAGATGTATAAGTTGGACAATGTGGGATTTAAACTTAGATAAGTATGATAATGGAGTTCAGATTGCAAGTAATGGTAGCGCAAGCGTAACTTCTATAAGGGTTTACAACAATGGAAGTTGTCGCTAATAATAGAACTTAAGTGGTTAAAAGTTTTATGTTATGCGGTCCCGAAATCGGGACCGCATTTTATTTACTTTATTAAAAGCCTGATTATTTACAAAACTATCTTAACAAATAACAGCTTGGATAATTTTATCAAGAATAGTATTATCCATAGATGAATAATTATTCTGAATGGATAAAAATTGACCCTGTACACTATGACTTACCTATTTTGGGGCAGGTTTTACAAAATATTTTTTTAAACCCTACAAGTAACCCTTATTTAAATATATCTGGATTTTCAATTTCATCTTATACTTATTCAAATTCCGGAAATACCGGTGTTCTTAACTTAGTATGTATCGAAAATAAAAAGATTCAAATGAGAATTAGAGTCGAGGTAGACAGAGATATGATGTTATTCTTGAAAGTATTTATAACAGACGAAGCTTAAGCTAAAACCCTATTTGCCTCTGCTTTACTTTTTTCAAGCTCGTATTCTCTTGGAGTAGCAGTAACATAAATAGTTTGATTAACTCTTTTTTCAAATTCTTCAAACTTTAAAGGTCTATTATCAAGTGCAGATTTCATTCTAAAACCATAATCAACTAAGTTTAATTTTCTAGCCCTATCTCCATTATACATACCGCCAATTTGTGGAACTGTAATGTGAGATTCATCTATAAATACAATGTAATCATCTGGAAAGTAATCTAGTAATGTAGATGGAGCAGATCCCACACTTCTTCTATCTATGTATCTTGAATAATTTTCTATACCTTTACAAAAGCCTGTTTCTTGAAGCATTTCTAAATCATAGTTTACTCTTTGTTTTAACCTTGTTGCTTCTATCATTTTTCCTTTGTCTGTAAATTCTTGAATTTCTAATTCTAAATCATTTCTTATGTATTCCATTGCCTGATTTATTTTATCTTGAGGGCTTACATAGTGTTTTGCAGGAAAGATAGAGGCTTCTGTCACACTATCTACAACTTCTCCAGATATTGGATTAAGCATTTTTATCGCTTCAAGTTCATCGCCAAAAAAGATCATTCGGACAGCACGATCATCTGAAGTGGTTAAGTTTACATCTATATATTCTCCTCTTACCCTAAAAGTACCGTTAGGAAAATCATTTTGAGTTCTTTCATATTGCATGTCTCTTAGTCTAATCAAGATTTTTTCTCTGTTATAACTTTCACCCACTTTAATATCTAAACGCAATGCATTGTAGTCATCCGGATCTCCAAGTCCGTATATACAAGAAACTGTTGATACAATAACAGTATCTCGCCTTGATAGTAGTGATTGTGTTGCAGTGTTTCTATATCTTTCAATTACTTCGTTTATGTCCGAATCTTTTTCTATATATAAGTCTCTTTGCGGTACATATGCTTCTGGCTGGTAATAGTCGTAGTAACTTACAAAATATTCAACTGCATTTTCAGGGAAAAATTCTCTGAATTCACCAAAAAGTTGAGCAGCTAATGTTTTGTTGTGTGACAAAATTAATGCTGGACGGTTCAAGTTTTGAATTATATTTGCCATTGAAAATGTTTTGCCGGTACCAGTGGCACCCACCATAGTTTGGTGCTTGAAACCTGCTTCTAAACCTGCACTTAGTAAGTCTATTGCTTGAGGCTGGTCTCCAGATGGTTTGTATTTAGAATATAGTTTAAATTGTCCCATTGTTTTATTTTAACATTGTAAGTTTATCATTAGTATACCTATGCGATGTAGTTTGCTAATTCAAAGCCGATAGTGTTTCCTAAAATTGACAACCTTGAGGGTAAAGTTCTAAAATACGCTGTTTAAAAAATTTACATGCCACCAAATAAAATACTGCAGCCAAATTTTGCAAGTTCAGAAAATCAAAGCAATACAATACTAACTCAAACAATTAGCCAAATCCTTGGCTTCAATATTTTAAGACCTACTGAGTTTTCTTATGAGGGAGAGCAAAAAGGAGAAGGGGGAAAGCACACAAAGACTTTTGTAGTAAACTTAGGTAATTTTGAAAGGCCTGCAGAAAACGATTATTTAAATTTAGAAGTTAGTTTAAATTCAAGATTAGAAGGCAAACTAACAGGCGCTGCAATTTTTATTGAAACTGCAATTATTAAACAGATCAGAACTATTCAAGTATTAAAGGAATTTTTATTCAAATTTGACACTAATGATCTAGTTTTGCATTTTTATGATCCATCTACAAAAAAAATAAGGTTTGGTTTACTATTAAACGAGCTCAAAAATTACGGATTCCCAATTACTATACAGGATTTAGTCGATTTAATTCCTTATGGGTTTTCAAGTCAACACGATGCTAACATGTTTTTTAACGGATTGATTGGAAATGAAGTGTATGTTCCCATTACATTAGAATATACCCCAAACCAAAACCCAAGCCAAGTAAAAATACTAATTGATAAAGCAAATCAATTGCAATCAGTTGGATTAAATCCTGAATCAATTATTATCAACCCAGAATTGCAACATGCAAAGGTAAAAGTGATTATTCCAGTTTCTAAAACAAGGTTAATTTCTATGATTGCTGGTTTAAGAGTGAACTTTTTTGAAATTCAAAAGAATGGTTCATTAATTCAATTTAATGGCAAAGAATATCAAGATACAATATTCGCTGGTATTATAAGTAGTTTGTATATACTTCACTCTAAAGGTTTATCTAACGGTAACCTTTATAATAGTTTGGCTGTGCACATTACAAGACCCGGTTCACCAAATCCACTTGATAGTCTTATACAGTTTGGAGATACTTCTGAATTGACAACTGATGGTGATAATGAAGCACATGTAGATTTTATGAAAAACTTATTTCAAGATCTTGAAGATTTGATAGCCATTATTAAAGCTATTAAAAATAATAGAAATATTCTTCCCGAAGAAGTAATTAATGCCCAATCTATGCTCAATCATTATCTAGATCTAATTGAAGCTATGTACGGTTCTCAAATTAAATTTATTAAAGCAAGGATTTCAAATATTTTTCAAGACAACCCTATAGATTAATTTTGATTTTAAGGTTAAAATCATTACATATATTAGGTTAAACATATGGCCTTTAATGCAACAGAAATCCCCACAACAGAACAGGTTAAAGATAAACTATCAGTTCTAACTTTGGAAGCAGTTATTAATAATCTGCAGATTCAAGGTAAGTACATAAATGAACCGAAAGAAACTGGTGAGCTATATATCTCTTTAAACAGTAGACGATTTCTCAAAGAAACCTTTGATGAAAATAATGATAGTGCAATGATAGATTTTATTATTGCAATTTTAAACTTAAAGAGTACTCCATTTGCACGAAATATTATAAGTCACATATTGGCAGATAATGATATGTTGAAAAAAATCAATGACTTGGCCTCTAATTTTTGTATTGGGGCTGATCAATTTCTTGGCATTTACCCTGGTGATCTTGTTTTTTATCCAATAATGGAGGAACTTGCACCTGTAGAAGCTTAAACCTATAACTTCGTACAGTTAATAACGGCTTCAATTCCCCAAGTTGACACTTTTGGGAAACATATAATATAATACCTGTAATATTTTTCGACACATTTTATTAATTATAGGGTAAAATCTATATATTAAATATTATTTTAAATAATATGGCATTCCCAAATTACATCACAGATTTTCCTAACCATCCCGATTTAGACCAGTACGTAAATAACCCTCAAAAATTAATTGACTTTTTGTATGATGGCCTGATTTTTGTAGAGTTGGAAAATGATCCATTAATGCAAGAATCACTAGGGTTTACACGACTTTCAGAATTAGGATTTCAAAATGATACTAACGAAAGAAATCCACTAGATCCAATAAATCAAGCACAAAATGAATTAGAAATTCTTTTAGGAAAAGATTTTTATAAACACCCAGCATTTATTGCAATTCAAAATAAAACAGGTGTTATTGTGGATTCTGCATTAAATGAAGTTGTATTTATTAAATTACCCGAAAATCAAACGGGTGAAGTATAAATTAAAAAAATTTTAAAATAATGCCAGACTCCAATCCTATAATAAACTTCAATGTTGAAGGTTCTGATCTTGAAACATTTGATAGTTTGCTAAAACACTATCAAGGAGATTTTATATATGCCATAAAAGAGTCCCAAGCAATAAAAGAAATCCCAGGAGCAGTTGCTGTAAATGAAGAATTATCGTTAACTTCACCTATAGAAATATATCCTACTAAACCACCTACCAAGGTAGGTAGTTTCACTGTTTATATTAAATACAATTTAATTGCCTTAGAGTCTATGCCCGCAGTGTTAATGCAAAGATTTTTTACTTTTTTTGATTCAATAACAACAAACAAAAAGCTTTCTAATCGGATTAAGCAAGAAGTAGAAGAAGCTAGGTTATTGCGAAATTTTCTTGGAGCCCATTACTCACTTTTCGGAGGAGCTTCGGACAATTATTTACAGGTCAGCAATACCTTTAACCTACCTGAATTTAACAATGAATCTAATGCTATTAAGATTAAATTCATACGTACTATGACAAGATTAGGACTTATAGAGAGAATAGGCAGGGAATACCGAATTAATGCCCTTAAGGTGCGTGATTTTATAAATCAAGGATTTGTAAACTTACCATTAAAAATTGTAGCAAAAACAATTCCAGATAGCACAAAGGCCGACCATGATATTACATTATATACCAACATGCAAAATGCAGGTGTTAACACACCTGTGGTTTTTAAGCCAATTCACAAAACATCCGAATATTCGACTGGATTTACAATGTATCAAGATATAAGTTTTTTAGATAGGATTCCAAATCTTTTTAAACGCCCTAAAGGAGGTGAACCAGAATTATTGAGATTGGTATTTGCAGAAATTGCTAAGATGCATAAAGAAGGCATTTTGCATAATGATCTAAGAGCTTTAAACATTGGATTTGCTCAAGACGAAACAGGGAAACCAGTAATACTTATTGATCCTACTAGAGGAAAAATCATTAAATTCCCCGGTATTCGAGAAACCAATTCAACTTTCATAGCTGCAATTGAAATAGATTTATCTATATTCCTCGGTATGCCAGGATTGATGGGATTGGTAAAGAATAAGATAGGTGATCTAACCAGGGATGATATTTCTTATATCCGAGAGTGTATTTTCGATACATACATACCAGAAGTTGCTGATGGTCAAAGTGAAATCACTACTAAATTAACGTTCTCTAGCTCTATTTTTGCGTTTACTGAATATATAGATCAATAACTAACCGCAATCACACAATTCTTTCCAATCCGGATCTTTGCAACACTGGTTATCCCTTGCTTTACATCTATATCTGCCATGAAAGATTAATCTTAAGCTCATTTCATTCCATTCATTTTGTGGAAAGACTTTCATTAAATCTTGCTCTATCTTTTTAGGGTCTTTATGTATAGTTAAACCAAGTCTATTAGAAGTTCTGATAACATGCGTATCTACAACAAACCCTTCGGGTAAAATGACAGGATCATTTATTTGATTATTAATTTCAATATATTCCGGCAAGGGCTCAATTGGCCAATTACCACGATTAGTTATTGGCATAGCAAACCATTCGGACACAACAACATTAGCTGTCTTTCTACCAACCCCAGGCAAAGTTGTTAGCATTTCAATATTATTAGGCACAATACCATTAAAATCAGTTAAAAGATTTTGTGCCATTTGCACCAAATGTTTAGATTTTGTTTTATGATAATTTAAGCTTTTAATAATCTTTTCAACTTCTAGTGAATCTGCTTTAGACAAATCTTTGGCAGTAGGGTACTTTGCAAACAAAATAGGAGTTACTTTATTAACACTAGCATCTAGCGTTTGAGCAGACATTAATACTGCACAAACAAGTTGAAAAGCAGTTTCATGGTAAAGTGGCGTTTTAACAGTGGGGTAGTCACGCTTTAATAAAGCGGTAATCTTTTCTATTCTTTCGGATTTTTTCATATTATTGAAAAAGATAGCATTTTTTTGTATAATACATTGTCGGTTGTCTTACGACTAGCTTACCTCTAGACTATGTAAGTATCCATTAGGAGACTGACTTCAAAAAATCCTGAGTACTCAGGATTTTTTGTTTTCTATTAATCCCTAACCTAACTATTCCTTTTCCTAAAATATTGCCATTCTGATTAATTAAATTGCTGTAAATTTTATCAAAGAAAATATATCTTTCTTTAAAATCTGAATAAATTCCAAAATCAACATATTGCCTAAACACATTATATCCGCACAGATCTGCCATCTGCAAAAAGTTCTCACTAGAAGACTTTTTAAAATTTATATCTATAATATTTTTATAATTAAGTTTGAAATCTATCTTAAAATTTTCGCTTTTAGAATATACTCGAAACATATCTCCATTCTTACCCTTTGTCTTTTTAAGATTATTTTCCATTTGATCTATAACAACTTCGAGTGGCTTGTTTAAAAACGTAAGTCTTTCAAACATAACCTGTGTGGATTTAAGAAAAGGATTACCATCTGATTTTGATCTATTCTTTTCAGTAAAAGCCATTTTATTAAAAACTACCGATAAAACTTTAATATCATTATTCGAACTAATTAATTGGTAATATTCATTTATAAAATTTATTAAATCAGCTTTTTGAATATTGTATATATCTAGATAATGTTCTTTAACTTTAGTAGGATTCCGAAACCAAACTGATTTAAGTTCTACCTTAGTAGTTTTAAAATATTTAAACTTAAGCAGGTTAACAGATTTATTAATTGTAGGAATAGCATTTACATCTATTATTACTGCTGTCAAAACGAAAAAATTTCTTTCTGCAAAACCTCTATATTTACGCCAGTCCTTCAATATATTTTCCCATCGTGGATTATATGGATCAGAATAAGATTTACCACCAGTATCATCTATAAATGCTTTGTATTTAGGTTTTGTTTTTGGATTCATAGTTAATAATCAATATTACCAAGGATATACCAATTTAGGCTATTATCTGACTTTGGAGCTCTATTAAATTACCTTTCTCAAACTTAGCAGCCATATATAAGTTTCCTGGATTAGTTGAAGTTATAAATTCTAAATAATGTTGAATAGGTGGAAATATTATTTTAGATTCTAATACTTCATTAATATCAAACCACTTGCATTCTCCTTCATCCGTACTGATAGGTTCAACATAATTATCTAGTTTTGCTAAAAATCCATAAATAAGCCATATTTGATCTTTATCAATGTGATGATTTATTGCAGAAACTTTAAGTTTAGTATTCTCATTACCAACAGATACACCTGTCTCTTCTTTAATTTCCCTTATAACTGCTGTTAATACATCTTCTCCATAGTCTACGTGACCTCCAGGAAAAGTCCAATAACCCGGAAAGTTTTTTACGTTATCTGGTCTTTTTTGAAGTAAAACTTTATTTTCAAATCTAACACAACATTCTACAGCGATTCTAATATTAGCAACCTGGTGTAAAGAAACTGGTTTCATAATTTCAAAAAATATTTATTTAAAATGCTTACTATAAATTAATTTATATATTTGTTTTAATACATCTTACAACATCTTCAACATTCACATAAAGCACACCTCCGTATCTCGAAACTCCTTTATTTGAATAAAAACGCATAATAGCATCATTTTGGGCATCATGAATAAACAAAGGGCAGTGATCCATTTTTGATAATACAACTGGCTTATCTTGACCTGGGATTCTTACCACCATTCCCATGTGTGTAAAATAATAATAAGGATGATTCGTTTCCTCCAAAACACCGCAATCTGAAAAATATAAAGCAATTTGAGGGGCAGAATATGTATCAGGCAAGTTAAAATAGAATGGAATTTCTCCATTATCAACTGATTGGGAAACTATAGATACAAATAATTCCCAATCTATATTTAAATCTAATTTAAGAACATTATTTAAATGTGCCAAAACATACTGAGAGCAATGCATCTCAAGGCTTGCAGAACCGACAAGTATTAAGCCCAAACTTTTCAAAAAAGAGACCTGCAATTCGGTAAGAGTAGGGTAGTTATTAGATTCTAAATAGTTAAAGAGCTCCTTTAATTCTTGCTGCATTTATCCCTCCTCTTGAATTGGTGCTAAAGAATAATGAAGTCTTGGCAACTTACCACCCGAACTAGATACTTTTTCTAGGTATGCCATTCTTGTTGGGCCAGCATACTCATTAACAACCGGTGGTCTATCTAATTCATTAGGCTTATCTAAATAATCTAATATTAAAAGTAGATGACTACGTAACTCATTAAAAATAGATTCTAATTCTTTAATATTTTTATGCAAGTACTTATACTTTTCTTTAAAAGTCTCATAGTCTTGAATTTTATTTGAGTTATCTTTTAAAAATTTAAAGAGAGCTTGCAACATCTCTTCGTAATTAAATCCGTTCTCATGAAATATGTCCAATGCAGAGCTATTAAAAGTAACGCTTCTTTGTAAACTAGTTCCAATTTGAATAAGTTCTAGCTTAAATAATTCTGTCATGTGTGCAACAAGCAAATTTAAATCTGCTCTTAATTTATTGGCCTCTTTATCTGAAAAGTTATATTTGCCAGTTTTTGGATCAATTTCTAGCCAGTTAGGCAACTTACTGTAATATAATTTGTAAGCGGTTAAAACGGTTTTCATTCCCTCAAAAGTGGGAATACTTCTTTCAAATCTATCACCATTGACCTGAGATGCCCCTTTTTGAAATGGACGCACATAACTTAAGCTGTTATCTAAAGAGTTATAGCCATCTAATAACGCTATATCAGATAACCAACTTGAAACTAACTGCCTTTCATTTTCAGACACAACATCTTTTAATAAATAGGCATGTAAGGCAATTCTTAAAATATCTAAATCTAGAGGGTATTTAGAAATCTCTAATAAGTCTATTAAGTTAATTGTTTGCGCAGATCTTACTGCTTTTCTAATTAATAAAATGGATTCTGTTAATCTTCCATAACTATTTGAGCCTCCTCTAAGCAAAACTTGGGATTCGGCATAATCTACTGGGATAAGTTTTGCCAAATCTGACCTTATTTGAGCTTCCCATAATTTCGCCTGTGCAAAATCAAACTCTTTATGAGACCGAGCTACTGATTCAATTACCTTTGATAATAAGACATTAGAGACAATGTATTTAGATACAACAAAGGATAAAAATCTTATATATAGCTTTGGTCCACTGACAACTTGGCCTAAAACCAAGCGAGTTGTTATTTGCCTATAGATTAGTTTATCTAATTGGGGTAAATCTTCAGAATGTAATGCATTTTGGTACCCATTGTCGCAACCAGGTAATACAATAGCTGCAACCAAATAATCTTCTGCTTCGGGTATTTCTACTAATTTCAAACCTGGAGTCATTAGTAACTCTTCTTTTGAAAGTGTGACTCCTGAGATTCTAACAGCACTATTGAGCCTTAAAGAAGCTTCATTTGGGAATAAAGGGTTAAACTCCAATTTATTTGCTAGTTGTAAATTTCTTGTTTGTAATTCTATGACTTCACTTGCCATGCAAGGATTATAGCGCACAAAAGGTATTTTTATATAATAGTAAACGATTTTAAAAAGAATCTTATTGCTCACTTATATTTCACCGTATCAACACTAAACCTTCACCTTATTTAAGCTATCCTTTCACTAACAATTTAAGTAGGCTCCAACTTAAATTAAATTGTTAACAACTGGATTTATATTAAAGTTCTTGTTTAAAAGCAAAAAAATGCACAAGAACCAAAATTAAATTTGGTGAAATTTATTTTTTACAAAACAATTATGAAGACAAAACACTTGGTAGCAGCTGGAGTAGCAAGCATAGCGCTAGGAGGCGTAGCAATTTTACCTTTTGCAGTAGTATCTGCAGACGAAGTTTCTAGCACAACAGCAACAACTTTTGTTCAAAAGTTAGCAGAAAAGCTAGGGATAAATGTAGAAACTGTACAGACAGCAGTAGAATCTACTCGTACAGAAATTCGAGATGCTAGAGAAGCTGAAAGAGAAACCGCAATTGCTGATGCAGTAACTGCGGGTACTTTAACTCAAAGGCAAGCTGATATATTGAATGCAATTGACGAGGCCATGCAAACAATACGCGGCAGCATGACCCAAGAACAAAGAGAAGCAGAACGTGAAGCAAACCAAGGCCTAACTATGGAAGAGAGAAAAAATAAGATGGAAACTGAACTTGTAACTGCACTTAACAATGCTGGTTTAAATACAACAGCAGATGAGTTAACAGCAACAAGAGATGCCGCTAGAGATGCTGACATTATGCCAGCGGGCAAAGGAGGCAGAGGTGGATTTGGAGGACCAGGAATGGGACTTTAAATTTACTATCCCTACAGTCCTAACTGGGCTGTAGGGAAACCTTCTATACTTCAATTAAAATTCATAATGTGAATTTTGGTTGCAGTATAAATCCCCACAAAACTTCAAAAACACTTCAAGAGAGGCAGGCAAAGCCCTCACTTAATCGTTAATTTAATCTTAAGTTAGTAATAATTTTAAAAACCAAATTAAAACTTGAAAATTAACCAGGAAAAGGGACATCGACCCACTTTTTATTGACTTTAAAATCTGCAGTGCTAACATCATTACATTTAAATTACTAATATGACAGCAAACATTAACGGCTCTTTTTCAGATTTAGCAACAGGCATTTATGGTTATTTAGGATTTAATTCAGAATTACCTCCTCTTGAAGAATTAATTAGCACTTTTCCGCAATCCCAATCTTTTGAAGATAGAACAAATTTTCAAAATATACTATTTCCAGTTTTATGGAAATATTTATATGCCAAAGAAAAAGCTGTGCACAGACAAGAGAATGATGCTTCTATTACTCAAAACTTAAAGTCAAATTTAAGAAATCTATTAAGAAGTGACTATATGCGTTTAAGAAGTTTTTTAATTGCTAATGGAATAGAGCAAATCCCTGTGCAAGACTTTACAGCTTTTTGTACATGGATAGAAATGACAGAAGAAAACTAGCAGTGTGAAATTTAGTCAAATTAAGAATGAGCGCTGAGGGATTCGAACCCCCGACCCTTTCG
This sequence comes from uncultured Candidatus Saccharibacteria bacterium, assembly GCA_965230975.1. Classification (GTDB taxonomy): domain Bacteria; phylum Patescibacteriota; class Dojkabacteria; order J137; family J137; genus JBGSZB01. The sequence continues at coordinate 1,045,660 of OZ246402.1, forward strand.
GTGTAAACGAAATGCTCTAGCCAGCTGAGCTAAGCGCTCCCTTAAATATAACTTAATTTTATCATATAAATTTTGCATAAGCCATAGTTAACAACTAATTATTTTTATTATTATTTGTTATGCAGTAATGATTTTTAAAATAATTAAGATTGACACTTACAACCGAATCATCTAAATTAGAGTATGCATTTTCGTATCGAAAATTTTTAGTATATCTATATCCAAACTTGCAACATGGCAAAAACATTAAGTCATAACAAACCAGGGTTCTTTAAAAAGTTAAAGAACCCATTAATAATTATAATAATCCTATTATTAGCAACAAATTTACTAACTTTTTTATACTATAAACCTCTAGTAGAAAATCCATTTGAAAATTATAAAAACCCTTACCCATACATAGATTTATCTAGAAGTTTTATAGATCAAGAAAACTTTATTGTTAACTTACAACCTTTAAGGGAATCTTTAGCATCAATTTATAAAGAACATGGAGAAGATAAAATTGCACTATATGTTGAATTTCTAAATAGTGGTGCAAATATCTCTTACAATCAAGATGCAAGATATTACCCGGCCAGTTTAATTAAAATGCCTGTTGCAATCGCAGCGGTAAAAAGAATACAAGATGGATACTGGAATTGGGATAGTAAACTTGTAATTTTTGATGAAGATGTAGATACAAAATTTGGGACAATTGGCAATTTACCAATTGGAACAAGGTTAACAATTGAAGAGCTTTTAAAAGAGCTATTAACAAAATCAGATAATACTGCATATAAAATGCTATTACGGAATCTTGGCGCAGGGCCGGTAAATGATTTTCTAACAGAAACTGGTCTAGTAGAATTTTTCGACCAAGATTTAAACATTACTGCAAAAGAATATACAAGGCTTTTTAGATCTTTATACACTTCAAGCTACTTAAAAAGAGAGTACTCACAAAAGATTCTTAATTTATTAAGCTTAAGTGAAAGAAACTATTTAGGGCAAGCAATACCAGCAGATATTATTTATTCGCACAAATTTGGTGAAAATGTTACTGAAAAAATATTTGCCGACTCGGGCATAGTCTACATTCCAGAAAGGCCTTACATTATTACTGTATTGTACAAAGGCGGCAGTGAAGATGACAAAATGACCACAGATGCCTTTTTTTATAAAATAAGTAATACTGTTTATAAATTCTTTAACGAATACAATAAGTGATTATAAAACGAAAAATTTTAAAAAAAATCATTACTATTGTTATTGTAACAATCCTTAGTCTAATGGCTATCTTTCCGGCAGATATATTATTGCAACAAGTTAAACTAGCATTAATAGATAGTGATATTGTTGATACACTATATTGGGCAAATAAAGATACTGGGATAATTGACTCTTTGCTAGATGGCGATTTAGTACAAAAGGTAAATGCAGCGGACCCACCTCCAAATGGGTTTTATATAAAAACAGGTGTTTTTTTAGGAAATGCGGCTCCAAAGACAATAAGTGGGCTTGGTTTCTCTCCAGATTTAGTTATTTTAAAGCCAGATACTACTGCAGGAGCGGGGGCCATATTTAAAACAAAAGCGATGTCTATTCTCAATGTGTCTTACTTTGTTGCTACAGCCCAAACAAGTGCTGGAGCAATACAACTTGAAGAAGATGGTTTTACAGCTAGCACGACTACTAGCAACAACGCAAACATACCCACTACCTGGACAGCATTTGGAGGTTCTAACTGCACATCAACAGGAGTTTTTTGTACAGGCACTTATATTGGTAGTGGGACTGCAACAAAATCAATTTCAACGGGGTTCCAACCAGATTTAGTATGGGTAAAAAGATCTACTGCGGTATCGGGTACATTTAGAACATCCTCAATGGGTACAAATGTGGGGCAGTACTTTACCGCAACCGCTCAAGATACAACAGGGGTTTTATTTACTACTCTTGATTCTGGAGGGTTTACTGTAGGCTCAACAAATAATACATCAACCGGAATTTTTTATTATGTTGCTTTCAAAAATGTATCTGGGGCAATAAATGTAGGTAGCTATACTGGAAATGCTACCGATAATAGAAATATAACTGGGGTTGGGTTCACGCCAGACCTTGTAATAACTAAAAACTCGGCTACAACAGTTGCACCTGTATTTAATGTAAAAGGTTCAAATGGTGATCACACAAGTCATTTTACCGATACTGCTAAATTTGTTAATGGCATTCAAGCACTCCAAAGTGATGGATTTCAAATTGGGACAGATGCCACAGTAAATTCTAACTCAGTCGTATATTACTATGCAGCTTTTGGAGGGGCTGCTGGGCCATCCTCGGGTAGCGGAACTTTTAAAATGGCAACCGGTTCCTATACCGGAAACGGAGGCGTGCAAGTAATTCAAGGATTAGATTTTGAGCCAAACCTAGTTATTATTAAGGCCAATTCGGCTCAAACAGGAGTGTTTAGAACATCTGACATGAGTGGTGACCTTACAGCCGTACTAGATGGTGCCGCCTCGAATATTGCCAATGGTATAATCTCTTTAAATCCAGATGGGTTTACAGTAGGTTCAACTTCCAGAACAAATGCTGCCTCAACAACTTATTACTGGGAAGCTTTTGGCAATGCCTGGAGGCAAGACACAAATAGTGGAGCTTCTGATTTTTTTATTGGAACATATTATGGTAATGGGCTAGATAATAGAACAATAACATTCTTACCGTTTCAAGCAGACCTTCTTGTAATAAAAGGCAACACAACTACAGCAGGTGTATTTAGAACCTCCGATATGAGCGGCGATTTAACCGGCTTCTTTGCTGCAACTGCAGAAACCACTAACAATATACAAGCAATTAGTTCTAACTCTTTTGAAGTTGGAAGTGGAACAAGTGTAAATTCCAATAATGTCATAACTTATTACTTTGGCTTTAAAAATGGGTCAAATTTCAAAGTAGGAACCTATAGTGGTAATGGGACTAGCCAAACAATTTCTGCTGTTGGATTTCAGCCTGATTACATATGGGTAAAACAAACTGGAGCAACAAGAGGAATAATGAGAAGTAACTTGGGAGCAACTGACTCAGCTTTTCCTTTCATAAACGCTACTAGTTTTACCGGGGGAATCACGGGGATTGTAAGCAATGGATTCACCGTAGGTTCAGCAACAGAAACAAATGCTTCTGGAACAAATAATTATAGGTATATTGCATGGAAAAATAATTACACTCCACAGTCCAAATCTTATCAAATGAAAACCGGCTATTACATAGGTAACGGAGCTTATAAGCAAATTTCAGGTCTAGGATTCTCACCTGATCTAGTTATAATAAAATCTGACTCATCTACTACAGGGGCTCTTTTTAAAACAAAATCAATGCCTAACGGATCGACCTCTTATTTTATGGCAACAGCCGACTCAACAGCAGGATTAGTAACACTTAAATCAGATGGCTTTATGGTATCTTCGACGGCTACAAGTACTAATATAAGATACACATGGGTAGCTTATAGTGGTTCAGATTGTACTTCTACAGGCATTTTTTGCACAAATACCTATATTGGGAGTGGTTCTTCGCCAAGAGCTATAACAGTAGTCGGGTTTCAATCTGATTTAATAGTCGTTAAGCAAAATAGTACAACTAATGCTGTTTGGAGGTCTTCTAGCATGCCAAACAATTATGTCCAATACCTTTCTGCTACGGTTCAAGATACTACAGGTAGCTATATTTCAACTATAGATTCCACGGGATTTACGATTGGTTCAGGAATGAATTCAACCTCTGTTTACTACCACTTTTTCACATTCAAAAATGTAACCGGCAGTATAAATGTGGGGACATATACTGGAAATGGCACAGACAATCGAAACATCACAGGTGTAGGATTTAAACCAAACTTTGTATTTCTAAAAAATGCAGAAACTACGTCAGAAGGCGTGATGAACCTAGATGAATCTTATGGAGACTATTCTAGCTATTTCATCGCAACTGCAAATGTTGCAAACTCAATACAAGCTTTAATTTCTGATGGATTTCAAATAGGTACCCATGCAACAGCAAATACAAATCTAAACGTTCATTATTATGCCGCTTTTGGAGATGCAGAGGCAAATTCTGCAGGTACTGGATCATTTACAATGGCTACTGGTAGTTACACCGGAAATAGTGAGTATAAAATATTTATGGGATTAAGCTTTACACCCGATTTAATAATTATTAAAGGAAATACAACTCAGACTGGGGTTTTTAGAACAAGTAGTATGGGAGGAGATTCAACAGCGATCCTAGATGGAGCAACTGCAAATATTGCTAGTGCAATCATATCTATTAACAAAGACGGGTTTACGGTTGGAAATAGTGCTACGGTTAATTCTAACGGAGTAACCTATTACTGGACAGCTTATGGGAACGCCTGGAGACCCGAAACTAACAATGGAGCCACAGATTTTTATGTGGGAGCATATTATGCTAATGGTTCTGATAATACAGATATTACAAGGTTACCATTTCAGGCAGATTTACTTACTATTAAAAGAAATAGTACTACTGCGGGAGTATATAAGACCTCGGATATGTCTGGTGACTTAACTGGGTACTTTGCAGCTACCGCAGAAACTACAAATAGCATACAAGCATTTAATACCGATGGATTTGAGATAGGAACAACCGCCAATGTAAATACAGCAACTAACACTTATTGGTACTTTGGATTTAAAAACGGAAACAATTTCAAAGTAGGCACATATAGTGGTACCGGCAGCGCACAAACTATATCTGCAATTGGATTCCAACCAGACCATGTTTGGGTAAAAGCAACTGGAGCAACCAGAGGTATATTAAGAACAAAAGAGGGAGTCACTGACTCAGCATTACCATTTATTAATGTTGGTGCAATAACTGGGGGTATTACAGCATTAGCAAGCAATGGAATAACTCTTGGAACCGCATCTGAAACAAACTCTTCAGGTACTAATAACTATAGGTACGTAGCATGGAAAACTCCTTCTGTTACTTTTTCAAGTAGTGGAACACAATCTACAAATCTAAACGTCAATTCAACCAACAACTATATTGGGGCTGCGTTTACAGCTGTTTCTACTTCAAGCTCAATAAACATAACCAGAATAATTTTATCAGAAACAGGAACTATCGCAGCAAATACAAACCTTGCAAATGTCAAGCTTTACTACGAAACAACTGGAACTTGCACGTATAATGGTACAGAAACACAGTTTGGAACGACTCAAAGTTTTGGAGCATCTCAAACTGCCACATTTGATGGCACAATAACGGTTGGCACATCACAAATATGTATATATCCCGTGCTAGATGTAGGTAGTGGTGCATCTGCTGGAGAAACAATTGAACTTGAAATTACATCTTCATCAAATATAAATATATCTACAGGAATAATAAGCGGTACTTTCCCTGTTACACTAAGTGGAACCACCACATTGATTGCTACGTCTAATACTGCACCCAACAGCCCTGCAAGCTTGGCACAAAAGAAAGTAGACGACTCGACAATATCTACAGGTGCTTGGATTAATCAAACATCGGTTAAATTTACTGCAAACGTTAGTGATACAGATAATCCAGATACACTTTACCTATGTGTAGAGGTATTACCAATAAGTAGCCCTTTTACGGGCACAGAAACAGCATGTGGTAGTAGCGTGTCTTATGTTGGAAGTGCATTAGCTGCAAGTGTAACAATTGGAAGTCTTACAGATAATGAATATAAATGGCAGGCTAGAGTAAAAGATAGTTTAGGAGCATACTCCGCATGGGTGCATTTTTCAAGTCTTCCTTCAAGCTTGATTGGATACTGGAAAATGGACGAAACGAGCTGGACAACTGACTGTTCAACAGCATCTGTAATAGACTCAACTTCAAATGCAAATAACGGAAAGTCATGTCCTGGTACAACGGGACCAACGACAACTGCTTCGGGTAAATATGATAGAGCGGGAGATTTTGATGGGAGTGAGGATTATGTTGATACGGGCAGTGGTGTTAACATTACTAACTTATCATTCACTATAAGTGGTTGGGTCAAAAGAGATGTTACTAATGTTTATGAAATGGTTGTTTCTCAAGGTACTTCAAGTACCAATCAAGGTTTACATTTCGGATTTGTTCCAGGAAACGTAGTAAGATGTGGTTTTTTTGGAAATGATTTGGACTCAACTACTTTAATTACAGATACAACTGGCTGGCATCATATTGCTTGTGCTTATAATGCTTCAACTAATACTAGGTATATATATATTGATGGAGTTTTAGATATTACACAAAGTGGAGTTTCTGCAGATTATTCTGGAACAGGTAATCTAATTATTGGGTCTTGGGGGTGGAATATTGGTACAAGTGAGAAATTTAATGGAAAAATAGATGAAGTCAAGATCTATAATGTAGCAAGAGATCTTTCAGGAATTATAGCGGATATGAACGGCTATTCAGGAACTGACTTCGGAATAGATACCACCGCGCCTACAGGAGGAACAGTTTACGACGGCAGTTCAAATGGTGTAGATATTATGTTTAATGATGGGTCATTATCAACTCTATCTGCAAACTGGAGTGGGGTAAATGCAAGCAATGCAGGACTCTCAAGCTATGATTATTCAATTGGAACTAGTGCCGGTGGAACAGATGTAGTGAACTGGACCTCTAATGGTACTAGTACTAGCATAACCGTAAATAGTTTAAACCTACAAAGCTCTAAAATGTACTTTTTCAATGTACGAACAAACGACGCGGCTGGAAACTCTGCAACAATAAGTTCTAATGGACAAGTAGTAGCACCATCACTTACATTTACACTATCTTCAAACTCAATAAACTTTAGTAATTTAAATGCAGGCAATAGCTATTCAGATACTAAAACTACAACATTAACAACATCTACGAATGCTTACAATGGCTATGTTATTCGATTATTTAAAACGGATTCCTTAAGATCTGCTACAAGTCCTTCTATAACTATTCCTGACTTTAATGGAGGCACTTATGCGGCACCAAGCGCATGGGGATCAAATACAGGATTTGGATACACGTCTAACGACACAACAATTCAAGGAGTTAACAAATTTAACCCAGTAACATGTGCAGGAGGAGGGTCATCTCCATGTTATGCACCAATATCCAGCAGCGCACCTGGTGATATTGTGGCAGATCACACATCTAATGTTACAGGTAGCCCTATTACAAATGAGCAGTTTATAATCACTTATAAGGTTCAAACTCAATCTACTCAATCTGCCGGAACATATTCTACATCTTTGGTGTATACTATAATTCCGCAATATTAGTATGAAAAAACTCTTTATTATAGTTTTGGTGCTTTTCAATTTAACTACTGTCTATGTAAGTGCGCAAAGTGTTGCAGGTCAAAACACGGTTTCATCTATGGGAATAAACCCTTCAATCCTTGAGGTTGTTTTAGATAAAAATAATGCAACAACACAAGTAATTACATTAAGTAACTTAACTAATTTACCAATTCCTATAAAAGTTACAAAACAAAGTTTTACACCGAAAGAAAAGCTTTCAATTCCCGAAGATGAATTACACATTTATGATGCATCTTCGTGGATCACTATAGACAACACAGATACTGACTTTATTTTACAACCACAAGAAATCAAAAATATTGAAATAACCATTAATCAGCCAGAGAACGCATCTCCCGGAGGGCATTATGCAACAATTATATTTGAGCCTTTAATCCCAGAGGGGTTAATCTCTCAAAATTCAGTATATATATATGCGAGAGTAGCTGCCCTTATGTTTATGCAAGTTAGAGGAGCGATAATTGAAGATGTATCTTTGGAAGGCATTTCTACCAACTTAATAAATGAACCAGGATTAGTTAATTTTAATCTAAATTTAAAAAACAATGGAAACAGTCACATTAGGCCTAAGTCGCAGATTGTTATTAATAATGTACTAACTCATGAAGAGGTTTTAAAAGCAAACTTTCAAGAGGGGATAGTGTTGCCAGGTACTGTCAGAACATTCCAGTCGCAATTTGAATCCAATACCTTGTTTGGGATCTATTCATATAAAACAACAATCAACTATGGTGCAGATAACTTGGTACTAGAAACTCCAACTCAATATTTTTTTGTTTTCCCCTACAAGCTAGCGTTTCTTTTAATATTTATAATCCTATTTCTTATTTATATAAAAACTTTTAGACGAAGAATATCTAAGGCTGTTAAGGTTTTATTCAAAGGAGATAGAGCATCAAAAATGGAACATCAGAAATTTTATAAAAATTCACCATATTTCAGTCACAAAACCCTTGACAAGAGCTCGGAAAATCGACAAAATAGTAAATTATAAGTCGATATTTTTTATTTATATACAATGTTAAAAAGATTTTGGGTTCTAGGTTTTGCAGTTGTAATAATATTCTCTGCAATTATGCCAATGCAATTAAGTGCAGCATATTTAAGTACCGGTAGTGTTAGTTTATCAGATTCAAGAATTAGTCAATCTGCAAACTATACACTTACGTTTTCAAATGTAACCACTTCACCAATCAAATGTATTCAAGTTAAGTTTTCAGATGCTGCTACTGCAGGGTCTAAACCAACAGGAATGACTATAACATCTGCAACATTTTCAGCAACATCCAACTATGTTCCAACACCAGCAAGTTGGTCTATCAATAACAACAACACTACAGGCGTTAGTCAAATAACATATGCAACAGGCGAAACACCTGCAAGTGCATCTAGCAGAACAGTAGTTTTAAATACCATTACTAACGGCTCTACATCTTCTACTGGTTATTTCTTACAGTTTTCTACATATAACAATGTAGATTGCACAAGTAGTCCTGTAGACAGTGCTGTAATAATGTTTATATTTACAGATGGTCAAGTCGTAACAGCAACAGTTGATCCAACATTAACATTTACCATTGCAGGAGTTGCATCTGGACAATCAGTTAATGGAGCAACAACTAATATAACAACAACAAGCACAACAGTACCTTTTGGTACAGTAACAGCAGCTACAAATAAAATTGCAGCTCACGACTTAGCAGTTGGGACAAATGCAGCTGGAGGTTATACAGTTACAGTTAGATACACCGGTACATTAGCTGCTGGTACTCCAACAATCTCAGATTTATCTGGTGCTACAAACGCATCTCCAATATCATTTACATCAGCTGGAACTGAAGCATTCGGATACACAACAAATGATGCAACATTAGGTACAGGCACAGCAGCAAGGTTTACAACAGCTGGACCAAAATGGGCAGCATTTACAACATCACCTTTAGAGGTAGCTTACAGTGCAACACCAGTATCAGAAACTACTAGAGTAGGTTATCAAGTAGGTGTAGCTGCAACAACAGAAGCCGGTACTTATACAACAACTGTAGTTTATGTTGCAACTCCAACTTATTAATGTTATAAATCGATATCTTTAACGGAGTGCCCATATTGGGCATTTCGTATAGTAAAAAATACTATGCGAAAAATTAAAATAATTACAGTAATACTTGCATTCTCAGCTTTTGTTTTTGTACTTAGTCAAAAGGTAGATGCTCAAACACCATTATCTAGCTTTGCAATTTCGCCCCCTTCTTTTGACTTTACAGCAAATCCTGGAGACAGTATTAAAAACTCTATCCGAGTAGAAAATCTTTCTGATATTCCATTAAATATTACTGCCAAACCAGAAAACTTTGTTGCATATGGAGATAGTGGACAGGTTTCTTTAACAGAAGAAGATACTAGTTATGCTATAGATAAATGGATTAACTTGCCGGTAAATATAATAACAATAAACCCTAAAGAGTCCGCAACTTTTGAATTTAATGTAGATATTCCAAAAAACACAGAACCTGGTAGCCATTATGGTGCAATAGTATTTTCTACTTTATCTGCACAAACCGCAGAGAGCACTGGGGCCTTTGTACAACAAGAAATTGGAGCCCTTATTTTAATAAAAATTCCAGGAGATGTAATAGAAGAGGCAAACTTAATAAGCTTTGATTCTAAAGAAGATCTTTACACAGACACAAGCTTAACATTAACAGCTTTAATTGAAAATAGCGGAACACTTCATTTTAAACCTGTTGGTAGAATTTATATAAAAGATATTTTTGGTAATTTAATACAAACAGTAGAAGTTCAAAGCAAGAATATTCTTCCAAAAAACAAACGTCAATTTGAAGAGAACTTTTCTTTTGATAGTATAGGTTACTATAAGGCAGAGCTAGAACTTTTTTATAAAAATGGAGAAAAGGTAATTAAAGCAGATACTTACTTCACATCATTAAATCTTTCAAAGTCTATTCCAATACTATTAATTATTGGTGCTTTTGGTACAATGTACCTAATATTCAGAAAAAGAATAAACAAAGCATTAATGATCATTATTAAGGGTTAATGAAATTCGTAAGATGTACGCTCACAATTTTAGTTATCTTTTTTATATCTGTATTTTTAACTTCTAAAGTTAATTCTCAATCAGTAACTTTTAGCGTAGGGGTAGAAGATTCTTCAATTGAATTCTTGGGTTATACCTCTCCAAATGGTTTTATAACTTTTAAAGAAGGGGGCTCTGTAATCGGAACAACTACAGCAGATTCAGTAGGCTATTACTATAAAAACTTTACGGCAGTACTAGTCGGAATACACACTATAGAGATATACTCTACAGATGTAAATGGAGTAAATACACCCCAATTTTCGTATGAAATAGTTGTTCTACCTACTCAAATTACATCAATCAGCTTTGATTTTCCTCCAACTTTACAGTTAAATAAAAATACATATACTAATGAAGATGTATTAGTTAAGGGATTAGCCAAACCCAACTCAAACATTTCAATTAAACTTGATGGAAGTGGAATTCAAGAATTTAATACCATTTCAAACAACTCTGGTGAAATAAGTTTTATAATATTAAAGCAATTTTTGCCAACTGGGGATTTTATTGTTAATGCGTATTTAACTGATTCGATTGATCAAAGTTATAGTAACACATTAAATTTTCAATATAACCCAGGATTTGTACCTATTATCAACAATATACCAGAGGGGCCTATTAAGGATATAAGCGAACAAATATCTGGCTTGCTTCAAGAGTATTTTTGGGCACCATTAGGCTCTTTGTTAAATAATGGGGGTAGAGTACAGGGTGAAGTAATAGAAACAACTACGCTAGATAATTATTTGCAAAATACATTTGTTTTGGTAGCAGGGTATTTAGTTATAATTACATCAGTAGGGCTATATATTTTATATAGAATATATGGTACTAAACGAAACTAAAAAACTGAGACTACTGTTAATATTGGGATTAATCATCCATATTATCTTTATATCTTTTTTATGGGGAGTCCAAAGAAACAATATTAATTTAAATTCAAAGTTAAGTTTTGATGAAGATATTAAAGATGATAACAATGTATTAATTTCCTACCTAGAATCTTATAACCACGTTTTATATGGGTTAAGAGGGTTTGTAACTTCAAGTGAAAAAATTACTCAAGAAGAATGGAATTTATATACAAAATCTCTTAATATTACCGACACATACCCAGGTTTAAAAACCTTATTTTACCTACCTTACATACCACACAATAGCAAAAACACTTTTATTAATAATTTGAAAAATGATTATAAAAATATTGCTTCTAACATTTCATTTAATTTAGAGTGGGAAAACAGAACTGCATACTTTCCTGTACAATATACATATCCGTTTGAAGAAACAAAACTTATTATAGGGCAGGACTATATGCAATCAACAAATATATCTAGGGCAATTAATGACTCTATAGATAAGGGAATTGCAACTGCTACAGTCACAAAAGAGATTGAACAAACTCTACCTAAAGAGGTAGACTACTTGGTTTTCTTACCTATCTATAATAAATACCAAGTTTTAGACACATTAGAACAAAGGCAAAATCAAATATTTGGTATAGTTGGATTAAGCCTAGACATAGATGAGCTTGTAGCTAAATCCTATACTAGTTTTAAAAATAACAGACAAGTATATCTAGAGGTTTTTGATGTTACAGATAATTTACTTTCAAACAAAATTGTAGTGGCTGGCAATAGCGAAATTGCTAAAGAAAACAAAGGCTTTGATGTTTATAGTATATCTATAGGCGGTAGAAATTTAGAATTCAAATTCAAAGCAGAAGAATACTACAGAACAAATATAGTATTAATCAGAAATACTGATATATTCTTTACCATTGTATTGTTACTTGGAATAGTAGCGCTTATATTAACTTATAGAATAATTAGTATTAAGCGACTTAAAACACAATACAGTATCTAAGGCTTAAAACCTGTTGTGCCCATTATCTTATAGTTTGGTATGATATAATATAGGGTATGAGCATACCAATAGTAACAACAAATAACCCTAGACCTACTGTAGAACATACAATACCAACTAATCCTACAGATTGCTTAAATGCTTTTAATAGAATGGGTGATATTATTATTCAAGTTTTTCCAACTTTCAATAGAGATGCAAATAATAAATTGTTATCTGTAGGGCTAACAATACAAAATTCTAATAATCAAATATTAAATACCTTGGTTGTAGACTCGTCTTCTCAAAGGACAATAAACTACCAGTTTCAAACCTTTGCATTAACTGTAAATTTAGAGTTAGGATCTGTAAGTATAACTAACATAACAGAAAATTAAAATCCCCACGTAACATTTATAATCTTTTTATTGTATAATATTAACCTATTACAATAGATACCAATGAATGGAAACAAACAAATTTTAGGAGATGTTACTAGTGAATTAAGTCTTATTCTACAAACACATGCCAATCTATTCTCCAGTTTAAAACTAACAGAAGATATTGCAATTTCCATTGTTAATATGATTGGTGAATATCAAGTTAGCCTATTGGGTTATATTCAAAATAATGCACCTGCTAATATTCAACCACAACTAGAAACATTCTTAAATACTCAGGTGAATATATTATTACAAAAATATAGGGGTGAAAAATACAGCGATAATCCTTCAGTGCAAACAGATCTACTTATTGAACAAGGGAAACCATTTTTAAATGAATTAGACTACGTAACACTTATACTAGTTGCTCTTTATATTCAAAATTTATGTACCAAGTCAACATTAACAGGCGAAATCAGCATAAGTTCTATTACCTTAGATTTTATTAACTCGGATAGCGAACATGCCTTACAAGATAACTCAGACTTACCTGCACTAATCAACCAAATAGTTTCAAAAAATCTAAATTTACAAAATATTAAATTAAAGTTAGAAATTGCACTTACTATTTTTAAACGAGAAATTGATTCACAACAGTTAGAATTATTACAAAAGGCCGGTGGAGAAGCAATGAATCTTGGCATTTCAAACGCAAGAGAATTTATAAAAATAAATGGGCTAGAAGATGTACTAATCAAGTTATCTGAAGAGATTATAATATCCCTTTTAAATTTAGTTAATGAGCTTTGTGCTGAAATGCTAAATACAAATAAACTTAATCTGAACCAATTCTCTAGTGGTGACATTGATTATGACACTTTTAGACAAAATATATATGGTTTTGCAGATTTAATTAAGCAAAGATTTAAGGCTAGAGTAAGTGAATTAATTTCAATAGAAAACTCACTTTCACAAACTATGCTAGAAGATAAAAACTTGGAAAGGCTTAGTGAGTTCTTTTATCAATTTTTTGAGATGAAGGTATTTAAACCAGTCTCGGATTTAGCAACAAATGAAACCACTACACAAGTCAATGACTTATATGGAAAGCTTATTCATATGCATATTGCAATCTTAGTCTTGGTTCACTGGAATTCGAATCTAAGCTAATTCTATTTCAGGTTTGTTGCGTGCAGGCATTATATTTATTAATATTAATGTGTTGATTTATTCTTTATGCAAACCGAATTTGTTCAAAAAATTTCAGTCAATACTTTTAGTGATTATTTAAAAAGATTCACCAATGAGCTTGGCGATCCCACTTATTTTGTAAAACAAAATCTAGATAAAGAGTATTTTTGGGAAACTGAAAACTTTAAGTTTAGCTTAATTGAATCAGCCGATACAAAAACCTATTATTATCACATTGAGTCTTTTTGTGATAAATCACCTTTAGAGTTTCAACACGAGTTAAGAGTTAAACCTGATTTTTGATATTTACTTAAAATGAGTCCAATCTGTCCAAGCCATATTTTTACCGCCTGATGCTGCAGCTACTGGATAATTTGTTCCGATTGCTTTATTAACTACCCACGGAATCCAAGAGTCGTCTCCTTCGGGTGCATAGTTGATTTGGTATAATATGTCCATTGTTCTTTTAAGAGCATTATCCCCCGAGTTAATTGAAAGTTTTCCAGCTCTAGATAGCATTATGCTAGCAACAACATACCCTTGCATGCCTTCCCACATATAACCAGATTTTGTTGGTGGCCATGCAAATTCAGCGCCTCTTCGCCAATCTTCTGGCAAAACTCCAGATACATCAACCCCATTTATTTTGCTTCCAACTTTATTAATTCCATATCTGTTAGTAGAATCTGCGTGCCAATTAGTGCTTTGACAGTAAAGATTGTTAGTTACAGTTTCTCCAATGAATGCCCTGTGTGCATTTACAAGTCTTTGCAGTAATGCATCATCTTTTAAATATAAAGCAGCTGCAATAGCAGAGGCTCTTGCATGGCCACCCCAGTTATTTGGGGCTCTTAATGCGGTACAGACTAATCCACCTAAACTGTTGCATGATTCTGCAACTCCTGACGAGTTACACAAATCTGAGCCTCCTGTATGTGGAGATACATCTGCATTTAGCATATTTCTGACCCAAGTTTCAAACTCTGGTGTTCTATATCCTATAATATCTGCCGAGATTATGTATGTTTGCAGTCCTCTAGATAATTCTAATGACCTAGCTAAGGGAGAGTTCATTGCAGATTGTAAACCCTGTATAGTTTTATTTCGCATGTTAGTATCATCTAGTCTTACTGCAACTAATGCTCCTGCAAGTGTTTTAATATCGTGTGATGAGTTGTTATCACTTAAATTTGCACTTCCCCAACTACTGTTAGCAGTGCTTACTATATTATTCCATGCGGAGTAACATAAGCTACCACTTGTACACCCGGTGTTACCAGCTATAGGCAATGCTTTAATCTCTTGTGGGGAAAGCCATATTCCAGTTGTTGGTGTTACTGGTGGGGGTGTAGTTACGCAGTAGTCAGTTTTTTTGTATACTTTTGCAAACTCTTGAAAGTCTGCAACATCTAAATAGCAATCATCTTTAATTATATCTAAGCTACAGTTTATGTTTGATTTTTTATAGTTTTGACCCAATGTTCCAAAATCTTGTATGTCTACCAATTGGTTATTATTAAAATCTCCTTTACAAATTGCTCCATTTGCTTTGACATGTGAGATATTTGGGTTTAAAGCGGGTGCAAGTATTATAGTAGAGCTTGCAATTAAAAAGATAGATGTAAATATTAAGGATCTTGTTGCATTTTTGTATTTGTTTATCATTTTTGTATGGTAAATATTAATTAGCATATCATATTTTATTATTTTAAATTGTAAATTTTTATTTTGCTTTCTCGTTGTGTAAATGGGAATTATCTAATATAATTAGCCTACGTTCTTCAATAATGTTTGTGCTAGGGTAGCTCAGCTGGTAGAGCAGGGGCCTGAAGAGCCCTGTGTCGGCGGTTCAAGTCCGTCCCCTGGCACCATTTATTTCAAATCCTGACATTTCCTTCCTGTTTTACAATCTCCCAAATCTTTGCGAATTGTTTATCGATTATTTTTGGATCTACATGACTTGCAGGGTGAAAGTTAGGAATAATATAAATATCTTTAACTTTAATATACCCCTCAGATGGAAGATTATTAATAACTTCGGTGATTGTCTTTCCATAATCTAGTCGAAAGTACTTAGCTAATGACTCCCAAGCCATTCCACCTAGTGGCATTATTAGCTTAGGGTCAACAATCTCTATCTGTTTGATAAGGTATGGATATGAATGACTTAAACTTACTTTAGGTTCAAAATTATCATTACCCCGAAATAAATGACCTTTCCGAGTTAATAAAACTGCAACTGTAAAAAAGAAAAGGTCCCAATCTTTCTGAGTAATATCTTTATTAAATATTCGTAGATAGTTATTAGTGAGTGATCGAATTATGAACTTTTCTGTCCTAGAAGAGAATCCATTAAATAAAAACTTTTCATAGTCAAAGTCATCCTTAGTTTTTTCAATTTTATAATCATCTATAAAATTTTGTAAAGCGCTATAAGGTCCCCAATCTTGTCCAATAATCATAATAGGAGAATCAGCTCTTCTAACCCAATCAAACCATTTATTTGGTATTTGGTTGTGAAGTGCATAATGATTTACTAAACCCACATCTAGCTCTATATCCTTACGTTTAACAATATATTTCTCAAGTTTGTTATCCCTACTTAAACTATCAATTAATTTTTGCATCAACTTTTCTTTATTTTGCATAGGATTATTATCTCATGAATTTTACTCTGGAACTCATCTAATTTTCTTATCAATATTACTTAGCAAGAAACTCAAATTAAACTCATTTTTATCGGAAAATGTCGGTTTCGGGGTAAACGTACACCGCTCACCAAATAAACCTCATATAATCTTTTCAAAAATGGTATAATTACATATGCACAATTGGAATATAGACACCTCAAAATTTAAGGATAGAAAACAAAAGAAAATCTGGGAACTTGAGCAGAAGATTAATTATGGGTTAAAAGATACTAAACTCTCAAAAAGAGATCTGAAAAAATACTTGCCTGAATTACGAATTGATAAAGACAAGAAGAAGTATATTGAATTTATTCTTCAATGAAACCATTCCCAAATAAAGAACTACTAACACCTGAACAACTAAAATTTCTAGAGTTAGTAAACGAAAATACATCAATTAACAAATTATTTAAATTCTCAGGTGGAACAGCTCTAACAACATTTTATATTCCATACAGGTACTCAGACGATTTAGATTTTTTTTCAGAGCAGATCTTTGAACCTATTGGCATAACGAATTTTATTGCATCTCTAAAAAAGCAGCTAGGATTTAATGAATATACATACACCGCATCGTTTAATAGAAATCTATACTTCTTAAGGTTTGACAATGGGTATGAACTCAAAATAGAATTTACTTACTATCCCTTTGCAACTATAAAACCTCCTTTGAAATTTGGGAACATTAATGTTGATTCTGAGTATGACCTTGCTGTAAACAAGCTTTTTACAATTTATCAAAATCCAAGTTTAAGACACTTTATGGATTTATATATGTTAATTAAAAAGTATGAATTCAGCTTTGAGGAAATTAAGAAAGATGCTCAAATAAAATTTGGAACATATATAGAGCATATTCAATTGGGTAGTCAACTTTTAAAGGTAGAATCACTTGAGGATTCTCCTAGACTCATTCAGCAATTAGATTCAAATTGGAAAAAATACTTTTTGAAAATGGCAAAAAATCTAAGTTCTACAGTCCTAGCTTAAGCAATTCTACTTACCTTCTTTTCAATATCAGGAATCACAAACACTAGATTATACTCTCTGGTTTTTGGGGTAAACACACCGCTCACCAAATTTCCTCTTTGAAAGTTTATTTAGTAGAATTATATTATATTTGTTTAAGTAAATTTTTATGGATAAATTCACTAAATATAAATTTCTTATCACCGTCTATAACGTTAGTATTTTAATTAAAACTGATAGTGCAAACTTAGCTAATATATTAAAAGATGAATTATTATTGAGTCTTTTTTTACCTGACTTTTTTATTTCTTTACAAGAGGAAGAAAAGCTCACCTCTTTTGACTACTGTTTAACATGCATCCAATCTGATGAGAAGAAAGTATTTTCTAACTTCAGGCGAGATGACTTTCTGCTACTTGATGATTGGATAAGTTTTAACAAATATAATTTTTTGGCATTTTTATTATCGTTATTTCAATCAAAGCTAATATTGAATTCTATTTACATATTGCACGCCGCTGCAGTGCAGTATAATGATATTGGTTTAATATTAATAGGAGATTCAGGTTCAGGTAAAACTACCTCCATGCTCGAACTACTAAAGATAGACAAAGGTTTTAAAATAATTGGAAATAACCGAGTTGCAATTGAATCAAAAGAAACTTGTGTAATCAGAGGTGGCGCAACTGGTATATCGCTAAGAAAGAATATGGACATTAATGAATATATTGATATTCATGGTGGAAACCATATGGAAATCCATGGTGGGAGGAAGCTTTTTAGACCCGAATATAAATCTTCGGGTGAATTTAATAAAATCAGAAAAATTATTTTCATAGCACTAAGATTGAATCCTGGCGTCGAGGAATATTCGGATAATTTAGGCTTAGAAAACTCTCATTTACTACTATATCCTGAATTATTAGGAGTTAAAGATAGAGAAGTGGTTCTTTTCAACGGAACCCAAGCAATCCCTTTACTATATAATGAGTATGAAGTTAAACAAAAGGTCATAGAAGATACTGCTAAAATAATCAATCAGTCAGAAATCATAAGAATTGCCGGTTCTTTAGAGTTTATAACTAAAAAGATCCATGAATTAGTAAAAATTTAGCAAGCAATAAATAAGAACTGATATCACACTCTTGATCTCTTATCAATGTCTGTTTGGCTTACCAATAGACATCCCTCACAAAGTTTTAAAACTCTTTCGTATTTCAGCTAATTCTTGTAAAATCCTTTTATGGAAGAAAATGTAGTATTTAAAAATTCAAAAGGTGATAATTTATCCGGAGTATTTCGTATTGTAAATAATGATATTAATACACATGTAGTGGTATTCGGACATGGATTTACCTCGAACAAAAATGGATCAGCAAAAGATCTTTCAATTAAGCTAGGTACTTTAGGCATAAACGCTTTCAGATTTGATTTTTATGGACATGGGGAAAGCGAAGGTAAATTTGAAAATATCACAGTAAGTGAAGGGGTAGACGATATGATACAAGCGATAAATTATGTTAAATCACGAGGATTCACGAAAGTTAGTTTGTTTGGTACTAGCTTTGGCGGACTTTGTTCAATAATCGCTGCATCTCGCGTCCAAAATCTTACCTTACTTGCTTTAAGAGCTCCAATGCCTGATTTCTATATTAGAGATTTAATGAAAAAATCAAAGCAAGACCTGGCTGATTGGAAAAGGAAAGGTTATAGAATATATAAACGTAGAGATGGTAGTGAACTTAATCTAAACTATTCTTTTTTTGAAGATTCTAAATCTAATAGTGCTTTCATTGCAGGTGAAAAGATTGATATTCCTACATTTATAGTGGTAGGAGATCATGATGAATCCATACCCGTAATATTAAGTGAAATGCTGGCTAAATCTATTCCTAATTCAGAACTCAGGATCATAGAAGGTGGAGATCATTCATTCACGAATGAAAATCATGACAAAGAGGCAATAGATATTCTTTTCCAATTTATACAAAATCATTTACACTAATTAGAGAGTTAGAGGATGAGACAGTACATATGGTCAAAGATACTAATTAAATGTGATTCTCTTAATCTCCTATTAATATCATGAATAACAAACACTAAATTAAACTCTTTTGGTTTCCTTGCAAACGTACACCACTCACCAAATTTCAATCTTGCAAAAAAGTCCATAGAATAATAGAATTAGTAATTATGGACACAATTACTCCCTATGAATGGGGGCTTACAATTCCGAATATTCGATCTTTACAACCTGGATTACCTGAACAAACTTATGTGATCTTAGAGAATTTAGATGCATATATAGAAAAGATAGTAACTTCTCTAAACAAGAAAGTTAAAAAGGCTACAAGATTAGGTGGATGGTCTTCGATAAATGTTAAATTAGATACAGAGGACAACCAAAGTTATGTAATCAAAATAGATCCATGGGTTGGAGTCTTAGTTACATCGGCAACGTTTTATACCTTAGTTAAAGAGCGATATCCTCAACAAAAAGTTCCTAGACTAGTTAAACTAGACGAATCAAAAGAAGTAATTCCTCATGAATTCTTAGTTTTAGAATATATTGAACACGACAGCACATCTACCTTCTCTACAGAAGATAAATATGGCGCTGGAAGATTGTTTGGAGATTTTTTAAAAGATATACACAAAATAAGGGTAGAGGGGTATGGCTCTCCACAAAGTACAGTGCGATGGAAGTTTAAGACATGGGCAGAGGCTCTGCGAAACTTTCTTAACTCTAGATACTTTTCCAAGGCATCAGAAATCTTTGATCAAGAAACTATTGACTTCATCATGCAATTACCTACCAGAGCAGAGCCCTCAGAATCAATGCTATTACACGCCGATGTAAGTATTGAAAATTGCTTATTTAAGCGGGAGAATGACCAACTCCAGATTGCTGCAATAATTGACCCTGATACAACAGGAGGAGATCCTTATTGGGATTTGGCTATAGGAATCGGAAAGAACGATGACTTTTCCAGAGGGATTGTTGAAAGTTATTTAGGAGTAGATGCTGAAAAAGAACTTAATTCAAGAAGATTCCTTATTCTTAGTCTGATATATCTCTTTTGGATTATAGGCTGGAGACAAACAATGGGATTGGATATAAGTGAATATAAAACAGAGTTCGAAGAACAACTAGCTAAATTAAAAGCCATTATTTAACTCTTCTAATCTCACGATCTACATCAACTAGAAGAAAGCTTAGATTAACATTCGAACTAGAGTGTAGGGGTTTCGTGGCAAACGAACACCGCTCACCATTTAAAACTGCTTTCATTTCCTTTGCTAATAATATAAAATTGGATATTTAAATCTCTTGCTATGATTAGCTACTTAGAGCTTTGGGACAAATTACTATACTTCCTAGACAAAGATAAAAACAAATTCTTATTTTGGAACATTCCTTATATATTAAGTAATATATTTTCACTAATTCAACCTGTATTAATAGGTGCAATTATAAACTTCTTTGCTAATTACACTTCTGACAAACCCTTAGATGAGTTCTACTTATATTTAGGAATTTACCTATTAGGATCAGTACTGGCTCAGGTTCTAAGAATAAGTGCTCGAGGTAAGATGTTTGAGATCAAGGCTGATCTTGAATATAACATTAAAACCAAAGCATTTAATAATATTCAAAACAACGCAATTGACTGGAATCTACAAGAGAATTCTGGAAATAAATTACAAAGAATTAATACAGGTACGTCATCTTTAATTGAAGTAGTAAGTCTATTAAGCAATGATATATTTTATATAGTAATTAGTTTTATTGGAATTCTTTCATTCTTTACAATAACTAATTTTTCATTTTTAATATTTTTCCTACTATATGCCATTTTATATTTCATCTTATTAAAGTATTGGAATAGAAAAAACCCCGAAATGTTAAAGAGATTAAATACAGCTAGAGAGCGTTCTTCAGGGAAAATGTTTGAGGGATTAAGTAATATTCTAACAATTAAAAGTTTAGGTGTAATAAATAGTTTTCAAAACTCAATTAACAATGCCCAAAATGAACAAAGAGAAGCTGTTAAGGCTTGGGAAAGGTTAGGAGTTTATAAATGGATTTCTCTTTCAACTTTTGATTTCTTATTCATTGCTGGGTTTTTTATCTTAATTGCAATTGGAATTACTTCTGCACAAATAAGTGCTGGTCTTGTTTATGTTTTGTATAGTTACTTTATGAATATGCAAGAGATTGCATCTAATTCAAATGGTGTACTTACACAATTAATAGAAATTAAGTCTAATGTTTCTAGAATGCTTCCTATTTTTGATCAGGTAAACTATCAAGCTGGTAACAAAAGATTTCCAAAGAATTGGGATTCTCTCCTAATAAAAAATGGTAGCTTTGAATATTCAGCTGGTGATAATAAGTTAGTATTTAACAATATAAACTTTGAAGTAGTAAGAAATAGTTTTGTAGGTATTGTTGGTGAATCTGGGTCTGGCAAATCAAGCTTGTTAAAAGTATTAATAGGTTTATATAGAATCAAACAAGGGACTTATCGAATAGGTAACAGAAGCTTTTATGATATATCCCGAGAAGAGGTATTAAACCAGATTACTGTTGTGCTACAAGATACAGAATTATTTAATGTAAGTCTTTTAGAGAATATAACTCTATTTAAAGAAGTCGATCTGGACAAATTAAAGTTAGCCTTAGAAGTTGCACACTTAGAAGATGTTATTAATGAGTTACCAGAAGGATTGAATACTTTAGTTGGAGAAAAAGGTGTCAAACTTTCTGGCGGCCAAAGACAAAGGATAGGCATAGCAAGGGCAATTTATAAAGATTCTCAAATTATTTTGATGGATGAAGCAACTTCCAACCTTGATAATGAAACTGAGCAGTTAGTTATGAATAATATACTGACTAAATTACAAAATAAAACTTTGATAGTAGTTGCCCATAGGTTATCTACTTTAGAAAAAGCAGATAAAATCTGTAGATTTAAAGACGGTACTATTTTCCAAGAGTAGAACTAAAATATTCTTACGATTTCTTCATCTAAATCAACTATCATGAAACTCAAGTTAAACTCATTCCCAGAGTAAGATGGTTTCGGTGTAAACGCACACCGCTCACCATACTATTACCTGATTATTGATAAATGATCTCACTTAAGTTATTGTAGTTAATATATATTAATAATCATCAATGGACTCTGGGCAAAGCAGATATACAAGAGTAAGAAGAGATATTTCAGGAATGAGAGATACAATTCACACCGAAGCAGAGCAAATACCAGTAGAAAGAACTGATATGATGTCCGTAGAAGATGCTTCACAGTTAGATGAGAAAAATCTAATATTTTCTACATCTATTTCTTCTAATCATCAAGGTCCAATAATCCAACTTGAAATGAGAACAGATACACCTGGTAATGAAGACTTTAGTTTAGGACGAACATTATTTGCACAAGATCATAAAAAGATACCTAAGTATCTATTCGTCAATACTGGTTATTTTACTACAGCTCCAACGGGTGCAGGTCTTGGTACAAAGATGTTTAATAAACTATCTAGAGTTTTTCAATATTTAGCCCGAGTAAAGCAGTCCCAAGTTGTTCATGCTATTCATCCGACTAATGAAAATAACAAAAGATTATATGAGAGATTAGGCTATCAACCTGATAATACTAAGCTTTACGATGATTCAGGCGAATTTCTTATAAAAACTTTCCAGCCCGAAACAGATACAAATAGCATATATTTGTATGGTGATGAAGTTAAACTACTTGCCCAACTTAGTATGTTTTATAGTTAATATAACCATTTATGCAAAATATTTCCCAACTTCTATAAAATTGGAACATATCTAACAACTCAGAATGCGAATCTTAAGTTTTGAAGTGTTATTCAGAATAATAAACAAAAACCTAGTTAAAGCGTAGTTCGTGGTAGTTGTACACCGCTAACCAATTATTCCTATTTAGCGTTAATCTTGCAAAGAATAAATTATATACCAAGGCTTTTCAGGCAATTCCTTTCTAATTCCTGCGTATACATTATGGATACTAGGCAAGTTCATCCACGGATCAACCCAACCAGTTTCTACCTTTAAAAGATAATGCCCTATTGGATACTTTTTGCTTTTTCTAATTAAGGTAATTGAATTTAGTTTTGAAGCTAAACTTACTGATTCAGGAGTAACATCTCTTTTTGTATTGCAAAATTTTACTGCATAATTAAGTCCTTTAGAATTGAGATATTTTACAAGATCTGAGACTTTAATACCTTTATCCACCTTATAAAAGTTATTCTCAAAATCTGACTTTATTTCTAAATACTCTTTGTTGAGAAGATTAGCAAGACATGCAATACCACAACCATTTAAGTCATGTTGATGTTGGTATTCTTTAGAAATATTTTCCATATAGTAATTATAGCTTACTTATTGATATTCGATGAATCTTCTTAACAATATCTGTAATAACAAACACTAAGTTAAACTCTTTGGGTTTTGGGGTAAACGGACATCGCTCACCAAAGCATAAAACTTAAGAAGGTTTAAATACTAAAAGAATTAGCCTTTAAACGTGCCTTCAAATAAACCTTATTGTATAATTCCTAATCATGACTGATTCTCAAAAACTGCTTTCTAGAAAATATTTAATATATAAACTATTCACAAACCTATGGTTTGTTAGTGCTGTATGGCTATATTTTTATAGAATCTTTATTACAGATCAACAAGTAGGAATATTAGATGGAATAGCTTTTGCAATTGGACTGATTGCAGAAGTGCCCTCAGGTGCATTAGCAGACAAGTTTGGTAGAGATAAGCTTGTTAAAATCGGGCATATTCTTGCTGGATGTGGTTTATTGCTTCAAGCATTCAGCACAAGCTTGCCATTTTTTATTATTGGTCAAGCAACAATGATGATAGGGGTTTCTTTTGTTTCTGGTGCAGACGAGGCATTATTTTACGAAAATTTAAAATTTAACGAAAACTCAAAACAGTGGAGAAAACTAGTGACCAGAGGGTCTCAAGTTGGATTAATTGCAACATTATTTGCAACAATAGCAGGGGGTTGGCTTCATAATATAGACCCAAAAATCCCATGGGTCTTAAATGGCCTAACTTTTATTATTGCAGTAATAATGATTTGGAATATAAAAGATAAAAGAGAGCGGAAATCTAGGGGCAGTGTAGTTTCAGAAGTTAAAGATTATTTATTAGACATAAAAACTGGATTTGCACAATTTAAGTTACCTAAACTAAGATTGTATGTACCTTTTATTATTACAGTACAAGGTCTATTTTATACAACAGGATATGGATTACTAAGACTTGTATTACTTGATAGGTTTGGATTTAGTATATTTTTAGGATCTATTGCACTTGCATCTAGCACAATTATCACTGTTGCCTTACTTTCCTACCTCCACAAATATTCTGATAAATTTAGTGAAAAAAGAGTTTTAACCTCAATTGGATTAGCAGCTGCTGCAAGCTTACTTTTATCATTAGCAAATATTGGGTTATGGGGATATATTGTCATATTAATCCTGTATGCTGGCGAACATGTTCTTCAACCCATAATCAGTGAAGTTTTAAATAAGAAAGCACCAGAAGATCAAAGAGCAACTACACTTTCAGTTGCATCGTTTTTTAAAACCTTGCCTTATGTAATTTTGGCCCCAATTATTGGCACATTAAATAACGAAGGTAAGCTAGAATATTTTTTAATTATATGGGCTATCTTTATCTTTCTTGCTGTAGGGCTTTATGTAATTGTCAAAATGAAAGATTCTAAGATAAATATTAGCGAATAATAACCTCAATTCTAATATCAATCCTCTATATAAAAACTTGATATAATAAAAAATATTAATAAATAAACTATGGCAGAATTAAAAACTAAAAAAACAAAATTTAACGCTTTTCTTAATGCCAAGCTTTCCTGCGGTTGAAAAATTGCTTTCAAAAGTAGGCAAACACAAAGCAAGCAAAGGTTGCTTATACATAAACAAACTTACAGATGTAAACTTAGAAGTAGTTGAGGAGATTATAAAAACATCCTTTTTAGAAATGAAAAAAGCTAATAATGTTTTATAAGCAATAAACAGTTGGGTATCCCCATTTTCCCAAAAAATAGCTTTCGCAAATAAATATTTAAAACCAACCTTTGAATGGGTATAAAGGTGTATAATCTACGGTTATTCCTAAATTATACATTGCTAAGCCCAAAGCTAAGCGATACTCCAAAAATTTAGGATTTAGTATTTCTAAATCAAAATTTCCCGAATCCACCAATCTTATAAATTCCTTAAAACTTTGCAGCAACACATTAAGGTTTTCTAGCTCTAGTTTATTAGATTCCACCTCTTGCATCTTTAGATTTACCAATTCCTCTAAAAATGCTATTAGTCTATTAGGATCACCAAAGGCATAAATCAATTGATCGAAAGAGTCTATACTTTGCTCTAGAATTGTTAGCTCGTCTATGGCTCGTTCCAAACGTTCAATTCGAATATTATCATCAATCTGAATATTATCAGAAGGGTTGGGCAAGTACATCATAATACTTAAGCTAATTTCCAGATTATAACATCACACAAGAAGTTGGTACACTTTAAATGTACCTTCTCAGGTATTTGCGACGCTCAAAACACCCCCTATACTTTAAATAGAGTGGTTATATGCAATCCTATAGTACATCAACATTTGAGTGGATTACACCTTGCGATGAGTAAATATTTTAATCTAGTTTTTAATAATGGCCCTATTAAGTCTTACCAGTGAGCACTTAACTATTAGCAAAGTTACAGAACATTCAATCCTATAGTTCCGTCAATTTTAGATTTTTCGAAATACCAATCTCTCCCTAACTTGTTCGACATCTTAAAATTGCGTATCATTTACAATTAAAATTATCACTTTCCTGAACAACTGCTTTTAAGGTAGAATATGTTTCATGAAGTCAAATTCAAAATTATGAGCAAAATAAAAAAACTCCCACAAAACCTCGTTAATTTAATTGCAGCGGGTGAAGTAGTAGAAAGACCAGCATCTGCACTGAAAGAGATCCTAGAAAACGCTATAGACGCGAAATCAACAAAAATAGTAGTTAGAATTGAAAATGCAGGTAATCAACTAATCCAGGTAGAAGATAACGGAGTAGGGATGGATCAAGCAGACGCACTTATGGCCTTTGAGCAACATGCTACTTCTAAAATCTCTACAGAAGAGGATTTAAACAAGATTTACACCTTAGGTTTTAGAGGAGAAGCTTTAGCAAGTATTAGCTCTGTATGCCAGAAATTAAACATAGAGACTAAACAAGAAAATGGCCAAGCTACAAAAGTTACCAACTCAAATGGCTCATTAACTCAAGAAGAATCAGCTAAAACAAGTACCGGAACAATTCTAAGCGTTTACGGCCTTTTTGAAAATATTCCGGCAAGAAAAAAGTTTCTAAAAAACGAAGCAACAGAATTTAAACATATCGCGCAAACATTCATAAATACAGCTATTCCAAATTTAGATATTCACTTTGAACTTTGGCACAACAACAAAGAAATTTACAAACTAACAAAGGTCACTAATTTTAAAGACAGGATATTTGAAATTTGGGGAAACACAATCTCTAAACATATATTTGAACCCGTTGAATACAACTCTACAGGTTTAAAAGTCACAGCATTTTTAGGTAGCACTGAAGTGGGAAGAAAGAGTGGAGATATTCAATATGTATTTGTAAACAACCGATGCATAAACAACAAAACTATTTACCAGGCAGCGGTAGAAGGGTACCGAGGTTTTTTGCATAAAGACTTAAAGCCCACTTACTTTTACTTTTTACAAGTAGACCCTGCAGAAGTAGATGTAAATATTCACCCAAGAAAAAATGAAGTAAGGTTTAATAACAACCAACTAATTTTTCAAGCAATCTACACTATCACAAAAAAAACTCTTGAAAACAGCTCTAAACAAGCTTTAACCCAAGCAATCAATTCCGAAAACAATCAAAGTGACAATCTATATAAATACGAAAGCAGTTTAAACAGGTCAACAAGTGATACGCTAACAAGCCCAAATACATTCACACCAGTGCAGAAGATTGCAAGTTATATGCCCAAAGTAGCAAGTGATCCAAACTCTACAAGTTACTTACAAAAAAGCTATTCAAAGCCTACAGTTCAAGATGCACTTTCTTTTACGCGAATGCTTATAGAAAAAGATTCAACCACCAGTTCAAATTCGTTTACACCTGAAAATACGGAGATCGTAGATACCCCACTAACAAACATCCAAAATTTAAATCCTCTCCAAGTTTTTAATACTTATATAGTATTTGAAAAAGGGGAAGATGTGATTTTTGTAGATCAACATGCCGCAGCAGAAAAGATTAATTTCGAAAGACTTTATAAAAGTTACGGGGCTATCAAAACAAAACCTATGCTTGTACCTGAAATAGTTAGTTTAAAAAAGTTTGAAAAAGAGGAGCTATTATCAAGAAAAGAGGAGCTGGCAAAGAGCGGAATTATTATAGATGACTTTGGTAGCGATACTGTTCAAGTACTAGAAATTCCCGAGATTTTAGAAAAGCTAGATGTGACAAACTATATCCAAGAAATTCTTAACCCTTCAAACGAATTTAGTAAGACTTTTAATAAAGATGAATACAACAACCTAACATACGAAGCATATATTTTAATTGCTACCCAGGCCTGCCATGGGAGCATTAGAGCAGGTCAAAAGCTTTCTATTGAAGAGATGAAGAAAATTTTACTAGACTTACTTAGCCTTAAAAACCCTTACAACTGCCCTCATGGCAGGCCGGTTATGTGGCAACTTGAAAGAAGCGAAATAGAAAAAAGTTTTAAAAGGAAAATATGAGAAAAAAACGTTTATTTATAATTTCGATTATAGTAGCTTTCAGTCTAATATTATCTATGGGGCTAGCATTTATAAGTGCTTTAAATATAGTTAATCAAACAACCATAGTTCCTCAAAACAAGGCAATATTATTGACCCAAAAGGGTGATATAGAATTAGAGCTTGCAAAAACTCAAAGCCAACATATGATCGGCTTAATGAATAGAACATCTATGGATTTAAACAAAGGGATGCTCTTTATTTTTGAAAAAGAGGAGCCAAGATCTTTTTGGATGAAAGATACTTTAATTTCTTTAGATATTATTTTTTTAGATAAAGATTTTAAAGTAGTCAAAATTCATAAAAGTACTTTACCAAACCAAACCGAACAAATATATTACTCACAAGCACCTGCCATGTATGTAATAGAACTAAATAGTGGGGCATCTAATACTTACTTAATAAATGAAAGTGATATTTTAAAAATTCTCTTTTAAAGAATTTTTACACTTTGTTACTTTTGCATTTACCTTTACTGAATATACTATTAACAATCTAAGTTAAATTAAGAATAATTTAGATTTTGAGCAGAGAATTAGTTTATTAACTGCTCAATGGAGATATTTTAAGAATTGCTACAACACGTTTGTTGCAATGCAGTCTTGGCCAAGAATCGAGTTGACAAACTTTGTTCTTTTACCTAGAATGTGTATAACAAAAGTACACAAAGCAGTAAAATAGTTAAAAGTGCAAGCAAAGATCCCCGAGTAAAATCGGGGTTTTTGCTATCTATGGGGGTTAAATACAAATTATAAACTTACAAAAACGAAATAACGTTAGCACTGCACCTTCACACCTGATAATTCTATGATATAATTTTATTGCTCCATACCGGAGAATTATTAAATTATTAACTTAAAAATATGAGTTACTTAATTCCATCTGTAATAGAAAAATCAAGAGACGGAGAAAGAGCATACGATATTTATTCAAGACTTTTAAAAGATAGAATAATATTTGTAGGAACCCAAATTGATGATCAAGTAGCAAACGCAGTTGTTGCTCAACTTTTATTTTTAGAAAAAGAGGACGCTAACAAAGATATTATTATGTACATTCACAGCCCAGGCGGAGTAGTTCACTCAGGCTTGGCAATGATAGATACAATGAACTACATTAAACCAGACGTAGTAACTGTTGCGATTGGTTCAACGGCTTCTATGGGAACAATGCTTTTAACATCTGGCAAAAAAGGAAAAAGATTTGCTTTGGAAAATGCAACTATTCATATGCACCAACCTTTAGGTGGCGCAGAGGGTCAGGCAAGTGATATTGCAATTACTGCAAAAGAGATTTTAAGAATAAAAGACTTGTTAAGAGATATGATTGTTAAAGCAACAGGTCAAACTGCAGAGAAAGTAGAAAAGGATATGGATAGAGACTTTTATTTAACAGCCCCTCAAGCAGTTGAATACGGGCTTATAGATAAAGTATTAACAAGAAACACTTTAGATAACGTAACTTCGGCTAGCAAATAAGTTGCCGAATTTATAAGGAAAGTATAAAATCGGGATATTGTTAGGACAAAGCTAACAATTTGAGTACGAGGCCACGTTGTGGCACTAATGCGCCAATATGATTTTGCTACACTAACATTTGCAAAATCATTGGCTTATTGAGCAGTTAGCTCAGCTGGTAGAGCGCTCCCTTGACGTGGGAAAGGTCACAGGTTCGATCCCTGTACTGCTCATTAAATCAAGAATTATGCAAAAGAAATGCAGCAGAATTCTATTGATTTAACGAGTGCAGCTTGTCTGCCTCATTAAAATTATGATTCTACAAATGAGTGAAGTAGAATCATTTAATTTTAATAGTGTCGCTAGTCCACCTAATTCAACCGCAAATTATCATGAACACAGGATCCCCCTTTAAATACCCTATCTCACAAAAAATATTTTATGGTGATGATGAGTTTCATATAAAAGTATTCAACATTATAGAATCTCCTGAAAAGTATCTAATTAGAAGAGTCCGAATTCCCCCCAATTCAGAAGAATTGCTATTAAGAAAACTATTGGTTGCACAAAAAGCATTTCTTGAGCTTGGCGAATTTGGATTACTTTTACCTAAATTCCAAATTATAAAAGCTTGGCTTCCAAAAGATAGAGAGCCTAGTTTTATGATTTTAACCGAGATAATTAAAGGGTATTCACTCCCTATGTTAGAAGTTATCGAGAAAAATCAACAAGAGGTGCATAACACCATTACTAATTGGCTTATAAACTTAATCACTTATACCCAATTCAAATACACCCAAAATGGAGACTATCCATCTGATCTCTTACCACATCAATTTGTTTTTGGGGAAAATAATGAAGGGCAAAAGGGCGTGTATTGGGTAGATTTAGATCCTATAACAGAATTACTTAACCATGATATTTACGGCTCTATTGAAATTTTTTTAGAAAGATATTTAGGATTTATAGTAATTCGTATACTTGATTTTGAACAAAGGACGAGTCTGACATTAACCCAGGCTAGAGAACATTTAGAAACATTTTTTCAAGTACTAGAAACAAATAGTGAGTATAAAGAGTTAGTTCAATTACATAAAGGATATTTGTCTAAAGGTTAATACTTACAACTTACGCTAATAAAATGCATCTAAATAACTATATATGATAATATCCATCTATCTTTAGATTTAACTAATGAATTCACAATCGCCCTTTAGGTATCCAATAGAGGATCAACCTTTTAAAATTTCCCCAAAAGCTAAAAAGTTCTTTAATGTATTGAAAAGCCCTAACGCGAAATTGCTTAGGTTAGTTTACGATGCTCCAGATTACGATACAGAATCTGATATACAATCTATATTAGAAATTTATCAAGAAATGCTTGTATTTATTAATATACCGAAAATTTTTATAATAAAAACTAAATTAGAACAAGATGATGCGCCACATGGGAGTTATGTTTTTATTACAGAGATTATTAATGGAGAGTGTATTGAAAATATTGATTTTCAAATAATAAATAAAAATGAATTTATACAGGCAATGTCAAAATTTCTTATTGAATTAATCGACTATATAAACTACAAACACATAGTAGGTGGAGCCTTCTTAATAGATGTAAAACCTGATGCATTAATGTATGGTGCAAATGAAGCGGGAGTTAAGGGGATTTATTTTATAGACTGGACACCTCTTATGGATTACATTGATAATGATGATAAAGATGCAGTCGAAGGGTTTATTGATTACTATTTAAACTTTATAAAAAACCGAATAGATTATTACGAAAGAAAATTTAAGTGCTCTTTTAACGATGTAAGAATACATCTATTGCCATTTATAAAAGTACTAGAAGAGGAGGGGTATCGTAAAAGATTTTTAGATAATATACGAGATGGATTTAAACTAAGCAAACTTGAAAACTAGCTACGACTCGTAATAGCTACTATTTTCCACCAAACCTATAATTTCGTAAAACGTTTCTTTATTAATATAAACTTCCGATTTATTAGATTGAAGAACCTTATAAAGACTTGACCTATAAAATCCATGTATTTCGCTTAAAACAAATTCAACACATTTTATAAATTGATCTAACAGACCACACCAATCCTCTTCAGATGAACATCTATAAGAAACCGATCTATTATTCTCAAAAAGCATAGCTCTATCAAAGTCAATTAACGATAAAAACAAAGATTGCCCATAAAAAATAGCTGTTATATTTCTTGCTAGAATATCTCCATGAGTAACAAAAAACTCTTTGGAATTAATTAATTGGGGATTATCTGATGGAGAAATTTTAATTGAATGAAAATATTCTAAGCTTCTTCCAAGATCCCTAAAAGCATTACATATATTTTGAATATTAAATCTTGGATCTGGATTCAACTCAAAACTTCGTATAAAATGGTCTATCCTCGTTCCCTTATAAGGCAAAAGAACAAATTTTAAGCCATTCCAATCAATAAAAGTTTTAATATGTGGCAAATGAGAATCATCAATTCGTTTCAAAATTTCAAACTCATTGTTTTGATTCGAAATTCGCTTAATATAATACAGAATACCACTTGATTCATCGACCACTGGTGTTCCAAAAGCATAATAGTTATCTAGAATTTTTTTAACTTCTTCGATAAGAAAATCTTGCAACCCAGTATATTTATTTTGCAATTTAAATATTTTTAAGATCTTGGATTATATATAAAGTAGTAAGTTCTTACAACTTGCCTTTATTTCTTTCTCGTACGATAATTAGTAGTCAATTTTCAATAGGGTTTTGATTATTTAAAAGATTATGTACGTCTTATTAAATAGCCCTAATTAGTTAATTACAGTTAAAAATATGTTCAACTTTACACCAATTGCAGATGAAGCTAAGCATACAGCAGCCCATGTTTTAGCAGCCGCAGTACTTAAAACTTTCCCTAAAGCAAAAATAGGAGTAGGCCCAGTTACTAAACAGGGCTTTTATTACGACTTTGAAATTGCAAGAAAAATCTCAGAAAAAGATATAGAAAAAATCGAAAAAGAAGCTAATAAAATAAGAAAACAAGGCCATAACATGCAACAAATCTTTATGGATAAAGATGAAGCATTAAATATGGTATTACAAAGAGGCCAAATATACAAAGCCGAATTGCTAAAAGGCATTCCAGATCAAGATATAAGTTTTTACAAGCTAGATGACTTTATTGATTTATGCAGAGGCCCTCATATAAAGAACACAAAAGAATTAGGACCAATCAAAATAGTAAAAGTAGAAGAATCCCATTGGCAAGATGATGAATCCAGGCCAATTTTACAAAGAATATACGGGCTAACATTTGCATCAGAACCTGAACTCGAAGAATACTATCTTTTAAAAAAAGAAGAAAAGGAGAGAGATTACACGTCAGTTATAGAAAGAGATAACTTGGGTAGAGTGGTTGGCAATAGCATGCTACTTAACGAAAGTGGTAGTCAACTTTTAGGCAAGATCGAAAAACTTATAAACTCCTATTTTTGGAATAACAGATTTACAGACATATATGTAAATAATGTAGATAATTTAGAAGAGCTTTTTGAGCACCTAGACACAGCATTTCAATACAAGATTAGAAGCCCAAGAGAATTCCCAATAACACTTAAATCTCAAGCATTTGTAGAGGACGATTTTTTAAACGAATCCACTCAACTTCATAGAGTTATTGCCGTTAAACAATATTTTACAACACTCGATCTTTTTGAAAGAATGCCCTTAATAAACAGAATCGTGGACTTTTTTAAGGCATTAGATTTCGATTTAAGAGCAGAAATATTTTGCTCATCTGACAAAGACCCTTTTATAGAAGCACTTTCCAACATTTTGCAAAAAGATGGTGTTTCTCATACAAAAGTAGTTTCTCAATATAACCCAGATATTCGAATTAGATTTGTAGGTCACGATATACTAAATAGAAGCTGGAACATTTCAGAACTAATTATTAAACAAAATCAAAAATTTAAAAATTATAGAGACAATCTGAATGTAATACACATGAATATTAACCCTTTTAGGGTACTTGCATATATTCTAGAAAATACAAAAGGTAAACTACCTAGAATACTATCTCCAAACGAGATTGTAATAATCCCTATTGGGAAGAAACACGCTGAATATGCACAAGCTGTAGCACAATTTGTAAATAACCTAGGGTATATCTCTTCTACAGATTTAACCTCAAAAAGCATTAATAAGAAGGTTTTCTTGGCTAACAAAAAGAATTCTACATTACAAATAATTGTAGGGGATAAAGAGCAAACAACTAATAGTGTTTCTTTAAGACATTTAGATAAAGATTTAGGCTTAATTAAACTAGAAGATCTAAGTATTAATTTAAGTAAAATTCTTTAATTAAAAACCATTACAAAGCATTATAATATTGCCTTATAGCAATACTTTTGCTATCATTGAAGGGTCTAAATTTTAACCAGAATACTAACTTATCAAAATAGTTCGAAAAAGAGCAAAAGCTGCTCCACAAATACAAAATTACGATGTTAACGAAAGAATACGTCTAAATAGTTTTGTAGTAATAGACGAAAATGGCGATAACCTAGGTCAATTAAATAAATTTGAAGCAATTCAAATTGCCAAAGAAAAAGAATTAGATTTAGTTTTGGTATCACCAAATCCAGAACATCCAGTTGCAAAAATAGTAGATTGGTCTAAATTTAAATACGAAAAAAGTAAAAAGGCTAGAAAAAATCAAAGCAAAAAAGTTGATAATAAAGAGTGGAAGTTTAGCCCTAAAATACAAGACAACGAAATTGAGTTTAAAATAAACCAAATTAAAAAGTTCTTAGAAAAAGAAGATGGAGTAGCAAAAATAACTGTCCATTGGGAAAGAAAAACTACCCCAGACATGCTTACTTCAACTTTTCAAAAAGTAAAGGCTAGGTTTGAAGAATTTGCAAAACCTGTAAGTGAAATGGCAAGAGAGGGCAAAAACTTAAGTATAATAATTAGAAAACTTTAAATTAGTATCGTAATAACTTTGTATTACGAAAACGTAAAAAAATATGAAGACATACAAATTAAAAACTCACAAAGGCACTGCAAAAAGGCTTAGAGTAACAGCTACGGGCAAAATAATGAGAAAGAAAATGCAATTAAAAAACAATGCTCACCTTAAGAGCAAAAGAAAAGCATCTAGAAAATTAAATCCTGAATCTTTTGTTATTACATCTAAAGGTAATATTAAAAGAGTAAAAAGATTATTAAATATTTAATTGAATTTAAGGTAAAGAACCATGAGAATTAAAAGAGGAACTACAAAAAATCAAAAACACAAAAAGATTTTAAAGCTTGCTAAAGGTTATAGAATGTCTTATAGCAAACTATACAGAAGAGCTAAAGAAGCAGTTAGACATGCTGGGCAATATAGTTACGCTCATAGACAACACAGAGGCGCTCAAATAAGAGAACAATGGATTGAAGTAATTTCTGCTGCATTAACTAAACACAATTTAAGTTACAGCAAATTTATAGGTGGCTTAAAAAAGCACAAAGTAGAGTTAGACAGAAAGGTATTAGCAGAGTTAGCGGTTTACCACCCAGCTCATTTTGATAGCGTTGTAGAAGCTACAAAATAATAATCATAAACTTAAAACAATAGTAAAACCTCTCAATTAGTTGAGAGGTTTTTTTATGCTAAAATCCTTTAAATTATTATCTAAAAATGAAACACTGGGAATTTGAGGTTGATAAAGATTTAAATATTGACTTAGTTAACTTATCCGGCTTTGAATTTTTATATTATCTACTAAGACTAGAGTTAATAAATGCTGGCAGTACCGCTTTAA
The DNA here is from genome assembly GCA_965230975.1 of uncultured Candidatus Saccharibacteria bacterium. Taxonomy (GTDB): domain Bacteria; phylum Patescibacteriota; class Dojkabacteria; order J137; family J137; genus JBGSZB01. The sequence continues at coordinate 1,081,370 of OZ246402.1, forward strand.
TATTTTATGATAAAAATACAAATAATATTGTGCGATTTCATATTGACGATTCCATTAACTATAGATTAACTATCCTCTTCCTACAGATATTAAAATATAAATATAAAAGTATTAAGAAAATACAAATCATACTAGACGATTTTACTAAAAGTCTGAGACATCAATTAGATGAGCCCATTACAGAATGCTCGAATTTAAGAATAAGGATAGAATACAATAACACTCACTTCGAAACCAATCCCGAACAATTTCTTCCAATAAATACTGCATTTACAGTAAATGGCAAAATAGTAGCTTATACTATGAGGTTTGTTGATGGACAAACTTATTGGGAGTTACAGGAACTTTCAAGATCCCAATTACTTGATCCTAGTATTAAATTAAAAATAGACAATTATAATTTATATCAAGAAATCTTTGACCTTATAGGAGATGATCCCAATGTAAATACAATAAATGGAGCTACTATTAAAAACCTTGTAGGAAATAGGGGAAAAGACATTTATATAGACCTTTCCCCCGAAGAGTGCTAATAATTAAGGATTTTTACTTACATTTACAACGCTACTTTGTCCTGATTCAACTTGACCAGTACTGCTAGAAATCCCTGCTGTAACATAAAATTTGTAAGTAGCTGTTTCGTTAGATACTCCTAAACCCCAAATATATCTGTATCTATTACCCCCAATACTACTCATATTTCCTAACAAAGTTGTTGTGGTATTTGAACCAACTGTTTTAATTTGATAAATTTGAACATTTGATAATGACCTGCCCACCACATTGTATCGAATTTCAATGTTATGTGTTAAAGGGTTAACGGTCGTACCATAAGTTAAGTTGCTTGGAGGCATAGTTTCAAACGAGATATTTGAAGTTATGCCATCCCCTACAGTTACAATAATTGCGGCACTTGTGTTTGTTATTCCGTTACTATCTGTTGCTCTTGCTCGAAATTCATACTTACCTTCATCTAAACCTAATCCTGCAATATTACATGTAATATCAAAGCTATCGTAATTTGTACTAGTACAAGATGGAATGTTTTGATTATCTAGTAAGAATTGTAAACTAGTAATCGATCCATTTGTAGTATAAACACCACCACCAATATTAATAGAATTAGAAGTTACATTGGCTTTAGATATACTAAAGAATGGTCCTGATACACCGCCAGACCTATCTATTGTGCAAGGATCTGTAACACCACCATTTGGGAATCTACCTTCAGATGCGTTTGCATTCTCTCTCATGTACTTATCAAGTTCATCTTGAAAATCAGGTACAGGTGACTTGTAGTACTTAAAGCTAGCTTCTTCTGCTTTACCCATAGCAATATCTATAGGTCTAGCTTTCTTATCTCGTTGATCTGTACAAATCATTACTTTATTAACCAAAATGTCTCTAGCTGGGGTTCTATCATTAATTAACCAACCTCTTGCAGTACCCAAACAACCTTCGTCATTACAATCACCTCCACCTTCATAAACAAAACCTGGTCTTGTAAATGGAGTTTTAGCAGAGAATAGAGGAGAGTTACCAATATCTCTTAAATATTCTTTTACCCAAGGAGTTATTAAATATGGAGGGAATCCATATGTTTGATCCATTGGTTCATTATTATTATTTCCACCCCAAGCCAAATTAACAAAATCAGGTGACCAAGTTACCAACCATGCATCTCTACTATCCTGTGAGGTACCTGTTTTTGCAGCTAAGTCTCTTTGATCCCAAGATATGCCTTCTAAGTTCTTTAAGGATTGATTTAATAAGTAAACAGCCTGAGGGTCACCCACAGTTTTTCTTTCTGTAGTTGCTTCGTAAATAACATTTCCATCTTTATCTTCGATTTTTAAAATTGGATTAAGTTTTACTAAATCTCCATTATTTGCAAATACAGAAAATGCTTGCACATGTTCGTCCCCATAATTATCAGAACCACCTAATATTACAGATGGGCCTTCTTGTCCAGTATATGTTGTATAACCCCATTCTTTAGCTACATTCACGTAATTATCTACACCTATCATTTGAATAACTTGAATTGCGGGCATATTTCTAGAAGCTCGTAACATGTCGTCTGCGCTACCCATACCTAAATAGCTACCATTCCAGTTTTTAATTGAATAAACTCTGCCTGCACCATCTACTAAGTCAAATGGGAAATCTGGCAATACACTTTTTGTAAACAATTTACCTTCTTTATAAGCAGTATAGTAACCCAATGGTTTTGCCATTGACCCAATAGACTGAAGTGTTCTAAAGATATTTACTTGCCCATTAAATTTACAGTTTATTCCGTTTGCATCACACCCACTACTTGGAGCAGAGTAGGATTTTGAACCTGCCATAGCTATAATTTGCCCTGTTCCAGGTTGGGTAGTCATAACTGCAGCATTATTCATGTTTGCATAGCTACCTTGTTCAACAGCTCTTGCAACGTACCCTTCTGCAATTTGTTGTATTTGATAGTCTAAAGTGGTTGTTATTTTATAACCACCTTTTTGCAATTCTTCTATGGTAAATGGTTCTTCGCCATTCTTATAATTCTTTTTAGTTAAGTAATCCATTACATAATCAACAAAATGACCGGCCTTTGTACTAAACACAGGTGGAACAAATTTTAATTCTTCGTATCTTGCTTGTTCAATTGATTCTGCTGTCAGGGTGTCGTCCATTTCTGGATCTTCGTAGTTAGATCTTATTTGTGAATTTATTTTATCTTTCTTTTGCTCCATTTGACCTAAAATATATAGTTGTCTACATTTATATTTATATGCTTTTACAACTGGGTTACCGTTTTTATCTGTATAGGTATCGCCATCAACTGTAACATCAGATTCTGCAAGTATTGCACCATCACTAACTTTGCAATAAAGCTCTTCTTTGTTGGAACCTAAAGTAGGAGATAGTCTTATTGGGTCTTGAATTATTGCACCCAAAACTGTTGCCTCTGCTAATGTTAAATCTTTTGGTTCTTTACCAAAATAAAAATTTGCAGCTGTTTTAATTCCATAAATATTTGAACCAAAAGGTGCAACTCTTAAATACATTTCTAAAATTTGATCTTTATCATATTGCTGTTCTACCTTTACAGCTAATAGTAACTCTTTGATTTTTCTTTCTATTGATACAGAGCTACCAATTCCAGGAGCAGTAATTTTAACTAGCTGTTGAGTAACTGTTGAACCTCCACAAACTGTTGCGCCACCACTTCTTAAACCTGCAATACCGCATCTTAAAATTGCTGCTGGGTCAAAACCTTGGTGAGTGTAAAAATCAACATCTTCTGCGGCTAAGAAAGACCATTTTACAGTTTCTGGTATTTGAGATATGTCTACAGGGTCACTGTTATATTCGTTAAAAACTCTTCTTAAGGTAACTTCTCCTGTTCTATCGTATATTTCACTGGCAACTGGCCTGTCTGGGAAAACTTGTTCTGGGCTTGGCAATTGGTCGTTTAATTCTTGCAAGTAAGCAAATACTCTTAAACCACCTATCAAACCTGCAATTAATAAAACACCTCCTAGTATTAGGGCAACTTTTCTAAATTTTTTCCATTGTATTCTTCTTTTTTTAGAAGTTCCAAATGCGACTTTTTTTAGTCTATTTTCTTTTATTGCATCTAGCCTTGATCTTGGCATAGATACAGATGTTTGCAATGTTGTTTTTTTAGGTTTCATACGATTATTAGTGCGCCTTGGGGTACTACTAAAAGTTGATAGTTTTTTTGCCATTGATTTAACTTTTAAGGTATAGAATTACTTACAAATTATTGTCTTAGATAGTATAGCAGATGGTTAAAACAAGATAAAAGATAAAAAGATAGAGTAATAATCTAAACTAGGTAATAAATAGCTTTAAAGCTTTGTAGTTATATTAGTCTTTATATTTCCTACTGAAAACTAATATTTGCACCTTCAAATTGTATTATTTGCTTTTTTCTTTCTTTTCCACCTCCGTAATTGCCTAATTTGCCATTGGAATTTATTACGCGGTGACAAGGCACTACATAGGCGATTGGGTTGTGCCCAATCGCCGTGCCAACAGCGCGAAGGGCATTAGAATTTATTGATTCTGCAATCTTTTTATAGGTAGATAGCTGGCCTAAAGGAATTCTTAATAAAGATTTCCAAACTTGAATTTGAAATTGTGTACCCTTAAATAAAACCTTTATTTGAGAATCAAGGTTATTAAAGATTATGTCAAAATACTTTTTTGTAAGTGATTCATCTTCTTTTATTAAAGATTTGTTCCAAAATTTTGATAGTTCATTTATTGAAGTTTGTTTGTCTTTTAAAACAAAATTTAAATAGCAAATAGAATTGTGTGTAATACCAATAATAATTTCCCCAAATGGGGTAGAGTGAAAGCCATAAAAAACAGTAGATACATTATGTAGTTTTTTGTACTCAGATGGGCTAATTGTTTCAACTAAAATTTTATTCACGATTTTAGATTAGCATGGGTGTACCAATTGATGCATAAATTTGAATTTATATTATATAATCTTGCCCAAATGAATAATGGACCTACTATTCCCAACTACAAATTATCAGAAAAAGAAGATGCCTGTTTTAGAAATGAGAGATATTGGGTAGAAGCATTAGCAGCAATTCTTAAAGATATTGATTCTATGCCCAAACCGATAGCTCCTATTAAAATAAATATTCTTTTTAATAAACAAAGTACCCCTGTTTATGCTCCTTTCAAATCTCCCAATTTTATGGATGAAGGCTATGGAGAAACAACGGGGCTTGTTTTAGTAGAAGGGCAAGCTTTTGTAATTAATCTTAGAGGAAATATACTTAGAAGATCCAGTTTGAGTTTAGGAATAATAAATTTAATTTCTAATTATTGCCCGATTCCAGAACTTAGGGATTTTGGTATTACACAAAAAGATTTGAGCCTTGAAAAAATCGATAATTTAGACATGGAATTATTTTATGAGGGTAAAGCTACAATAAATGACCAATATCGACAATATGAAAGTATAAGATACCTTTTGCAAATTTTAGAAATTGATAAACAAACAAAGCTTCAAATAATCTACACTTGGGCTCGAAGTATTATCTTTGATGATAAACTATTTGAATCCTTTACAAGAGATTTGAAGCATTGCCTTTTCGAACTTCCAGAAGTTAAACTTGTTATTTTAAAAGCTATACTGGATAACAATTCTAAAGTATCCGAAGATATGATTAACTCAGTTTTAAGAAGTAGTGCAGATTATAGCGAGGCTGATGTTGCAAGTTTAATAAGCTTAATTATAGACCCTAGAAATGCCACACTTATTGATATAAATGAGTTAAATGTCATTAGTTTAATAGAATTAGCCATAGAAATTAATAGAGGTGACTTATTGCTAGAAATTTGTGGATACGACTTTCCATATAAAAATACCTTTTCTTATATAAGTATAAACGCCTTATTTGCAGAGCCTTTTAAGTTGCCATACTTAAAATTACTGGTTTCTATTATCACTTCAAATAAATTTGCCCATGCCCATCTTATTAATACTTTGCATACTAGTATTATTTATAAATGGCTGGTTTACTTTGGTGTGAAAGATGTTTACCTATCTAAAATTGCACAACTTTACCCTATAGCAAAATCGCCGTTTTAGTGGTACAATAGCAACCAATTGTTCACCCCAAAAACCATTTAAAAACTTTTTGAAAGTTTTCCCCTGTTTCAAGGGTTATTTTTGGGCCTTGTTGCTAAGTAATTGGTAATTATTTTACTTATTATCTTTTTAATATGCACAAACCAAATAATCTCTTTATTCTTACTAATAGTTGAACTAGAATAGCGATACTATTTTTTATAATTCTTAATTATTTTTTTTATAACTATGCCCGAATCTAAAGAAAAAAAGAAAGAAGCGAAAAATACTTTTAAAAACTTGATATGGGTTTTAAAGCTAAACTTTAAATATTTCCCGTTCATGACCATTGCCAGGATTCTTGGCTTTATAAACCAATATGCATCTGGATTAATAAACTCATTTATTATGGGGATTTTAATTGATGGAGCAATCAAATATGTTAACCATAGCGCAGATAGTAGCCAAGTGATTTACGGGCTTGGGATTTATGGCGCATTCTACTTACTAAGAACATCTATTGGAGCAATTAGAAATTATTCAGAAAACTTAGCTTCGCCAAGATTAAACTGGGAAGTTCCAGAACTAATGCTTTTAGCTAAAATGGGGGAATTATCAACAGCATCAATTGAAAGTCCAGAGATTCAAAATAAGATTACAAGATACAGAGAGAATAGGTATGCATACGGCAACATGACACGGTCATTATTTAATATTATCGGAGTAGTAGTGACCTTTATAATTGCAATTGTTCCCGTAATAAACCTTTACCCAACAATTGCATTAGTATTAATTATAGCTGCGATTCCAAGCTTGATACTTAATAAGACTATGATTGATAGATTGTGGAAGATTGATAAAGATACAACAGTATTAAATAGAAGAGGGTGGAATATGTCATATATGATTTCTAACCCTGCAAGTTTAAAAGAAGTTAAGTTATTAAATGCTTATGAATATTTAAAAAAATATTTTTTGGAATACACTAACACATTCTTTAACATGCGAAAAGGTGTTTACACACAATGGTCTCTTATAGGTATTATTTTTGATTTAATTTATGGGGTTTTAATACTAATAGGAATTTATTTTGTTATAGATTCTGCATTAAATGGATTAATATCAATTGGTCAAATCGCTTTCTTTACCGCTGCATTGCTTTCTATAGGTAGTCAATTAGATACTTTTGCCATTTATATTGCAGAGTATATGGGAATGAATACAAAAATAAACGAGATGAAGTTCTTACTAGACTACAAAGAAATTGAGCGACCATTTACCAAAAAAGTCGGTAAGTTAGCAAATCCACCATTAATCAAATTAAATAATATTAGTTTTAAATACCCGAATCAGAAGAAGAGTGTTATCAAGAACTTAAATTTAGAGATTAAACCAGGGGAGAAGATTGCCATAGTTGGTGAGAATGGAGCCGGAAAAACTACATTAGTAAAATTAATCTCAAATATTTATGCTGTTACAAGTGGAGAGATTTTAGTAGATAATAGCAATTTAAATGAAATTGAGCCATCAACTTGGTATGAAAATCTGGGAGTATTGTACCAAGATTACAACACATACACCGATTTAACTGCAAAGGACAATATTGCCCTTGGTCAGCCAGATGAACCTACAAATATTAAAGCGGTTATAGATGCTGCAAAGAAGGCAGATGCTTATGAATTTATTATGGATTACAAAGATAAGTTTGATCAAATTTTAAGCGAAAGATACGAAGGTGGAATTAGACCTTCTACAGGTCAGTGGCAAAAAATTGCTATTGCTAGGTTCTTTTATAGAAATGCCCCTATTTTGATATTAGACGAACCAACAGCTTCGATCGATGCAGTTGCAGAAGCTAATATTTTTGATCGAATTTACAAGTTTATTGAAAATAAAACTGTGATTATTATCTCTCACAGATTTTCTACTGTAAGAAATGCAGATAGAATTATTGTAATGGATAAAGGAGAGATTGTAGAGCAGGGAACCCATAAAGAGCTTTTGGCATTAAATGGAATGTATGCAAATGCGTATAATACACAAGCAAAAGGGTATAGAGATTAATAGCTTGTAAAAAGGTTATAACAAGGGGAGGCTTAAGCCTCCCCTTGGGCTTCATATCCAAATACTTCATTTAAACTTAATCTTAGTTGGTTAACCGCATCAAAATAATCTGGTATAGCTTGCTCATCTCCTGCAAATTTCCAATCTCCAAGTAATGATTTAACACTCATAAAATAATCTGCAATTAAGTTAATCTCACCTAATACTTTATAATCAGTAATATTACCTAAAAGAGCATTATGCAGTCTATTATCTAAGATTTGAATATCTTCTTGTAAGTTGTAGCCTCTTGGATCATTCTTGAAGACTTTATTAAAAATTCCAATATACCCATTCTTCCCAATGATATTGCCTAGATGATAGTTTATATATGGGACCTTTAAATTTTGAATACCATCTAAAATTTGCTCCTGTAAATCATTAGGAACATCTTTATATACTAAGTATTCTCTTAAGTTTAAGTAGATTACAACCATTCGTAGTCTGAAGTCTGCGTCTTGAACTAGTTCAAGTTGTGATAAATCCTTTTCATTAACTGGTGATGCTAATAAACCTGGGAATATGTGCATTACATCATATGATCCAGAATATACTAAGTCTGTACCACTCAAAACAGGCCTATATTCTTTTAACTCTGCAAGTATGACTTGAACTTCTGAATTTGTAAGTTCAATAGTACTACCGCTAGTTCTTAAAGCCCTCATAAGCTCATTGTACCTATACTCAAGTAGGTAGGAGAGTACTGATTCTTCAATTCTGGAAAGTAAGTATTCTTTCCCGAGTAATCTGGTTGCAAGACCTTCATTTTTGAACCTTCGTGCTTTCCTAAGTTGTTGTTTAGGTATACCTTGTAAAATTTGTATTGCTAACGTTTCTACACAACTATCTAATAATCTATCTTCAACCTCACTTTCAATTGAATTTCTTCTATTCCAAATTTCTTCTTTAATTTTTACTATTACTTCTAGTTTTGGTTGTGTAAATAGATAATCAATTAATTTTGGGCTTATGCCTTTGCTTAGAAAGAAGCTGTAAACTTTGCTTGGCATTCTTTGAGAAGGGACGTAATCTTCTACAACTTCAGGTAACGAAGGTTTCATATTTTATTATTAAATTTGTGGCGATTATAGCATAAGAATTTTCAAGAAAAGGAAACCTGTCGAATTAGAAATGAATGCCGGAAATCCCAAGCCTTACTCGCTTGTTTGCCCATCAAATGATTCGGTATCGGTTTCAGCTTCTTGCTTAGTGTTATGTACAATTCCATCTTGATGATGTGCTGGTGAATAGAGTGTATACATTTTCAGTGGCTCTGTTGCAGAAGTATTAATAACATTATGTTGAGACCCTGCTGGTACTATCACAACATCGCCATCGTGCACCTCGTATTCTGAATCATTTATTACTACTTTGCCTTCACCGCTTTCAAATCTAAAAAACTGATCTGTATTTTCGTGTGTTTCTACGCCTATATCTTCTTGTGGCATTAAACTCATCATTACTAGTTGAGAATATTGGCCTGTATATAGAACTGTTCTAAAGGTATTATTCTGATTTACTAATTCTTCAATGTTTACTTTATATCCCTTTTTCATATGAGCATGTTAAGAAGTATACTTCAGTTTACTCCTTTTAAGTGAATACGATCAAGGGACCTTCAAATGGAAATAAAATAAGGCAAGTTACCAAGAAAATTACTTAATTAAAGGTTTGACTTAACAATTCTGATGCAGGGTAAAAAATAGAGTAAACATCAATATCTAACTTCCCATTTTCAACGTAAGCTTTTCGTCTTTCGTTTCTTGTAGCAAAATCAAATTGAGGGTCTACCTTACTGGCTTTGTGATCAAAGAATCTATGGCCAACTAACTTATCTTCTCTTAAAAAAGTGAATGTTGCATATGGTTTTCCATCATCTGCAATTTCGTAAAGTTTTGGATTATAAACCCAAGAGCCTTCGCTTACGATTCCAACACATTCAGGGTTACTTTTTACAATTTGCCGAATCTTTCTCATTGCATCTTCATAATAAGCTCTATCCCAATGTTCAAATGGAGTAGTGATTCCATATTGTTTAAGTGCTAATCTTTCCTTATTCGAAATTACATGCCTATGTACAACGCTATTTCCAATAACAACGCCGTATTCTTTTTTTAGAAGTTCTAAGTATTTAAACGAATATTTATCATTAAGGATTGTTAACTCTAGTGCCAACCCGGAATTTAATAAGAGCCACTTTCTGGTGCAGTATTTTATTAGCCAGTTCTTATCTACAAAAAGTTCAACAATCTTTTCTTGTGCTAATTCTAAAGAATTGATGTTTTTAATTTCTAGAATCTCTTGGGTTAAAGCGTTCAAAAGAATATCTCTGTTTTTATTTACTTCGATAGGTATTGTATATTTTGCATATTCAAATGGGGTATTAATAAAATATTCTAGTCGCTTTAATAACCTACTAACAAAGAACTTGGAAAAACCATTTCTATAAATATAGTCTTCCAAAACATATTGTGCATTACGTCCGTATCTGGAATTTATTACAGAGTCTATCAGGTCTAAATTTGAATCAAACTGCTTATGGAACATGACTAATTATAATGTAAGAGGGTGGTTTTGATTAGGGGTAAATGAGTATTATTGGCGGAGAGGGTGAGATTCGAACTCACGGTCCCTCGCGGGACGCCCGTTTTCAAGAGATACTTTCATTTGAAACTATCAAAGAAGAATACTACTTACCAAACTCTAAGTTATTTTTTATAATAATTTTAATTAGATATTAAATTGTTATCATGTTTTTTGGAACAGAGCCTGAATGGTTGCCAACTGATACGCTTTTTGAAAAAGGAAAGAATATTGGGTTAACTGAAAATGAATATAGAAAATGGCAAAATTCTCATGCTAGAGTCCTTGAAGTTGGAACTGGTACTAGAGGTTCGGCACTTAAAGAATTATTGGAAGATAAGATTGATTGCATTGGATTAGAACCAGGTATTCTCTATAAAGAAGATGATAATTATAGTCTTTATGAAACAGATCAATTATTAAAAGATAGGGTTGCTCCATTAAATGCTTGTGACGCTATGGATCATCCAGATATAAAAAAGAATGGTCTTGTAGACTATGTTTTTGCTCAATCTGCTAATTTTGCAACATATACAAAATCGAAATTTGACTTGATTAATCAAATTCTTGGATTAATTTTTGCCCTTAAAAGAACTAGGGATTCTTATTTAACATTTGAAGTAAGAAATGATGATTTAAGATTTAGCTTTCGAGGAAATACTGAAAGATTTAATTTAAAAGAATTTCTTTTAAGAATAAATGCTAGGTACTATGTTAGAACAACGGTATATGGAACTAAATACTTAGTTATATATAGGATTAAAGATAGTGGAAAAGATATAGTGAGTGATCTAGAGAAAGCCTTGCATTAAAAGTAACCCTTTTAAACGGAGAGGGTGAGATTCGAACTCACGGTCCCTCGCGGGACGCCCGTTTTCAAGACGGGTACGTTAGACCACTCCGTCACCTCTCCCAAAAGCAAAAGTCTTTGCTTTTGGTTCGCACACAATCTGTGATTTTGTGCAATCAAAAACATTGACGGCTTAATTTTACTTCACTTGCAAGCTCTTGGTAAGCTTTTTGAGACTTGTAATTTTAACGTAAAAAGTGGTTTATGACTAGTAATATTAATCTAAATCTACCTTAGCGTTATTCAGAAAGTTATACGAACCTAAGTTATCACTTTCTTCATCGAAATCATATTCCACTAATCCTTGTTTTTTAGGTTTGAACTCCCAATATCCACCCTCCTGTTCCATCAACAAATCCATTCCATCTTCAAAAGTATTGGCAACAATCACTTCTGTCGCCCTATTAATTTCAACTCCATTAGCTTTTGGTGATGAGAAATTCACATTGAAAATATTTGCAGGAGAGACAAAGTACCATTTCTCTGGGGTAGATTTAGATTTCAGAATGCCTACTACATGACCACTCATTCCGAAGTGATTAGTATCACTGGCGTAAACAGCATAGTAATCAAATTCATTTGGATTATGCTTCTTTACATAATTCATTACTCCGTAAACTGACAAACCACAAAGAAAACTCGTCAGTTGCCAAAAATAAATAATAGAAGACTGCTGATCTTGAGTAATCCAATCTTTACCCTTAAATTTTTCTCTTGCAAATTCAATGTAATTTTTTAAGTAAGTTAATTTTTCAATTAAACCCAGTCTCGTAGCTAGTTGAGATTTCAAAAATTCAAGGTCAATTTCTGGTCTTCTGATTTGATTCTGACCCGTAAAGTCTGCCAAAATATTTTCTGGAATCAATCCTTTTCTTCTAGGTCCACGTTTTGAAAGAAAGGTTTCCATATTATCATATGAATAAATCACCGCTTCCCTAACAACCATTAATCGAGGGTCTTCCCTTAATGATTCTGGATCTCTTATTGACTTTATTTGTGCGTATGACATATCCCAATTTTATCAGATTTCATACTCAATACACAGAATTAGATTAAAATATGCTATAATCTTGGGTTAGCAAATTTTTTAAAAGCTTCATTCAATAATATTTACAGATTTTGGAGCTTTTCAAATACCAAATAAGGTATGCTCCGAAAGCTATGTAAATAAATACATAAAGACTTCCGGTTGTAAGGTTTGCATAATTGTTGGGAATTCCAACTAAATAATTTTTTAAAAGGACGCACGCATGTATAACGATAGAAACAATTCTACCAATAGAGGTAGTTCTAGATCTAATAGTCGACCATCTAGCAATAGAGGTTCAAGCTTTAATAGATCAAACGATAGAGAATCATTTAATAAATCATCTGACAAAAGAAAATCAGACTTCTTATCTACACCTGTAAAAAGAGAATTTAGCAGCGAAAGAAGATTTGAAGATAGAAGAGAACCATCAAGAGGTTCTAACTTTAACAGAAGAGAGGATTCTAGACCTTCATTTGAAAGAAGAGAGTCAAAACCATTTTCTGATAGAAGAGAATCAAGTAGACCAAGCTTTAGTGAAGCTAGAGGTGCAAGAGGAGAGAGAAGCGAAGGAGAAAGATCATCAAATTATCCAAAAAGAGAAGGATCTAGCTTTCACAGAGAATCATCTAACAGAAGTAGCGAAAGCTCTTTTGGTAATAGAAGAAGTTTTGGTGGAAATAGAAATGGCGGAAGCAGATTTGGGAACAGAGGTGGTGGTAGGAGAGGTGGTAGAGGTGTTGCAAAACAACTTGATGAATCTTTATTTATTCAAGAAGCAAAGCCGATCGAAACACAAGAACCATACAAACCACAATTCAGATTTGATGAACTTCCAATTAGCAATGTTTTAATTGAAAACATTAAAAGAAAGGGCTTTTTAGACCCAATGCCTATTCAAGACCAATCAATCCCACACATTTTAGATGGAAAGGATATTGTTGGTATTGCAAATACAGGTACTGGTAAAACTGGAGCTTTCTTAATTCCTTTAATCGAAAAAGTAGTTAAAGGCAGACATAACAAAGTTTTGATTTTAGCCCCAACAAGAGAACTTGCAGAGCAAATAGAAGAGGAGTTATTCACTTTAACAAAAGAATTAAGAATTTATGGGGTTAAGTGTATTGGTGGAGACAATATTCAAAAACAAATTTACCAACTAAGACGTGGTTATAATTTTGTTATTGGTACACCAGGTAGAGTAGAAGACTTAATCGAAAGAAGAATGATTGATTTATCTACTTTTCACACTATTGTTTTAGACGAAGTAGATAGAATGTTGGATATGGGATTTGTAGATGAAATTAAAGAGATTATTTCAATGTTACCCGAAGACAAACAATCTTTATTCTTTTCTGCAACTGTAGATAATAAAGTAGAAGCTTTAATGAAAACTATCTTAAAACCAGATTACGTTAAAGTTTCTGTAAAAACAGGTGTAACTTCTCACAATATTCATCAAAATGTTGTTTACTTTTCTGATTCCGAAGAGAAGATGGAAAAGCTTAAAAAGACATTAAACGAATATGCAGATAAGAAAGTTTTAATTTTTGTTAATACCAAAAGAGAGGTAGATAAACTAGACGATCTTTTATACAAAGAGAACTACGAAGTTACCGCTATTCACGGAGACAAAAGACAAAACTGGAGAAAGAAATCTATTGAAAGATTTAAGAGTGGTAAATCTAATATCTTAGTTGCAACAGATGTTGCGGCCCGTGGTTTAGATATTTCTGGAGTAGCATTAGTTTTAAACTTTGATATTCCAAATAATCACGAAGACTATATTCATAGAATTGGTAGAACAGGTAGAGCAAACCAAATGGGTAACGCTTTGACTTTTATACAAAGAAGAAACAGAGGATACTAAAACCCTACAAAAGTAAATTCAACCCCCTGACTTGTCGGGGGGTTTTTGTATTTGAATTTATAAATTATTTAAATTATTATCTGAATATATAAGTTTAATTTATAAACATGAATAATCAGTTGAGGTTTAAAGAAATTCAAGATTCTGAAATTGGCTCTGCGGCAGCTCTTATTGTAAATGAAGAAGGAAAGGTTTTAGCATTTGCAAGAGATGGGAATCCAAATAATCTTGGACTAATTGCAGGAAGTAGAGAAAGAGATCCCATTTCACACAAATTCAATGAAAGTCCATTCGAGTGTATGCATAGAGAATTGAGAGAAGAGTTAATAACTTCAGATCTAGATAAAAAGATTCAAGTTAAGCCTTCAGACTTTATTTTCGAAGAAGAACCAATTTATGTAGCCAAACCTCAAGATGATCATCCTTACTGCGCAACTTATATGGTTAAATATATTGGTTCTCAAAAATATTTCCCGATTATCTTCTATCATGAAGATTCATATATAGAGGATTCAAAAGTAATCATCACTAAACTTGAAGGGTACGCTATGTGGGTAGACCCTAAAGATATAATAAGCAATGAGATGTCTGCTTTTAAAGAGTACAATACGGAGCTTCTTAGAATAGCTGGACTTATTAAAGAAATGTAAAAGCATATCAGCCCTAAAAAAGTTGATATGCTTTTTTAATGGTTTCTATTTAAGTAAGTACATTGATGTGGCATAATATTGAAAGTTAAGAATATTTTTATGAATATAACGCCAACCACACCCAATGCAGATAGTTTAGACTATTTTGAAAAGGCAACTGCATTTTCAAAATACCTTAAAGATCTTGATGTAAAACTTAAAGAAGCAAACGCAGGCGAAATAACCTATGTAGCAAATACACATGAAGATTTGCTTCGATTCAGAGAGAAGGTAAGACTTGTAAAAGCACTAGAAAACCCTACCTCACAATCATATAAATCATTAAAAACCGAGTATGAAAGTAAACAACATCGAACTCTAGCAGACGATGAGTTTGCAATCGAAGTACAAACTGATATAGATACGCACGATCATTATTTTCAACAAGCTAGAGAAGATGGCAAAATGGGGGTTGCCAATGTAATTTGTGGAATACAAATAAAAAAAACTTATGATTCCCAAGAGAGATTGATTGTAGAAATTAGAGAGCAAGCAAATAAGCTTGGTTTAGAAATTGAAACCGAGAGCATTGAAGAACTTGATACGGATGAAGTAATTAATGACTTTTGGTTTTATATAGTAAATGTAAAGGCAAGTGATGGGGTTGGGAGTAACTAGTTCAACGTAAACTGTTTTATGAAAGAAATATAAGACACTTCAAACAAGCATTCATATCTTGCTACAAGGTGTAGATAATGGTGTAGATTAAACAATTTCTACAACAAAAACTACTATGCTATAATCGCCGGATTATGACAACACAGCCAGTTGGTGAGCCTCACCCATTAGATTCTACAACAAGAGCAAAACTCTTTAGCGACTTTATTCAAGAACTAGATAAAAAGCTTCAGTCAATTTATGTTGGTGGAGTTATAGTTCTAGATAATCCTCTTGTAAATATCCAATATTTAGAATCTCAGATAACTGATTTTGAAAGAAAACTATTTGGTACTGAACTTATTATAGAATGGGAATTAAATAAATCGATAGTTGGAGAAGATTACTCTATTGAAGATACTAAAGATTATATTCAACATCAAATAGAGATATTAAACAGAAGATTGAAAAAGGCTTTAAATAGTTTAAGCACTGGAACTTATGAGTTTAATTTGAGAGTAGTAATTCCTCAAAAGAATTATCCCCCTTTAATAAATGCTATGGAATGGGGAGTTGAATATCCAGATGGAAGCCAAATAAGTCTTCCAATAGAAATCGTAGATATTATTAATAACAAAGCTAGTGAATTAAACGGAAGGGTAGTTGAGGGGGGAACATTTGTAGAAAGACCATATGATGGAGTTGGGTCAAATGAAGTTATAGTTAATCTAATGGTAAGTTTTTAAATATAAATTATGCAAGGAGATATTCAATTTAACGACAATATTCCTCTATACGAACAAAAGATGCTAGAACTAAGAGCTTTTCTTGAGCAACTAGCTAAAGATACAGATGTATATATTGCACAAATACAAATAGAGTTAGATAGTATTCATGATTATCAATCAATTATGGCTGAATTGAGTGAAAAAAGAAAATGGGTAGAAGATGTAAGTCAGGCAAAACTCCAAGACGGAACTCTTTTACGAGATTTTTTACCTGAATATTCAATAGAACAATTAGTTGACTACATATTAAGAAAGATAAAGAGACTGGAAGGAAGACTTGAAGAGTTAGATGAGTTAGTGGATAGAGAATGTTCCAAAATGTCTTTTAGACTATATGTTACGGACAGAGAAGAGTCTTTAAGTCTAATAAATTTAGTATTGAATAAAATAAATTCATTAGGTGGCAAAATTACTAGACGCGAATATGCAAATTTCTTACCTAATGTACTACATAACCCTTACTTTATTGATGTTGAATTTAGTGAATTTGATAACAACTAAATGAAATCCGATGTGCTAGACTTACCTTTAAATTTACTAGAAGATCCTTATTGTGGTTTAAACGAAACTTATTGGGTAGAAGCGTTGGTTGAAAAAGATTTAGACCGGGTTTATTTCCCAACCATACAATATAAACAAGTCACCTTTCAAATAGACCCCAGAACAAAAGTAGTTGTAATGGTTCCTTTTAAAATTCAAGCAGGAGTAGAAAGTGGATTAGTATATATCAATGGCATTTTAAAAATAATAACCATACGTAATAATAAAGTTGAAATCTATAGAAGATCTGCACTAAGTAAAGGCATTGAAGATCAAATCAATAGTAAATTTAAAATCCCTCACATACAAATGCAAGAAGAATTCGAAGAGGAGATAGAAGAAAGTGATTGGGATTTATATTTTGATGGGAGAGCAAGTATAAGCAATAGATTCTTACAGTATAAAAGCACTCTTGCCTTTTTAATATTGTCCGATGTACCTTTAGAAACCAAAAATAATTTGATACACCAATGGATACTAAGCCTAGACCCCCTAATAATAAATGACGCTTTTATAAGATCAATAATTTATTATGCAAGGCATTTACCCACGATAATTGATTCAATAATAGAAAAAATAGCTCACAACAATCTACCAATAACTCAAGAATCATTTTTAGAAATTACAAAGAATTTTTGTTACAGTCAGCATAGTGCAAAAGAATTACTTGAAATTATTACTAACCTAAACTTTCAAAACCCACAAATTATAACTAAATTCTCTTTTGAGCATATAACTAGGGCAATTATTACAAAACAAGAATACCCCTTGATCTTGCAAATACTAAAAGATGACTTTGTCCTAAATAATTATATCGATAGCTATTTTATTCGCTCACTAAGAAGGTTTATATTAGAAATGGAAGATCCCATTGAGGATTGTTGCAAAATATTAGATTTATTATTAGAGACAGGAGTATCTAGAATTAACGAAGAGCTTGCCTATACATTGGTTAAAATTATAAGCGAGGATAGCCTTAGACTTTCTTATTTAAAGATAATTCAAACAAAATTCAAAAGGGCGAATCAAGAACCTTAAGCTTTGCTATTTAAACTTGTAAATATTAACTTACTAATACTATAATCTTAATAACTAAAGATTTTACTTCTTGAAACTATTTATTTATGGAAACTATAAAGCTAAATATTGCAATCCGTTTTGAAGATCAAATACTTGACCAAATAGGCGAATTACTTGAAGGGCTAGATGAAAGATATGAAGTTAAATATATTGCCGATAATAAAAATTCTATACCCCATATTACTTTGTACCAAAATATCTTTCCTGCAAAAAAGTTAGATGAAATAGAGCAATTACTTGCAGATATAGTTGGTAATACATCTGAATTTACTTTAAGGTTTAATAGATTAATTCATAATAGAAGCACTATTTGGGCAGGATTTGAAAGAACTCCAGAGCTTATTAGCCTTCACCAAAGAATTACAGAAGAAGTTCAACCTTTAAGAGAAGGTTTGGTAGAAGAGCAATTTAAAGAAGATCACCCTGTATATTTGGCCTTGCCTCCTCAAAAAAAAGAGATGCTACAAAAGTGGGGTCACCCTTATGTTATGGATACTTTTGACCCACATATTTCTTTATTAAAACTTGTAGATAGAGAGCTTGTTTATGTTGTTTTGAATAGAATTAATTGGAATTTAATGAAGATTCCTGTAGCAAAAATTGCAATTTATAAGGGTGGAGAAGAGGGCACATGTAAAGAACTTATTAAAGAATTTGATTTAGCGTAACGCTTTAAAAGTTATTACAAAACAGGGACCCCGACTTTGTCGGGGTCCTTTAAATTTATTTTGATTTAGATTTCAGTAGGGAAAAACCTTATTGCTTCAACCACTGGAGATTCAGAGCCAGATCGACCCCAAGCAAAAACATACTTACTTGAAAAATTCACTTGTGATAAAAGATTTCTGGTACCATTTACATCAAACAAAGAAAATATGTAACCAAAAGGAATATGCTTAAACCTTTCTGAATTTCCATTATTACCTACCAAAGCAATAATGTGTTTTTTCATTGCAGTTATAGTTGATTTTTTACTTGGTTCGATTTCATTTAGCACTTGATTTAAATAATCAGGTACTTTTGAAATAGGCATATTAAACAATTCCATGACTCTATCATTACCTAACGCTTCCCAAAACTTTGTTAAGGCTTTTTTAAAGTCATGTTCAAACATGGTAAACCTATTAAGATTATTTCTTTCGATCTCTTCTGGAGTACTTTCTGGGTTTAATTTTTTAAAACGTTCTTCTATACCATCAAATGCTTCGTTAAATAAACCATCTTCAACAGCTCGATAGATAGGTAATTTCCTTCCAAAATAAGAACCCAATGTTCTATCTTTAAAAGAGTTATATGTTAATTTTTCAGAAATAGCATGATTAACAACCCCTATAAACAAAGGTGTGATTATATTACCCCTAGCAGTTCTTGCTACTTCCACTTTACCTGGGACAGTTATTTGAGCTGACATCTCTTCTAGTAATTCAATATCTGACTCTTCTAAGTCACTTGCAAAATTAGACCCTAGGCAAGATCTAACAAAAACACTAAGTTCTGTCTCTTCAAAACTAAAATCTGGATACTTTTCAATTAATTCATAAGCTTCCAAAAGCATTAACTCATCTTGTGGGGTTTTGTTTCCTGATTCAAAGACTGATTCTACTTGTGTTATTAAGTAACTTTGCATTAATTTTGTATCTAGTTTTTCTAAAGACATTAATGCTTGTAAATTTGCTTCGGACAAATATTGCAAAGCAGATCTGTATTCATCTGAAATTTTATTAGTGGTAAATACTTCTTCATCAAATTCAATTAAGATATCTTGTAAATCATCTAATTCTCCTATCATTAATGTTTCTTCCTGCCTTCTTTTAAGCAACTCTATTTTCTGAGAAAGTTCAAGAGCAGAGATATCTGATATTACTAATGGGTTTGAGGCATCTAAATTCTGTCTTATAACTGCTAACATAAAAATATTCGATTGAGACATTTGTGTAAGGATAATATTTAAAGTAGCCAATGTTACCACGCCCTGTCGTTTTGTTAAAGCCAGGCATGATAAAATAGTACTTTAAAGTACTGGAGAGTGTACATTTGTTAAGTCTGTAATTCTTAGTGCTAGTTAATTCTTAGCTTAAATTACTTGCAATAACTATGTATGGTGTTTGCCCTAAATATCCAATTTGTCTTGATTCCACTTTGTGATTAGGGAAATAATCCTTTAAAAACTTAACCATCAAATCCGGTTTGGTTAATATAAAACCTAAAGCAGACTTTTCTTTTAAAATTCTTGCATATTCTTTAACAGAACCTTCGTAAAGGTCTGTAATACTTTCTACTTTGATTTGAGAATCCCAAGGGTAATTAGAAACAGCAATGTCAAAAGAGTTATCTTCCCATTCTGTTTGTAATGCATCTTGAGCCTTAATTTCTGGGTCTTTTACACCAAACTTTGTTGAAAGAGTAGTAATAGCTGTATTTACTGCCGTTGGATTAATATCTCCACCTTTAACTTTGTGGCCAAATAGTATTCCTTCTGCTAAAAATGTTCCAGAACCGCAAAAATTGTCCACCAAATCCAATTCTTTTAAATTACCCGAAACCATTCTTATAATACTTGCAGCTATTGTGGGCCTTAAAGAGCCCAAAAACATTTGCCTTACTGCGTAATCTCGGTCCTTTAAGGCCCGTTTAAAGACTCTTAAACCAACAAAAAGATTGGTTTCTTCAATAATTACTCTTAGGTTGTAATCAGATTCATCTTCTCTAGAAACTTCTAATCCTAACAGGTCTTTTACAACTTCGTGCATAAATCCTTCTATTAGTTTCTTATCAACCTTAGCGTTTTTATATACAGAAACAGTAACGCTTACTTTTTTACCAGGTTTTCTAATCTCATTTATTTTTACTACAGCTTCTTTAACAGGATCTTCTAAATCATTTACAAACTCGTTGTAGTAAGTTGTTTTTTTGATTTTGATAAATACATCATCTACGGTTGTTAAAGTAGAGCATTTTTGTAAGTCATCAATTTCAAAATTTATATATTTTTGAGAAACTTCTAAATTTTGACCACCGATTTCTTTAATTTCTTCTGCAGATATGTCTTCTAAACCTTTTGTAACTGTTGCTAAAATTTTCATATTTTTGGTAATTAATCTTGTGCATTATAGCTTTTTATTAGTAATAAAACTAATCAAAAGCATTGCTGAAATACTTGCTAAGGATTCTCTTTAATATACTTTTTGAAAAACTTATTTACATTATCTAAATCTCTTTGGTACATCCATTCCCAATTATCATTTTTTCTAATGTCTATAGATTGCGGGAAATCAATAATGTAAGGCTTTGAATTCCAAACCAAAATATTATGTTCAGATAAATCCCCATGAAAAATTCCGTTGTCTAAAAATATTTGAATAGAGGAGAGTATCTCTTTATAAAATATACTTGCAATTTCGGAAGTAAGTTTGACCGAAACTAGTTTTGGTGCTGGCAAATTAAAGTCTCCTAAATATTCCATTAAAATTGCATTATCTGTGAAATCATATACTTTCGGAAGACTTGCCCCTAACTCATAAAACTTTTCTAGCATGTAAAACTCTCTACTTGTCCAAAGTTTATGAATTATCTGCCTACCATACTTTGTTTTTTTAGAAACTGCTTTTCTTACACTCCTTTCTTTGAAATGTTTACCTTTAATGTACTGCGAATTTGAACTTTTAATAATATTTTCTTTATAAACTTTCAAAGCAAAAAGTTCTTTGCCTTTTTCTATTTTATTAGTCGAAACTAGCCACACAGAAGCCTCCTTTCCAGATTTGATAGGCTTTATAAGTTCTAAGTCTATATATTTCTTTTGCAAACGTGCAACCTCGCTAACTGCATTTGTTTGATGCATATTTTAATTTTGCTCTTTAGAAGCTATCAAAAAGAATTTGTGAATGAATTACGTGCAGACTTGTTTATAAATTGAGATTTAAGTTTTGAGGAGATTTACTTTAGTGTAACTACCTCTTTTGTTTTCTTTTGAATTGCTGTCATAAAGAGATAGTTAATAAGTAATGGTGATAATTATACCATCTTGCAAAGAATTAACCATTATTGGTTCAATCAAGTTCAGACTTTCAAAATTGAGATACTCTCTTTTATGTGCGTACAAAAATTACACCTGTGGGTGCACTTACTCTCGTAAAATTAGTTATACAGATAAGACTTATAGAAACCGTAACCTTCTAAAGTCTTAATGGATAGGCATTGAAAAAAGTGTTGTGCAAGTGCAATTTTTACAGTGTATCAAAAGACACCTTTTACCTTGTAAAATTTCAATGCTATACTATTTTTACATCGCCAAAGCGAGATATTATTAATAAATTATAAAATATGATTGTAAGAAATCCAGAACAACGAGTTGCAGTATTAGTAGATGTTCAAAACCTATATTACAGTGCAAAAAACTTATATAAACAAAAAGTAAACTTTAAAAATTTATTAGACTTAGCTGTGCAAGGTAGAGTACTAACAAGAGCAATCGCTTATGTTATAAATGCCCAACCAGGAGAAGATAATGAATTTTTTGAAGCAGTTAATAATGCTGGCTTTGAGGTAAAAGAAAAACCGCTTCAAACTTTCTTTGGTGGAGCAAAAAAAGGAGACTGGGACGTTGGAATAGCTATGGATGCAGTAAGACTTGCTTCTAAAGTAGATTCAATTGTATTAATTTCTGGAGATGGAGACTTTAGACCAGTTGTAA
This sequence comes from uncultured Candidatus Saccharibacteria bacterium, assembly GCA_965230975.1. GTDB lineage: Bacteria > Patescibacteriota > Dojkabacteria > J137 > J137 > JBGSZB01. The sequence continues at coordinate 1,103,795 of OZ246402.1, forward strand.
GTTATTTACAGTCTGCAGGTTGCCTTGTAGAAGTTGTAGCATTTGAGAAAACAGCAAATAACGACTTAATGAAAGAGGCAGATGACTTTACAAATATGGATGAATACCACGAAGATTTATTATTTAGAGATAGACGTAAGTAATCACCTCAAAAATTTCTCAACTAATTTGATAACTTCTGCTAAATCTGAAAATATTGATTCTACACATTCTTTATTATAGTGTTTTGATTGATCCTTTTCTGAAAGACTGCTTAAATGAATCTTATTGCGAAGTATTCTAATTTTTTCAGATTTATCATATAAGTCTTTATTTAAAACATTAATTTTCAATAAATACCTGTTAATTTCATTAAAATTGGAATCTTTCTTTAGCACCTTTGACTTTTTGATTCTATTAGACAATACTAGATCTACTTCTTCATTTTTGTAAAGTTCTTTCACAAACTCATATTCTATATCTGTATATCCTAATTCCTCCATGCTGATAACTTTAGTTTCATAAATATCTAATGCTAGATAATTTAAAAGACATTCTAGTATAGAGGCTGAGTGTATAATAATATCTTTAAATATAAGAAAACTTATAGGTTCTTCTAATTCATATGCTTTCTCTAGGGAAACTAAAAAAAGAGTATATATGAATGAATTTACTAAATTTGTTTTTTTGACATCATCAGAAATATAGTCAAATTTATGGCTTATAATTTCTTTATCAAAAAAATCAAATACTGAAAAAAGCTTACTTCTTGAGGCTGTCATAAGATAGTATTGAAGCAAGTGATGGATATCCAATCGACTTAAGCTTACTTACAAGCTCAGCATTCTTTCTCATAATCTCTGTGCTTATTTTCTTTTCTGCTTTAGGTAGAGATTTTTTTAGAATTTTAGACTCTTGTTTCATCAAATACATGATAATACTTTTTAATAAATTATTCATCTAAGTATAAAATACATTTCTTACAAAATCCTTTCAGTTTCAAATTTCTTTAAGTTTCTGTATCTGGTAAAATCATATCGTATATGAAAAAAACAAAACAAAAACTTAGACACAGTATATTGTGGTGGGGAATGATTTTACTAATTATTTCTAGCATAGTTTTGCCACCGCTATTCCTACTCTTTCAAGTAGCTGCAAAATAAGGTTTAAATAATTAACAGGTTTACAAATCAGGTACACAAGCTGTTAAAATATCTGTATGCAGCTAACCGATTCTGTTACAACATTAAAATATATAAGTAGCAAGTACGCTTTACTATTAGAAAAGTTAGATATTTATACTGTTAAAGATCTTCTCACTTACTTTCCATTTAAATATGTAGATACATCTGAAGTCACCTCAATAAAAGATATGATCTTAAGCGAAGATTTTACCAAGGTATATCAAATATCTGGACAAATATCTTCTTTTAGAAATGGGTACTTAAGATCTCGTAGAACTCTGCAATCTGCCAAACTAACAGATGAAACAGGCAACATAAAATGCATTTGGTTTAACCAGCCATTCTTAGAAAACGCACTTAAGGCTGGCAAGAAGTTTATATTTTCAGGTCATATAAAAAAAGGGAAGAGTGGATTTACCTTTTATCCAAATTTTTACGAAGAAATTAAAGAAGATAAAGATACCGTGCACCTTGCGAGAATAACGCCAGAATATTATTTAACACAAGGACTTTCTAAAAAATGGTTACGAAATCGAATTAAAGAGTTAATAGATAAAATTGACCAAATTGAAATCCCCAACGAAATTGAAAGGGGAAATTTAAAAGAGTGGATCAGCAATGTTCACTTTCCAACAAGCTATAATACGCTAGACCAGTCAATAAAGAACCTTTCAATTTACGAGTTTGTAGATATTCAATTAAAAATCATAGAAGCAAAAAATCTAAGTCAAACCAAGCCGGCTGTTCAAATAAATTCATCAAACATGATGAAAGATTTTGAACACATACTAAGTGTAATACCTTTTCAGCTTACTGTTGATCAAAAAAAAGTTGTAAACAACCTTATTCAAGGTATCTCTCAGGGAATTCTAATAAATTCTTTAGTGCAAGGAGATGTTGGTAGTGGCAAAACAATAATTGCTTTTATTTTAACTTATCTTTTGGCTAAACAAGGTTTTCAAAGTGTAATACTTGCGCCTACAACAATACTCGCTAAGCAACACTACCTTAACTTTACAAATCTTTTAAAAGAGCAAAATATTAGCGTAGAGCTTGTATCATCTGAAAATAAAAAGTCACAAAGTGAAGATATTTTAATAGGTACATCTGCAGTGTTAGCAAGAAAGGCCAACTTAATAAAAAATTTAGGATTAGTGATAGTAGATGAACAACACCGTTTTGGCGTAAGCCAAAGAGAAGAGTTATTAAAGCCACTTGAGCAGGCTTTAGAATCTCAAAAATTTTATCCGCACTTTATTAATATGACCGCAACACCTATACCAAGAACAATTGCCCAAGCATTATTTGGAGATGTTTTAGTTGAAACAATTAATACAAAACCTGCTGGTAGACAACCAATACAAACACTTTTGGTACCAGATGCAAAAAGAGAAGATAGTTACAAATGGATCTCACAAAAAATTAAAGATGGAGATCAAGCTTATTGGGTGTGCCCACTAATTACAGAGTCCGAAGTTATTAGTGCTAAGTCAGCAGAAGAAGTTTTTGAAAGTTTAAAAAAAGAAAAACATTTAAAACAATTTAAAGTTGCTTTACTGCATGGCAAAATGAAAGACTCAGAAAAATCAATAATCCTTCAAGATTTTAAAGAAAAAAAGTACGATATACTTGTTTCTACAAGCGTTATAGAAGTTGGTATAGATGTAGCAAATGCTACAATTATGGTTATAGAAAATGCTGAAAGATTTGGTTTAGCGCAACTTCACCAAATCAGGGGTAGAGTTGGCAGAGGTGTTAAAGAGAGCTATTGTTTATTGTTTTTTGACAAATCTCTTAAAGCAAAAGGGATAGATAGATTAAAATTTCTTACAGAGAATGATAATGGTCTTAAAATATCTGAATTTGACCTACAAACCAGAGGTCCTGGAGAGATTTATGGTTTTAGGCAATCAGGCATTCCTAAACTTAAAATTGCCAACTTTGCCAATTTAGAACTTGTTAAAGATAGCCGAAAGATTGCAGATAAGCTTTATAATCAAGGGATTAGAAAGCTTGAACTATTCAATTAAATAAGTCCAGAAATATTTTCTGATAACTTACCAAACATATCTTGCAAATTTTCTGCTTTAATTAAAGCTAAGACTCCTTCTGTTCCACCAAAAATAATAATCTTGTCTCCTTCTTTTATATTATATTTTAGCCTTGCTTCTTGCGGAATTACTATCTGACCCTTAATTCCAACTACTGCGCTTCCATAAAATTCTGCACCTTTATTATCTTGATTATTTTTTTTCTTGTCTTTTTGCATTTTTATTGTTCTGACTAATTAAATAGGCTGCAATAGCTCCAACAGCCAAACTGACTGCAACTACTGCTACTGCATTTGTTTTTTGCTTTTTCTTCATTCTTATTACATATATTAAATAATATTTTGATTTATTTTTTAATTATACTTGACATTTGAGAATATTACCAGTTATTATCAGTCATACTAGTAATACTTATTATACTAAATTTATGGATAGTACATTTACACAAAAGCCGAATATGGAAAACATAATTGGCAATTTAGGGGAGTTATTTCAAGCAATATTGCAAGCACTTTCAAAAAACCAAGAGGTTATACTAGAGAGCGGAGCAGAGTCGATTAATCAAGGGTTACATACATTTGCACAAAAATTAAAACCACATGTTGCTACAATAGTAAATGATGTAGGACAATCATTGCCCCCTAGAGAATCTGATATTTACTCTTTAGTTAACAGCATGCTTGGTGACCCCGGAAATAACTTGTTTAAGAAAATAAGAAATAAGGCAATTTCGTGGATAGGGTCAAGAGGAATTAAAATGGCATCTAGCTTCTTAAGCAGCAAAATTGAAAACATTTCTGATTCTAACATGCCAAATCAAAGAACAGTTACCAGTAGTTCGTTAGAAAGAATTTTTGAGAATCTACTATTTTCTTTATCAAGAATAATAAATTAAAGAAACCAATTATTTAGTTATTAAAAAATTTTTAATATGAGCAAAGATAAATTAGTTTTTGGGAAACTCTTAAGATTTTCACTTTATCTGCTAGATAATGAATTTACAACCAGCAAAAAAGAAGAAGTATTAGAGGTGTTTTCAAGTAATCTAATAGATTTTATGAGAGATACTATACTTATTAACCTCAAGGCAGAAGATATTAAGATATTTACTGCAAATCTTGAAAGATACCCTAAAGCAGAAGAATTTGAAATTCTTATTGAGAATGTATTAGATAAGGATAGTTCTTTTGCAGTAATAAACAGATTCTTAATAGAATTCGTATTGTTGTATATTAAAAATTCTAAAAAGGAGTTTCTGAACGAAATTTATAGTGCCAGCATGTACTATCAGTTTGAAGATGATTTAATTTCATCAACAAATACTAGGTTTATTTCCGCTTTAAATGCGTAAAACATACCATGGTTTGCTTGGTTTAAATTGAGTTATTTATGCAAATAAACTAGAATCGTTTTATTGCTATTAAATTTTAACCTATGAACTCAATACCAACTTCTAGAGTTGATACCAATTCAAAAGATAATTTTAAATACGAAGTAAATAATATAGTTGAGGGGATAAGGGATTTATCAATTGTCATGAATAAATTTGCAGATGATTTACTTAAATTGTATCAATCAGAAGCCTATCCTTCTCATATACGTTTAATTCTTAGAGCAACTCTAGTTAGTTCTGCTGACAGAACTTTATCTACAACAAAGAATATAAATGAATTACTGCCTTCTTTAGAGGATTTGAATAATGCTAGCAGAATACTAAAACTCCTTAACAGAATTTATACTCACTTAAACTCACACAAGAATCAGATAGAAAGCTTGCGGGTTATTGATTCCAAACATTTTGAATTAATTTCAAATCAATACTATGTACTTATAGAAATAGTAAAAAATTTAATAGATTTTTTAGTAAATCAAGGAATCACACCAGAACAAGAAGACCCTCTGCCACAACCAAGGCCAATACAGTCTCTTATTATAGTCGAAGCCTAGAATCTTAGGATTTATACAAAAATAAAATACTGCTATAATCCATCAGATAATCAAATCAGGCAGTTAAATATATGTTAAAAACAAGAAAACACGAAAAAGATATTATTGTTATTTTAGATAATATTAGGTCTGCATATAACGTCGGTGCTATTTTAAGAACCGCCGACGGTGCAGGGGTTAAAAAAGTATATATTTGTGGTATTTCACCTACAGCTCAACACCCAAAAGTCACAAAAACGGCTCTTGGAGCAGAGGGATTTGTTGAATCTAAATACTTTTCAACAACTAAAGAAGCAATTGAAAGTGCAAAAGCAGAGGGGTACTTAGTATGTGCAGTAGAGCAATCTAAAGACTCTGTCTCGGTAGAAGAGGTAAAAGAAGAGGGTAGGTTGTGTCTAATTTTTGGTAACGAAATAACCGGTGTAGAACTTCCGACACTGGAAATTTGTAACAAAATACTAGAAATTCCAATGTTTGGACAAAAAAACTCACTTAATGTAGCAACAACAGCAGGAATAGTTTTATATTATCTAGTATTAGATTAAAATATATTCATGGATAACAACCCAAGAATAATTCAAGGCAAATACAAGGGTAGAAAGTTAAAAGTCCCCCCAGAAGGCACTAGACCATTCACAGACAGAGTAAAAAAGACACTTTTTGATATCTTACAAGGTCAAGTTGAAGGTAAAACAGTCCTAGACTTATTTGCTGGTTCTGGCAATCTTGGTTTAGAAGCACTAAGCGCAGATGCGGCTCACGTTACATTCGTAGACGATTCAATGGATGCGATTAAGTCCATTTCAGAAAACATTAAAATAATGCAGTTGGAGCATTATACAAACGTTATAAAAATTGACTATAAAAAGTTTATAAAAGATAACAAAGAGGCTTTTGACATAATATTCATAGACCCTCCATTTAAACTAATTAAGAAATTAAACTTTGAAGACTTCTTATCTCTAATGCACCAAGACACTTTAATAATTTTTAAAAGTAATAATCAGCTTAACAAAGCCGAACTCCCACTTGAAACAGTAGATGAAAGAAAAATCGGCATAAATTACTTATATTTCTTAAAAAAGAGGCATGAATAATAAAAATGCGATTTTATTACATGGAACTTGTGACAAAGAAGAATACTTTAACAGCCAATATCCATCCTTATCTAATAGTCATTGGTTTCCATGGCTTCAAAAACAATTGATAATAAATGGAATATCTACGCAAACACCAGAAATAACAGAGGCTTACAGTCCCAATTATGCAGTTTGGAAACAGGAATTTGAAAGATACAGTATTAACGAAAATACAATTTTAGTAGGGCATAGTTGTGGCGGAGGATTCCTAGTTAGATGGCTAAGTGAAACCGACATAAAAGTTAATAAAGTAATACTTGTAGCTCCTTGGCTTGACCCTAACAGAGTAAAAACTACAGATTTCTTTAATTTTAAAATAGATTCAAAAATCCTAGAAAGAGCTAACAGCATAACAATATTCACTTCTGAAAATGACGAATCTGACATATTAGAATCAGTCAGATTAATTAAGGGCTCCATACCCAGCATTCCAGTTGTCAGTTTTAAAAATCACGGACATTTCACCTTCGAAGATATGGGAAGTGTAGAGTTTACAGAGTTACTTGAAGAGATCAAAAAGCAGGCTTAGAATAAAGAAATACAGAGCTCTATAATTCTAATAAATTTATAGCTTCAAATAATTAAAGATGCTAAAATACCAGGTGATACAGTTAATCAGTAGTAAATCTAAAAACTTGGAATTAGCACTGATAGAACTGTAATATTTAAATTTTAAAGAAGAAATCATGGCAGCAACACCAAAACACAGAAGATCCGCATCAAAGAAAAGATCTACAAGAGCTTCAAACAGATACGATGTATTATTAAATAAAGCTAGAGTAGTAAAGAAAAACGGCGGGGCAATTGTTCATAAAGATAAAAAGACAGGTGCAATTCACCCAAGCCACACTGTTTCAAAAGAAAACCCAGAATACAAAGGTAGAAAATTCGTAACTAAATAAGCCTTAACAAAATGAGTGATACTCAAGATCAAACTCAACTTAAGGATCCACGACATTTAGCCAGGTTATTGGCTTTACAATACCTATATTCAAAATATTTTGCTCAAAAATATGACATTGCAAATAATGTCTTTGAACCACAAACACTTTTGGAAGCTATTGATGAAAGCAAGTTTGATAAAAACTTGTACATAAAAATAATAGACGGGGTAGAAAAATACCAAAAAATCATAGACGACATAATTCAAGAAATGGCACCTCAATGGCCTTTAGAACAACTAAACCCAATAAACCTAATAATCTTAAGAATATCTATTTGGGAAGGCTTTATTGGAGATATAACACCTCCAAAGGTAGCAATTAATGAGGCAATAGAACTAGACAAAGCACTTTCTACAGTCTCAAATAGTGCATTTATCAATGGAGTATTAGGTAATATTTATGCAGACCAAAATCTACAAAAAAGATTAAAAGATCAACTAGAACAAAACTATGGATAATCTATCAAAATTAGAACAATTATCCCAAATAATTGGGGTTAAATTTAATAACTGGAATCTTTTAACAGAAGCTCTAACCCACAGATCTTATGTAAACGAGCATAAAGAAGAATCACTCTCTCATAACGAAAGGTTAGAGTTTTTAGGAGATGCTGTTTTAGAACTTTCAATAACCAAGTTTCTATTCAATACCTATTCAGATTTCATGGAAGGTGATTTAACTAGCTTTAGAGCAGCACTTGTAAAAACAGAAAGTTTAGCAGAAGAAGCCCTTAGACTAAATTTTGGTGATTTTTTATTAATGAGTAAAGGAGAGGAATCAACAGGCGGAAGGGAGAGACAATATATATTAGCTAACTCTGTAGAAGCAATTATTGGAGCAATTTATCAAGACCAAGGTTTTGATGTTGCAGATGAATTTATTTTGAAAAATATAGCATACAAGGCAGATAAAATAATCCAAAACAGAAGTGATATTGATTCTAAATCAAAACTACAAGAAATAACACAAGAAGGGTTTAAAATAACCCCTAACTACCAATTAATAAGTGCTAAAGGGCCGGATCATAATAAAATTTTTGAAATGGGTGCATACCTAGGTGACAAATTAATGGCCAGCGGAACAGGCAAAAGCAAACAAGAAGCAGAACAAAATGCGGCAAAAAAGGTTATTGAAAATTGGGAAGCTATAAAAACCAAACTAAGTTAACTTTTACCTTTTTTGCCGCCGATATTGCGAATTATCGCCTAATTTGTTAATATACAAAGCACAATTTCGCGTTTTATACTTTTAATTTTGTAAATTTTAAAACATGGTAAAGATAAGATTAAGCAGAGTAGGTAGAAAGAATTTAGCTCATTATAGAGTTGTTGCTGTACAGGCTAGAGAAAAACGAGATACCAATGCAATTGAATTGCTAGGACATTATTCTCCATTTACAAAAGAATTAGTATTAAATGAAGAAAGAATTAAATACTGGTTATCTGTAGGTGCACAACCAACAGAAGTTGTAAAAAACTGGTTAATTAAAAAGAATTTAATAGAAGCTCCAAAAAACAAAAGAACTTATGCTAAAAAAGGTGGAAAGCAAAACGAAGAAAGAAAAGCAAAAGAGGTTGTAGCACAGTAATTCTATTCTAAAATAAACTTTAAAAGAACCCCGATAATTATCGGGGTTCTTTTTTACCTATCCTTTTAAATTTCTGTGTAATTTGTTGAATATGTAAGTAAATCTGCAAATATATTTAGATTGAATTATCTTTATAATGAGTAATTGCTAAAAACTAAATCAATTTAGTAAATTATAGACTGGAGCAGAGCAATGGAGTATTAAGTTGAAGATCTATAAAATCTTACTTTCAATATACTTTAATACAACATCATTAATTTTTGAATCTACTGGAACTTGCAAATATTGCTCTTTTAAGAGCTGTTCATTTGCAATATTAAATTGATATTTATCTATTCTTAATCTTAAAGTAGTGATTTGAACATTATTTACAGCAGCTCCAGTTAACTCCATTTCTCGTACAATTACAAAGTCATCTATAGAACTCAAATCTGATATAAAGCTTAGTGTATTTTGATAATTGCCGTTAATTTCAAAAAAGAATGGGATTTCTAGTAAACTTAAACCCATATAATTTATATTTTGAGCGTTGGTATTTATATCTGACTCACTTAATCTTTGAGTTACTATTGTTAAAGAGTTGGATTTAATTAAATTAGTAATTTTGTCTCTAAAGGCAACCACCTGGGAACTTTCGGTTGGAGCAGTTTGGTCTATAATTCTTAGTTGTGCAAGTGAAAGATTGCTATTTTGGCTTAATAAATCTAGTGATTTCAGTTGTTCATTTTTCGAATCTGCAGTTTTAGAAAGAATAGATATCTCATCTAAGCTTTTAAATATTTCATTGACTTTTGGAACAACCAAAAACAAAACAATCCCTAAAAATCCAAGTACAGATAATAAAGGTACTATATAAAACTTTAACACCCTTTTATAAGCTAACTTTTGTTCTAGTTTTAAAGTTCGATCCACTTTATATATTTGTTAATTTAAATGAAATAGTGCAGTTTACAGTTGATAATTTACTTTGCTGGGATAGATTTCTAATAATAAAATGTTCAATTGAATCTATTTGTGATGCATTAGCTGATATTTTATTAACCTCAGCATAAGTGTTCATAATTAAGGTAACTTCAAAAACACCATCTAATTGTCTGGCATATTTTGTAATAATAGTACCCTCGCTACCTTCAACTAATTTATTTGCCACTTCAATTAACTTTGTTAATTTAATATCTTGTTCAACAATTGGACTTAATGCGCTTGATTTAACAAATAACTCGCCATTAATTTGCTTTATTCCGTTATACCCTAAAATCCTTGAATCTAATTGACTAACTACAGTTTCTAAGTTAGCTTTCCTTGTATCAATTAAGAGTAATTTACCTATAGAAAATACCGCAAATATTACTACTGCAAAAAGTATTAGCAGGGTAGCATAAAGAACTGAATTATCGCGTTCTTCTATAGAAGCTATCTCTTCTTTAGATTTTGGTGGTAATAGATTAAAAGTAATAGCTTTATTGCTCATAAAATTCCTTTTAAGGCCAACCCAATAGATACATTAAATGAATTAATAGAATTAGGATTAAAAACCTGACTTGATTGTGGGTCTACTTCTAGATTTTTTATTGGATTTACAACTTCTGTAGCTATATTAAATTTTTGGTTAACAAATTTATCAAGCCAGTTTAAATGTGCACCACCTCCAGTTAAATATATTTTTTGTATTTCCTTTCCGCCAATTTTATCTTTGTAATAATTTATAGTTCTTTCAACTTCACTCATCATTATTTGCATAATAGGGTCTATTGATTTAGCAATTTTACCCTCTCCTTCATTAGGATTCATTCCATAAGCTAATTTATACTTTTCTGCCAGTTGCATGTCGATCCCATAATCTGCTGCAATTACTTTCGTGAAAGCGTCAGAACCTGTGCCTATACTTTGTGAAAATATTACGACTCCATTTCTGGAAAGTATTAAGCTTGTGCTATCAGCACCCATATCAATAATTAATGCATCTGAATTTTGTGGCATAGAGTAGTTGTGTTGAACCATTCTTGCAATAGCCAATGCCTCTGTTTCAACTGCCAGTAAGTTTAAGCCTGTATTTTCAACTACAAGTTGCAACCTAGAAATTAGTTGCTTTGGAGCCGCAACAACATACCAATTAACCATCTGCTTGCCTTCAGATTCGAAACTATTGATTTCTAAAAAAGAAACATTTACATTATCTAGAGGTATTGGAACTAGTGGCTTTAAAGCATAGTTAATAGCATCATTAATATCTTTCTCATCTAATCTTGGCAGAGTTATTAGTCTTGAAAAAACTGAAACTTCTGGTACAGATATTACGCAATTCTTTGTAGTCAAATTGCCCGATTTCACTGCCTTTCCAATTTCTTTAGATAGAGTAGTAACCCCTTCTTCAGAATCGTTTTCCAACAGGCCTACAGCAGTAGGCATTCTATATGCGTTTACAATTCTTAGTTTATTCGCTTCATTTTTTACTTGAACTAATTTAATAGAATCATGCCCAAGGTTTAATCCAAAAAATTCAGGTAAATTCGCCATTTTTTTATTCTAATAAATATGTCCTACTCAATTTATACATAAACATAATAATGTAGTTTCAATGCGAATTCAATTAAACTTATGAGTTAATTTATAGTTACAACTCCTTGAGCTAATAAAGCATAATCTAAAAGCCCTAGCGTTTGGGGGTAAATGGGTATTTGAGTCACTATATTAACAATTGGAGTTTCATCATCGCTTGAATCATAAGAATTACCTTTAAAGACCCTAACCTGATCTTGGAATAAACCTGGTGTGACTGCAGATAGGTCTAGCTCAATACTTGCATTATTTGTTGTCATTCTTGGAATTATTACAAGCTTAACTGGATTTTCCGAAGCAGTTAATGAGCTTGAGAAATTAATTCTTCTACCAAATATATTTCCTGGATAAGCTGGGTTTTCTAAGTATGTGAATGGAGAACCAGCAGATGGAGCAGAAGTGTAAACACTTGCTGGATTATAGACATCAGATTTGGATCGATAGTTACCAGACGCATCTGTATATACCAATATAAATTCAACGCTTGCTTGTTGACTTGCAGGAACCCCCTGTTTTTCCCAATATAAATCTAAGTAATCTTTATAACCTGTCATATTTATTTCGAGTCCTCTATCTTTAAATACTTGATAATCTACATATGATTTTTCGTTTGAAATTACAATATTTGAATTATAAGCTGCAGAGGCTAGGGTATAAGAACAATTGTATTTACTTGTAGATTCCTGAAAACAGTTATATGGTGCACTGGACAAACTAGAAAGGGGGGTCTCGTAACGACCGAATGACCGAATAAGCTCTTTCGTTTTATCTTCTACAGCAGCGTAAATTTGATCATACTTTCTATTACTACTAACCTCTTTAACATCTCTAGAATTAATTAAAATAATAGTGATTGTTATGATACTTAATATAGTAAGTACTAATAATGTTATTAATAAAATTTGACCTTTATATTTTTTGTTATTGTAGTTCATAATTTCTTAAAGAAAATGATGATTGTTTAATTACATTATTAATACCTAACGTACCATTAGAGTGACTTGCACTAATAGTTAGTATTAAATTTGGGCTTCCGCTAGAGCCTGTTTGAGAGAAGCCCGATTCAAACTTAAAATAAGTAATATTAACATTACTAGATATAGTATATACATTACTGAAACTATTTGTCGAGCTATCGTATTTATCTTTACAAATCTTTGTATCTGATTGGCATCTATACCATCTATACTGAATGCCATCTATATAAAAATCACAAGAAGTACCTTCGCTATTACAACTTGGTGCAAAATCGGAATTTTTAAAATCCCTACCTACTAAATTCATCACATTAGCTAGTTCTTCTCTTACTAAACTTCTACCAAGACCAACTGCGGTTATCTTAAAACTGAGTATCATAAACTCCATCATCATAATTGTACAAAAAGCAATGATAGATAAACTCACAATTACTTCTAGTAAAGAAAATGCTTTCTTATTCTTTTTATGTGATCTCAACAAATTTTTCATATCTTGTTACTTGATAGTTTTCAACAACAACTCCAGCAGTTGTAATATAAGATAATTCTAATGCAATATTATAAGTAGTAATTATTCCTCCGCTTCCAGATACAGGGGTAACTGAAACCTTTAAGCAAATAGGGAAGGGCCTGTCAGTATTTCCAAGACTTTCAATATTAAACTCGCTGTTTAAAGCACAAGTTTCACCATTTTGGTTTGTAGCTTTTTTTAAGTAACCTTTTCGTGAAATTGAGTTTTCAAATTCTATAGTGTAAACAGTTTTTATGCCACCCTGAGATAATTCTGTAAAGCCACCTTGTAAGACTTTTACTGGTTCAGGGCTTCTTAACAGTTCAAATGCCTGCAAGAAAATATCATTCGCAGTATCTTGTATTTCATTATCTTTAATTATTGCATTTGCCCTAATAACAACTGTCATTGCAGATACAATTGTCAAAGAAATTATAGCCAATACGACAATAACCTCTATTAAAGATACTCCCTTATAATTTTTTTTACTAGAATGAAAGCAGGTCATATGCTAAATCAATTGTTATTATTTTTGTAAAATTAGTACGTGTATGCGTTAAGGTTATAGTACAAAGGCTACTTGATGGGCTAGATTGGTATATTCCAGTTGCACTAATAGCTTCTTGACTAATTAAAACTGAATCAGCATTGATAATCTCAAAACCTATGCCTGGACAACTAGAGGATATTGTAACCTCGGTACTTGATGCACTTGGGTTAGATGTTTCATCTTTTAAACAACCTATTAAGTTAGATAAACCCAGTTTATTACAGTATATAAAGTCATAAACATTGTTTTCAAATTTCAACCCATAAAAATCAGGTGCTATAAATGTTCTAGAAGCTCCTGGTGGATTATATGCAACAGAGTTATTAGCTTTATTTCTTTGGGTTTTAATTGCTGTAGTCAAATCAGTATAAACAGAATTAAGTTCAACAGTAGCCCTGTAAGCTACTATACCATATATACCCAACGCAGTAATCACAATAATAATTGCCATTACCACAACTGCTTCAACCAGGGTGTAACCTTTCATTATTTTTATTTAATCTTTTAACAGTATATTTATTATCGCAAAGCACTTCAATACTTTATGGATTTATTTAAAAGATCCTAAACAAATTAAGTATGCTATCACTGGTAGATAGTGCTACACAGAAACCTAGAAATATAAAGGGGACTAAAGGAATCAATGTATTGTGGAACTTTCGTTTAAATAAGGATATGACAATTCCTACTATGCTTGCCAACATTAATGTAACCAAATAGGCAGTAATACTTCTTGAAATACCTAGCGCAAGGCCTATTGAAAGCATTAGATAAACGTCTCCCATACCCATTCCTTGTTCTTTTGTTAGTTTTACCACTATATAAAAAATCAAACCTAAGCCTATTCCACTTAGTAGGTTTACTGGGTTACCTAATAGGAATATTTTATCTTGAGTTAATACTGACACTACCGCAACAATGACGTTAAATGTAATCACGACTGTTAGAAAAGAAAAAAGTGGAACAACCGGAATTTCATAATACAGTAAATCATATATCGCTAAATATAATAATAAACTAATCGAAATGAAGAGAAATACTATATGCAAAAAGTAGGTTAAATTAGCTAAGTTGTATATGTTAAGATTATTTATGATTACAAAAAAGAATAGCGCAGCAAGAACAGAAAGGGTTAAGGACAAAATATATTTAGTATAAGTCTTTTTTGATACCAAGGGATTTAGCAAATATAAATTATGCAGTGTTAATAATTTTCTAATTTTATTATGTGCATTGGAATCTCTCTTAATTGCAAATATAAAAGATACCCTTCCTATAAATAAGAAAAGTATTATTAGAAAAAAAATTAGGTAGTAGTTCATAAAAAAAAGGGAGGGTAACCCCTCCCTTTTAAAAATCGATCTTATAAAGCAGCTGTTCCTAAAGTACAAGCTGTACCATTACCAAATGCACTATTATTACCATTCTCTAAAGCAGCTCTTAGTGAATAATCACTTCTAGTAGCAGTAGCAGAGTAGCAGTAATCTGTGCCATCAGCAGTAGTTGATGCAGCATTTGTAGTAGGGCCTGACAATGTAATAGCTCTTGTACCAACACTAATATTAGTATTAGAAACTAATGTTACTGTTGTAGCAGATGCAACGGCTGTTGCATTCAATGTTGGATAAACACCTTGTGCACCTCTTAAAGCTTCAACTTCTAAGTTGATAGATTCTAAAGTAGCAACTCTTTGTGTGTCTCTTACAGACCTTTGAACTGTTGCTAGTCCTAATACACTTAGTCCTACCAAAATTGCAATAATTGCCATTACGACAATAAGTTCAACAAGGGTAAATGCTTTTGCATTTGTATCTCTTGTGACCATATTACAAATAGATAAAAAATAAAATAAACAACTGGTTACCCAATTATTACAGTAACATATATATAGAATTAATTAACTAAGCTACCAACCTGAAAAATAGGAAGGTAAATTGCTACAGCTAAAAACCCTACCATACCCCCTGCCACAACCATAATAAGAGGTTCCATCAGCTTTGTCAAATTGCTTGTTAGTTGCTCTAATTCAGATTCATATAATTTACCCATATCCTCAAGTATCTGATCTACTTTTCCTGTCTCTTCGCCAGTAGCCATAATTCTTAATAAAACGTTTGGGAATGCCAACTCGTCATTGTATTTTGCCAAAGCTATAGATAGTGGCACGCCTTTTGTAACTTCATCAATAGCCCTAGTCATAATATCTTTAAAGATTTGGTTTGAAGAAGAATTAATTACTATATTCACAGTTTCTATAATTTGAACCCCGCTAACTAGTAACATAGAAGTTAATCTGCAAAATTGAACTACCTCATATTTAACTATTACCTTTCCGAAAACTGGTATTCTTAACTTTAATTTATCGATAAGTCTAAGTCCCTTAGGAGTGCTATAAATATATCTGTAGAGCATTATACCTGCAACAATTAATATGGCCAATATAGCCAAGAATGCAGGGTTACCAAATAAAGTACCTACATCAACTAAGAATTGTGTTATAGCTGGAATTTCTTTTTTACCTAAACTGTAATATAAATCTTTTACTTGAGGAACCATTACCGTAATCATTAAGAACATTACAACTACCAAAACTACCATAATAATAGCAGGGTATATCATTGCACCCGTAATCTTACCCCTTAGATTTTTACTCTTTTCTAAATCTACAGATATTTTTTCTAACATCTCGTTTAAATTTGCACTTTTCTCACCGGCAGCCATCAAGTTTATATGTATATCACTAAATATACCTTTTTCTTTTTTAAAAGCCTCTGAAAGGGAAGAACCTGCCTCAATACTTTTATATACATTTGTTAATTGTGATTTAAGTCCTTTTTTTTCTGTTTGTTGTACCAAAATATCTATAGCTTGAATTATAGGAATCCCTGCACTGATCATTGTTGATAATTGTTTTGCAATTACTAACTTTTCTTTTAATGGAACACCACCAATATCTGAAGAGAAGAGTTTTTGAAACTCTGCACCTAACTTTTCGTTTATAGATACAATTGTATAACCTCTTTCGTATAAAAATTTAGCTACTTCATCTCTTGTATTAGCTTCTTTCTCACCTGTAATTCTTTTACCGTTTTTATCAATTACTACAAAGTTGTATCCTGTCATATTTATTTATTTAACAACATATCTATTTCATTAGGTTTTAAGCTATAGGTTTTTGCTGTTTGAGTTGAAATCTTACCTTCTTTAATCATTTGAACTAAAGATTTCTCTAACGAAACCATGCCTTCTTCTGCACTTGTTTGAATTACATTGTCAATTAAGAATACTTTACCCTCTCTAATTGCATTTTGTACTGCTGTATTTGCAATAACCAATTCAATTACCGGTATCCTTCCTCCGGTAGCCATTGGGATTAATCGTTGAGATGTTACAGCTCTAATAACTGAAGCTAATTGTAATCTTATTTGTGATTGTCTCTCTGCAGGGAAAACATCAATAATTCTATCTATACTTTGAGATGCGCTATTTGTATGTAATGTAGCGAATACCAAATGTCCAGTTTCTGCAACTTGTAAAGCTGCTTCAATGCTCTCTAAATCTCTCATTTCTCCAACCAATACAATATTAGGGTCTTGTCTTAATACGGACTTAAGAGCATTCGGCCATGACATAAAGTCTGTACCAAACTCTCTTTGATCAACAATGGATAATCCTTTAGGAAGTACATACTCTACAGGATCTTCTAAAGTAACAATATGTTTAGAAGATGATAAGTTAATTGCATTCAAAAGAGAGGCAAGAGTAGTAGATTTACCACTTCCTGTTGGACCGGTGATTATAACCAATCCATTAGGGTATTTAGTTAATGAATTTAATACTGGAGGAAGTCCTAAATTATCTAAAGATAGAATAGTTTCATTTATTACTCTGCAGACAATAGAGTAAACACCTAATTGTTTAAAAATATTAACTCTAAATCTTTTATCTTCTAATGTATAAGTCAAATCCACCTCCTTAATAGTCTCAATATTTATATCTGGCCTATTTTTAATCATTAAGATTGCAAATTCCTTTATGTTAGTAGCTGTGAGTAATTGTGAGTTGAATGTTTTTAATTCTCCATCAATCCTGAAAGTAGCTCTATAGCCTTGTGTAAAATGAACGTCCGAAGCTTTTCTATTAATTGCTTCTTTTAGTATTTCGTCTAAAGTATAGTTTTTATATTGCAAATCTTTTGCAGCATCAATACCACCTACTAATTGAGGTTTAATATCATCTTCTATTCTTTTAATTTCTTTAACCCCTTCAATAGTTGAATCTATTTTAACCGGGTTGGCTACCTGTATCTCTTTTTGATAATTTTCCTGAAAGGTGTCTGTAGCATTTGTGTTATAAGTCACTAAATTATTTGATTGAGGGATACTATTAACATCGGCAACAATTTCTGTAGCAGTTGGATTTATAGTTGTATCTACTAAAGATTTTTGCTCTTCTTTAACAACGTTTGCAGATGTCAGACTATTATTTAAATCTTCTGAAATTTCAGAAATTATAGATTCTACATTCAAGCCTTGTGGAACAGTTGGCATGTTAGCTTGAGATTCAGGTTTCACTGATGATTCCAATGAAGTACTCTGAACTGCAATTTGATCAGGTGTTTCAACCAAATTTTTCAATAAAGGTTCGCTAGTAGCATTTTGTTGGGTTAAATTTGTTAAGTCGCTTGCTACAATCGGCATAGTATTGGGTGGGTTTATATCCACTTCATTGGTTGCTGGGTTAGTCGGAGTAGATACAGGCACAGCGCTAGTTGGCAAAGGCGCGGATCCTTGCATATATAAAGGTGAACTAGTATTACTAGATACATAACCCGAACTTTGTGTATTTTGTTGATCTTGTGGCATATTATATAAAGCCTAATTTAAATTATTTTTAATGACTTATCAATTTTTTTTTACTTTTGTTATTCATTTTTAACCCTTATCACCTCTTCAATTGTTGTTATTCCTTCTAATGCTTTTATGTATCCATCTTGAACCATTCTAATCATACCTTCTTTGACTGCAAGATCTTGTACTTCACTTATCGTTGCTTTTTTTATTACCGCCTGACCAATAGATTCGGACATTTTTAATGCCTCAAATATGCCAGTCCTGCTTACAAAACCCGAGTCTCCACATTTCGGACATCCGACAGCTTTGTACAGAGTTACGTCTGTAGTGTTTTGGTTAAATTTGCCTAATTCATTGTTTTCCTGGTCTCTTAGCGTAATTTCACCAAGATTATCTAGCTCTGAGTGGATTTCTTTAACAATTTCTGGAGATGCCTTATAAGCTTCTTTGCACTCGCACAAGACTCTGACTAATCTCTGTCCTAATAACAAGTTTACAGTTGAAGTTAATAAAAATGGCTCAACACCCATGTCAATTAATCTAATAAATGCGCCAGATGCATTATTTGTGTGAATAGTAGAAAGAACTAACCTACCCACCAAAGCAGATTGTACTGCTAATGCTGCGGTTTCGGAGTCTCTAATCTCACCAACCATAATAATATCCGGATCCTGTCTTAAGAAAGATCGTAAACCTGTAGCAAAAGTTAAGCCCACCTCAGGATTAACCTGGACCTGAGTAACTCCATCTATTCTTATTTCAACAGGATCCTCAAGGGTTAATATATTAACATCTGGAGAATTTAAGATTTTTTGAGAGCTAGCAAGTGTTTGAGTTTTACCACTTCCGGTAGGCCCTGTTACTAAAATTATACCTTGTGTTTTTTTTAAAGACTCTTTCATTCTTTGAAGAGAAATACCACGTAATCCTAAATCCTCTAAATCCATAATACCTTGTGTTTTCTCTAAAAGCCTCATTACTATTTTTTCGCCATGGATACTTGGCATAATAGAAACTCTCATATCTATAACTCTATCTGAACTTTTTGCCTGAAATCTTCCATCTTGAGGAATTCTATGCTCATCTATTTTTAAGTTAGATAAGATTTTTATTCTTGTGACAATAGGAGAGAGTAGCTCAGATGGTAGAGATAATTTTTCGTATAATATACCCCTAATTCTAAATCTAACTCCAATTTTTTTCTCTCTGGGCTCTATGTGAACATCAGATGCCTTATTCTTAATTCCATAATCTAAAATCATATTTACAATTCTGATTATTGGAGCAGCTGCATTATCTTGCTTAATATCACTTTCATCAAAGTTTTTTAAATCTACTGTACCAACTTCATCCATTGCCTGTGTGACTTCAGAACCCATCTCAGCACCATATTTGGTGTCAATAATATTTCGAATATCCATTTCACTAGCAAATACCGCATCTACCTTCTTACCAATAATCGATTCTAAATATTTAATCTTTTGTAAATCCATTGGATCTACCATAGCAACTCTTACTTTATATGCATTTGATTCAAAAACAACAGCCAATGCAGAGGAGGCTATGTTTGAAGGTAATAAATTCAAATCCGCATCTTTTATAACTACATTCTTTAAGTCAATGTATTCTAAACCCTTAATCTCTGCGTTTAGCTTTACTAAATCCCTGCTAGATATCAATCCCTTTTCTACAAGCAAGTCTTCAAAACTTTTATTTGTGTTTATCGATTCAAACTTAATAGCATTATACTGATCAGAATTTATTACTCCTTTAGCTAAACATGCGTCTAGTATATTGCTAATTCCTTTTACAGATATCCCTGTGTTTTTAACAGTTTTGCCACCTTTATCTTCTATATATTTTTTATATTTATCTAAATATTCTTTACTTTCAGCCAAATTAGCCTGTGCAGTTTGAGTAACAACTACATTGGCAACAGGAGTCGCTGGTTGTATGGTATTATTTGTTGTTGGCATTGGTGCCTGTGGATTTTGCAAATTCATAACAAATATATACAGCTAATAAAGATAAATAACTTAACTATTTTATTAAAATATGGTCTAAAACACCAATATTTTAATTTCAAAGTTAGCTAAAATTTAAGATAAAAATATGTATTATCAAAGCAAGCTCATTGTTTCACAAAATAGTAATAAAAGCTACCTATTAAATCTGCTAAATCTAGACGCAAATAGCATAGATGAGAGCATAATTAATAACCAAGACTCCTCAATTGGTATAAAAGAGATCTCTAGCTTATCTGAAAAATCATCCAAAAAAAGTGATTTAATTAAGGTAATTTTGATAATTAATTCAGAAAAGCTAACAACCGAAGCTCAAAACTCCTTGCTAAAACTAATCGAGGAACCATCAAATAACTCGCTTATTCTATTGCATACAAATAATATTGGGTTAATTATAGATACAATAAAGTCAAGGTGCGAAGTTATATTTGATAACAAAGAAGTAGAGGATGAAGAGAAAAACAATATAGAATTTCTATTTAAAGAATTCACGCAAAAAGATTATATTCAAAAAATAAAAGTAGTTGAAAAGTTTTTAAAAGATTATGATAATAAGAGTAGCTATAAAAAAGCAATACTAGTTATTTTAAACGAATTAGCTAAAAAGCAGAGCCATTTAAATGTTGTGTCAAAAATTGAGAAAGCTTATAAGGCTATAGATTTAAACGTAAGCCCTAAATTAGTATTTGATTACATATCTATTATTTTAGAAGCATAGTATAGTTTTAAAGATTATTTAATTATTTTAAAAATATGAAAAAAGCAGCCTTCGTCATTTACGCATGGGGTAGCACATTTCTTTTTGCAGCTATAATATATTGGCTTGCAACTTTATCTTACTTAAATGCAGGGGAAAAGGTTATAGATGAACTTTTAAAAGTAGTGTTTAGATTATCAATGTATTCTATACTATTTATTTTATTTTATAGATCATGCATTATTACTTTAAAAACTACAGTTGAAAGACTTTCAAAGTGGAGATCAAGGAAAGAAGAGATTGAAGATATGGAGTTTGTGTTAATTATAGAAACTTTAATTGTAATAATAACAATTTTAGCTACTATATTATTTGCTGTATTTGAAGAATATACACAGTTTGTTACTGGCGGTAGTAGAAATGCAGAAGTAAAAGATGTGTTGATTAGCATAATGGCTGCCTTACTAACAGCTATCGTTGTTTACAGTATGCCAGTTTTAGGAGAGCTTGAAGTTGCGATCAAACATAAATTTGAAAGAGAAGTAAGAGAATATAAGGCAAAAAGATTGAAATAAGTTTTAATTAGGCACTTTTAAGGCTCCGATTTATCGGAGCCTTTTTTACTTTCAACTTAATATCTAATCTCCAATAAGGTTAAAACAAACACAGCGGTTAGTGACCAAAGAATGAACTTGCTAAAAACCGAGCCTAAAACCTAAAATAACAACAGTCCGTGATTTGGACAAACAAACTTAAGATTAATCTATTTAATTTGTAGTATTGAGTAAATATTGGTAAGCTTTTTGATGCATACAGTGCTAGCTAAATCGGTATAACAGTGATAAAATCTAAAGCTTCACAATTTTATAAGTAATAGAAAATATGTCAGAAACTAAAACCACAAACGATTATGGCGCTTCGAGCATTACAGTCCTTAAAGGTCTAGAAGCTGTTAGAATGAGACCAGCCATGTACATTGGAGGCACAGACGAAGTCGGTCTTCACCACATGATTTGGGAAATTGTAGACAACGGAATAGACGAGGCTTTGGCCGGATATGCAACAAGTATTGCCGTAGTTTTAAATCAGGATGGTTCCGTTAGCGTTAGAGATAACGGAAGAGGAATCCCCGTAGATATTCACCCAACTGAAAAGGTAAGTGCTTTAGAACTAGCTGCAACAGTACTACATGCAGGAGGTAAATTTGATAAAAACTCTTACAAAGTAAGTTCAGGCTTACATGGAGTAGGACTTTCTGTAGTAAATGCGCTTTCAGAATGGGCAAAAATTGAAGTTCATAAAAACGGACACGTTTACCAACAAGAATATAAAATTGGTAAACCAGATTACCCTGTAAAAAAAGTAGGAGATACTAAAATTTCTGGTTCGATAATAACCTTTAAACCAGATGCTACTATTTTTAAAATAACTGAATTCAATTATAAAACAATTATTACAAGACTTAGGCAGCATGCATATTTAAATGGTGGGATTAAATTTGAATTAATAGATAAAAGAGATGGTGGTGAAAGATATTTTGCCTTTTATTTTGAAGGTGGTTTAAAGTCTTATGTAAAGCATTTAAATGAACATGAGAAATCTATTAATAAAGAGGTTTTTTATACAAAAAAGAGTGTTGATGGCATAGATATAGAAGTTGCACTACAATTTACAGAAGATATTCAAATTACAGAATATGCTTTTGCAAACAATGTTTTAAACCCAGATGGTGGAACACATTTAGCAGGTTTTAGAACTGCATTAACTAAAACAATTAACAACTATTTAAAGGATGTAGGTACAGAAAAAGAGAAAGAAATTGCATTAACAGGAGATGATGTTAGAGAAGGCTTAACAGCAGCAATATCGGTTAAACTTTCTGACCCACAATTTGAAGGTCAAACAAAAGGCAAGTTAAATAATTCAGAAGTTGCTCCTGCAGTTAGAAGAGCTGTAGAAGAGGACTTAAAAGTTTATTTATCTGAAAACCCAGTAGATGCAAAGTCAATATTAAATAAAGTTTTAATCTCTTTCAAAGCAAGAAATGCAGCAAAAGCAGCAAGAGAAGCTGTTATAAGAAAGAGTGTATTTGAAAGTGGAGGGTTACCTGGTAAATTAGCAGACTGCTCTTCAAGAGACCCTAAATCTTGCGAACTCTACATTGTAGAGGGAGACTCTGCAGGTGGATCTGCAAAGCAGGGTAGAGATAGAAATGTTCAAGCAATCTTCCCTTTAAAAGGAAAACCTATAAACTCGGAAAAATATAGAATTGACAAAGTACTTGCAAACGATGAAATGAACGATCTTGTAAAAACCCTAGGAATTGGAATTGGAGAGACTCTAGATATTTCAAAATTAAAATACCATACAATTATTTGTATGGCAGATGCAGATGTAGATGGACACCACATCAATACACTTTTATTAACAATGTTTTATAGACATTTAAGACCAGTTATTGATGGAGGGCACTTATATTTGGCTCAACCGCCATTATATAAAGTAATATTCTCTGCAAACGATACAGTTTGGGTTAAAGATGATGCTGCATTAGAAGCATTACTTAAACAAAGAAAACCTGCAAAATATCCAACTGTAAACAGATTCAAAGGTTTAGGAGAAATGAATCCTGAACAATTATGGGAAACTACTATGAATCCTCAAACAAGAATTTTGAGAAAAGTTATAGTACAAGATGCAGAAGAAGCAAGCAAAATGTTTGATGTTTTGATGGGAGAAGAAGTAGCGCCAAGAAAGAAATTTATCGAAACTTACAGCAACGAAGCTGAATTAGATATTTAAAATAAACAAATATGTCAGACCAAGAAGAACTAATACAAACAACAACAGCAGGTGATTTTAGACAAGAAGATATTTCTGAAATAATTAAATCTAGCTATATCAGCTATGCCATGAGCGTTATAGTTGCCAGAGCTTTACCAGATGTTAGAGATGGACTTAAGCCTGTACAAAGAAGAATTCTTTACGCAATGTTTAAAATGGGTGTAATGCCTGGTAGTGCATACAAAAAAGTAGCCAGAATTACCGGAGAAACAATGGGTAAATACCACCCACATGGAGATGCTTCTATTACAGACGCATTAGTTAGAATGGCCCAAGACTTCTCAATGAGATACCCAACAGTAGATGGACAGGGTAACTTTGGTTCCATTGATGGTGACCCAGCTGCTGCAGATAGATACATAGAAGCTAGACTTGCAAAAATATCTACTAGAATTATAGAAGGAGTAGAGAATACCGTAGATTTTGGTGCTAATTATGATGGTACAGAAGAAGAACCATTAGTTTTACCTACAGTTGTACCAAATCTTTTAATTAATGGAGCAGAGGGTATCGCAGTTGGAATGGCTACCAAAATTCCACCTCACAATTTGACAGAAATTATAAATGGTCTAATTAGAATGATTGATGCAGGCAATAAATGGGATATAGCAAACTTAGCTAACTTAAACATAAATTACGAAAGTGATATTAAGAATTTAGATGATTTAAAAACCTTGCCAAAAAATAGATTTCATAAGTTTATAAGCGAAATTACTATTGATGACTTAATGGAAGATGTTAAGGGACCAGATTTTCCAACAGGTGGGCATATATTCAACCAAAGAAATATTCAGACAGTTTACGAGACGGGTAGAGGAGGCATAGTAATGAGAGCTGTATCTGCTATTGAAGAAACTAAAATGGGAAGGTTTAGAATTATAGTTACAGAATTACCATATCAGGTTAATAAATCATCTTTATTAGCAAAAATTGCTCAGTTACATAAAGATAAGAAGATTGATGGAATTTCAGACTTAAGAGATGAATCTAATAGGCATGGTATTAGAATTGTTGTAGAACTTAAAAAAGAAGCAAAACCAAAAACAGTCCAAAATCAGTTATATAAATATACAGAACTTCAAAAAAACTTTAGCACAAACATGCTTTCTTTAGTAAATGGCGAACCAAAATTACTAAACTTGAAAGACACATTAGAATTGTTCTTAACTCACAGGCAAGAGATTGTAATTAGAAGGCACGAGGTTGAATTAGCAGAAAATAGAAAAAGAGAACATATATTAGAGGGGTTAATGATTGCTCTAGATAATATTGACGAAATCATTAGTCTTATTAGAAATGCAAGTGACGCAGAAGATGCAAAAACAAAGTTAATGAGTAAATTCAAATTATCTGAAATTCAAGCTCAAGCAATCTTAGATATGCAATTAAGAAAGCTTGCAGCTCTTGAGAGAAAGAAAATAGAAGAAGAATACAAAGCTGTTGTTGCAAGAATTAAAGAGATTATCTTTATCTTAAATACACCTAGTGAGGTATTAAAGATTATTAAATCAGAATTTATAGATTTGAGAACAAAATTTGGAGATGAGAGAAGAACAAAAGTATTTAAGGGTGATGTAGATGAATTTTCAGAAGAGGACTTAGTTCCTAACGAAGAAACCTTTGTAACAATAAGTACTCAAGGTTATATAAAGCGTATCAAAAGCGATACATACAAGCTTCAAAAAAGAGGCGGTAGTGGTGTAAAAGCTATGGCAACAAAGGAAGATGATTCAGTAAGACATCTTTTTAAATGTAATACACATGACGAAATAATGTTCTTTACTAATCTTGGTAAAGTTTATAGCTTAAAAGTTTATGAAATTCCCGAATATGCAAGAGTGGCAAAGGGATTGCCAATTGTTAATTTAATAAACATCTCTAATGGAGAACTTATAACTACAGTATTAACAAGAAGTGAGTCTGGAACTATTATAGATGAAGATGTAGAACAAGAAGGTGAAGTTGAAAAAGAACACAAAGGAAAAGATTATAAGTATTTATTTATGGCTACAAGATATGGCACTGTTAAAAAAACTCTAATTTCAGAATACGAAAACATAAGATCTAACGGATTAATTGCTATTAATTTAGTTGATAATGATGAGTTAATTTGGGTTAAACCAACTACAGGTAATAACGAGATACTACTTGTAACTAAGTTAGCTAAGTCAATTAGATTTAATGAACAAGACGCAAGAGAGACGGGTAGGTCATCTCAAGGTGTAAGAGGAATTAGATTGAAAGAGGGTGATGAGGTAATTTCTATGGACGTAGTAAGAAACGAAGAGCAATTATTATTAACAATAGCAGAAAACGGTTTTGGTAAAATTTCGGATCTTGGCCAATTTGGAATCCAAAATAGGGGAGGGTCAGGTATTTTTGCAGCAAGAGTTAATAATAAAACAGGTAACCTAGTAATAGCTAGGATTTTAGACCATCCAAATAAAGACTTATTAATATTAAGCTCAAAAGGACAAGCTGTAAGAATTCCTACAAAAGAGCTTCCATTAAGGAATAGACAAACATCCGGAGTAACCTTAATGAGAGTTAAAGATGGAGATACAGTAGCAGCTGCAGCTATAATATAAATCAATACTGTATATAACATACAGCCCTCAAACAACATTCAAACGGGGCCTAACTTTTAAGTTAGGCCCCGTTTTTTTTACTTCATAATAGTTCTAAATTTATTAATTTGAATATTTAACAAAATATATATAATTTTAATTTGTGTGTTATGGTAAAAATACGCAATGTGAATCCCCTAAAATACTTATCCACAAAGGTTTCACAGAGCATCTCATGGTGCAATGCTGGTTAATTTTAAAGCTTTAAACAAATCTTTTATTTAAATGCCTAATAGTAAGAATTATAACTTTGAATTTAAGCTTTTTAATTAAAATTTATTTATAAAATTCAAACTAAATCACAAATATATTTGTACCCAAAATATAAATATACTTTTTAAGTTCTTAAACTAATAAAAAATATTAAATATTTTTAACTAAAGTAAATTATTAATTAAATTTAAACAATTTATAATAATTAATTTGTTTTAAAAATTTTTGAAAATAAATAAATTAAAGCAAACAATAATATAACTTGAATTTATATAAACTTATATTTTAGCAATTATTAAAATACTTACTTTTATAGCTTTAAAGATACTCAATTTATATACAAAAAGAATCGCGTTTAAATGCGTTTTAAGGCATTTAATGGATTAAAGACGAGTATTTATACCCTTGAATAAAGCCATGAAAACACGTAAAAGTTATCCACATTAGTAAAACAGGGCGGGTGTACCAAAACTAGGGATTTTAAAGAATTTTGGTATACGTAGAAAATAGGAAAGGAAATAAAATAATAAAGTCAAAAATTAGAGTATTTTTAAAGAATAATAACTTAAGTAAAAGGTTAATAAAACTGTAAGCTAAAAAAGCAATCTGAGTTGCCTTCTCTTCATTTCCTATGGTTTACTAAATATAAGGTGCATTATACTCAGTACAATTAACTTATAAATATGCTTAAATACATACTTAACCACTACTACTCTGGGGCGTGTTGATATAAAGTCTAAAAGTCTTTGTGGTAAATGATTATTTAAATAATCGAGAAGTTAATTCCCCACGTAGATGTAGTAAAGAATAGCAAGACTACTAGAATCAATAGTGAGCTATACTCTACCCACAAAGCATTTGTGTATCTAGTTCTAACTTCTAATGCTAAATTTAGCAATATATAGTAAACAACTGCAATCATAAGAATTGAATAAGCTACCTCAACTGGCCAAACTGATGCTACAAATGCAGACAATAACACCGTTAGTGTAATCCCCATGCTCTTTATAGATGCTACTTTGTAAGAATTTTTGTTAATAGTTAGCCCTGCATATGTATAAACATATACAAATGGAATTAATACTATAATTCTAAAAATAATATTCTGGTAAGATCCAAATGCGTAAATTAAAACTAAGTAGGTAGACAATAATGATAAAATAAAATGAGTAGCCTTAGCAGCTTGTTCTAAAGGGAGCTTGATTGTTAAGCTAGCATTCAATATATTTGTAGTCAAAAAACTTATATACCCTACCACTATAAACATCAGAGATAACCCCATTGAACCTATAAATTTATTTGATAATGTATTTATTGTCTCTATTGTAGTAATTGATAATAGTAAGTATGGAATTAATGTTAAGGTTGGAATAAGTACAATATTAAGTATGTTCTTTCTAGAGAATTTATAAAACAGAACCCACGCAGTTAAAAGAAAAACTAAAAACCCAAATATTAAAGATCTTATTATAAGAGTAATTGCAAATGGCTGTTCTATAACTTGATTTAAATTTAGTATGCCGTCAACATCAGAATATCTAAACTGAGTCGTAGTTGATATATTTCCACTAAGATCCAATGATGCAATACCGAAGGTGTAGTTTCTAAGCTGATCCAACCCAGTGACCACATACTTATCCACATTAGCATCTACATCTTGAAATTCGGAGTCTTTAAAGATTCTATAGCCTTTCAAATCATATTCTTCTCCTCTGCTCCAGCTAATCGATATTTCCCCAACAGATGTTTTAGAAATAATAATATTACTAACTTCTGCTGGAGCGAATAGAGTTTCAAAGCCAACTTTAATTAATGGAGATATTAATAAAAAGGCAAATAGACTTATCAGTAAAGAAGCTAAAATAACCCTCTGCCTTGTACCCATTCGTTTTAACATACTTTTATAATAAATTTTAAAGCTTTAATAACTCCATTGCTAATTTTAAACCTTTATCGGTTAAAATTCTTCCTCTTGGAGTTCTATTTATAATACCAATTTTTAACAAATAAGGCTCATGCACACTTTCAATAGTATCTTGATCTTCTGAGATTGATGCTGATAAAGAGTTTAAACCTACAGGTTTATTATTAAAATTCGAATAAAGACTTAATATTAGATCGCGATCTAACCTATCTAAACCATTTTGATCTATCGAAAGCATAGACATTACCTCTTTAATTATTTCACTATTAATCATCGTTAAGTTATTTACCAATGCCAAATCTCTTGCACGTTTTAATATTCTAATTGCAATCCTAGAAGTCATTCTTGATCTTTCAGCAATAATCCTTGCCTGCTCTGGCTTTATATCTATATTTAGCATATCTGCCTTTTGCATGATAATTTTAACTAATTCATCAATGCTGTAAAAGTCTAGTCTCATGTTCATACCAAATCTTTCTCTTAAAGGTGCACTTAGCATAGCTAACTTTGTAGTAGCACCAATAATTGTAATTTTTGGCAACTCTATTCTCAATGTTTTAGCACTAGTACCCTTTCCTATAATAATATCTAGCATATTGTCCTCCATTGCAGGGTAAAGGACTTCTTCAATCTGTGGTTTCAATCTATGAATTTCATCTATAAAAAGGATTGAATAATCCTCCTGTGAAGTAAGTATAGATGCTAAATCCGAGGCCTTGGTTATTAACGAACCATTTGTAACGTAAATATTTGACCCAAACTCATTTGCAATAACGTGTGCAAAGCTGGTCTTACCCAAACCGGGTGGCCCATAAAAAAGTATGTGATCCAAGGCCTTTCGCCTTTTTTTAGCAGACTCTATCATTACGTGCAAATTCTTTTTCTCTAACTCTCTACCTATAACTTCTGAAAAATTTTTAGGTCTTAAAGATCTTTCAAAACCTTCTTCTTGCTCTCCATTAATTTTTAGATTAGTTATATCTGACATATTAACTTTGCTTTAAAAATTCCTTAATAATATCCTTTTCGCTCATTTCATTTATAATTGATGACTTTGAAGTTATAAACTCTAACACATCGTTTTTTGAATAGCCAAGGCTAATCAACGCATCCAAAATATCTTTAGATTTTGAATTTAAGACAATATGAGCAGGTGCTTTTAAATCAATCTTTCCCTTTAACTCTATAATTATTTTTTGAATAGTTTTCTCACCTAAACCTTTAACCTTAAGCATCGAAACATCTCCCTCGTTAATTGCAGAACAGATAGATTCGATACCTTTTGTGTATATTAAAGAACTAGCAGTTCTTGGGCCTACACCTGAAACTGCTAAGAGTTTTTTAAAAAACCTAAGCTCTTCAAGTGTTTTGAGTCCCCATAATGATGTTTGGTCCTGTGTGTAGTGAGTATAACAAAATACTGAATAGACTTCGCCATTTGTATAGCTACTTGAGTCTGCTACGTTAATATTCCAACCAACCCCATTGGAATACAAACAGATAGATTCTGCATCTGAAAAAAGAACCTCGCCCTTAACATAAGATATCATTTTGTTATTTATTAAATTTAGTTGTATTTAAGTGGCAAATCCCAATGGCAATCGCATCTGCCGCATCATCTGGCTTAGGGATCTCATTTAATCCACAAATCATTTTTACCATTTTTTGAATTTGAGACTTCTCTGCCCGTCCATATCCTGTTACCGAGACTTTGACTTGTAAAGGTGTATAATCAAAAATCTCCAATTGATTATTAGCAAGAGTTAACAATATTACCCCCCTAACTTGACCTACGTTTATTACAGTTTTTTGATTTTTAAAGAAAAACAAACTTTCAACTGCGCTAACATCTGGTTTGTAATACTTAATTATTTCATCTAATTTCAAATTTACCTGTTGCAATCTGGAAGCAATTAAATCATCTTTGCTTGTTTCTATTACACCATAATCTATAAGGTTATATTTCGAACCAGATTTCTCAATAATTGACCATCCTAAAATCGCAAATCCAACATCAATTCCAATTACTTTCATAATAATTCATTATAATTACCACCAAACTTTTACTATATCATCTAAATCTAATAATTTAGATTCAAATTCTTTAAGAATGTTCAAGTTTTCTTGGTTTATATTAGTTACAATTTTGTTTCTTAAAATAATTTCGGCATTTTTAATATTCACACTGCTCCATTTTGATATTTCCTGTAAAGCATCTTGAAAACTATCTTTAGATATGAACAATATAAATTCATTAGATGTTTCAATATAATCTATTATGCCACTAGTAGAAATGATATTGTCAATGGGATATTCGTTAAAAGATGGGTTAAGTTGCAAAATAACTTCTCCAACCTCTTCAAAAAATCTTAAAGCAGATCCAGGCTCAAGTATTTTAAATCCTGCCTTGGAAACAACTAATTTAACTTCTGCAATTGTTCTTGTAGGGTTATCTGTTTCTGCCTCTATTAAAATATAGTTATTATTAGGACTTAAAACTTCGTAAATTTTGCTTTGTGTTAAATCTTTATCTTCTGATTTACCAGATGCCTTGTCTATTGCTTTTTGTATTCTATCAGAAGGGATATTTGCTGCCTTAGCTTTATCAAGTGCTGATCTAAGAATTGGATTTAAAGCGGGATCGATACTCTTTCCAATCCTCACAGCATTAACTATATCTTTAGATAATCTAGTGAATAACTTACTCCTTTTTGCATCTTGTACTGATTTTGTTCCCCAAATATTTGCGGAGTGTGAATGACCTGCC
This sequence comes from uncultured Candidatus Saccharibacteria bacterium, assembly GCA_965230975.1. Lineage (GTDB taxonomy): Bacteria > Patescibacteriota > Dojkabacteria > J137 > J137 > JBGSZB01. The sequence continues at coordinate 1,135,173 of OZ246402.1, forward strand.
ATAAAATTTATTTTAGTTTATTAAATTATTATATCAGAAGATAGTAAAACTAGTTTTCGCCAATAACCAAAATAACATTACCTAGTTTGTTATATTTATAGCCACTATCCTTAATTACAACATTTGGATACAAACTTTGTATTAAAGATATTGTATTGGCATAATCTTTGATATTTGAGTCAATTAAGTAAAGGGTGGTGTTTTCCTCAATTGTAGAATAATTACCTGAATTAACCACATTACCACCCGAATTTTGTATGATTTTTTTATTGATGGTGGCCAACCCTGAAACTTTTGAAGCATTCAAAACTTCTATCTTTGCCTGCTCTCTTACAATGTCCAAATCCCTAAAGACTTCTTGGACTTTATTATCAATATCAATTTGATTAACATACAAACCCTTCCCTGCAAAAGTATCTATAAAGTATCCATCTTTAATTTGAATATATTGGGATTGGATTGGCAAGTTAGATTGAAAAAAAATATCGTTATAAAATCTTAATGCCGAATCTTTATCTAGGTTTGTTTTGAAAGTGTTTGTAAATAAATCTGCCTGAAAAAAACTGCTAATTGTAAATAGTATATTTCTGTTTGACTGTAACATATTAGTTACAAATAGATTATTTCTATATAAGCTTGACTCAATAATCTCTTCTGACTCTATTATATGTAAATATTTTAATAGGTCTTCACCTTGTATAAACTCTCCAATTTTATAAAACTTGTTATCAACTTTATAATTTTCATTTAAAGTTAATCCTAGGTTTTTTGTCTTAATAAAATTTGAGTAGGCCTCATTCTCAGTAAAAAAGTAACCATCTATTCTTACACCTAATAAACCAGCTAGAGAATTTTTAAATATAGAAGTTTTAGTCTCTATATTCTCGTTGATATTGTTATATAAGGTTTTTAATGTATACGCCTTGTTTTTATAATATATTGATAGACTTGGTTCTACAGCTAATATTTTTAAATTATTATTAGTTTTATCAAAAGATAGTATTGAAATATATTCTGCAAATTTATTACTATCACTACCCTCTTTAAAATTAACAAACAATATATTTTGAGTCTTATTATTGTATAAGTTAGCTAACTTTTCTTCTGATTCTACAAAGCTTTGTATTTGAATTTGGTTAGATTTTAGTCTTAAAAATGCAAAGATAGCAATTAATATTGAAATTATAATTATCACAAAGAAATAGGTAATTAGTTTCTTTCGTTTGCCTAGTAAACTCTTTGCAAAAGAAAAAAGTGTAGTGAATTTAAGTGAGCTAAACTTATTACGCTTAAATTTGTTCAACAAACTCTCTAAAGCAATTGGAAGTTTTATTACTGACTTTGAATTAAGTTTGCTTTTGTTTTTTTTTACAATGAATTTATTTGTTGGTTGTTTCTTCTTTAGTCTCATTTTGTTTTACCTCTTCTAACTTCTCTATCTTATCACTATAACTTTTAAATTCCTTTACTAGATTTTTAGAAGCAGTAGATGCCTTGTTTTTAAATCTTAAAGCTTTTTCCTTTAAAGAGCTAGTCATGCCTGGCTTTGTTGAGTCTATAACTGTAGGTACCGAAGGTGTTGAATCAACAATATTTTGAGATTCTAACTTGGTACCTTCAATACTTACTTTAACGGTTTCTGTATTAATGCTAGGGTTTAGTTTTATACTTAATGAAAATTCAATTTGATCTTCTTTTCCTATAAAGTTTGCAATAGGGATATCTAATCCACCATGAAGCATGCCGTAATGGCCTATATCCTCTTCGTTTTCAGGCCTTATAATTATATAAAAGATTAGTGCAGGGAAATTTAATACAAATACTAGAATAAAGAATAGTATTCCAATTTTAGTGCTTTGATATCTTTTTTTTGCGTCTACAAAAACCCAAAAAGAAAACATAGCCCATAATGCAAGTATGTAAATAATAAAAAGCTTTCCAACTGTTGCGTAGTCTAAGGTCGAATCAACAATTCCAAGTAGTAACTGCTCCATTTTCTTTTTTTTAATAATTAATATCGAAGTTTTGTATAGGAGATTTTACTATAAGCTGAGAACAAGCGGAATACAAAATAGTAAATATTTACAAAAGTTATACCGAAGGAGGGAGTTGAACCCTCACACCATTGCTGGCAACGGATTTTGAGTCCGTCGTGTCTGCCATTCCACCACTTCGGCGCTTTACTTATATAGGAGCGCAAGAATTATATCACCAAAACCAGTAATACTTAAATATCACTTAATCTAGAAATGTAATCTCAGCTTTGGATAAGATATCGATAATTTTATTGCAAACCTGATCAGTATCCCAGTTTTCTTCTCCATTCTTCAAAATATACCTACCTCCAGATGCTCTATCATGACCTCCACCACTAAAATACATTTCACAAATTAACCTAACATTTGGATTTTTTGAGGTAGATCTAAAATTTATTTCAAAATGACCTATTTGACTTTCAATTGGCCTTACATAAAAGCCCCATCCAGATCCTTTAACTTCTTTTAGCATAGCTAAGAACTTTCTGTTTTTTATTAGTGTTGAGTCGGGAAACTCACTCACAAATTTTTTGGTAACATATGAATATGTAACTAGTGGACAATTATCTTGAATCTTAACAACTTGTGAGTGTTTAATTACTTCTTTAAACACTCTAAATGAATCAATTCCGTAACGCTCTGATCTTAACTTAAACTCTTCTAAGTCTAAATTTCCTTTGTCAACTAGTCTCTTTGCAGTTATTAGTGCCGAAGAATTATTATGACGAATAAATGTAAAGTGGCCAGTATCACCAATTAATCCAATCATAAGGAGCTCTATAATCTCATGTGTCCAACATTCTTCTTCAATGACTCTGTCTGCTAATAGCTGAGTTGTAGAAGCCATACTTGTGTCTATTAATTCTATAGTATGAAAATCCCCCTCTTTCTTATGGTGATCAATACATATTGTTTTAATATTCAAATCACTAAAACTATTTGCATTATATGTAAAACGATCTACAGTGCTTCCATCTACAAAAATTGCTAAATCGACTTTTGGAATATATTCTAAAACTAGGTTATCGCTCCATTTCAAATCTTTAAAACCTGTAATTTCTCCAAACTCGGAAACAGGAGCAATTCCTTCAAACACTGGATATAAAGATTTGCCTGAATATTTTAGTGAAAGGTATTTATATACCGAGAGCAAAGAAGTAATTGCATCACTATCTGGCCTAATATGGCTACAAATCATAATACTCTTTGACTCAGACACTAGTTTATCGAAATTACGTTTAAATTCATCCATGTTTATTATTTAAATATACTTTTTCTAAAGAACTTTAAAATTTCTATTGATTGAATCACATCATCCATTGCTCTATGAGCAGGATTATCAGCTTTCCATTTAATATCTGGGTACCATCTAGATTGAATTTGAAATAAAGGACTTACATCTAGCATTCTATAACTTAAAAATTTTGATAATTTAGGCATTTGGCTATCTATAAACTGTCTATCTCTATAAATACCTATACCTGCCATAATAGCTTTGCTTTCAATACAATACTGTTTTAAGAAACCAATGACTAAACCTTCCAGTTCTTCTAATTCTATACCCTTGCTTTTAACATCAGATATCAAACCTGAAGATGTATGGTGGGTTTTATTCCAATCATCCATTTGACTTAATATTTCATCGTTAACCTTTATTGGGTAATTTGGTCCTTTGGCAAGAATAGATAAGTCCTTATCTGTTACTACGCATGCAAATTCTAATATTTTCTCTTTAGAAACATCTAAACCTGTCATTTCTAAATCTAACCAAATTAAGTTTTCTTCACTTACCATATTATTAATGTTAACTAATCTTCTAAAGGCCCTTCGTAATCTAAATATTTCATGTGACTTGGGTGGAACATTAACTTTACTTTACCGACAGGTCCATTTCTATGTTTTGCAATATACATATCTACTTTTATTTTTTTATTATAGTCAATATTATTTGGGTCTACAGTTTCTTCAGCACCCAAATCTCTGCTTAAAAATAAAACTAAATCTGCATCTTGTTCAATAGAGCCGGATTCTCTAAGGTCTGATAACTGAGGAACTCTATCTATTCTATTCTCTACAGCTCTATTTAGCTGAGATAGTGCAATTATTGGAATATTTAATTCTCTAGCTAGAATTTTTAGAGATCTTGAGATCTCACCTACCTCTTGTGCACGGTTATCTGTATTAGAATTACCCTGCATAAGTTGTAAATAGTCAATTATAATTATGTCTAAACCCTCTTCTATCATTAATTTTCTTGCTTTACTTCTTAACTGCATAATATTTATGCCTGGGGTTTCATCTATAAAAATTTTTGACTTAGCTAATTCATCTTGTGCAGCGTTTAATCTTTTAAAATCTACATCTTTAATTTGAGACATTCTCAACTCCCATAAGTTGATACGTGATTGTTGTGCAAGCATTCTTTCTATTACCTGAACTGCAGGCATTTCTAGTGAAAATACTGCAGAAGTTCTACCCGTCATGGCAACATTTCTGGCAATATCAAATGCTAAAGCACTTTTACCCACAGATGGCCTAGCAGCTAAAATTATTAAATCAGATTTATGCAATCCTCCCAAAAACTTGTCCATAGAAGGGATTCCTGTTGGCAAACCTCTTAGCCCATTTGGATTTTTAGCATATTCATCTGCTCTTTGAATCTGCATCTCTAGCAAAGTTTTTGTATCAAAAAAATCTTTATTAGAACTAGATACTGTAATTGAAAACAGTTTAGATTCAAATACATCCATTATGTCATCTAGTTTTTTTTGCTCTTCCCTACTTAAACTATCAATTGTATAAGATAAGTTAATAAGCTCTCTTCTTACAGAACACTCTCTAATAATATCTGCATAATTTTCTATATTAGTAGTTGTTGGTACTTCAGATATTAGCTCGCTTAAATATGCGGAACCACCAATTTGCTTTAGCTTCTTATCTTTCTTTAACTCATTTGTAAGTGTTAAAACATCTACTGCCTTTCCCTCTTTATATAAAGATATAATATTTTGAAAAATGATTTGATGTCTTAAATCATAAAAAGAATCCGGTCTTAATAGATCAGAAATTTTAGTTAAAGATTGACTATCAATTAGTATTGATCCTAATACCGCTTTTTCAGCTTCTAAATTTTGAGGAGGTGTTTTTAATTCCATTATGCCAATAATTCTCCTATTAATATTGTGTTTTCTGATACAGTAGCAAAGTCTGCCGACTTATGTTTTACTGAGGTAACCTCTTGCATTGAAGTAATTCCAACAGATTTATATACGGTATCTAACTCAACTTCTTCTCCACCAAAACTTTTTATAATTACTAGTTTTTTAGGCTCAATTGAATTAACTAAAGGCTTAGTAGCATTAGCATTTACTAATGGTATAGCTAAGATATCTATATTAACTAAACTATTTAAAATATCCTTAGGAATCTCTTTAACTTGTGTAGTTATCACTACTTTAACACCGTCAACATTTAGTTTGATAATATTTATTACGCCTGAGTACAATTCTGTTGGGATCTCAAATCCAGTTACTCCTACTCCAAAGTATTCATAGTCACCTGGTTTAGAAATTTCAATATCCTTTGACCCATTATTGATTTTAATAAGCAACTGTCCATCTAAGTTTTTTATAGAGACTGCAGTTTTATCTATAGAACTATCTACAGATAATGTTGTACTGTTATTTCTTCGAATAATCATAACTAGTGAATTTAATAATTTAGTATCAAATTATATGATACCAAACCCGAATTTCCAACCAACAAGTGTATTAAATTAATAAAAAGATGCCTATATTAACAATTGTACTAAATTTAAAGATAAAGAACATTTTCCACTTTACCTAAATCATAATTAAAGGTTATAATACACTGCTATGAAAACAAATACACATCCAAACTATACAAATACTGTAATCGTTTGTAACACTTGTAAAAAAGAATACAAGCTTGGTTCAACAATTACAGATGTCAAAGTAGAACTTTGTGCAAATTGTCACCCTTTCTACACAGGTAAAGAAACCCTTGTAGACACAGATAACTTAGTTGATAAATTCAACAAGAAAAAAGAGTTGGCAGTTACAAGTTCAGCTAAGGTATTAAGCAAAAAAGAAAAACTTCAACAAAGAAAAGCAAAAGCTATGCAAACTAAGACCGGAAGCACAAGCTTAAAAGATATGCTTTCAAGGCTTTAATACACTTTAGATACCAAACGCATGCTTAATGAGGCACAAGAGCTTCTAAAAAGAATAGATATATCTAGCTATAACTTGCAGCTAGATAAAATTCAAGAAGAATCTAACAATATATTGAATACCCAAGGGTACTCTTCTACAGAATATATCTCTAATCTTAAAAAGATTAATTCTATTACCGAGGTTATTACAACCTATAAAGAAGTCGAAAAGCTGGCTAAAGACCTAAACGATACGCAAGAGTTATTATCTACAGATGAGTTTAAAGACATTGCAGCAGAAGAGATTCTGAAGATAGAAACTACCCTAAAAGATAAGTTATTCAAACTACAAACCCTTACAAGAAAAACTCTTCCAAATGACGATAAAAAAGCAATAATTGAAGTTAGACCAGGAGTTGGTGGAGTTGAAGCATCTTTATTTGCAGAAGAGATTTTTAACATGTATCTAAATTACTGCAATTTAAAAAAGTTTAAGATTGAAGTTTATAGCTTAGAACATAATTCAGAAGGCGGAATCACAGAGGGAATATTTTCTATAGAAGAACCTGAATCTTTTGGACATTTTAGATTTGAAAGTGGTGTCCACAGAGTACAAAGAGTACCGACTACAGAAAGTGCCGGAAGAATCCATACATCTACAGTTTCAGTTGCAATACTTCCTCAATTTGAGCAGTCAGAAATCAAGATTGATGATAAAGACTTAAGAATCGACGTATATAGGTCTAGTGGACCAGGAGGTCAATCAGTTAACACAACTGACTCTGCTGTAAGAGTGTTACATATTCCTACAGGAATGATTGTTACTTCTCAAAATTCAAGGTCTCAAATTAAAAATAAAGAAATGGCATTAAGTATTCTTTTTGCAAAACTTCAGGAGATTGAAATGCAAAAGCAGCTAGAGGCAGAAATGACCCTTAGAAAAGAGGCTGTAGCCACCTCAGATCGATCAATGAAGATCAGAACCTACAACTTCCCCCAAAGCCGAGTTACCGACCATAGAGTTAATTACAGCTGGTTTAATATAAACGAAATTATTCAAGGCCAAATAGAAGACATTATAAACTACGTAGCTAACGAATTAAGGAAAGACTAAATTCGATAACCGCATATCTAATTAATATTCTAGCAATTTACCAAGTCATATAACTGCTACTATTGAATTACCTCTAAAGCCTTATCAAGCTGTGGATCTTCTAAGTTTTTAAAATCGTCTTCTGTAAATTCAACTTCAAAGTTTGGTGTAATTGGATCTTCTTCTGTAATATTTCTGCCCGTTGGAGTTAACCATTGCTGAAAAACAACAATTAACATTGATCCATCAGAAAGCTCTAACGCCTGCTGTTCAACTCCTTTTCCGACTGTCTTTGTGCCAACAATACTACCTCTATTATTGTCTTGAACAGCAGCCGAGAAAATCTCAGATGCAGATGCACTACCCTCATTTACTATTACAGAAAGCGGTATGCTTTCAAATTTACCAGCTCTGTTATCTTTATAAATAGTCTCAGAGGTGTTTTTCTCTTTTTCCTTCATTAAAATAGTGCCATTTTGAAAGAATTCTTCTAAAATATATCTAACACTGTAAACATAACCACCTGGATTATTTCTTAAATCCACAACAATACCCTTTAAATTCGAATCTAATGATATTTCAGAAACTATCTTATCCCAACTTTTGTTTAAGGCTTCAGGTGTTACATCTACAAATTGAAAAATATTAATTTTATAAATACCATTATCAAGTTTTTCATAAGATATATTATCTATGTCTATTTGCTCCCTAGTAATATCAAAAGATAAAGTATCTGCCTTAGATGGCCTAACAACTTCAACTTTTACCAAACTACCAGCCTTACCTCTTACTTTTGAGGCAACTTCTGATGGATATTTACCAGTTACATCTATACCATCTACTTTAATAATAATATCTTTAGCCCTTAACCCAGCTTTTTCTGCAGGATAATTACTCATCACTGTTTCAATTTCAGTATTCTCTCCATTAAATTTTAATGAAACTCCTATGCCTTCAAAGTTAGGATCCTCTGATTCTTTATAAGACTTTGCCTCTTCTGGTGTTAAAAAACTTGTGTATTTACTATCCAGTGAATCTACAATGCCTTTTATTTTTGCATAATCTAAATTCTTTCCAGAAGGAATATTACCCAAAAACTTTTCTTGAAGAATTTGATAAACACCATTTACATAATCAGAATCTTCTACAGATACTACATTTGAAGAATTTGTATTCGAATTATATGAATTTATTGTTTGAACTATTCCACCACCAATAAACAAACCCAATATTAAAACTATTGGAATAATAAATGGATATGATTGTTTATCTAGGGTGTTTTGAGTAGTAGGCACAATAGGTAGCTAAAAATTAACTACCTATTGTAATATTTTAGACGTATTGTGTAAATGGAATTAATCCAATATACCTTGCTCTTTTTATTGATGTTGTAAGTTTCCTTTGACATCTTGCAGAAACACCAGTTTTATCGGTAGACATAATTCTACCTCTTGTTGTTATATACTTTTTTAAAGTAGACACATCTTTATAGTCAATTCTTGAAGGATCATTGTTGAATGGGCACTTCAATACTTGAGGTTTGATTATTCTTTGCTGTTTCTTTTTTTTCAAAGCCATATCTTTCCTTTAACAAAATTAAAATATTTATTGAGATCTAATTAAAATAAATCTTCACTTTTTAAATCTTCATCATCAGATTGAGGTTCTGTAACAACAGGATCCTCTTCGTAAGCTGAATCTGCATCGATTTCTTGTTCAGAATCAGTAGCGTTACTTGCACCTTCAAAACCAACGCCCTTTTTTCCCTTACTATCTAATAAGAACATATCATTTAATTTGATTTCTGTTCTGTATTGTTTTTTACCTTCTTGATCTAAAATTACTTTATTTCTTAACTCTCCTTCTACATAAACTAACATACCTACTGCTAATACTTGAATGCAGATTTCTGCTAATTTATTAAAAGCTACTAAGTTATGATACTCTGCTTTTTCTTTGTACTCTCCATTTTTATCTTTCCAACTAGTATTAGTTGCAATTCCAAATGAAGCAATCATAACTCCTCCAGCAGTTTCTCTTAAAACTGGGTCTCTTGTTAAATTTCCAATTAACATTACTTTGTTTAATGATCTTGATTTTGACATAACAATACCTTAATAGTTATATAATTTTATAATTCAGTTTTTTTGATATCTAAAAATCTAATTAGTTCTGATGTTAATACTAATTTTTGCTTTAACTTAGAAATATTTGAAGATGTGATAGATAAGTCACATAGTAAGTAGTAACCTTCTTTATTTGCATCTATATCATAAGCAAGCAATCTTTTACCATTACCAAATGATTCGTTGATTTTTATAGTACCTTTTAATTCCTTAACGATCTTTTCAATCTTGGGAAAAATTCTTTCCTTAACATCCTCATTTGTCAGAGGCTTAAACAACAACATTAATTCGTATTCCATAAAGCGTTTTCAAAATTAATTAAATTAGCGCGTAATTATATCTAAGAATATGCTTAGACACAAGGACTATTCTTGAAATTATAAGTATATAATAACCCTGAAATTTTACAAAAATACTACAAACTGGAATTAAAACTCTACCCTACTTCTTAAAGAGTCAACAATTGTTTGACCGGAAACATATTCAATATCTCCACCAACCGGGATTCCCTTGGCCAGTCTTGTAATTTTCAAGGTCGACATTATTTTTAAAACCTCTTGTTTTATGTATAAACCAGTAGCTTCTCCCTCAATAGTTGGGTTTAAAGCTATAATAAGTTCAGTTACTGAACCCAACTTTAACCTGTTTAATAATTCTGGTATTCGAATTTCATCTGGACCAATTCCATTTATAGGAGATATCAATCCATTAAGTACGTGATATTTACCTTTAAACTCGGATGATGTTTCTATATTTATTAAATCTAGAGGATCTTCAACAACCATAATTTGAGAACTATCTCTAGTTGAGTCTTCACAAATATCACAAAGTTCTTTATTTGATATATTTCCACAAAGCTTGCAAGGCATAGTATTTTCTATCATATCATCTATACTTTGCGCCATTCTTTTAGCTAAATCTTTCGCATTTATACTTAAATACAATGCAATTCGATTAGATAACTTGGGCCCAACATTAGGTAATGAAGAAAATATATCTGATAACTTTTGCACCTCTTTTGGGAAATTCATAAAAATATATCTTTACTAACTGTTCAAAATGTAATTTTGTCTTAAACAACCCGGGAAATGATATGACATATCATTTCCCGAGTTTAGTTACTGGTTTATCCAAGCAAATCTTTTATATCATCTACATTCATTGTCTCTTGCATCTTTTTTTGCAATTGTTTTTTTGCATCTTCAAAGCTTAATCTTAAGTCTTCTCTAACTGTTTTAACAATTTTTTCTGCTAAGACTCTATTTTCTTCAGATACATTTGCTTTTTGCATAACTGCATCTAAATTAATTTCATCTTCAACCCAATCTATTAATCCATTCACCAATATACTTGCAGAGCCGTGCTTGCCAGCAGCCTCTATTTTTTTAGCTCTGTTTTGAGCCTCTCTTGCCTTTGCAATCATTTTAGGAATATCTAACACACCCATTTTTTTTATTTAATAAGTAATAAGTTCTCAGTTTTATAATTTCAACATAAAGAGTTTCTTAAAACTGAAGACTCGTGACTTATAGCTAGATATTATACATCAAAGTAATGATTCTACTAAGTCAGTGTTATCTGTTTGTTCCTTTACAACTTCTACCGCAATTTCGTTTTCCACATTACTAATTATAGGTGCATGAATAATTTCTACCTCAATACTTTCCTCTTCAATATTTGAATTATTTGCATCTTCAATTGATTCTACATTGACCCCTGAAATACTTAAGCCACTATTTTTAAATAGTTCAATAATATATGTCTTAACCTCCGGCTTATTTAAAAAAGCAATATTTAGCTTGTATGGAGTTTTGATTGTTAGAATATCGTTATCTAAATCTACTTGAGAGTTTAAAATTATTTGCCTAAGTCGTGGGTAATCTGTTTTAGCAAATTCTGCTATAGTTTCTTTATAATTTCCCTTAGATACTTGGATTTTGCTTGGGGTAAGAGGTTTATCTGGTTTAACCTGAGGGATCTGTTCTATAGCTTTAGATTGCAATGGTGTATTAGGTAAATTTGTTACTGAACCAGCTGATTCAGATCTAAGATTAGGTAGACTTTCTGCACAATACTTAATGATTTCAAGTCTCAAGATTAAATTTTTATCTATGAATTCTTTTAATAAAGTTTTAGATGTAATTGCAAAATTAACTATAGGGATATAACTACTTGCCAGTTTTAAATCACTCAAAATGATTTCATGAAGTTTTTCTATTAGGTTGTCAATTATGCTTATAGATGAATAACCATCATTTATAAATTGATCATATGTTTTTAAGGAATTTGGCAAATCTCTTGCTAGCAAAAACTTAGCTAAGTTAACTAAGTCATCTTCTTTTAGCATGCCTAATGAGGTATAAACCTCTTGCAAAGTAATCAAATTATCCTTATTTGTTGTTATAAGTTTAGATAACAAGCTTTCTGCATCTCTAAAACTTCCACCCGATTTTTTATAGATAATTTCTAAAACTCCATCTTCTACTTGCATCTTTTCAGATTTTAATACAGTATTTAACTTTTCAAATAACTCTTCTCGAGATGCAAGGGCAAGGTCATATCTTTCAACTCTAGAAAGAATAGTTACGGGAATCTTATGTGATTCTGTTGTTGCAAGTATAAACATTACATGAGCAGGTGGTTCTTCTAACGTTTTTAGAAGTGCGTTAAAGGCCTCCTTCGTCAACATATGGGCCTCATCAATTATGTATACTTTTTTGTTTAAAAAACTTGGTGAAAAATTTACGTTTTCTTTTAGACTTCTAATCTCTTCTATTCCTCTATTTGAAGCTGCATCCATTTCTATTATATCTATTGCGGAGTATTCATTTATAGCTTTGCAATTACTACATTCATTACATACATCTCCTAGTTCGTTAAATTTTTCGCAATTTACAGCTTTGGCCATTAATCTAGCTAAAGTGGTTTTACCTGTCCCTCTTGGACCGGTAAAAAGATAGGCGTGAGAAACCCTATTTTTATTTATACTACCTTTTAATATCTCTACCGTTTTTGTTTGGCCAACAACCTCTGAAAAGCTTTTAGATCTATATTTTCGGTAAAGTACTGTGTTTTCTGCCATAAAGTTATTATACATGATGATGCTAATTTTTTAAGAAATCTATGCTAAATTTTTAATTTTGTAATTAATGATATAATCCAGACTGATATTATTTGAATAAATATGACAGACAGCAAATATATAGGAAAAAGGCTCCCAAATTTTAACCAAGATATGGTTGAATTAGTCGATCTAAATAGTCCAAGTACTTTTAACACAATCAACGATTACGATCTTTCAGTCTTGTGGGAAGCTTATGAAATAGCAAACAACCCCGAAACTACATCTGATGAAGCTAAAGCTAGAGTTGTTGCAATTGCTGCGGCAATAGCTATGTGCCCTGTACCCGGAAATGCATTAATCGCCTATGGAGGACTTAGTAACTGGAAGGAAGTTGCAGCTGCTTACATCTCAACAAAGTTTATTCACAGTTACATTGTTGATATGCTAAGAAAATCAGATAAACCTGTTCACCAATATATGATTAGTTTATTTACCAGCAATTACCCACGACATGGCGGAAACTTTAGGTCACCAGACTGGCCAGTATCCAAACATATTGCAGAATTTGATATACATTTACTAGGACATGCTAACCCGGTTTCCTACTCAGTATCTAGAATAATTCGTGACGGTTTTAAACATTTTAAAGAAACTCAACAAAGAGGAAACCTAGTAGCCATTTATGACAGGATAATGGAAATAAATTACATTGAAGATGATGTAGATTTGATTTTAAAAATAGCAAAAATAGCACTAGAACTAGGTGTGCCTAGAAGCATCATTCTTAAACACATTAAAAGTCAAGGTTATTTAGTTGAAGAAAATGGATTAAATTACTTAAAAGATAGGATTGAAGAAAGGTTGAAATTACCCGAATTTCAATTACTTTCAGAAGCAGTAGAAAACTAAATGAAAAAACGTCCCGATTAATCGGGACGTTTTAAATTCTTTTGAATTGAAGGTTGTATGCTATTAATTATTTAATAATTCTTCTAGCAGCACTTCGTCTTCGTCTTTTTGTTTTTTCCCAAACTTTTCGTTTTTCGTGAACTGCTTTTGTTTTTGGGTAATAATATCTCTTCTCTTCTAGCTTTTCCATAACTCCTTCTCGAGTTGCTTCTCTCCAAAGAAGTCTTAAAGCTAAATCGATTGACATATCATCGTGAACTACAACTGACATACACCTCCTTTTAGTTAATTAAATTAATTGCTCGGTATTTTAACATAAGGTATGTTAAGACTCCAAGTATTCTTATTTTGGCAACACTAATTGCAAAACGTCTTTAAAAGTAACTAATACAAATAGGATTATCATAAACCCAAACCCTGCAGTTGTTATAAAATTAATAACTCTATCTGAAAGTTTTCGTTTTGTTAACTTTTCAATTGTAATGATCAATATATGACCTCCATCTAGGGCAGGTATTGGCAATATATTAAAGAATGCTAAAGAGATGCTTATAAAAGCAGTTAGTGCAACAAGAAACGTATATTCATTTAAAGCTACTGCACTATTGACAGTTCCTGCAACCTGAACGATTCCTCCAACAGAATTTGATACTTCTTGATAATTTCCACTTGAAAATGCATTTGAAAATATATTTCCAAGTGCTTTAATTTGGTAAACAAAAATATCATACGTCATTGAAACGCCAGAAAGAATATCTGATTTATACTTTAAGAAGTATGTTGGTTGATTAGAAGGGTATAAGGTTACTTGAAGTATTCCTCCGTTGTCCGACTTAATTGGTACAGTAAAGTCTATATTTGAAGTCTCGTAGGTATCTAAGTTTATTAATGTGAAAGTAGCTTCTTTACCTTGCAAAGATTCTAAATTCTGAAAGAATTCATTGTAACTATCAAAAGATTTTCCATTTATCTGGACAATAGAATCTCCGATTTTAAAAATCTCCTTTACCGGACTATCTTCTGAGATAGAAGTTATTGTAACAGGTGCGTAAACACTTTGAGATTGAACATTAGTAAATGAGTAATCTGTAAGTTTAGCAATTGGGAATTTGTAATCTGTTATAGCTAAGTACCCTGTCAATAATACTACTGCTAAAACCATATTCATAATTACACCTGCAGAAAGAACTACCACTTTTTGATAGTAAGGCCTATTTCTAAAATTATTTGGGCTAGAACTATCTAACTCTCCTTCTAACTCAACAAAGCCTCCTAAAGGGAATAATCTAAAAGTATAGTTTGTACCCTTATAGAATTTCTTAAATAGAACCCTTCCAAAACCTATAGAAAACTCTTTCACCTCCATTTTAAAGAACTTTGCAGCACTAAAGTGACCGAACTCATGAATTGCAACAATTATTGTTAAAACAATTAAAGTTACTAATATAGATATTGGATTAAAAGTCATATTTAATAATTGTTATAATTAAGTTACACAGCCATTATATCTATCTCTTTAACCTTAGCTATTTCCTCTAAGTTAGAGATAGATTTATCCACCAACTCCTGAACCTTCTCTTCGCTTCTCTTTTGATCATCTTCTGATACTTTATCCATGGAGGAAATCTCTTCCATATACTTTCGCCTTACATTTTGCCTAACTTTAACTCTAGCATCTTCAAGTAAAGCATTAAGCTCCTTAACTTGTTGCATTCTAACCTCTTGAGTCATTGGCACAAAGTTAACATTAATTGTAACTGGGTCAGATTGATTTACTGAAGCACCCAGCTGTGCAGCAACAATTGCATCTAAAACTGATTGAGTCATATTTCTATCAAAGATTTTCCAAGTTATAGACAAACCATTTTGAGTAGGAGAACCCATATAAGAAACTGCAGTTGGTGCACCATAGTAATCAACAAATATCGATTCGAAAACTTGTAAGCTAGGCTTGCCAGTTCTTAAACCAGAAATCTCCTTCTTAAATCGCTCTTCCTCTTTTTTTAAATCACTAACTATAGTGCTTTCATCTACTAACATATACTTCTTATAAAATTTAATATAAAAAACCCGCTTCCGAACAAGATATTTTACATCATTATTCGAAAACGGGTAAGCAATTAATTTTTACAATTACTCTTCTGATTCTGTACTTCCTCCAAAAATTGTGGAGATTACAGGATTTTGAGAAACCTGAACCTTATAAAACTGTGTAATTTGAATCTTTTCACCAATTTTACTAATCATATCATTTAAAGCATCTTCAACTGTTCTTGATTCATCTACAAAGAATGATTGTTTTAACAATACTGTCTCTTTAAAGAACTTATCTAGTTTTCCTTGAATAATACTCTCTTTAATATTTTCTGGTTTACCTTCTAAACCTTGTTCTGCTGCTTCTTTTTCTGTTTTAAGAGTCTCTGCATCAACAGCTTCTACACTTACATACTTTGGGTTAACTGCAGCAATATGAATTGCTAAGTCTCTAGCAAATTTTTTCATATCTTCTCCGTTTGCAGCAAAGTCAGTTTCGCAAGCAACCTCAACAACAACTACTAATTTATTATTGTTGTGAATATATGTACCTAATATTCCGTTGCTAGCAACTTTGTCTTTTCTTTTTTCTCCCTTTGCAATACCCTTTTCTCTTAAGTATTTTATTGCGGCCTCTACATCTCCATTTGTAGACTCTAAAGCCTCTCTTACTGAGCCTACTCCTGCACCTGTTCTTTCTCTTAATTCTTTTATTTGTTCTATACTTATCATTGTTTTAAAATTAACAATTAAATATTTAACTGCTAACAATTAGTTGTTAGACTTAACCTTCTTTGCATCCGCTTCTTCTTTAACTCTTTCTAAAATCCCTTTGTTTTTAGTTGCAGATTTTAGACTTTTTGTCTTCTCAATTGAATCTTCGATTTTTGAAGGCTCTTTATTATCTTCACTAGATTCTTCTAAATCTACTTTTTCAATCTCATCA
The DNA here is from genome assembly GCA_965230975.1 of uncultured Candidatus Saccharibacteria bacterium. GTDB lineage: Bacteria > Patescibacteriota > Dojkabacteria > J137 > J137 > JBGSZB01. The sequence goes on from OZ246402.1 coordinate 1,151,555, forward strand.
ACAACCTCTTCTGTTTTAACAATCTTCACCTCTGCCTTTGCATAGTCTTTCAGATTATGTTGAATCCCCTTACCCCCATTACCCTCTAAAACAGCATCCGCTAAAGTTTTTAAGATTAGCTTAATTGAACCAATAGCATCATCGTTTGCAGGAATAACATAATCAACTGATTCAGGATCACAATTGCTATCAATAATACCTACTACTGGAACTCTAATTTTTCTTGCTTCTTTTACAGCAGCCTTTTCAAAGTTAGAATCGATAACGATCACAGCAGTTGGTTTTTGTGTTAAAGATTTAATACCTGAATAAAGTCTAGTTAACCTTTGCCACTCTTTTTTCATTCTAGATACTTCGTACTTTGTTCTATCTTGAACACCTTCTTCTAATTGTCTTTCAATTAAGTTTAATTTATCTAAACTTTTTTTAATTACCTGAAAGTTTGTTAAAATTCCGCCTGCCCATCTTTCATCTACATAAAAAGCACCTGCCCTAATAGCCTCTTCTTTGATTATTTCTGATGCTTGTCTTTTTGTACCAACAAACAAGATGTTACCGTTCGCCGCAGCTTCTTTCAAGAACTCAACAGCAGCTTTTAGCTTGTCTTCTGTTTGCTGAATATCAATTATATGGATATTGTTTTTTGTACCATATATGTATCGGGACATTTTTGGATTCCATCTTTTAGATTCGTGACCAAATTGAACGCCAGAAGCAAGTAGGTCTTTTACAGTAGGGATTGCGCTACTTTTCGCTTTTTTTTCAGAAGATTCTTTTACTTCAGCTTCTGAGCCAGAAGGTTCTTTTACGTCATTTGACATATTTTATACCTTTACTTAAATAAAATACTTCCGTAAGTAGCCTGATTTTTATCAGGGAAGGTTTAACTTACGTGCTGATTTTTCAACCATTTAAAAGTTGAATGCTGAATTATATCAAACCCACGAGATAAATACCACCCTGCCTTGCCGGCAAAAGACAAGATGTCCACTACACAGACAGCCCTAATCGTAACAAACGGAGCAAAAGGTGTTCAAGTAGAAAAATTAGTTCAAAAGGATTAAACTAAACCAATGAAGATATTTCTAACAACATTCACCTTACTTGCGATTGCTTGGGCTATTATTGGATCGCCCTTTATTTTTGGAGATGGCTATGGGTATTATCATGCCGGCAAGGCTTTAGCAGAAAAAGGAAGCTTTACTACCGAAGAAAAACCTGAGTATTATAACTATACTGGACATGGGGTAATAGAATATCAAGGGAAATTTATCACCCCCTACACCGTAGGTAATGCATTAATATGGCTACCCTTGCTGGGATTATACTCAAATATAGAATCTGGAAGTACTACATCAGACTACTACTATGCCTTTAATGGACATTCTCTAGTTGATGGAATGGTAATCTCCCTAAGCGCAATTACATTGGCATCTTTAAGCGTTTTATTAATCTGCGAATCCTTACAGATACTAGGATTTAGCAAAAGAATTTCATATTTTTCTGTCGCAACAACATTTTTGGGATCATTTACACTACCTTATACTATTATTAATGCATCATACTCACATATTTACGAAGTGTTTACATTCTCCTTAATCATTTACCTATGCTTAAAACTAAGGAGCAATAAGTTTGAAAAAATAAAGTACAAGAATGGAGCAATCATACTAATTGGAAGTTTATTTGGATTATTATTTTTAATAAGACCATTCGATATCTTGTTACTACTACCTATTGGTATATTTTTACTCAAGAAATTTAGAGCTAAAGCATTGTTGCTAATATTAGGAGGCATACCATTTGCTTTAATATTTTTCTCGTATAATCTTGCTAGTTACGGATCAATACTAACAACGGGCTACTCTCTCTCAGACGGCTTTGTTTTTATCTTTAACCTAGATAGATTAATACAACTTTTATTTTCAGATATACGGGGATGGTACATTTACTCCCCATTAATATTCATAAGTACCGTTGGGCTTTTCATAATAAACAAGCAAAAAAAAGACCTAATATTACTCACCTTAGCACCTTTAGCTGCTATTTTATTTGGATATAGTTTTTGGCAAAACTGGTGGGCTGGAGATAGCGCGGGTCAAAGGTTCTTGATAGTACTACTACCTATTATAACGTTGGGCACAGCTTCTTTTATCAATCATTTTAAAAGAAGAAAAACACTCATAGCAATTGCAGTATCTTTGTTAAGCGTATACTCCTTACTGCTTTTTATATTGTATAGATTTACACCTACAAATATAGTTGGAGAAAATAGAGCTGATTATCAATATATTAATAGCTACGAAAGATTTGGAGTGAGCGACATTATTAAATATCATATAAAAAAGATCACGGGATCCAATTCACTTTATCAATATGTCAATTCTCTATCAGAAGGATTAACCGGAGGTAGAAGTGTTTTAATGATTAGCTTAGGTTTAACTAAGCCTATTATAAATGTAGAAAACTACGATAATGACATTTCAATCTATATTATTCCAACTCCGACAAAACAAAATACAAACTCAAACATTCTAATGACTTATAAAACCGAAGAATCTATTACTTACTACTCTCTAAAATCAATAAATGCAAATCATCTCTTTGAAATTGAGATTTCTTGCAAATTAAATTGTTCTAGCAAAAATTACGATCTAACTAAGCTTGAAGAACCTATGGACACAAGCGATTATAATGTTAAGGAAATAAAATTAAAACAAGGGATGGTGTATTTATATATTCCAAATGATTTGAAATTAGCAAGTCCTATTAGAAAAATATAACTATGTTGTTTCTTCGGATACAGATTCCTGACTCTCTTCAGAAGAAGACTGCTTTTTCTTTATTCTAATTATATCTTTTTTTGCAGGGTAATCTGGGTGGGCCCAGAATTCACCGAACTTACCTTTTTTAATTAGATACGGTCTACCATCTTCTGTCTTTGGAACTTCACCATATTTCTGCTTTAATCCCTTAAGTGTCATTTCTAAAGGCTTTGCATCCTTAACCTTTGGGTAGTCAGGATGTGCCCAAAAAGACCCAAACCTACCTTTTTTTAAAACATAAGGATCACCCTGTTCTGTTTTTGGTGCAGGTTTGTATAACGACTCATCTAAAACCTCGGCCTCAGATACGCCTTTGTTATCTTCTGTTTCAATAGCTAACATGCCTTTACACTTTGGGAAGTCAGTACAGCTTAAAAATCTGCCGTATTTTCCTAATTTAATAACCATAGACTTTCCACACAATGGACATTTTTCTTCAGAAGTACCCAATACAGTAAACTCCTCTCTCCCGATTGACTTATCATTCTCTATAACCTTCTTTTCAAAAGGAAAGTAGAATTCCTTTAACATTTTTTTCCAGTCAAGCTTACCCACAGCTACATCGTCTAAGTCATTCTCCATCTTAGCTGTAAATCCATAATCCACTATATCTTTAAAATATTTTTCTAAAAGTTTTGTAACTACAGTGCCTGTATCTGTAGGGCTTAAGTATTTGTTTTCATTTAAAACATATTTACGAGCAACAATAGTAGAAATAATACTCGCATATGTTGAAGGTCTACCAATACCTAATTCTTCTAATTTTTTAATTATAGTTGCCTCCGAGTATCTTGCAGGTGGCTCTGTAAAGTGTTGAGAGGCTGTGATATCTTTAGGGTATAGCTGTTCACCCACCTCAAGTTTAGGAAGTATATTCTCTTTTTGAGATTCTTTATATACTTTTAAGTAACCATCAAAAGCAATGGTTTTCCCATTAGCTCTGAAAAGCATATTATCAATTTGAATATCAGCATTAATAAGTTCAAATAAGGCATCTGACATTTGTGATGCAATTGTTCTACTCCATATTAAATCATAAACCCTTAGTAGATCTCCTTCCAAGCCTAATTCTGCTCCTTTTTTTGTTAAATTAACAGGTCTAATTGCTTCGTGTGCTTCCTGTGCATTTTTATTTGAAGATGAATATAGTTTAACTTTTTCTGACAGATATTTTGGCCCAAACTGTGCTTTGATGTGGTTTCTTACAGACTCTATTGCTTGATTTGAAATATAAACAGAATCTGTTCGCATGTAAGTAATTAATCCGGCTTCATAAAGCTTCTGTGCAGATTGCATTGCTCTTTTGGCAGTGAAACCTAATTTATTTACAGCTGCTTGTTGAAAAGTACTTGTAATAAATGGGGGCTTAGGGCTTCTTTTTTGATTAGAAGAACTTATATCTAAAATAATCCACTTATTATTCTTTAGACTTTCTAATATTTTACTAGCATTTTCCTTATTCCCTATTTCTAAATTTTTATTATCTATCTTTACAAGTGCAAATTGTATCAAGTTTTGGTCAGAAATATCTTCTGTCTTTTCTTCTTGTCCAGTAGTCTTTTCCTTGATTTTATAGCTAACTTTGCTATCTTTATTTTTAGATAAGTTAGCTAATATTCTCCAATATTCGTCTGGTTTGAATGCATTTCTTTCACGTTCTCTTTCTACAATTAATCTTAATGCTGCAGACTGCACTCTACCTGCAGATAAACCAAAAGCAATTTTTTTCCAAAGCAATGGTGATAATTTGTAACCAACCAATCTATCTAGTATTCTTCTTCCTTGTTGAGAATTAACTAAATTCATATCTATGTCCCTTGGATTTTTTAGAGCCTCTAATATTGCATCTTTAGAAATTTCGTGGAAAACAATTCTTTCTAAAGGTTTTTTAGATTTAAGCTTACCATTGTCATCTATCAACTTTAATTCCTTAGCAATATGCCAACCAATAGCTTCTCCCTCTCGATCCAAGTCAACTGCAAGTATTAGCTTATCAGCACCTTTATACGCTTTTTTAATATCTGATAAGGATGCCTTATTAGTAACCTCATACTCAGCTTCAAAGTTTTTTTCTACATTTACTCCTATTTTAGATTTAGGTAAATCTACAACATGACCTTTTGAAGCCTTTACTAGGTAATCTTTCCCTAAATATTTATTGATTGTTTTTGCCTTAGAGGGCGATTCTACAATTACTAAATTCATATTAAATTAATCTATAACTTCCAGAAATATTCCTGGTTATAATACCATTCATTTCTAAATTTAACATAATATCGCAAATAGATTCAAAAGATAATTCGTTTTTTAAATCATCATAAATTAAATCTAGACCACCGTGTTTTAAGATTGATTGTAAAATCAGGTATTCATTTTTATTAGGTATAAACTCGCTATCACTTACAACTGGCTTATTCTCTTTTCTTAAAATATCTGATGGGCTTGTAACAAAATGCGCCATTTCATGCTTAATTAAATCATTATTCCCCTCGTATGAATACCAATCTATATTTCCAGGGATTGAATAAAGATCTGTACTAATATCACTAGCTATTTTTGCAGTAAGCATAGACCCACCTTTTCTTGGTGATTCAATAATTAGGATAGATTTGCAAATTCCAGCCAATATTCTATTTCTCAAGACAAAAGACCCTTTATCTATACTGTCCGTAAAGGGATATTCACTTATAGCTAGCCCCTTATTCTTTAAGATATCATTATATATACCTTGATGCGTATAGGGATGAACTTTAATCAGAGACCCTGGAACTACTACAATGCTTTTTGATTCTATTGAAGCTGAAACCTTATTTGCAATAATATCTACCCCAAATGCAAGCCCACTTGCAATAACAAAGTGCTTAACTAACTCTTTGGAAAAATACAGAGCATTCTTTATGCCTAAATCGGAAGGCTTTCTAGTACCAATAATTCCCATTACATCTTCTTTTAATAAAGATATGTTTCCAATATAAAATAAAATTATTGGGGGGTTTACCAGCTGTTTGAGTTTTTCAGGGTAAGTTTCTTCCCAATAGCAAATATACTTAATATTGTATTTATCTAGCTTTTCCAAGAACTCTTGTAACTTTGACAATTCTGATTGGAAGTTATGTTTTAGATACAAAAAGAACTCATCTTCAGACTTACTTTCTTTGAACAGCTTATGGAATGTTTGACACCCAAAACCTTCTTTTAAATATGCACAAAATGTAAATTTGACTTTATCTTGATAATTCATTCTCAAATTATTACAACCATTTCTTACAAAGTCCTTACAATTTCAGAAAATAACCCACTATTTTAAGATTACACATTCAAGAAATTTATAAATTAGAGAGAGATTTAGTAAATAAGCCGAGAGCGGGGATCGAACCCGCGACCTCACCCTTACCATGGGTGTGCTCTACCAACTGAGCTACCGCGGCAATTATTACTAAGAATTATAGCAAAAGAATTAAGTTTAAGGGGTTTAAAAAAGTATCCGGAGAGAAGGATTCGAACCTCCGAAAGCCTAAGGCTGCCTGATTTACAGTCAGGTGCGATTGACCGCTCCGCCATCTCCGGATATAAGCTGGAAGTGGGAGTTGAACCCACAACCTACGGTTTACAAAACCGTTGCTCTGCCATTGAGCTATTCCAGCGTTTTAATGAACAAAATAGACTCTGGGATTATATAGTTTATAACAGTTTAAGTCCAGATGTATCCGCAATATATTTGAAAATACAGCTCTAATTTGATATAAATCCTATCTAAATTTATTTTAAGCTTGTCATTATGTCCAATCCTATAAGTCAGTGGATCAGAGAAACGGGAGATGCTAGCTTGGCTTACAAACAAAATCTACATTCTACAGAGTTTACACTTCAAACTATACAAATGTATGTAAGCAATGGATTCATTAGCTCACAAATCGCTAGTATACTTTGGAATTATTTCAGTGATAATAGTAAATCTTCAAGAATAGGAATAATACAATTGTTACAAATTGCTACAAGTAAACATCCTCAAAAAAAAGAAATACTACTAGAGATTATTCAGAGCGAATTAAAATCAGAGAAAGACTCTATGCAAAGCATATTAGAAAAATATAATTTTACTAATAATCACTATACTAGAAACCTAGAAGAAATCCCCCCTAGTAATGAATGGGAAGCATACATAAATAGCGCTTCTCCAGGACCGATACAACAGGTAAGGCTGAATTATTCTGAAATAGAACTAGCATACAAGAATACACCCGATGATAACTTAGATACAGAGAACTTCCACACCAGCACTTATCAAATCCTTTTACTTGCTTTCCCCGAGCTGGCTGAGATGTATAAGAAAAGTCCTGAGAATTTTGCTTTTAGATACTTCTATGGATCTCAAGAAAGAGAAGTTAATTTTGGCAATTACGAGGAAAACTTACAAAAGCATGGTGTAGATTTAGATATCAAGACAGGCTGGAAAGGTATTTGGACAAGAACTTCTAGAATTTATGGTGGCAAACTTAAAGAGCCTTCGGAAGGTAGCACTTTATTTCTAATAGTATACGTAAATGTTCGCCAACTATTAAACGGACCTGGTTTTTACGATGAGGGTGCACTCGATTTCCATAGGTTAGTTGCAGAGGACCAGACACTTAGAGATCTTTTATTAAATGGTTGTATTATTCAAATAAAAGAAGATAAGGAAGAAAATATTGAGGGATAAAAGGTAAATCTCATTGCTTTTTTTAGACTTATACATTAAAATCAACGAGCAATTTTAAGTAAATCATATGTCAAGAGTTTGTGAAATAACAGGCAAAAAAACAGCATTTGGTGGAAACCATAAGCACAGAAGAGGTTCATCCGGAGGAGGAGGAATGTGGGCTTTCAAAGCACCTAATACCAAAAGAACCTGGAAACCAAATCTTAGAAAAGTAAAGCTTGAGGTAAACGGCCAAGTAAGAAGAGTAAAAATTTCCATGAAAGCTTACAAAAAGCTTAGAAAATCAGTGGAAGCTTCTGCATAATTAAAATTAAAAAATTTAAAAACTTCTCGATTTTTCGGGAAGTTTTTTTATTTAAACTCTACTCTGTTATTCACTCTCCATCTGATTTATAATTACGAAGTAATTAGCCCATAATTATGAAGTAATTAGCTCATACCTGCACAGTAATAACTAGACAATATGTTCTAATTTACTGGCAAGATATTAGTAAAAAATTAAATTTTTAAATAACAAAATGATTATTTACGGAAGAAATGTCTTAATAGAAGCGCTAAAAAGTGACTTTCTTTTTGAAGAGATATATTTCGAAACAAATTTAAAACAAGAGGGAAAGATAGACGAGATTGTAGCTTTAGCCAAAAGAAGAGGCATAAAAATAGAATTACTTGATAAGAGAAAACTATCAAAGCTTTCAAATTCAGAGGAACATCAAGGTGTAGCTGCGAAAATAGATTTTCACTTAACTTCTTTGAATGAATTATTCGAAGATCACAAAAACTTAAATAAGTCCTACATCTATATTTCCGAAGCAACATTTGAGCATAATGTTGGTGCAATAATAAGAACCGCAGAATGCGCAGGCCTTGGCGGAGTAATAATTCCTAATGACATTGAAATTACATCTACTGTAATTAAAATTTCAACCGGAGCAGCATTTCATATTCCAATTATTGGGCTTAATATATATCAAGCAGTAAAAGATTTTAAAGATAATGGATTTGAAATAATTGGGATCGAAAGAGATGGGCAAAACCTATTTAATTCTAATATGAAAAATCCTGCTTTATTAATTATTGGTGGTGAAGATAAAAGCTTATCTACCAATCTTAGAGAAAGATGCGATAAAATTATAGAAATACCTCAGGCAGGCAAAGTAAACTCTTTAAATATGTCCGTTGCAGCAGGTATAGTTATATTTCAACATATAAATCAATTAAAAAATGTTTAAACAAGAAAATCAAATTTGGGTCTATTTAGTTGGAATAATAATAATTTTTGGGATAATCATCTTTTTAGGAAGAGATTTCTTTGTACCACTAATTTACAATAGAAAATCAGTTAATATTGACCAATCATTTAATACCGAGCCTGAATTTAAACTTACAGATAATACAAACTATCTTGCAAGACTTAATACAAACAAAGGTACAATTACAGTAGATTTGTTTGAAAGCAATGCCCCAAAAAATGTAAATAACTTTATATATTTATCTTCTATGGGTTATTACACAAGAACAAAATTCCATAGAATGATACCTGATTTTCTAATTCAAGGTGGGGATAGAAATACTTTAAACGATGACCTTACAGATGATGGGAAAGGTAGAACAGGATACTTTATAGAAGATGAAGTTAACTGGGATAGCTTAGGACTATCTCAAGAAAAACGAAATGAACTAAGCAACTTAGGCTACAAATCCGCCCCAGTACTAGAATCTAAACCACTCGAGAGATTTTCAGTCGCTATGGCAAACAATGGCCCCGATACAAATAGCGCACAATTTTTTATAATAATTTCTACTGTTGATGATTCCAGATTAGATACCCTAAATGGTAAATTTACTGTGATTGGGAAAGTCGTATCCGGAGGAGAAGTTTTAGATCAAATTGCTAAGATTAGTGTAGTTAATATTGAAACAAACAACCCTACCCCATCAGAAGATATAATAATCGAGAGCATTGAAATCTACTCAAGATAAATTCAATCAGCTTATCTTTTTCAAATTGTGAGCCAATTTTTCAAATTGTGAGCCAATTTTTCAAATTGTAAGGATTTTGACAGAAACGTAATCTAAAATAACAGAAGTTATATTATTATTATGAAAAATGTCATAAAAAAAATGCCTTATGCCCTGTTTATTGGACTCTCTTTACTAACATTAGTACAAATACTAATTATTTTTAAGGATACATACTCTGAGAGTAATTTAATAGAATTCACTGGACAAGCCCCTAAAGAAGTTAAAGATATAACTATGCAAAAACAAGAATCTGAATCATTAAGTCTATTGAATATAAACAAAGCATCTGCAGCAGAAATACAAGAATTACCTGGAATTGGAGAAACTTATACAAAAAAAATTATAGATAATCGACCATTCAATTCAATAGAAGATTTAGAAGTAAAAGCAGGGTTAAATGCTAACATACTTGAGCAAATCAAAGATCTTATAACTTATGATCTTTAACTACCTAAAGCTTAGATTTTATAGGCCTTTAAAAAAATATTTAGGAATTAAAATTAATTTTATATGCCTATCCTTGGTGATATCAATCCTAATAAACGTGAGTGATTGTGCTTTATTAATTGCATCAATTACTATACTAACAATTCTTATTTTAAAGTTAAAAATTTACTACCTACTAGTTTTTTTAATTTGTCTAATTTCTAGTAATGTTTATATTCAATCTATCCCAACAGAGCCAACATTAATAGCAAAACCTTTTTACATAGCAACAGTCGTATCTGAACCCTTAATTAAAGATTACGAGCAAGAGATTACTTTGCAACTAGAAGGTAATGCTGGATTGAGCTATGCAAAAACAGATAAATATTCGGACATTGATATTGGCAACATACTGACAATAAGTGGCCGAATCAGCCCAATAGAGTCCGCAGGTAATCTTAGCGAGTTTGACTACAAAAGATTTTTACTCTCAAAAAAGATCACAAGTGAAATTAAAAATATAAAAATAATTTCAATAGATAAAAACCCAAGTTTTATTACAAGTCTTTATAAACTCAAGTCAGAACTAAAAAGTAAAATAGAACAAACATTAGCAGAACCGGACAGTAGCCTACTAAGTGGTATATTATTTGGCGAAGATAGCAATTTGCCCCAAGAATTAGCCATCAATCTTAAAAATTCAGGTGTTTACCATATAATCTCTGTATCCGGATTCAATGTTGGAATAATATTTACACTTATTTATTCTATACTTTCAAAAATAATAAGTAGAAGACCAAGAATTATATTCTCACTTTTAATAGTATTTATATTTACTCTATTTATCGGATTAGATAACTTACCTGTTTTAAGAGCAAGCCTAATGCTGTTTTTTATTTATTTAGCAAGTTATTTTGGCAGAAAAGTTACCGCAATTAGCGCATTACTTTTATCTACAGCCTTATTATTAATTTACTATCCGTTTTATCTATTTAATTTAAGCTTTTTGTTAAGTACATTTGCAACTTTAGGAATTGTACTGCTTGGTAAACTTTATATAAACATTGCTACCTTAGATAGCTTAAAATCACTCCTAGAAGATTTAAAAACATCTTTATATGCTATTTTAAGTACCTCAATAATTACATTTCTTTCTTTTAAACAAGTTAACTTTTCAGGATTAATCACAAATATATTTGTATTACCATTTATACCATTACTAATGCTTAGTGGAATATTAATAATTATATTTAAATATTTGAATTTAGATTTATTTTTATACTTAATTAAACTAGCCACCACTACACTGTTAAATTTAATATATAAGGTAATAGATTTTATTTCTAACAATATCTATTTAGCATTTGATAATTTACAACCACTTTTTATATGCTTACTAATTATTATTTTTATAGACTATTTTAAGTTTAAAAAAGAATTTAATAAAAATTAGCTTTCTTTTGGTCATACTAAATATTGGCTTATTTTCAGAAATTTTGAAGATAAATTTAATACAAAAAGATCAAATCATATTTTTGAATGTTGGACAGGGAGATTCAATATTATTAACTTCAGAAAGAGCAATTGGACTAATAGATCTAGGCCCCGGCAACGTTGTTGTAGAAAGATTAAACCAATACGTACCCAAATCTACAACTAACATTGAGTTTGTAATACTGACTCACTTTGATAAAGACCATATAGAAGGCTTTTTGAGGCTTTCAAAATTATATTTTATTAAAAACTTATTTATCTCTTACTCTAAAAAAGAAAATTCTTTAATTTCTGAGATTAAAAATACTATTCTAGAAAAAAACATAAAGACATATTATATCGATTCAATAAACGATTTTAAATTCGGGAATTTCAATATTAATATTTTGTGGCCATTAAATTTAAACAGTGTAAAAAATTACGATTCCAATGATTATTCTATTGCAACAGAAATATATTTAGACAAGTGCAATTTATATTCTGCAGGAGACTTATCGTCCAGCTTTGAGACACTTAGTCTAGAAAACTCCACGGACAAAGATTATGAAGTATTAAAACTAGGACATCATGGTAGCAATACTTCAACCGATAAAGACCTAATAAAGAACGTATCTACAGATGTAGCAATTATCTCTTCTGGTGAAAATAATAAATATGGACACCCTCACATTGAAGTTTTGAACATACTAAAATCGAATAATATTAGTACATTTGAAACAAAAAATGGCGACATAAAACTATCTTTTAATGAAAGAAATAAAATAATATTTGAGCAAGATAACAAGCTTTCAAGGCTAAATTGTTTTTGATTTGCAAAAGCTTTAAACAAACGATATAATTTCGTGCTTTAAAGCCTACCTGTATTGGGTAAATTTTAGTATAATTAGCTACACAAATATGGCAAAGTCAAGTAAAAAGAACAAAACAAATGTTTACAGATATTTCAGCACTGAAACTGGTGAGCACTATACAGTAAGGCTGTCAAAGAATGCTGTAGAGAAGTTAACTGGACAAACTATTAGCAAATATAGCAGAAAACTTAGAAAGCACTTGGATTTCAAACTTTCTAAGAAAGTTGGTAAATAATAGCGAGTTGCGAAGCTCATGAGCGAGTGTCGGTTAATTGGTAAACCACTGGTCTCCAAAACCAGGACTCTCAGTTCGAGTCTGAGCGCTCGTGTTCTTATAAAAATATGAATATTTTAAAAAAACCATACAACTTTATAGTACAAACTCTAAATGAGTTAAAAAAAGTAGAATGGTTAAGCAAAAAACTTACTGTTAAATACACAATTTTAATAGTAAGCTGCTTAGTTATAGGTACTTTATTTATACTTTTTGTAGATCAGATTTTTGTACAAATCAGATCACTAGTAATTTAAATTGCAATTTTTAATTCTAAAATAATGGCTAAGAAAAAAGAGGCAGTAACAGAACAAACTAGCGAAGTTGTTGAAGTCAAAAAGGAGAATGATAAGGCAAGGTGGTACGTAATTAGCTCAAACTCTAATCAAGAGAAGAAAACTGCAAGAATGATAGATCAAACAGTAAAAGCAAACAATCTAGACCATTTAGTAATAGATGTCGTTGTTCCAACTCAAGAAAAAATTGTAATGAAAAACGGTAAAAAGAAAACCTTGGTTGAAGTAATTCACAAAGGTTATGTTTATGTAAAAATGGAGCCAACCGAAGAAGTTATCCATTTAATAAGAAACACAGAAGGCGTTAGAGGCTTTCTAGGAATGACAGCACAATCTAAAAATCCAACACCATTATCAGAAAAGGATTTAAACTTTATAGAAATTAAAAAACAAACAACATTTAAAACCAGCTTTGAAGTTGGAGATGTTGTTAAAGTTGTTTCAGGCACTTGGGCAGATTTTAGAGGTCCAATTAAAGAAGTAAATGAAGCTAAGGGACAAGTTGTAGTACTCTTCTCTCTTTTTGGAAGAGATACACCTGTTACATTAGATTTCTTAGAAGTACAAAAAATATAATTTATTTGAAGAAAAGATAAATAACATGGCAAAAGAGATAACAAATGTATTCAAACTACAAATTCAAGCTGGTAAAGCAAATCCAGCACCTCCAATTGGACCTATCTTAGGTCAAAATGGAATTAATATTCAACAATTCTGCCAAGAATTTAATGCAAAAACAGCTGCTATGGGTAATGACGAAATCCCTGTAGTTGTAACTGTCTTTAAAGATAGAAGCTTTAAAATGGTTTTAAAGCAACCAACAGTGGCAGGAATGATTAAGAAGAAATTCAGAATAGAAAAAGGATCTGCAACCCCAAATAAAGATAAAGTAGCAAAAATTAAAAGAAAAGATTTGCAAGAGATTGCAGAAAAAAAATTACCTGATTTAAATACTAAAAAACTAGACTCTGCTCTTAAAATTGTAGAAGGTACTGCAAAAAGCTTAGGGGCTGAAGTTATAGATTAATTAATTAAAGCCAATTGAAATAAAAAATATGGATAAGAACGAGACAAAAACACTAACAGAATCTATTGAATTTGTTAAATCAAATTCTAAGAGCAAGTTTGTAGGATCTGTAAATTTAGACATCCTTTTAAATCTTAAAGATAAAAAGGAAGTGGTGAGAGGGAGCGTTACTTTTCCATACTCACTAGGAGATGAAAAAAAAGTTATAGTTTTTGCAGATGAAAAAGATGCAAAAGTAGCCTTAGCAGCAGGTGCTGATAAGGCAGGATTAGATGATTTACTTGAAGAGGTTTTAGGTGGATACACTGATTTTGATGTTGTTATATCAACTCAAAGTGCAATGCCAAAGATAGTAAGAGCAGCTAAGATTTTGGGTCCTAAAGGATTAATGCCAAACCCTAAAAACGGAACAGTTGTACCTGCTACAGATATTGAAAAAGCAGTAAAGAGTTTTAAAGCAGGAAAAATAAACTTTAAAAGTATTCAAGATCAAGGTGCTATTAAGTTAAAAGTTGGGAAGGTAGATATGCCTACAGAAAACTTAACTGCTAACATTTTAGAAGTTCTAAAATCAATAATGGCAGAAACAAAAAAGTCTGGTTCTGCAATATTTAAGAAAGTAGTATTGAGCCCTACTATGGGTGCTAGCGTAAAGGTAGATGTAAGTGATATAATGCAAAACATTAAGTAATTTAAAAAAGTCAAAGACAGCAGGTTTTCTAGCAATCTTGAAAATAAATTTCCTGCCGAGACGCAATAAACTTATACTTAATTATTGATATTTAGAGTAATACTCTATTTTATTAGTAATTAGGTATAACATAAGGCGCCTTGGGCGTCTTTTTTTGACCTTATTAAAGCAAAGAATCCTTTAAAAAGGAAACCGTGAAAGCGGAATATATTTTATTTAAACAAAATGGCAAAAACTAAAGCACAAAAAAAGCAATTAGTTGATAAATACAAAACAAAATTGCAAAACGCTAAGGGAGTGATTGTCGTAAGACCATCAAAACTAACACCTAACGAAACAAATGACTTTAGAAGAGACCTTTATGATGTTAATGCAGACTTTAACATTGTAAAGAATTCCATTTTCAAAATTGCATTAAAAGATCTTGAGTTACCAGAGTTAGAATCTTTGGCAACTGGAGAGCATGCAGTTTTATTCATGGGAGAAGACATTGTTTCTGCATCAAAAGCTTTAAAAAAGTTTACAGATGCAACAAAAAGCAAAGATGGAGACCTTAAGGTTGACATTATTGCTGGAATCTTAGATGGCCAATTGCTATCAAAAGAACAGGCAGCAGAAATTGCAGAAATGCCAGACAAGAAAGGAAGCGTTGCTATGATCTTAGGTATCTTAGATCAAGCTATGTCTGGAGTGGTTAATGTATTGGAAGATGCTCCAAGAGCATACGTTTCAATTATTGATCAAGCTTTCAAAAGTGAGTAATTAGCTTGTGGTTGCAAGTTAAAGTCTGTAGTAATAACTACAAACAATAAACTTAAAACTACTAACTATTAAATTTTATTTATTAAAACAACAAAAATGGCAAGCGATAAAGTACAAAAAATTGTTGATAGCATTAAAGAGCTTACTGTTGTTGAAGCTTTTGATTTAAAAAAAGCTTTAGAAGAAGCATTTGATGTTAAAGCATCTGCTCCAATGGCTATGATGGCAATGCCAGCAGCAGGAGCCGCAGCAGAACCAGTAGAAGAGAAAACAGAATTTGATGTTATCTTAACTGATGCTGGAGCAAACAAGATTGGCGTAATCAAAGTTGTTAAGAATATTACAGGCTTAGGCTTAAAAGAAGCTAAAGACCTAGTAGATTCTGTAGCAAGTGGTGCTAAACCAATTAAAGAAGCTGCTAAGAAAGAAGAAGCTGAAGATATCAAAAAACAAATCGAAGCTGAAGGTGGAAAAGTTGAGGTTAAATAATCTCAACTTTAGCTAACTTAGCTAAGTTATACAAGCCCCTGAAAATCTAGATTTAATTTAGGTTTCAGGGGCTTTTTAGACCAAAAAATGCTATAATGCATGTAGGGTTTTAGCTTAAATTTATATTATCAGTTAAGGGTTTCTCAAAAAAGCTAGGACAAAAAACTACTAATTTTAACAGTCAAAAAAATGGACATTATTTTTAATTTTTTAATAGAATACGGAGTAAAGTATTCCGATATAATCATACTTCAAAGGTTATTCTTAATACTTTTATTAATTCCTATAGTTGCAACTATTATTGGCATTGCCAGATATGTAATAGGTTTAAGAAGTATAAACTTCTACTCTCCTCTATTTGCAAGTTTTGTATTTTTTGATATAGCAAATAATAGCGGGTCTGAAGTTAACTTTATTACCGGGCTTAAATATGGTTTATTGTTTTATGTATGCATCTTTATAACATCTACATTGTTCTATAAATTATTGAAAAAACTAAGAATGCATTATATTCCAAAGCTTTCATTAATCATTACAGCAACATCTATTACTATGATGATTGTAATTACCCTAATGGTATTGTTAGAAAGAACACTCCCTCTATCATTTGCACCTTTCTTATTTATTGCGCTTATTGTAAGTTCAGAAGGATTTATGGCAGTTTATGCAAAAAAGAATTTTAAATACACTGCAAGATTAGCATTTGAAACACTATTAATTACACTAATTTCATATGCTGTTATATCTATTAACGCTATTCAGTATTTTGTTTTAAATAATCCATGGTCAATATTACTTCTAATAGTAATTAACCTTTATGTTGGGAGATTTTTAGGATTAAGATTGACTGAATATTTTAGATTTCGAACTATTCTACTTAACAAAGATTTAGTTGATGAACACAATAAGTCTAATACTAAAAAATAGAAAGCTTGTTTTAGGTAGAAATGAGCGTCAGTTAATATTCATAAAAAAGAATAATCTTAAGCCTGCAAAAAAAATTGCAGATAATAAAGTTTTAACAAAAAAAGTTCTTAGCAAAGCTGGCATCCCAGTACCAAAAAAGATTAAAGTTATTAGGTCTAAAGAAGATTTAGAGGTTTTTGATTTCAATTCTTTACCAAAGAGCTTTGTTGTTAAACCGGTAAGAGGTACTCGTGGAGGTGGTATTGAAATTTTTTATAATAAAGCTAAAAACGGTAGTTTTGTAAGGGCAGATAGAACTAGAATGAGTGTGCAAGATTTAAAATCTCACTGCCAAGATATTATAGATGGTAAATACTCTCTTTTTAATGAGCCAGATATTATTTTGATAGAAGAACGGGTACAAAATCATAAAAATTTTAAAAACTACACTTATAAAGGAACTCCCGATATTAGAATTATTGTATACAACAAAATTCCCATAATGTCTTATATTAGAATCCCTACAAGACAATCTGAGGGTAAGGCAAATTTAGACTTGGGAGCTATAGGTGTTGGGATTGATATTGCTGTTGGAAAAACTACAACTGCTATTATTGGAAAGTCTACCCCGATTGACAGTGTTCCAGATACAAAACTATCTTTATCTGGTTTGAAAATCCCATATTGGGATAAGATTTTAAGGTATGCAATTGAGGCAAGTGTAGCTACAAAATTGGGGTTTGCTGCTGTAGATTTTTTGATAGATAAAGAAAAGGGGCCTATGATTGTAGAACTAAATGCTAGACCCGGGCTTTCTATTCAAATTGCAAATCATGATGGTTTAAGGTGGAGATTAAAAAAAGCCAAGGGTTTAAAGGTTAAGAGTGTTGAACATGGTATTAGATTAGGCAAAAATTTATTTGGCGGAGAAATTGAAGAAGAGGTTGAAGAAATTACAGGAAAACAGGTGATAGGCCTTGTTGAGAAGGTAAAATTAATAGGCAAAAATGGAGCTGAGATCGAGGTAGAAGCTAAGATTGACACTGGAGCAGGTATGACTTCAATTGATGAGTCATTGGCGGTAGAATTAGGTTATAATAATGCAATTGAGTATTCTAAAAATATTCTTTCAGAGGCTCCTACTTTTACATCTATTGAAGAAGCAAAAAAATATTCAGAAGCTAATAAATTAAATTTCACTTTAGAAAAACACGAGGATATTGTAGGAACAGCTATTATTAAAGCATCGAATGGTATAGGATATAGAATAAGCGTACCAGTAAAACTAAATATTTCAGGGTTAGAGCTTGAATCTTATGGGAATATTGCTACAAGAGGCAATCTAGATTTTAAAATGATTATTGGAAGCAGAGATTTAAAGAAATTTTTAATTGATCCAAGTAAAAAATAATGAAAAAAGTATTAATTACCTTCAAAAAAGAAGAAACAACTCCTAGACTCCAAGAATTAACAAATAGTATCAAAAAGTATCTAAATGAGGAGATCGAGATCGTTGCTTCTTACGGCTATAGTAATTTAGAGATTTACAGTGACCCACTAGCAGGGTTAAAGATAAAAATAAATGATCATGATATTTCAAAATTTGAAGTGGTATATATGTATACATTAAGCTCAGCTAATTATGATATATCTTGTTTGATTGCACAGTTCTGCGAGTATAAAGGTATCAAATACATAAATTCTCGAGAAAAATTTAATTACCATGTTGGGAAAATATTGCAAAAAGTTCTATTAACTCTAAATAATATTCCAACCCCAAGGTTTTATTTTTCAAATAACCTTTCTACTCTGTCCTACGATTATCTTTCAAACTTAATTGGTGAAAGATTTATTTTAAAACAATCTAAAGCAAACTTAGGGAAAAAGGTTTTTTTGATAAATAACGAAGAGGAATTAATTACAAAATTGTCTAGTATAAAGCATAACGATGATAATGATGGTCTTTGGTTTATAGAAGAATTCATACCCCATAAGAATACCTATAGAGGTTTTGTAAGTGGCGAAGAGTGCAAAACACAAATACATGTATCAAAAGAAGTAGATTCATTTAAAACTAATCACGGTCAAGCTGTTTTTAGTCGAGAAGTCATTGCAGAAGTTAAAGAACTTGCCGTTAGGGCAGCTCAATTGCTTGAATTGCAGGTATCTGGGGTAGACATTGTTTTCGATGAAAATGATAAAAAATATAAAGTATTTGAAGTTAACAAATCACCTGGAATTACTATTAAAGATACCTTAGAATCATTTGAAGCAGAAGACATTGCAAATTATATAAATAATCTTTTAAATTAATATAATGAATACTCCAAAGGTCAGTGTAGTAATACCAACTTATAACCGTGCTAATGTAATAACCCGATCTATATTGAGTGCTGCAAATCAAGAAACAATTGATGATATTGAAATAGTTGTAGTAGATGATGGTAGTACAGACAATACCAAAGAGGTAATAGAAAAACTAAATTTACCAAATGTAAGGTATTTAAAAAAGGAAAATGGGGGAGTTTCTTCTGCAAGAAATGTAGGTATACGAGAGTCGAAAGGTGAATTTATTGCACTATTAGATTCAGATGATATGCTTAGGTCATGGAGTATACCGTATAGATCAGCCTTTTTGGATCAAAACCCACATTATGATGGTATTGCTGGGTCAGCCATTAATATCAATAGTGAATTTCAAGTACATAAAAAGATGTATAGCGAGATAATGGAAAAGGACAGAAAATTAGCCGAGTGGGAATCCTTCAACTCTAAACTTATGTTCAATAACGCTAATTCAAAGACTGAATTTTTTAAACTATGCTACCATTACATGATTTCCACCCAGGGGAAAATTCCATATACAACATCCACTACCATGATACGGAGGAAAAGTCTTATAGATAATCAAATTTATTATAACGAAAAATTAAAAAATGCTGAGGATATGGAATTTATATATAAATGCGCGAAGGCATTAAACATTAAGTACGATATCATCCGAGCTTTCGCTTACATTCAATTTCAAGAAAATGGACTAACGAAAAATCTAAAGAATGGACTTGCTCAAAACCAAAAAGATGAAGTCCTTGCATGGATTCAAAATGATTATAAAACAAATTGCTAAATTGATTTGACCTTCTCGAGATATCTATGATTTCTAAAGTGGAGAATTATTGCATCCAGCAATGATAGTTGATAGTCATTTAAAAAGTCTTGTAATTGAACCTTCATATTTTCAAAATCACGTACTTTTTGTCCGGATATAATACTTTCACCAAACAAACCACCTTGTTCTGGGTGACCAGCTCTACTTCTATAAATCGCAACATAATGTTCAATTTTCTTTAAAACATAGCCATTGGCAGCTAAAGATAGCCACATTCCAGTATCTTGAGAACTTCTTATTGTATTTATCCATCTAGTTCTAACCGCAGCTTCTCTTCTAATCATTACTGACTGTGCACTAATTGGAAACTTTGAGGCTAAAACACCTTCAATTACTTCATCTCTAGTATAATTACGATACTCATTTTCATTTAGCACATTTTCTTTTCCTGATCTAAAATAGCCTTCATCATTCATTACAAGAACATCGCCACTTACCCAATCAGCACTTGCATCACTAATTAACTCTAAATATCGAAAGTAAGCTCCTTTTCTAGTCATTAAATCATCAGCATCAAAGGGTATAATAAAGTTACCTTTTGAAAGATCCAAAGCAGTGTTAAAAGTAACTGCTGGACCTACATTTTCTTGATTTGAAATAATGTCAACCCTAGTTATATTTGGATTTTTCCATTCAAAATCCTTTACTAATTCAAGAGAATTATCGGTTGACTTATCATCAACTATTATAACCTCGATACTAAATTTACCATAAGTAATTTGCCTATCTATTGATGTTAGAGTGTCTACTATATATTTTTCCTTGTTATAAAGTGGGATTAATATCGAAACTAAATCTGACTGGTTCATTTTGTTCTTATTAAGAAATTTAATACATCTTCTGCCAAATTATTCCCGTAAGCTTCATTTACTTTACTGAAATATGGGAATCTATTAATTTCATAAATATACAATTTATTGTCTATTATTTGAAAATCGAAAGCGCAAAAATCTATACTTAAAGCTGTAGCGATATTTTTTAACTGCTCAACAAATAGGCCATCTAAGTCAAATATCTCAATAGATTTAGTATTATTCCCTTTAAAACTTCCTTCTTTAATAAATCTCTTCACGCACCTTATTATTTTATTGTCTAAGTAAATTGCCCGATAATCTACGGACTCTACCTTACTTGGAATAAAATCTTGTACCAAAACATCTTCTTTAACCTCACTCAACAATTGCTTTGATGCATCAATAGTATCTATTTTGTAAACTCCAGTACCTGCGCAACCTGTAACTTTCTTAATAATAGCTGGATAATTATTTATAGAATATTCTCTATTATAATTAAATTGCGTTTGTGGAATAAAGTCACCAATATTTCCTATTAAAATACTTTGAATAAATTTATTAGAAAAAGTTGGGTATTTTAATATAGCAGAACCATTTAATATCCTATGTGACTTATTAAGTGATAAAGTAAGTAGATAATAAAGGTGTTCATACTTCTCTGCCAGAAAAACAATATATTTAGCACTTTTAATCAAATCCTCATCTTTACAAAAATTAACTGAATCACCTTTTCCAATAGTAAAAGTTAGCTTTGTTGGATCAAGATCAATAGTTTCAAAACCTAATTTTTTTGCAGCAGTTGAATAAAACAAATTCCACTGCCAAGCTGGTGCCTCGCCTATAACTAGAATTTTATCACTCATATAATAAATTTTAATACAGGATTATACCATCAACCAATTCCCTTTTAAAAGCTGATATGCTAATATCTGCTAACAGAATAAGCGCAATTATTAAATCTTAGCTAACTTATTTATTATAACCAACTTATATGATTCAAAAGCCAAGTAATTACGAAAGAACTCTGGTTATGCTAAAACCAGATGCAGTACAAAGAGGATTAATGGGAGAAATACTATCCCGATTTGAAAAGAAAGGCCTTAAAATAACAGCAATGAAAATGGTATGGCCAACTAAAGAACAAGCAGAGCAACACTACTGGTGGAGCGATGAAGAAAAAACAAAAAACGGAAACAGAACAATAGCAATATACAAAGAAAAAGGAATAGAATTAAATAAAACACCAATCGAATTAGCCGAAGACGTACAAAAAAGACTAATTAAATTCTTAACAGCAGGACCAGTTGTTGCAATGGTAATAGAATCTGCACACGCAATAGAACATGTAAGAAAAATCACAGGACACGGTAGCCCACTACAAGCAGACGTAGGTACCATAAGATCTGAATTCACAATTGACTCTTACATAATGGCAGACGAAGCATTTAGAGCGGCAAGAAACCTAATACACGCATCTAGCTCTGTAGATGAAGCAGAAAGAGAACTAAAAGTATGGTTTAAAGAAGAAGAAATCTCTGACTACGAAACAGCTATCGAAAGAGTACTATACAGCATGGAATGGGAAGAACCAAAGAAATAATATTTGCATTAACACTACCCCGCCCTGTTAGCAATAACAGGGCTTTTTTATTAATAAAACTTAAATAAGTGATATAATTTCCAAGCACTCAGCACATTAAACACACGTCCTTGTAGCTCAATGGATAGAGCAATCCCGTCCTAAGGGAGAGGTTGCAGGTTCAACTCCTGCCAAGGATATTTGAAAAATATAGGTAGTAAGTTATCAGTCATAAGAAAACAGTCTAAGTTCCAAATATTTGCTACAAAGAGATCTCTTTAAACTTATTAACCACAACTAAAGACTTTAATAAGGAACATAAGGAGCTGGGTCTACAATAACACCATTAATTCTCAACCCAAAATGCAAGTGAGTACCTGTACAATTACCCGTACAACCCATATACATTAAATCTTGACCTTGAGAAACCTGTTGACCAGATCTAACCCAAATATTTCCATCTCCATGATAATAATGACTTTGAACACCGTTACCATGGTCTATTCTAACATTGTAACCTTCACCATAAGTACCCCAACCAGCATAAACTACCGTACCCGAAGCAATAGCCCTAATAGGACACCCTCCTCCTTTTGCTAAGTCAACACCATTATGCCAAGGTAAAAATCCTCGAGACAAAATATAACCACCACAGTCAGGATTAGACAAAGGATTTGCCGTAGAAATACCATTTACATTGCCCGAACCACTAACTAAAGATTGTCCATAGTTTGTTGGGTACCTTGCATAAACAGGTTGTGGCAATGGTGGCGGAGGTGGTGGCAACTTACCATCTGGAATTAATATTTTTGTACCTACAGTCACTTTAAAATCTGGATATTCTAATTCATTTACACCAATTACCGCTTCCCTATCACCAGAAGTTTTTGAAACAATACTTTCCAAAGTATCACCAGCCTTTACCTCGTATAAAACACCCGGAACCTCCGGAATCTGCAAAGTATCTCCTACATTTAACTTTTCTGAATAATAATCTATTTGAGAATTTGCCCATTTAATTGTATCTTTTGAAACCTTAAATTTATCTGCTACGCTTTGAAGGCTGTCTCCATTTTGGACTACATATTGATTAACTGTAAAGTAAACACCCGGAGTTGACGCTAAAACGGTCTGAATACTGCCACCCTGCTGTAACAAATCTATATCACCAGGGTTCAAAGCCGACTGAATAGATAATGTTTGAGAAGTAGATTGAACAGCATTTAACCTGGTAGAAATTCCTGTTAGCACAATTAAAACTGAAAATACAAAAAAAGAAACATGAAGAATATTTTTATATAAAGAACTTCTACCCCAAAAAGACCTGTAGACAAGTGCCTTTTTACTTCCTTCTAAACCTTTAGTTAAAGACTTAGCTGATACGCCAAAAAAAGCTAGTATAATTTTAGCCCACAAAATGGGATTTAAAAAAGAAGCAATTTGTTTAATGCGACCAAACAATCTTTTAATATCAAAGACTGTAATAACTTAGACCTGAAAATTATACCACGAAAAGAGTTGCCAATAAAAAGGGCCCCGACATTGTCGGGGCCCTTTGGTATTTTGTTATTAGAAGAATTTTTAATTTATACAACTTAATACTCTAGCCTAGCTACATGCACTCAGCTTTAGCATTAAACTCAATTACATTGTTTCGTGTAATGTTGCTAAAAATTCTTCGTTGTTTTTTGTTTTCTTTAATCTTTCTACCAAAACCTCTGTTGGGCTAGCGTTAGATTCTGTTTTAATCATATCTAACATTCTAATTACCCTCCATGTTTGAGCTAAGATTTCTGGTTTTAACAGCTTATCTTCATTTCTTGTGTAAGACTGAGTTACGTCTATTGCAGGGAAAATTCTTCTTTCTGTTAATCTTCTATCTAATTTAACTTCCATGTTACCAGTTCCTTTAAATTCTTCGAAAATAACTTCGTCCATCTTGCTTCCAGTATCTACTAAAGCTGTTGCAATAATTGTTAAACTACCTCCATTTTCCATATTTCTAGCTGCTCCAAAGAACTTTTTTGGTGGGAAAATAGCCTTAGGGTCAAAACCTCCGGATAATGTTCTTCCAGATGGTGGTTCTACAATGTTATATGCTCTAGCCAATCTTGTAATACTATCCATTAAAATAACTACGTCTTTGCCGTACTCTACAAGTCTTTTTGCCCTCTCAACTGCCATTTCACTAATTTTTGTGTGATATTCTGGCATTTCATCAAAGTTTGCAGCAATTACCTCGCCTTTTACAAATCTTTGCATATCAGTTACTTCTTCTGGTCTTTCACCTACTAACAACACCATCAAATGAATTTCTGGGTGATTTTTTGCAATTCCAGCTGCAATATCTTTCATTAACCATGTTTTACCGGCTTTTGGGGGAGCAACAATCATTCCTCTTTGACCTTTACCAATTGGGGAAATTAAGTCAATGATTCTTGTAGCAATTGTATGTTGATCTGTTTCTAATTTAATTTGTTCGTCTGGGAAGATTGGCGTTAAGCTTTGAAAGCTTGGTCTTGTAATAGCCTTTTCAGGACTATAGCCATTAATTGCTTCAATTTTTAATAAGCTTAAGTATCTTTCACCTTCCTTTGGTGGTCTTGCTTGACCAGATATAAAGTCTCCTTGTCTTAAGTTAAATCTTTTAATTTGAGAACCAGATACATAAACATCGTTTTCACCAGGAAGCATTGTTGCAGATCTTAATACTCCATGAGTATCTTTAATAATTTCTAAAAAGCCTTCGGCAAATATATTGCCTCCTCTTTTAGTTTGCTCTGCTACAATATTTAAAATTAGGTCGTTCTTTTTGAGTTCTGAAGAATCTTTAATGTCTAAATCTGCTGCTACTTTTCTTAACTCTGCTAATGTTTTGCTTTCTAAATCTTTAATACTTGTTGATTGCACAATAGTATCTTTTTTCGTTGCCATACTATAAAAATGAAAATATATAAATAAAAAGTTGAATTACTTTGAAGTTTGAATGTTACTAATTAGTACATTTAATAAATAAATCATTTTGGTTAATACCTAGATGCTTTTGGTAAGGTAAATTTGTTTTACCAACTGTCTTGATGATTCTCTTATTACTTTACAACAAAGCAAGATGAGAAATATATCGAAGTTGCATTAATTATATTCCAAAATTTAAAGTTAGTCTACAGTTTATATTTTAGGGAATTATTTTGAAAGGAAAATACCCGCTAATCCGAGAGTCCAGTAAGTACCCAGTAACGTAAGTCACCGAGTTGTACGCGAACCAGACTCTGGGATTAATTGGTATTTTTTAAAGGAACACTATTATTATACCCTATAATTATAAAATGTCAACACCTATAGTATTGAGCTATCTCTTGTGCACAAGGCTGGCAATGGATAAATTAGACTATTTGAAAACTACAAATGCTATAATCTGCTCTAAGATTTACAGATGAATTATGAAAACACAGACAATGCTAGAAGAAACAGCCCTAGAGTTGGTCCATGGATACAATGTCGATTCCTCAAGCGTAGAACCTACTAGAATAGACCTATTTAATAAGATGGTGCACAAAGGAATATTAATAGGACTCTCTAAAATTAAGATGGAAGATGGAAAAATTATTATACCCATAAGATATCATCACTTATCAAAAATAAAATCCCTCCTCAAATCAATTATAGATTATAGAATAGACCCCACGGATCTTGAGTCAATGCAAGATTTAATAAGCACTTATGTAAATAATATTATTGGGAGTACAAATTTCTTAGCAAAGCTCACTGGTGATAGCACATATAAAGACGATTTACTTGGAACCGACTCGGATTCACCACTGACAGAGGCAGAGAGAATCTTAGCGGTAAGAACAATCAATGAAAAAAGATTATACGTTATCTTAACCTTGATTATTAGCCATACCGAATTAACTATTTTAAAAGTTGGAGGATTAGTAGATAGTGTTCATTGTGAGAACTTAATTGGAAAATGCCAACATTGCCATATTGTAATGAGCGCTAAACCATTAAACGACGACCAATCTTCTTACTTAGATACTGCAGACTTTAAAGATACTCTCGATTTAGCTAAGACTTCTCAGTTACAGCTACATTACGAACCGCAACTAGTGATAAGATTTGCTAGCAACGACACCTCCACTCCCTATAAAACGATATTTGCAGAAAACTCACCATTGAGTGGAGATGTCGCAAATGTGCCATATATAAACTTAAGTTCTACACTTTTAATAGAAAGCCTACACTCCCAAGAAAGCTAGTCCCCTTATTTCTCAAACTCAAATTTAGCAACCCCTTCTTTAACAAATGCTCGTATTTTTAGAGTATTCTTTCTTTTTTGAGAGATTTTATTTTCTAACAAGAATTTTGCTAAACCATTTTGAAGAATATCCTGAACTTTTCTTCTTATATTCCTACCTCCAAATTCTTTACTGTAACCCTCATCGTTAATCTTTTGAATAACACTATCATCTACGGTAATGTAAACACCCTTAGGAATCATTTGCAATACAAATTCATTAACCTGTTTTTTAGATATTAGCAAGCAATCTTCTTTATTTAAGCCCCTAAAGATATCTATCAAATCAATTCTATTTAAAATCTCAGGTCTCATTTGAAATCTAAGCTCCTCCATAATTTTGTCCCTCATATCTTCGTATGCACGGTCTAGCTCTTTAGTTTCAAGATCATCAATTCTAATATCAAAACCTAGTCTAGAATCCGTTGACACATCTCTAGCTCCAATATTTGAGGTCATTATAATTATTGTATTTCTTAAAGAGACTTTCAAACCTTTTCCATCTGTAATTTCACCTTCTTCTAAAATTTGCAAAAGCAAATTTAGAACATCCGGGTGAGCCTTCTCTATTTCATCAAAAAGCACTACACAATAAGGTTTTCTTTTTACAAAAGTAGTTAATTGACCGCCATCTTGAAAACCAACATAACCTGGAGGAGAGCCTATGAGCTTGGAAACGCTATGCTGCTCCATAAATTCACTCATATTTATTTGAAATAGCAAGTTGTCAGAACCAAACAATTCTCTTGCCAAAGATTTAGCCAACTCCGTTTTACCAACTCCTGTAGGTCCTAAAAACAAGAAGGAAGATAATGGCCTTTTATCACTATTCAAACCTAAATGAGATCTCTGTATAGCCATTGTGACCTCATCTATTATTTTTTCTTGACCAATAACCCTCTCTTTTAATTTTGGAGACAAATCTTTTAAAGACTTGTCTGAAATATCGCTTGCTGCAATTGGAATTTTTGTCCATTCTACTACAATATTTCTGATCAATTCTGAAGTTACCGTTTTAGAGTACTTTGAGCTTGTTTTCTTTTTTCCATCTATAACATCTTCAATCTCTTTTATTACAGCATTCTCTTTATCTTTGAATTCAGATGCTTTTTTAAAATCCTTATTATTTAAAGCTTTTTGTTTTTTTTCTTGAATTTGAAGTAGCTCTTCACCCAACCTACTTAATTCCGGCTCTAAATCAATTTCTCTACCTACCTTTACGCTAGCAGCAGCCTCATCTATTAAATCAATTGCCTTATCTGGCAAGTATCTATCTTTTATATATTTATCTGATACCTCTACAGCCGTATCTACCGCATCTAATTTAATCTTTACATTATGAAATTTTTCAAATTCGGGTACAATTGTTCTAATTACATTTTTTGCGGCATCCAAGCTTAATTCTTCTACAAAAATCGGCTGAAACCTTCTTGCTAAAGCAGCATCTGATTCAAAGTATTTACTATATTCATCATGCGTTGTAGCACCAATAACACTTAGATTTGAATTTGTTAAATATGGTTTTAGAATATTTGCAATATCCATACTATCTCTAGCCCCTGCAGATCCGGCCCCTACGATTGTGTGAATTTCATCAATAAACAATATTGTGTCTCCCGATTCCATGACTTCTTCTAGGATTACACTTAACCGCTCCTCTACATCTCCTCTTAAGCGTGCACCCGCCAAAATCGCGGATATGTCTAAATTTACTACTTTTTTATTTATAAATGATGCAGGGACTTTTTTTTGAACTAAACGATTTACAAAGCCTTCTACTATTGCAGTTTTACCAACACCAGCTTCTCCAACCAAGATAGGGTTGTTTTTGGTTTTTCTTGCTAGGATGTGTATTAACCTTTTAATTTCTTGATCTCTGCCACTAATATTGGGAAAGCTATCTTCTAAAGCTTGTTGATTCATATCTCTAGAAAAATCCTCTAGAGCATTGTCTTTAAAATCTGCAAATTCGTTAGCAACTCTTGAACCCTGAGGATTCATTTGTCCTGGATATGTTACTGTAGAAAGCAGTGCTTTTTGCACCATTTCATAGTTTATACCCAATTTTTTCATATCTTCAATAAAGTCTACATTTTGTAATTTAAACATAGCCAATAACAAATGTTCTGTACCTACATAGACGTTTTGAAGCTCTGAAGCAATTACAAAAGCGTTATTTATTATCTCTTTTATCTCTTCTGAAAACTGAGTTGTTATATCTATATTTGAAAGTGAATTATCTTCAAACTTGATTTTAAATTTGCTTATTGTTGTATCTATATCGATTCCGACTTTTTGAATAATTTCGCTTACTACATTGTTTCTATCTCTTAGCATTTCATAGAATAAATGCATGGGTGTATATTGCCTAAAATTATGCTCCTGTGCTGTATCAAATCCTTTTTGAATTATGTTTCTGGCATTTAAAGTTAGTCTTTGAAAGCCTTTTGTATCTTGAGTTAATTGGTTATCCATAAGTGTTGTAGAAATCATTTAACTGTAAATTTTACCACACGTTAGCAGGTACGCGTAAGGGGTGATAACGAGAAATTAACTCATTTTATTATGCTCCCAAGTTCTCTGCACATGGCAAATTATCCCACAAGCTGTGCGACAATTTTTAATACATTTAAATAAATCTATTGTAAAATCCTTACATGAACCGTGACTACAAACTTGAAATTCTATCTAAACTACTTACATCCAAAGATGGTTTGCGATTTGTCGATGCAAAACCAGAAGGTATCGAAAATGATTTATATACTTACCACTTAAAGCAATTAATTAAGCTGGGGTTAGTACGAAAATTTAAAGACAAATACTCTCTTACAAAACAAGGCAAACAATCCACTGAGGAAATAGACTTTATTGACTCTTTTAGCTTAAGAGCAGATAGATTTAAAGTTGCATCTTTATGTTTAGTTTTTGATAAAGAAAGTAAAAAAGTTCTATATCAAACCAGAACTAGGCAACCACTGTACGGTAACCAAGAAATAATTGGAGGAGGTGTTAGAAAAGGTGAGACTTTTACTGATACAGCCTCAAGACGACTTAAAGAAGAATCAGGTTTAACTGCAGACTTTAAGTGGATTGGAGTTATTAGAAAAATTAGGTATGTAAACACCAAAGAGCTTTTTAACGATATTATTTACAATATTTGCTACACAGATACTTTTAATGGTGAACTTGAAGCAGAAAATTCTTTTGGTAAGAATTATTGGATAGATTTAGATAAGGCTATTAAGCTGGAAAAAAGTAAAACTTTAGTAGAAACATATAAATTTTTGCAACAAAACTCTATTCTACCACCATTTTTCACAGCCGAAGAAAAATATTTTAACTTGGGTGATTAGCCCTTAAAATAATATTTTTATTCAGTTTAGGTTAATAAGCGTTCACTTACGCAAATATTTCTAAAGATTTAAGATTCTTGCATTAATTTTTATTTATTAATTATGAATTATTTTTGCAACCCTTTAAGAGGAAAAGAAAATAGAGATAACGTAGATGACCCGCTTACAAAAGATGTAGTTAAGTTAATTAAAGCTCTGGAAGAATTTATTTACTTAAACCATAGATGGCCAATTAATATCATAGTCGAAACTTTTAAATTGTCCCTCCTTATAGAAAATAGAGATCTTAATTTAATATCAATTTACAAAAAACTAGTTTTGAATTGGGAGTTTGCAGAATACGAGCATCTGGATGCATTCTCTTATTATATAGAAGCTGCTATTAGGAGAGCTGATGCAATAATTGAAAATTATCCAGAAATAAGTAAAGCAGGAAAAGTTCCATTTTTAAATTTCATTTTTTTCAACTTAAATAATCGTAAAAATACTCCTTGGAGATTCGAATAATTTTTTATTTTTAAATATGAATCAAGAACTACGTTTTGCGCAAAAAGGTTTAGTTTTAAATAAAGAACGAACTAAGGTTTTAGTAATTAAATACAGCTCAAATCTATACAATAATACAAAGCTAGCTGGTAAATATGCATTACCCGGTGGAAGATTTGAATTCGGGGAAGAAGTTGACCATCAAATTATAAGAGAGGTAAAAGAAGAAACAGGAGTTATTGTAAAACCCTTACTTCCCTTTTATACCTGGACCTGGAGATACCAAAAAGAAGACATCGAAGTACAAATAGTAGCTATAGCAAGAGTATGCATTTACAAATCGGGGCAAGTAATTAAACATGACGATTCTGAAAGCAATGTAGAGAAAGTTGAATGGATAAATGTAAGCAATTTGAACTTAGAAAATTTTGTAATAGATGAGAGACCTATAATTGAAAAGTTTTTACAGTACTCGATTCAAAGCCCTTTTTGATTTAATCAACTTAGCTAACTTTGCTATTCTTTGATTTTGAAGATAGTTGGGATAATTACCATACTACCTATTAACACTACCAAAAGCACCTCGGATATAGCCCTCGGTGTAACAAACATAAAAAAGGAAACAAAGATTATTAAAAACTACCCCTATTTCTAGGGGTAGTTAAAATCCAAAAAGAAAGTTTTAAAGTTTAAAGATTATTAGTTATAAAAAACAAGTTTTTACATAACTAACAAGCTACCAAGGTAGCTTACTCTTTTGCTTCTTCAATTAGTTTATCAAGTTCTGCAAGTTCTCTTGAACCGCTTTCTTCAGATGAACCTTCTGATTTAGCTTTGATTCTCTTTAAAGATAAGCCTAAGTGTCTATCATCATGAGAAATTGAAATTATCATGACTTTAACATTATCTCCAATCTTAACAACTTGTTCTGGATCTTTGACCAGTTTGTTAGAAAGTTCGGAAATATGAATAAGACCGTTTAAGCCATCTTCTACTTTAACAAATGCACCGTAGTCTGCAATACTCTTAACTTCACCTTCAACGATTTGTCCGATCTTGTATTTATTAACAATACTCTTCCAAGGGTCGTCTTTAAGTCTCTTAATACTGTATGCAACTCTTTTTCCGTTATCTTGAAGTCCAATAACTTGAACATCGATTTCTTGGTTAATCTTATAAAAGTCGCCTGGATTTGTTACTTTGTCCCAAGATATTTCGGACAAGTGAACCAAACCTTCTAGACCTTGTGCATTAACAAAAAGACCGAATGGTGTAATTCCAGTTACTGTTCCCTTCAAAACATCTCCAACCTTAAGACCAGTTAGTGTCTGTTTTCTTAAGTTTAGATCAGTTTCGGAATAAACTGATTTTTCGGACAAGATTACTTTATTTTTCTCCTTGTCGATTTCCATGACCTTAACTTTCAAAGTTTCTCCAATCAACTCTGCAAGTTTAGTTTGTAGCATTTTGCTTGCTTCTTCTTTTGTAGAGTAATTACCAATATTGTAAATTCTACTGTTTTGAAGTTGCGAGCTTGGAACAAATCCTCTTAAGCCTTCGGAAATTTCTACAATAACACCTCCGGTGTTTGCTTCAATTACCTTAACTTCGATTGTGCTCTCACTCTTTCTTGCCTGATCCAAATCGTGCCATCTCATAGCTGCACCAGTCTTTCGAATGGATAGCTCTACTTGGCCTTCTTCGTTTTCAGGGTTAACAACAAAGACAAGAACTTTGTCCCCTACTTTCTTTTGGATTTTTTTACCATCTAATCTCATCTCTTTACCAGAGATAATTCCTTCTGCCCTAGCGTTTACGCTAACAAGAATTTCACCATCTTTTACATTTAATACTGTAGCTTCGATGATGTCTCCTTTTTTGTAGACTTTTGGAATTTGTACATCTGACATTAGAGAATCTAATGGATGGTTTGAAGACTTAGTCTTCACTTTTTGGGATTTTGACATAAAATTTTTAAAACCTAGAGTTTGATTTTCCTCTGTTGAGGATGCTCTAAATTCCTTTCTATGCAAGGGAGATTATAGCATGGTTTTTAGTTTATTTAAATCACCGTCCCGGAGCAGCGTTTCTTAAAAATTCCCCTAATCTTCCAAAGAGATTACTGCTCTTTTTAGGCTGAGACCTCTTTATCCATTCTAAATCTCCTTCAGAAACCTCAAAAGCCACAGGGTCTTGAGGAGAAGGATTCTCATATTTAACTTTCACCATTTTTCCATCTGAAGTTTTTCTTTCAACAATAACCACTCGATTATCGTACATAAGTCGCGCACCCGGAAGGACAAATCCAGACTTGACCTCCTTAGCACTTTCAGTAGATGACTTTGGAGTAATTTGATTTACACCATCCCTTTGAGATAAATTTTGACCTAGCGCAAGTCCAGTTTCGGGATCAATTGGTGTAGCTGTTTGTTCAGGTAATCTTGACGGTTCTCCTGTAATAAAATTATTGTTTTCAGGATTACTCCTAAATTCAACAGGCGAGAGGTATTGAAGCCTACTGTCCAAAGCGGGGTACCCCATGTCTAAAAATTGAACTATTCTATTCATGATATCCGTTGATAGGAATTCAAAATCAGTAGATTTTGTATCATTGGAGAGTAAAAACCTATTAAAGGTGCCTAATATTCCATCTGCTTGATAAATAAGGAAGTAAGGGTTCTTGTTTATACCTTCCTCTGTTTCAGCAGAAAGGCGACTTTCAACAACTTCGATTCTTGAAGATACCGCATTATACTTCAAGGTTAAATTATTTCTTACCTGACCACTATCACCATCTGTTGACTCTACACTTATCGTAATAGAGATAATTCCCTGACTTGAATCTTGAAGTATATATCTTAAAAAATCTTGAGAAACTATATTATTATTAATATCCGCTCTAAAAGACTCTATAAGTGAATCGAAATTACCAAATTCACTTGCCCGTACTCTGTGAATTATGCCCGAAGATGAAGTGTAAGAAATCTCTGTCATAGATAAATCTATATCGAGGTCTCGAAAATTACCAAGAAATTCTGCTAGAAACCTGTAAGAAGGACTAAATCTTAGTGAATTCATTGATACTTCAACTGCACTTATATGATCTTGATTAGGATTTCGATTAGTTGATAAATTTCTTCTCACTCCAAGATCAATATTACTTATCTCAACTACCGACACATAAATCTCTCTGCCTTCTATAATCTCAGGAATTAAATCTTCTGGACTATACTCGGATAGCAAATAGCTACGACTTTCTGTAACTTGATTCCACCCTCCAAACATAAACTCATATTCGTATAATGTAAAGCTAGAATCAGGATTTAAAGTAAGACTAACCTTTCTATTAACCATTTGACCATCTCTATCTTCTTGAAAGTAAAAGCTAACAGGAGTGCCTGGATTTGCCATAAGGTATCTAATGTAAGCCTCTTGCTCTACTGGTCTAACTTCGGTATCTCCGATTGTAATATTACTTGTTTCGGGAATAACCGACTCTTCTTTTGGCAATTCATAATCAATTTCTTGAAGTGAAATATGCTCAATAAAAATATCCCTACCCGAATCCGACTCATCAATGAGTCTACTAAGTAATGCTAGAGCAAAAGCGGGATTAACTTGATTAGTAGAATTAGTTAGAACAGCACCGTTTGAGTCAAGTGTTTTAACAGAAACTATACTTGGATCATCTCTGTTAATGGAAATATTTACTTCATATCTAGTATAAGTATTACTTTCATTATCTCTAAAAAGCAAAATCAATCCCCCATTTTCATAGAGCCGCATAATACTTATAAACTCGCTAAACCCAATATTTATAAAGTGTTCATTCATTAAAGTTAATTCTTCTCTTTCTTGTCCAGATTTCTCGGGTGACGGAGTAGGTTTAACATCTTGGTATATAGGAGCTTGGTCCATAGAATAAATTTTTCAGATAATTCTAATTCTAACAAAAAAATTAGATCTTGTAGACATAAAAAAGACCCTATCTTTCGATAAGGTCGTGTATATTCGCAAAGTACCGCACGGGAGCAAGGTTTTTGTTTTTGGCAAAAAATAAAAATCCTCTCCGATCAGTAACAAACTATACACTTTTAAGTCCAGTTATTTATAAAGCTGATTGCCACCAGTACTCTTTATAAACAAACCAAATCTTAACAAGTTACAGCTATTACCTACTCTCAGCTTTGTAAAGCAATGATTCTGGCTGCGCATCCGAGATATCATCCTCTTCACATAAACCAAAACAAACATTAGACTTAAGATACTTTCAAATTTTCTTATGATTGCACTTAAGCTTCATGTGGTGCGGTTACCATCATACTAGTATTTTTGTAAATCTATGTCAAGTACTTCACACTACTTTTTACTATTAGCCACTAACCCTTACCGACAAATGTTAGCTAAGATATTTAACTGTCTAAATCAGAAAGTTTTCAGAGATAAATTTACCATTATAGTAATATCAAGATTCTGGCATAGGCCACATTGTCAAAAACTTACCTCTGTGAAAGTTAAATTTATTAAAACCCACCCTTCTATTCAAAACACTTTTAATAAGATTACTTAATAATTCTATTCTTGGATCATGACTTAAAAACCAATCAATTAAATGATTTTGCATTTCAATATTATCTATAGGAACTAAGCATTGATGATCTAGAATTCCTTTAAATAATTCATACTGATTTAAAGTTATTTTATTATTTTCTTTCGCAAACTCTATTGCTTTAAGTTGAAACCCAATTGAAGTCTCACTTGCCTCTAAATCCATATTCTCTACAAGGAATCTGTTTATAGCAGATCTAACTATATTCTCTATTGCAATCTCAAATGCACTAAAGGTTATATCTTGCTCAGCTCCATTAGGATTAGAAAGAATAAACCCTGCAACAATAGTATATAGTTCTATAAATATAAATCCATCATCAAAAACTAACGCCTTAAGGGGGTCTTGGTGCATAGAAATTATATGCAAAAAACCTCGATTTAAATTATCGTTAACTATCAAGGCTTGACTATACTTTAACTGACTATGATTACAAAAATTAGCTAATAGCTCATTGAATCGAAACGCATATGTTAAAGGTAACACCTCTCCTTTAGATTCATATACCCTAGATAAGTAACCTCGAAACTCAGAAATTGCAACAGATAAATAGAAATTAAAATTAGTATATCTAGGATCAGGAATATAAGGGTCAGAACCGCTAACTTTGTCAAAGCTAGATTCTAAACCTTCCACGCTTTCTAAATATGTTAAGAATAGAGCAAAATCATCAAAAGTAAAATTCCTATCTCTAATTAAAATATCAATAGCAAAAAATAATGCACCTAAAGTAGAAATTGGAGTTGGCCCTACAAGAATACCTTTAAACATTCTATCCTCGTGAACTCCTAAATTTCTTAAAACTTCACAAAGTGCATTAACAACATTATCTTCTAAGCCAATCGCCATAAATTCTGACCTAACGCTTTCTATACCTTTGCCCATCAAAACCTTATTTAAGTTTTGATAAGAACCGACTTTTACACCTAACATTTGTGACTTCTGCACCTTTTGATCCCAGTTTTTATTATCTACCATATTTGTTTATTTAATAATTAAGATTCTATATCATCGTAGGCTAAAGAGAACGGTTCCGATTGTTGTAATCTCAAATTTACAGATAATGTTATTAGCCCTCTATCAGTTCTAAACGAAACTAGTAAGTCGTCTGGCTCACCCCAATTAATTCTATTTACAATTTGAATAAAAACCTCGTTATTATGAACGACATGTCCCTTGCCGTTTAAAAAAGATATCACGTTATCTTTTAAAGGATCTAGTAATAAACGATCCAAATTCGAGTCTTGCATATTTAACAGTTAAAAATATTACTAGGAATTTACATCTAAAGAGATTGCGGGGCTTGACATTTTTCAAAGAAATTTAACATTCCTGACGTTTTTGGTATAATTTCTGACATATGACACTAAATGAACTTTCCAAAATATACAAAACAGAACTTGAAAAAATTACATCATTAATAAAGCTTGGCGAAAATATATGTATAACATCTCTACCCGGTGGCGGGAAAACAATGATAGTAAATATGTTGACAGATACAGAGATTCAAAAACAGGTTTTTAAAGAGGATACAGCGAAAAAGTATAAACTTATTAGCCTAAATGCATATAAAGAAGATTCAGAAATAGAATCTGTACTCAAGGAAGCTATTAATAATCCATCTGAAAGTTTTATTACCAAAGAGATACTTAAATACGAGCTTACTTACTTAATAATTGAAGATTTTAATAATAAATCAAGTTATACAAAGTATATTGGAAGACTTAGAGATGCATTTGGTAGAAAAATATCATTTATAGTTACGACCCTTCCTTCTACCAACATAGAAATTAATAATATTAAAGACTTTTACTTTCTATTTAATAATATAGTTAACATTCCTTATTTAAATCCAGAAAATATATTAACCTACATAGATTACATATCGCATTTCTTCAAGATTTCATTATCGAAAGAAGAGATAGACTCAATAATCAAGTTTGCAGGTGGATGTCCAAAAGTTATAAAAGCAATTGCCAGAGGGCTTTCTCTAGGGAAAAACATTAAAGAGACTCTAAACAGCCAAGAACTTAATCTATTATTAAAAGTACTTTGGAATGAATTTTCTATAGAAGACAAATCTGCAATAAAAAAATCATTACTAGTAAAAAAAATAGATACTTTGCTATTAGAAAAACTAGCTCATTTAAAAGAAAATAACCTGTATATTAACAACCAGTTGCCCCAATGGCTAAGTTCTATAATCTCTCAAGATTCTTTTCAGGTATCAAACAATAAAGAGATACTAATTAATAATATTGATGTTAGTAAAAACTTTTCTAAAACTGAAAAAGCTATTTTAGAAACATTAGCTAAGTATAAATTTATAACAAGAGAAGAAGTAAATACGCTTAGCAACAAAGAACTAACTGACTGGTCTATAGATCAAAAAATTTCAAGAATAAGAAGTAAACTTGTAAAAATGGGATTCAAAAAAGAGATAATTAAAACAGTCAAAGGGAAAGGATACAAACTATCGTTACAACATTAATTTAGTATTCTATCTACTATTTAAACTTTTACGCGATTTAATATGACTCAAAATAATCAACCCCATTTTTAAAGTTTATTCTTAAACAAAAAGGGAATTGCAAGTCTTGTTAAAGACGACATTGAATAAAAAAAGTCTCCATTGGAGTGGAGACTTTTTTAACCCGGCGATTACCTATTTTCCCGAAGGTTAAACCTTGAGTATCTTCGGCTCAACTTTGTTTCACTTCTGAGTTCGGTATGGGATCAGGTGGTTCCAAAGCGATACCATCACCGGAAATAAAATCTGAAATTCAGAACTTATTTCTAATGATGGCCAAATTTTTAAAAGGAACTTGATTGTTCTCTTAAAACTGAATAGAAAGATACTCATTCACGAGTTCTCAGTCTTCAGCCTGCAGTTTGTCTTTGTAGAAAAACTACAGACTGTAACTGAGTACTGAACTTTACCGAGAAAATTTTTGGTTTATTAGTATAACTCGGCTCAACACATTACTGCGCTTACACCTGTTACCTATCAACCTGGTAGTCTACCAGGAACCTATAACGAATTCTAATCTTGGAGCTTGCTTCCTACTTAGATGCTTTCAGTAGTTATCAGAATAGCAGTGTAGCTACCCAGCCATGCCGTTGGTACGACAACTGGTGCACCAGAGACTGCCTCACCCTGGTCCTTGCGTACTAAGGGTGAATCTCCTCAAAATTCGAACGTCCACATCGGATAGAGACCAACCTGAATTACTTCGGTTTGAACCCAGCTCACGTGCCACTTTAATAGGCGAACAGCCTAACCCTTGGGAGCTGATACACCCCCAGGATGTGACGAGCCGACATCGAGGTGCCGAACCTTGCCGTCGCTATGAACGCTTGGGCAAGACTAGCCTGTTATCCCCGGCGTAACTTTTATCCTATGAACAATCGCGCTTCCATGCGCTACGAAAAGGTCACTAAGCCCCACTTTCGTGACTGCTTGACTTGTAAGTCTTACAGTAAAGCTACCTTATGCCTTTGCACTCTTCTCCTGATTTCCATACAGGATGAGGTAACCTTTGGGATCTTACGTTACTCTTTAGTAAGACACCGCCCCAGTGAAACTACCCACCAAGCACTGTTTTGGTTGCCAGATCATGGCTCCAATCAGAAACAACACAGATAAAGGGAAGTGTTACATTGACGACTCCATACCGCCCGAAAGCGATACTTCAAAGTCTCCTTCCTACACTCTGCAGTAAAAATATTGTCTCAATGCTTAGCTATAGTAAAGATGCCGGGGTCTTTTTGTCCTGATGTGGATAGGCCGCATCTTCACAGCCATTTCATTTTCGCCGAGCTCCCTCTCAAGACAGCGCTCAACTCGTTACGTCTTTCGTGCAGGATGCCTATTAAGCACCGAGGAATTTCGCTACCTTAGGACCGTCAGGGTTACAGCCGCCATTCACCAGTACTTAGGTCAGAGGCTCCTTCCAATAAATTGGAGACCACCCCCTTCCGTCATATTCTGGCATTGGGCAGACGTCAGTATGTATGTATCCACTTGCGTGTTTGCACATACCTGTGTTTTAGTTAAACAGTCGATCGAGCCTTTTCACTGCGACCCAATGTATTTCTACATCAGGCGCCCCTTTTCGCGAACTTACGGGGCAAATTTGCCGAATTCCTTGAGAAGGATTAACTCGTACACCTTAGAATTCTCATCTAGTTCACCTGTGGCGGTTTCCGGTACGGTTACATATATTTCTCACATAGAAGATTTTCCAGCAGACTGAATCCTTACAATTGCCCTACCCCTAAAGGTAAAACTTTGCGTAACAACTCGGGTTAAAACGGAAAGCCGGATTTACCAAACTCTCCTGCCTTATTGCTTGCACGCCGACCTATCGACGCCATAAATTTCCAATCCGAGACTCCATAGTTGATAGCGAAATATACATAGTATAGGAATATTAACCTATTATCCATCGCCTACGCCTTTCGGCCTCGGCTTAGGACCGACTAACCCGCAGATGACTAGCATTGCTGCGGAAACCTTGAACATTCGGTGTCCCGATTTTTCATCGAGATTGCGCTACTCATGTCTGCATCCGTACTTGTATGCGCTCCACACAACCTTACAGTTATGCTTCGCCGCACATACAACACTCCCCTACCCAATCCCACAATAAATTGTGAGAATGATACAGCTTCGGTATTATGCTTGAGCCCCGATAATTATCGGCGCGGAATCTCTCGACCAGTGAGCTGTTACGCACTCTTTAAAGGATGGCTGCCTCCAAGCAAACCTCCTGGTTGTCGTAGAAATTCCACCTCCTTTTCCACTGAGCATAAATTTAGGGACCTTATCTGGTATTCTGGGCTGTTTCCCTCTCGGCCAACGGAACTTATCTCCCGTAGCCTGACTCCCGTTAATTCATACATGGCATTCGTAGTTTGACAAAGCCTGGTAACTCCGAAGAATCCCAAGGCCTAATCAGAGCTCTACCTCCACATACTTCAAAAACGAGGCTAGTCCTAAAACTATTTCGGGGAGAGCCAGCTATTGCCGCGTTCGGTTGACGTATAATCCCTAACCACAAGTCATCTGATAGCTTTTCAACGCTAAACAGTTCGGACCTTCCCCCACCTTTCGATGGGGTTCATCCTGCTCATGGTTAGATCACGCGGCTTCGGGTCTATTTGACAGCACTTAATCGCCCTTTTAAGACTTGGTTTCCCTATGGTTACGATGGATAGCATCTTAGCCATGCACTGCCAAATAACTCGCAGACTCATTCTTCAATAGGCACGCTGTCATTCCGACAAGTCGGAACTCCAACTGCTTGTAAGCATATGGTTTCAGGATCTATTTCACTCCCCTAACAGGGGTTCTTTTCGCCTTTCCCTCACGGTACTAGTTCACTATCGGTTACAAGAAGTGTTTAGTTTTTCCAGATGGTTCTGGATGATTCCTACCAGATTTCACCTATTTGGTAGTACTCAGGATTATATTCAAGCAAGATTGTTAAATTTCCTATACTCGGCTGTTACGATCTATGGCCTTACTTTCCAGTAAAGTTCTAGTATAAAACAATTTTTTGACTTGCATATAAGGTTTTTGGCCCTTAAACGAATATATCCTACAACCCCATAATGTACATACCCCCAAACGGGCTAGACAATGACATCTTCCGCAAAGCAGAGTCCGTCAAAGCTAAATACTTTTATGGTTTAAACTATTTCCCTGTTCGCTCGCCACTACTAAGGGAATAACCTATTGGTCTCTCTTCCTCTAGCTACTAAGATGTTTCAGTTCGCTAGCTTACCTTCTATACAGTTATGTATTGGCTGTATGATATCTCAATAAATTGAGATGGGTTTTCCCATTCGGACATCCCCGAGTAAAACGCTTTTTAGCAGCTTCTCGAGGCTTAACGCAGCTTGACACGTCCTTCATCGGCTTCTTGTACCAAGGCATCCACCATATGCTCTTTTTTACTTTCTCGGTAAAAATGAATTTTTTCTTTCTATTCAGTTGTTAAAGAACAATCACAATGACAATTGCTTGTCAGTTATTAGATTTTAAGTAACTAACTCTTAAAACCTAATTACTAACTGTATTTCAACATTGTGGAGTCTATGGGACTCGAACCCATAACCCCTTCATTGCAAATGAAGTGCTCTACCAATTAAGCTAAGACCCCAAATTCAACTAGTAGGTTGAATTTGGTCAGCACTCAATCTGAGATTTAATGCACTCAAAAACAACTAATAGTTTAAATGGTAGGCCAACATGGACTCGAACCATGGACCTCACCCTTATCAGAGGTGCGCTCTAGCCAGCTGAGCTATTGGCCTGCTTCTTGTTCAATGACCACAGTTTAAAGCTGATCTTGATTAGAGATAAGCTCTCCCGACTTGTCGGGATTGGCCTGCTGAAATACAAATTTTAAAGAACGATCTGTGTGTAAATAATACACGGATCCTTAAAAACTTTAAAGTGACAAGTACGTTAATTGACTTAATTTTATGACTTTTAGATCGGGTTTCTTCTAAACCTCTCAGAGGTTTAGGGTACTCCTTAGAAAGGAGGTAATCCAGCCGCAGATTCCCCTACGGCTACCTTGTTACGACTTAAGCCCAGTCGC